>CAMAQD010000009.1 GCA_945860385.1 Flavobacterium psychrophilum
AACGATCCCAATTTTAGTAGATAATCACTATATCATATGAAAAAGGTGGGTAACCATAATTCGATTTCAAGGAAATTATATTTGAGCTTGGCTCTAGTGCTAAGTTTGTCCTTAACTTCATTTGCACAAGATGCAACTCCGGCTGCTGCCGCAGCAACTGCAGCTCCAGCAACTACCCAAGGTGGGGACCCAGTAATAGGGAAAGAACTTTTTAATGCAAATTGCGCAGCGTGTCATAAATTAGACGCAAAAGCAACAGGTCCTATGTTGAGAGGTATTGCTTCAAAACATGATAAAGCTTGGCTTTACAAATGGATACACAACAGTTCAGAAATGATTAAGTCAGGCGATGCTGCTGCGGTAAAATTGTTTGCTGAAAACAACCAGTCGGTAATGACCGCTTTCCCACAATTATCAGAAGCCGATATTGATAATATTATTGCTTATACTTCTGAGCCAAAAGCGGAAGCTCCAGCTGCTGCAGGTGTTGTTGCCGTACCAGGCGCTGCATCTTCAGAAAGTGACATTTCGAACACGCTTATACTTGGTGCTTTGGCACTAGTGTTGGTGATACTTATTGTTATGTTATTTTTGGTCAATAAGGTTTTAAGAAAAGTGGCTGCGGCAAACGGAATAGTTGTAGCTCCAAAAGAAGCAACAACTCCAATATGGAAAGCATTTGTAAAAAATCAATTTTTAGTGTTGGTTACCTCTATATTTTTATTGTTGGCAAGTGGGTATTTTGTTTATGGTTATTTAATGCAGGTGGGTGTTGATCAAGATTATGAGCCTATCCAGCCTATTCATTATTCGCACAGAATACATGCCGGAAGCAATGGGATTAATTGTAATTATTGTCACTCCGCTGCACGAGTAGGTAAACATTCAAATATTCCTTCTTTAAATGTGTGTATGAACTGTCACAAAAATATAGCTGAAGTATCAGACACAACGGCTACGGCAGATCACTCTAAAGCTTTTTATGATGGGGAAATACAAAAATTATACAAAGCAGTAGGATGGGATCAAACTACCCAGTCTTATACAGGTAAAACAGAGCCAGTTAAATGGGTTCGCATACACAATTTACCAGATTTCGTATATTTTAACCACTCACAACACGTAACGGTTGCTGGTGTAGCCTGTCAAACCTGTCACGGACCAGTCGAAACGTATGAGGTAATGAAGCAATTTTCGCCACTTACTATGGGATGGTGTATCGATTGTCACAGAAAAACAGACGTTAAAATGGAAGGAAACGATTATTACACTAAAATTCACGAACAACTTTCCAAAAAGTACGGTGTAGACAAATTGACTGCAGCGCAAATGGGCGGTTTGGAATGTGGTAAATGTCACTATTAAGAAATTAATTAAGAAGCTAATATTTATATAGAATATGTCATCAAACAAAAAATACTGGAAAAGTGTTGAAGAACTAGACGGAAATAGTTCTATTGTTGAGGCGCTTAAAAATAACGAATTTGTTGAAGAAATTCCTACTGATGAATTTTTAGGAAACGCTGGCTCATTGTCATCATCAACCACAACACGTCGTGATTTTTTAAAGTACGTTGGATTTACTACAGCGGCCGCCACACTTGCAGCTTGCGAAGGTCCTGTTCACATGTCAATACCTTACGTAGTTCAGCCAGAACAAATTATCCCTGGAATTGCTGATTATTATGCAACTACAGTTTTTGATGGTTTCGATTTTGCTAATCTTTTAGTCAAAACTCGTGAGGGGCGTCCTATCAAAATAGACAATAATACAATGGCAGGTGCAAAATTTGCCGCCAACGCCAGAATCCACGCATCGGTATTGTCATTATATGATAGTATGCGTTTGAAAGAACCAAAAATTGCTGGTAAAGCTGCCACTTGGGTTGATGTGGATTCAAAACTAAAATCAAGTTTGGCTGATGCTGAGTCAAAAGGAGGACAAGTAGTTCTGTTGACCAATACATTGGCAAGTCCATCGACTGAAAAGTTGATTGCCGAATTTCTTGGTAAAAATCCAAATGCAAAACACGTTATCTATGATGCTGTTTCTGAATCAGAAACTTTAGACGCATTCGAAACTGTTTATGGCGAAAGAGCTTTGGTTGATTATGACTTTTCTAAAGCTTCGGTAATTGTTTCTGTAGGTGCAGATTTCTTAGGAGATTGGCAAGGTGGAAATTATGGTTCAAGTTATGCCAAAGGAAGAATTCCTCAAGGACCAAAAGGAAATCAAAAAATATCTCGTCATTTCCAATTGGAATCTAATATGACATTGTCTGGTGCTGCTGCCGATAAACGTGTTGCGATGTCAACTGCAAATCAAAAGCAAGCATTAGTATTGATATACAATATGGTCGCTGGAGCGTCAATTCCAGTAACATTGGATGCAAAACTAAAAGCTGAAGTTTCAAAAATTGCTCAAGAATTGGGTAAATCGGGAAGCAAAGGTGTTTTGGTTTCAGGTATTCAAGATAAAAATGCACAATTGTTGGTTTTAGCCATCAATCAAGTGTTGAAAAGCGAATCTTTTTCAACTGTTGGAACAAGACAGATCAGAAAAGGATCTAACGAAAAAGTGGCTCAATTAGTTAATGATATGAAGGCAGGAAGCGTTCATACTTTGATAATGAGTGGAGTGAATCCGGTTTATTCTTTACCAAATTCAAAAGATTTTGTTGATGGATTGAAAAAAGTAAGTCTTTCGGCTTGCTTCTCTTTGAAAGAAGATGAAACGGCTTCAATTTCTACGATTGCTGCTGCGGCGCCTCATTATTTAGAATCTTGGGGAGATGTTAGCATCACAAAAGGAACTTATAGTCTGACTCAACCAACGATTCGTCCTTTATTCGATACCAAACAATTTCAAGAGGTTTTATTGTCTTTGAATGGTACTCCTGGTACTTATTACAATTATTTAAAAGCAACATCAGCCTCGATAATTTCAGGTTCAACTTGGAATCAAGTTTTACACGATGGAATCTTTGTTGGTACAATACCAACAACTGCAGGAGGTACAGCTGATTACAGTGGTGCTGCAAGTGCTTTGGCACAATCAAAAGCAGCACAAGGTTTTGAATTGGTTTTATACACTAAAACTGGTTTAGGAGACGGTCAGCAAGCTAACAACCCTTGGTTGCAAGAATTTCCAGATCCAATTACAAGAGTTTCTTGGGATAATTATGTTACTGTTTCGGCTGCCGATGCTAAGAAATTGGAAATGTCTAATGAAATCGTTGCCGATGGTGGATTGAATGGAAGTTATGCTACTATCAAAACGGCTGACGGAACTACTTTAGAAAATATTCCAGTAATTGTTCAGCCAGGACAAGCAGTTGGTACTGTTGGTTTGGCTTTTGGTTATGGCAAAATTGCTGCTTTAAAAGAAGAAATGCAAGTAGGTGTAAATGCCTACTCATTATACAAGGGTTTCGATAATGTACAATCTATTTCATTGACAAAAGCCGACGGAGTTCACGAATTTGCTTGTGTTCAAGGTCAGAAAACGTTGATGGGAAGAGGCGATATCATAAAAGAAACGACTTTAAAAATATTCAATACAGAAGATGCAGAATTTTGGAACCCACAACCGATGGTTTCATTAGATCATAAAGAAGTTAAAGCAACATCAGTTGACTTATGGGCATCATTTGATCGTTCAGTTGGGCATCATTTTAATCTTTCAGTCGATTTGAATGCTTGTACAGGCTGTGGATCGTGTGTTATTGCTTGCCACGCCGAAAACAATGTTCCTGTGGTTGGGAAAGAAGAAATACGAAGAAGTCGCGATATGCACTGGTTGCGTATTGACAGATATTATTCTTCTGAAGAGACTTTTGCCGGAGACAACGAAAGAAAAGAAAATATTGCAGGTTTGTCTAGTTCACTTTCCACTTTTAACGAAATGGAAAATGCATCGGAAAACCCACAAGTGGCCTTCCAACCAGTAATGTGTCAACATTGTAATCACGCACCTTGTGAAACTGTTTGTCCTGTTGCAGCAACTTCACACAGTCGTCAAGGTCAAAACCACATGGCATATAATAGATGTGTTGGTACTCGTTATTGTGCTAATAACTGTCCATATAAAGTACGTCGTTTCAACTGGTTCTTGTACAACAAAAACAGCGAATTTGATTTCCATATGAATGACGATTTAGGTCGTATGGTATTGAATCCAGATGTTAGTGTACGTTCTCGTGGTGTCATGGAAAAATGTTCTATGTGTATTCAAAAAACACAAGCCACAATTTTAGCAGCCAAAAACGAAGGAAGAGAAATTGTTGATGGAGAATTCCAAACAGCTTGTTCAAGTGCTTGTACAACTGGAGCGATGGTTTTTGGAGATATTAATGACAATCAAAGTCAAGTTGCCAAGTTGGTAGAAGACGAAAGAATGTATCATTTGTTAGAACATGTTGGAACAAAACCTAATGTGATTTACCACGTTAAAGTTAGAAATACTTAAAAGATAATTTAAAAATCAATTTAAAGGATTATGTCTCATATATACGACGCACCCATTAGAAAACCTTTAATCATAGGTGATAAATCTTATCACGATGTAACAGTAGATGTTGCTGCACCTGTTGAAGGGAAAGCCAACAAACAATGGTGGATTGTATTTTCAATCGCATTAATAGCCTTCCTTTGGGGATTAGGCTGTATCGTTTACACTGTTTCAACTGGTATTGGTACTTGGGGATTAAATAAAACAGTTGGTTGGGCTTGGGATATTACTAACTTCGTTTGGTGGGTTGGTATTGGTCACGCAGGAACCTTGATTTCAGCGGTACTTTTATTATTCCGTCAACGATGGAGAATGGCTATAAACCGTTCTGCGGAAGCAATGACTATTTTCTCTGTAATTCAAGCGGGTTTATTTCCAATCATTCACATGGGTCGTCCTTGGTTAGCCTATTGGGTTTTACCAATTCCGAATCAATTTGGTTCACTTTGGGTAAACTTTAACTCGCCATTGCTTTGGGACGTATTTGCAATTTCTACCTATCTTTCTGTATCATTGGTTTTTTGGTGGACAGGATTGTTGCCCGATTTTGCAATGCTTAGAGACAGAGCAATTACACCTTTTAACAAAAGAATATATTCTATTTTGAGTTTTGGATGGAGCGGAAGAGCAAAAGACTGGCAACGTTTTGAGGAAGTTTCTTTAGTTCTTGCAGGTTTAGCTACACCTTTGGTACTTTCGGTACACACGATTGTATCTATGGACTTTGCTACTTCGGTGATTCCAGGATGGCATACTACAATTTTCCCACCATACTTTGTGGCTGGGGCGGTTTTCTCAGGATTTGCAATGGTAAACACTTTGCTTATTATTATGAGAAAAGTATCCAATCTTGAATCTTACATTACCATTCAGCATATCGAATTAATGAATATTGTAATTATGATTACAGGTTCGATTGTCGGGGTTGCTTATATTACAGAATTATTTGTTGCTTGGTATTCAGGTGTTGAATACGAACAATATGCATTCTTAAACAGAGCGACTGGGCCTTACTGGTGGGCTTATTGGTCAATGATGACTTGCAACGTATTTTCTCCACAATTTATGTGGTTCAAAAAATTACGAACAAGTATTATGTTCTCTTTCATCATTTCTATTGTTGTAAATATTGGAATGTGGTTCGAAAGGTTTGTAATTATCGTAACTTCGTTGCACAGAGATTACCTTCCGTCATCTTGGACTATGTTTTCACCAACATTTGTTGATATTGGAATTTTCATTGGAACAATAGGTTTCTTCTTTGTATTATTTTTATTGTACGCCAGAACATTCCCTGTGATTGCTCAGGCAGAGGTAAAAACAATTTTGAAAGGAACTGGAGATAATTTTATAAAAGCGAGAGCAGCAAATAAAGATTCACACCATGAGTAATAAAGTAATACACGCCATTTATAATGACGATGATATATTGATGGATGCCGTAAAAAAAACGCGGGCAGCTCATCATCATATTGAAGAAGTTTTTACTCCATTTCCGGTTCACGGATTGGATAAAGCAATGGGATTAGCACCAACAAGATTAGCTATTTGCGCTTTTATATATGGTTGTATTGGAATTTCATTTGGAACTTGGATGATGAATTATATAATGATTCAAGATTGGCCGCAAGATATTGGTGGTAAACCAAGTTTCAGTTATATTGAAAACATGCCGGCTTTCGTGCCAATTATGTTTGAAGAAACTGTATTTTTTGCAGCTCACTTAATGGTAATTACTTTTTATATGAGAAGTAGATTGTGGCCATTCAAAGAAGCCGAAAATCCAGATGTTCGTACTACAGATGACCATTTCTTGATGGAAGTTGCAGTAAACGATAACGAAAAGGAATTAGTTTCTTTTTTTGAAAATACAGGAGCAGTAGAAGTTAAAGTAATAGATAAGCATTAATAGTGGATATGAAAAGCATATATAAAATAGCACTTTTAGTAGGTATTACTATTTTGGTTTCGTCTTGTAAAGATGATTTGAAACCAAACTATCAATACATGCCAAATATGTATGAGCCGGTAAGTTATAATACTTACTCTCAAGCAGATGTTTTCAAGGGTGGAAAAGAAGGACAACTTCCAGCGGAAGGTAGCATAAATAGAGGTTTTGAAGTGTATGAGTATCCAGATACTCCTGAGGCTTTGATTGCTGTAAAAGCAGCGAATATTAAATCTCCATTAGGGACATTATCTGCAAAAGATATGGAAAAAGCAAAAGGTCTTTTCGAGATTTATTGTGCCATTTGCCACGGAGTAGCTGGAAATGGGCAAGGAAAATTGGTTACACAAGGAAAATTTTTAGGTGTTCCTAGTTATAAAGATAGAGTAATAAACGAAGGCAGTATTTTTCATGTTGGAACGTATGGTCTTAATTTAATGGGTTCACACGCCAATCAATTGAGTAAAAAAGAACGTTGGATGGTTGCAGCGTATGTGATGGAGCTAAAAAGTAAATTATAAAACAAACTCATCGTAAAAGATATGTACACATTTTCAAGTAAATTAAAAACATTTTCTCTCATACTAATGGTTGCAGGACTTTTAGGAATTGGATATGGTTTTTATTCTGCACCTAAAGATATTCAAGCAGTAGAAGCAATTCTTGCTGCTGACGCTCACGGAAGTCATGAAGTTTCAAACGCGACCGAAGAACATGCAGTTGCTGGAGCGCACAAAGTTGAAGCAGGAGATCATAAAGTAGCATCTGCTGATGCTGAACACAAGGAGCATTTAGAGCATGTTTTGCATCAATTACAAAATAAACCTTGGGCTGCGTTATATGTTGCCTGTATTTTCTTTTTGCTGGTTTCTCTCGGGGTTTTGGCTTTTTATGCCATTCAACAAGTGGCTCAAGCAGGGTGGTCTCCGGTATTGTTTAGAGTAATGCAAGGAATAACAGCTTATTTACCTGTTGGTTCAGTAGTTTTCTTCGTGATTTTAATTCTTTGTGGATTGCATTTCAATCATTTATTTGTTTGGCTAGATCCCGAAGTAGTTGCACATGACAAATTGATTGCCAATAAATCAGGGTATTTAAATTTCCCGTTTTGGATTATTAGAGCTTCTATTTTCCTGATAGGTTGGAATCTTTATAGGTATTATTCAAGAAAAAATTGTTTGGCTCAAGATGAAGCAATTGATGATAGTTTTTACAAAAAAAACTTCAAAATGTCAGCTGGATTTTTAGTATTTTTTATTGTAACTGAATCTATTATGTCGTGGGACTGGATTATGTCTGTAGATCCGCATTGGTTTAGTACTTTATTTGGATGGTATGTTTTCGCAAGTTTTATAGTAAGTGCAGTAACAACAATTTGTTTGGTTACCCTTTATTTAAAATCAAAAGGATATTTGGAGCACGTGAACACAAGTCACATTCATGATTTAGCAAAATTTATGTTTGGTTTTAGTGTGTTTTGGACTTATTTATGGTTTTCACAATTTATGCTAATTTGGTATGCTAACATTCCAGAAGAAATCACCTACTTTATTACCAGAATAGAATTGTATAATCTACCGTTCTTTGGAGCTGTAGTTATGAATTTTGTTTTTCCATTATTAATATTGATTAATACTGATTTCAAAAGGATTTCTTGGGTACTTGTAATGGCTGGGACTGTTATATTATTAGGGCATTATATAGATTTTTTCAATATGATTATGCCTGGAACTGTAGGTGACCAATGGTTTATTGGAGTTTCAGAAATTGGATCTGTCTTGTTCTTTTTGGGCTTATTTATTTATGTTGTTTTTTCAGCATTAACTAAAGTACCGTTGTTGCCAAAAAGGAATCCATTTATTGAAGAAAGTAAGCATTTTCATTACTAGAATTCAAATAGTTTATAATTTAAAGGCTGTTTCACTTTTATTGAATCAGCCTTTTTTTTATTAAGAATAATATTTTTTAAAAAGAGAAGTAAATTGAAGTTGAGAGTTTGACTTATTTTGCATTATTCTTTTTGTTAATTCAATGAATATATTTTGAGTTATTTAGATTAATAATTTTTAATTTGTTTTAGTTACATTTTACCAGTCCAGAATGCTGATTTATTTTTTACCAATAAATTCATTTTGTTTTGCTAAGTGTATTTAAATTTGTTATTTTTGGCGAAAATATGACATTTGTCATTTTTTAAATGTTGTTTTTTTATTATTATTTTCGGGTGTTAATATTAAAAAGTAATTTATATATGGAGATTTTGTTGGTAATTTTAGTTTTGGTCCTGTTATCTATTGCATTGTGGCAATTGACTAAGATATTTGATTTGACTCAGGTGGGTGATATAGATGATTCGCAGGTGGCTAATGATGGTGATAATAACACGCAAGGCTATTTGATGTTTGGATTCTTAGCATTCATCTATATTTTTTCAATCTATGGATTGATTAAATGGGGTCCTTTAGTGCTGCATACTCCAGCTTCGAAACATGGTGAAACTGTAGATAATTTGATGAACATCACATGGGTGCTTATCTTTTTAGTCCAAGCGATAACTCAGGTATTGGTTCATTATTTTTCGTTCAAATACAGAGGTAAAAAAGAAAATAAAGCCTTGTTTTTTGCAGATAGTAATAAGCTAGAAGTGATTTGGAGTGGTATTCCTGCTGTTGTTTTAGCGCTTTTAATTGGGTATGGTTTGTATGCTTGGGTTGATATTATGTTTGTTGATGAAAATGAAGAAACTATCGAAATCGAATTGTATGCTCAACAATTCAATTGGACTGCAAGATATTCAGGTACAGACAACGTGTTGGGGAAAGCGAATGTAAGATTGATAGAAGGTGTAAATACATTAGGAGTTGATTTATCAGATCCAAATGCTCAGGATGATATTGTCGTAAAAGAACTTCATCTTCCAAAAGGTAAAAAGATACATTTCAAGATTCGTTCTCAAGACGTTTTACACTCTGCTTATTTTCCACATTTTAGAGCTCAGATGAACTGTGTGCCAGGAATGGTAACAGAGTTTGCTTTTGAACCTATTTACACTTCCGATGAATATAGAGCAATGCCTTTTATGGTAGAAAAAGTAAAAAATATTAATGCTTTACGTGAGGCCAAAAGCAAAGAACTTGTGGCTAAAGGTCTAGCCGCTCTTGATCCTTATTCTTTTGATTTTCTTTTACTTTGCAATAAAATTTGTGGTGCATCACATTACAATATGCAAATGAAAGTGATTGTGGATACTCCTGAAGATTTTAAGAAGTGGTTGAGTGATAAGCCTACTTTGGTTCAAGAAGTAAAAACGGCTAATGCTCCAAAACCAGTCGATGGTGGAGTAGGTACAGATTCTACAAAAGCCAAAGACACTGCAGCTATTGCTAAAATGGCAATGAAATAACTAATCAAGAAAAAATTTAAAGTAAACAGATATGTCAGCAGAAGTTCACGAACATACACACGAACACGAACACCACCATAAAGACACTTTTATTACTAAATATATTTTTAGTATAGATCATAAAATGATTGCTAAACAATACCTTATCACAGGAATTGTAATGGGAGTCATAGGTGTATTGATGTCAATGCTTTTCAGAATGCAATTGGCTTGGCCAGAAGAGTCCTTTAAAATTTTCAATGTTTTATTAGGTGATAAATTTGCTCCAAATGGAGTAATGGCTAATGATATTTATTTGGCCTTGGTTACTATTCACGGAACAATTATGGTTTTCTTTGTGCTAACAGCTGGATTAAGCGGAACTTTTAGTAATCTGTTGATTCCGCTTCAAATTGGTGCTCGGGATATGGCCTCTGGATTTTTGAATATGATTTCCTATTGGTTATTCTTTTTGTCAAGTGCAATTATGCTTAGTTCTCTATTTGTTGAGGCAGGACCAGCTTCCGCAGGTTGGACAATTTATCCTCCTTTGAGTGCTTTGCCACAAGCTATACCCGGTTCTGGAACTGGAATGACACTTTGGTTGGTTTCTATGGCAATATTTATTGCGGCTTCATTGATGGGGTCTTTAAACTATATTGTAACTGTGATCAATCTAAGAACAAAAGGAATGTCGATGACAAGATTGCCACTTACGATTTGGGCTTTCTTTGTAACGGCAATTATCGGAGTTATATCCTTTCCAGTCCTTCTTTCTGCAGCTTTATTATTGATTTTTGATAGAAGTTTTGGAACTTCATTCTTTTTATCAGATATCTATATTGCTGGAGAAGTATTGCATTATCAAGGTGGTTCGCCAGTATTGTTTGAACATTTATTCTGGTTTTTGGGACATCCTGAGGTTTATATTATTATTTTACCTGCATTAGGTATCACATCAGAGATTATTGCAACCAACTCTCGTAAGCCAATTTTTGGATACAGAGCAATGATTATGTCTATTTTGGCAATCGCATTTTTATCTACCATCGTTTGGGGTCACCACATGTTTGTGTCGGGAATGAATCCATTCTTAGGTTCAGTATTTACGTTTACTACTTTGTTGATTGCGATTCCATCTGCTGTTAAAGCATTTAATTACATCACAACGCTGTGGAAAGGGAATTTGCAATTGAATCCTGCTATGTTGTTCTCCATTGGTTTAGTTTCAACATTTATAACGGGTGGTTTGACAGGAATTATTCTTGGAGACAGTACCTTAGATATTAACGTTCACGACACTTATTTCGTTGTGGCACACTTCCATTTGGTTATGGGTATATCGGCTCTTTATGGAATGTTTGCCGGAATTTATCATTGGTATCCAAAAATGTTTGGAAGAATGTTAAATAAAAATTTAGGATATGTTCACTTTTGGGTAACTGCTGTTTGTGCTTATGGAGTATTTTTTCCAATGCACTTTATCGGACTTGCTGGTTTGCCAAGACGTTATTACACCAACACTAATTTCCCATTATTCGACGATTTACAAAATGTGAATGTTCTTATAACTACTTTTGCTTTAATTGGTGGAATATTCCAATTAGTATTTTTGTATAATTTCTTTAGTAGCATTTTCTACGGTAAAAAAGCAGTTCAAAACCCTTGGAGATCAAATACTTTAGAGTGGACAACTCCTGTAGAGCATATGCACGGAAACTGGCCAGGAGAAATTCCAGAAGTTCATCGTTGGCCTTATGATTACAGTAATCCAGCCCACGAGGAGGATTTTGTTCCACAAAATGTGCCAATGAAAGAAGGTGAAGAAGTCCTTCATCATTAATCGTTTTCTAACATATTTAAAATGCCTTTCGTTTAGAAAGGCATTTTTTTATTAATCTACTTCTTGTTGTAGTAAAATTATTTTTGACAAAGGAGAAGTCTTTTTTTCCTATTTTACATAAATATGACTTTGGGCTTTAAGGTGCTATACTCTTTTTAAATTGTCTAAAGTTCTACCTATGTCATTTTTCCTATAAAAGATTCGTAAGTGCCTTTAATTGAGATTGTTTTAAATGAATTTCATTCTAAATATGATATATATCATATGTTGTTTTCTTAAATTTCGTAAATTAGTTGTATATTTAATCTACCCCAAATTTTAATATTTAAATCTACGACTATGCAAATTTTTACCAAAAACTATAAAAATTCCTCATTGGTGTTTTTATGCTTTAGTTTTCTCTTCGGTTTTTCTATGACTGCTCAAGTCGGAATTGGTACCACAGAACCTAAATCTACTTTTGAAGTTAATGGTACTTTTGGACAAAAAGTAAGCACAATATCTATCTCTACAACATTAGATGATACTCACGGTAGCGTTATTATTTGTAATAATGGCTCGACGGCCATCACCGTTACACTTCCTACAGCTTCAAGCTGTTCAGGTCGTGTTTATACTATAAAACGAAATGCTACAAGTACTGCTAATATCACAATTGCAGGAACAATTGATGGTGTTACAAATTTAATTTTATTAAATCCGAGTGATGCTGTTTCGGTTTTTAGTAATGGTTCTGAATGGAAAGCAACAATTAATTCTAACTCTTCATCTTCTTGGAGTATAAACGGAAATACAGGAACAAATGCTTCATCAAACTTTGTTGGAACGAATGATGCAAAAGATTTGGTTTTAAAAACCAATAATACTTCAAGAATAAATATTGCCAGTAGTGGAATCACAAAAATAGGTGATATTTCAGGTGGAAATGATACAAAAATTGAAGCGGATGGTTCATTACTTTTTGAGGGTAATGCAACAGTTTGGGATGATTTAAGAGTGTCTGTAGATGCTGGTTCTAGTTCTGCTGCCCTTGCATATATGCCAGGTGAGGTCAGTGGTGGTCAAATCTGGTATTTTAGAGATGCCGCAGGCTTAGAAACATTGACTTTTCAAGCTCAATTACCTCATAGCTACAAAGAAGGGACTGATATTTTTCCTCATTTACATTGGACACCAAAAGCTACTAAAGCTGGAAATATTGAGTGGAACCTTGATTATACTTGGGTAAATTATGATGCAACAACCCCTTTAGCTTTTCCTGCTACTACAACCAGCACTGTTGTTGCAACGGGGCCTTTTACAGAGAGAACTCATCAAATTACATCTTTGACTTCAGGGAATGTTGGTTTAGTTGGTACTGGTAAAAAAGTGTCAAGTATTTTAATATGTCGATTGTGGAGAAATTCAGGAAATCCTGCTGACACATTTCAAGAAGATGCTGGTCTTTTGTCCCTTGACTTCCATTATCAAATAGATACAGTTGGAAGTCATAGCCAATATGTAAAATAGAAGTATTATCAATCTAAAATTTAGAATGCCTTTCTACTCGAAAGGCATTTTTAATTGTTCCTAACTTTGTTATATTTGTAGAATGAATGAAAATTTAGACCCAACCAACGACGGTTATAATCCAGAGGAACTTGATCTCGAAAAAAAATTGAGACCGCTTTCTTTTGATGATTTTGCAGGACAAGAACAAATATTAGAAAACTTGAAAGTTTTTGTTCAGGCAGCCAACCAACGAAATGAAGCACTTGATCACACCCTTTTTCACGGACCACCGGGATTAGGAAAAACTACATTGGCAAATATCTTAGCTAATGAACTGCAAGTGGGCATTAAAATCACTTCAGGACCTGTTTTAGACAAGCCGGGAGATTTAGCAGGTCTGTTGACCAATCTCGAAGAAAGAGACGTCTTGTTTATTGACGAAATTCATCGTTTGAGCCCGATTGTTGAAGAATATTTGTATTCTGCGATGGAAGATTTCAAAATCGATATTATGATTGAATCTGGACCTAATGCTCGAACTGTCCAAATAAATCTAAATCCATTCACATTAATAGGTGCTACGACACGTTCCGGTTTGTTGACAGCTCCAATGCGTGCACGTTTCGGAATTTCCTCAAGACTACAATATTACACCACCGAACTTTTAACTACAATTGTCGAACGAAGTTCCACAATTCTCAAAATGCCCATTTCTATGGAAGCTGCAATCGAAATTGCGGGTCGAAGTAGAGGAACGCCGCGTATTGCCAATGCGTTATTGCGACGGGTTCGTGACTTTGCACAAATAAAAGGAAACGGAACCATCGACATCGAGATTGCTCGTTACGCATTAAAAGCATTAAATGTTGATGCGCACGGTTTGGACGAAATGGACAATAAAATCCTGAACACTATCATCGATAAATTCAAAGGCGGTCCGGTTGGTTTGTCCACTTTGGCGACAGCCGTATCCGAAAGTAGTGAAACTATCGAAGAAGTTTATGAACCGTTTCTAATTCAGGAAGGATTCATTATGCGAACACCAAGAGGTCGAGAGGTCACAGAGAAAGCATATAAGCATCTTGGAAAAGTAAAAACGAATATTCAGGGAGGTCTTTTTTAATCTTTTAGTTGATAAATAATAAAGAAAAATATTCAATTTTCATAAAATCCGAAGCCAAGCGCCTCGGGTTTTTGTCTTGTGGCATATCCAAAGCAGGGTTTTTGGAAGAAGAAGCTCCTCGATTGGAACATTGGTTAAAGAACCAAATGAACGGTCAAATGTCCTACATGGAAAATAATTTTGACAAACGTTTAAACCCAACTTTGCTTGTTGATGATGCCAAAAGTGTTGTTTCCCTCTTGTTAAATTATTATCCTTCTGAATTTCAAAATCAAGATTCCTATAAAATTTCAAAATACGCTTACGGACAAGATTATCATTTTGTCATCAAGGAAAAACTCAAAGAATTGCTGTTCTCCATTCAATCCAATATCGGGGAAGTTTCAGGAAGAACTTTTGTAGATTCTGCTCCAGTTTTAGACAAAGCTTGGGCGGCCAAAAGTGGTTTAGGGTGGATTGGTAAAAACAGCAATCTATTGACCCAAAAAGTAGGGTCTTTTTATTTCATCGCAGAATTGATAATCGATTTAGATTTAGAATATGACTACGCAACAACTGATCATTGTGGTTCTTGTACTGCTTGCATAGATTCGTGTCCCACAGAAGCCATCGTTGCTCCTTATGTGGTTGACGGCAGTAAATGTATTTCCTACTTCACCATCGAACTCAAGGAAAACATTCCTCCAGAGATGAAAGGTAAGTTTGATGATTGGGTTTTTGGTTGTGATGTTTGTCAAGACGTTTGTCCATGGAATCGATTTTCGAAACCGCATAAGGAACCTCTTTTCAATCCCAATCCCGAAGCACTATCAATGTCTAAAAAACATTGGACAGAATTGACCGAGGAAACTTTTAATGCTGTCTTCAAAAACTCACCGCTTAAAAGGGCAAAATATGCTGGGATGACGAAAAATATAACATTTTTGAAAGAGTAATTATAATTGTTTTTTCTTCTAATTACTTTTTGTGCCCCATTTTGTAAAATCTTTGATTTCTAAATGGCAATAGTTTTATTTTAAATATTTTAGAAGGATGTTGTTAAATTAATTTTTTTCCTTAATTTTATAATCAAATTAATTTATTCTATTATGACAGTAAATCAAATATTAGCAGTAAAAGGAAAAGAAGTGTATTCGGTACTGCCTTCAATCACAGTATATGATGCATTGGTAAGTATGAGCGAGAAAAATATTGGAGCTATTTTAGTAGTAGAAGACAATCTGTTGAAAGGAATCTTGTCTGAAAGAGATTATGCTCGAAAAATTGCTTTGAAAGATAAATCATCTAAGGAAACATTGGTACACGAAATCATGGCAAGCAATGTTATAACTGTAAAACCTAGTGATGATTTGGATTATTGCATGGAATTAATGTACACCAAAAAAATCAGGCACTTACCAGTTTTAGAAAATCAAACCATTATCGGAATTATTTCTATCGGAGATGTTGTGAAATCCATAATAGATTTGCAAAAAGAAACGATAAATTATTTAGATTCCTATATTAGCGGAAAATCATAGATTATTATCAAGGAATAGTTGAAATAGCTGCAGATTTTGCAGCTATTTTTTTTTAACAGAAGTATGTGTTTTTGTATGAAAATGAAGTCTATAAAACTGTCCTATTTCATTCAAATCTGCTATCTTTGGGTGTCAGAATTAAATTTAATACAATGGATAAGAATAGCAAACGATTAGAAGCATTATTATATCATGCAAAACCAACACCTGGAAAAATTCAGGTTGTACCAACAAAGAAACATGCAACCCAAAGAGATCTTTCTTTAGCCTACTCACCCGGAGTTGCTGAACCTTGTTTAGAAATAGCCAAAGACATTAATAACGTATACAAGTATACATCAAAAGGTAATCTTGTTGCCGTAATATCTAACGGAACCGCAGTTTTAGGACTTGGAGATATTGGACCTGAAGCATCAAAACCTGTGATGGAAGGAAAAGGGTTGTTGTTCAAAATCTTTGCAGGTATAGATGTATTCGATATTGAAGTTGGAACAAAAGATATTGAAGAATTCATCCAAACCGTAAAAAACATTGCGCCTACTTTTGGGGGAATCAATCTTGAAGATATAAAAGCGCCAGAATCTTTCGAAATAGAAAGAAGATTGGTCGAAGAATTAAATATTCCGGTAATGCATGACGATCAGCATGGAACAGCCATTATCTCTTCGGCAGCATTGATAAATGCAGTAGAATTAGCAGGTAAAAAACCCGAAGATTTAAAAATGGTAGTTTCTGGAGCTGGTTCAGCCGCTTTGGCCTGTGCCAATATGTATGTTTTACTTGGGCTTAAAGTCGAAAATATTCTAATGTTTAATAGTAAGGGAGTTTTAACAAAAGACAACTCTGCCTTGTCGGAATTGCAATTGAAATATGCAACCGACAAAAAACCAATGAGCCTAGAAGAAGCTTTAGTGGGTGCGGATATATTCTTAGGTTTGTCCTCCGGAGATATTATGACGCCAAAAATGTTATTGGGAATGGCGGACAATCCAATCGTTTTTGCAATGGCAAATCCAAATCCAGAAATCGCCTATAATCTTGCTATTTCTACCCGAAAAGACATCATTATGGCGACAGGTCGTTCAGACCATCCTAATCAAGTAAATAACGTTCTCGGATTTCCTTATATTTTTAGAGGAGCATTGGATGTTCGGGCTTCAAAAATAAATGAAGAAATGAAAATGGCAGCCGTTTATGCTCTTGCTGCTTTGGCCAAAGAAACGGTTCCTGAGCAAGTAAATATTGCTTATGGAGCAACAAAATTGACTTTTGGCCGTGATTATATTATTCCATCGCCTTTTGACCCTCGATTGATAACCGTCGTTGCTCCCGCAGTAGCAAGGGCTGCAATGGAGTCAGGCGTGGCTCAGAATCCTATTCAGGATTGGAAAAAATACGAGAGTGAACTTTTAGAGCGAATGGGAAGTGATAATAAAATGGTTCGAATGATTATCAATAGAGCCAAAACTGACCCTAAAAAAATCGTTTTTGCCGAGGCAGATCACATCGATGTGCTCAAAGCTGCTCAAGTGGTTTATGAAGAAGGAATAGGATTCCCTATTTTATTAGGGAAAAAAGATGTCATTTTGGAATTAAAAAATGAACTTGGTTTTGATGCTGATGTTCAAATTATTGATCCAAAAACTCCAGAAGAAGTTACCAGAAGAAACAAATTTGCAAAAGCTTACTGGAAATCGAGACAAAGAAGAGGTATCTCATTGTTTGATGCACAGAATTTAATGCGAGAAAGAAATTATTTTGCAGCCATGATGGTCAATCAGGGTGAAGCAGACGCTTTGTTATCAGGTTATTCCAGAAGTTATCCTTCAGTTGTTAAGCCGATGTTGCAACTTATTGACAAAGCACCCGGAGTTTCACTTATCGCCACAACCAATATGATGATGACTAGCCGTGGGCCAATGTTTTTATCTGATACAGCTATCAATACTAACCCAACGGCAGAAGAATTGGCGAAAATTGCCATAATGACTTCAAAAGTGGCCAAATTATTTGGAATTCCTCCCGTAATTGCAATGATTTCTTATTCTAATTTTGGTTCTTCAACAAACGATAGCGCAACTAAAGTGAGAGAGGCTGTAGAATATTTGCACAAACACCATCCTCAAATGATTATTGACGGAGAAATCCAGGCTGATTTTGCTTTAAATCCTGAAATGTTGAAAGCCAAATTTCCTTTTTCCAAACTAGCCGGTAAGAAAGTAAACACTTTAATTTTTCCAAATCTTGAATCTGCAAATATTACCTATAAACTTTTAAAAGAATTAAACAAAGTAGATTCTATTGGACCAATTATGTTAGGAATGGGAAAACCAGTTCACATCTTTCAATTGGGCGCAAGCGTAGAAGAAATGGTAAATATGGCCGCAATTGCAGTGATTGATGCTCAGGAATTAGAAAAGAAAAAAGCAAAAAAATAATATATTTTTTACTTAATAGCAGGACTTATATAAATTAGGCAAAAATTTATATAAGTTTTGTTATATTTGGACACATTTATAGCATTGTATGATAGCACACTTGCAAGGGAAATTAGTAGAAAAAACGCCAACTCATGTAGTAATTGATTGTGGTGGAGTAGGATATGATGTCAATATTTCGTTGCATACCTATTCGTTACTTCCTTCTACTGATTTTATCAAATTGTTTACTCATCTTCAAATCAAAGAAGACTCCCATACTTTATTTGGTTTTGTAGAAAAATCAGAAAGAGAAATTTTCAAATTATTATTGTCTGTCTCGGGAATTGGCGCAAGCATTGCCAGAACAATGTTATCGTCATTAGATCCCAAACAAATTACAAATGCAATTGCCTCTGGCGATGTGATTACGATTCAATCTATAAAAGGGATTGGCAGTAAAACTGCACAACGAGTGATACTCGATTTAAAAGAGAAAGTGCTAAAACTATATGATTTAGACGAAGTTTCGATGTCACAAAGCAATACAAATAGAGATGAAGCGTTATCTGCTTTGGAGGTTTTGGGTTTTGTTCGGAAAACATCTGAGCGAGTAATAGAAAAAATCATTAAAGATGCTCCAGACAGTTCAGTTGAATTCATTATCAAGCAGGCTTTAAAAAACTTATAAAAGTTGAAATTACATTATTTAAAAAAGGGACCAAACGTGTATAAAATTTGTGCGTTTTTAATAATTTTATTTTGTGGTTTTGTATCGCAGGCTCAAGTAAATCCGGCAACTCAGGATACAATTGTCCCTGGATTTTCAACAGGAAAAATAGACATTAAAGATCCGCAAAGTATTATCAAAGCCTATTCCTACGACCCTGTTACGGGAATGTATATTTTATCTAAAACCATTGGTGATTTTCCTGCAAATTATCCTTCTATTTTATCTCCAAAAGAATATGAAGACAGAGTAAGAAGGGAATCGATGCGTAACTATTTTAAAGATAAATTAGATGCCATTGATGGAAAAAAAGGCGAGAATGATGTTGCAAAAAAAGATTTATTGCCACGTTATTATATAAAATCCGGACTTTTTGAAACCATTTTCGGAAGTAATACTATCGATATAAAACCAACAGGATCCGTAGAAATGGATTTTGGTTTACGTTACACCAAACAAGATAATCCGGCCTTTTCTCCAAGAAACAGGTCTGTAATTGCTTTCGATTTTAATCAAAGAATTAGCATGAGTCTAATGGGAAAAGTGGGAACCCGACTCAATGTAAATGTCAATTATGATACGCAGTCCACATTTGCGTTTCAAAACTTAATCAAGCTTGAATATACGCCAACGGATGACGACATTATTCAAAAAATTGAAGTCGGAAACGTAAGTATGCCATTGAATAGCTCTTTGATTAAAGGAGCTCAAAGTCTTTTCGGGGTTAAAACCAAACTGCAATTTGGAAAAACGAGTATAACAGGCGTTTTCTCAGAACAAAAATCACAGACCAAAACCGTAATTGCTGAAGGTGGTGGAACAATTCAGGACTTTGATATGTTTGCCTTAGATTATGATAATGATAGGCACTTTTTCCTTTCCCAATATTTTAGAAATAAATACGATTCAGCTCTAAAAAACTATCCTTTTATAGATAGTAGAGTTCAAATTACAAGGCTGGAAATTTGGGTAACCAATAGACAAAACAGAGTTACTACAACCAATAACAATCTTAGAAATATCATTGCACTTCAAGATTTAGGTGAAGCGCAATTATCTGGTTTGCAAGACAGCGAAATAGTAGTTTTAGATCCGTCGACAGGAATGTTCAACAATCCTATTGACTCTCCTTCTGACAATACTAACAACGATTATGATCCTGCTCAAATAGATGCAGGAACTGGTTTGCTGAACAAAAATATTCGTGAAATAGCCACTTCAGGTTCTGGATTTAATGCTACCGTAAATGAAGGAGCCGATTATTCTAAGTTGGAAAATGCCAGAAAATTAACGGCAAACGAATACACCTTCAATCCTCAATTAGGATATATTTCGTTGCAACAACGTCTCGCTAATGACGAAGTTCTTGCTGTTGCATATCAATATACCGTTGGAGACCAGGTATTTCAGGTGGGGGAATTCGGTAATGACGGGGTCGACGCAACGGTTGTAACAGGAACAACACCTGCCGATCAAGCCATTATTTCGCAAAGTTTGGTTTTGAAAATGTTGAAAAGTAATTTGACCAATGTTAAAAATCCAGTTTGGAATTTGATGATGAAAAACATTTATCAAATTCCTGGAGCTTATCAATTGAAACAAGAAAATTTCAGATTCAATATTCTTTACACTGATCCTTCACCATTAAATTATATTCAAGAAGTTGACCCAGTTATAAGTCCATTTCCAGATAAAAATAATCCGAATTTAACTCCTCCTAAACCTTATACCGTTACCAGTACACCATTACTTAAAGTGTTTAATTTGGATAAACTGAATTTTAACAATGATCCACAAGATGGTGGAGATGGTTTCTTCGATTTTATGCAAGGACTAACGATTGATACTCAAAACGGTCGAATCATATTCACTACCAAAGAGCCTTTTGGGGAATTGTTATTCTCGAAATTGTCTAATGGAACTGGGGAAGATTATAAAGACAGTAACACTTATAACGCCAATCAAAGAAAATATGTGTTCCGAAGTATGTATGCTAATACACAAGCTGGTGCATTGCAAGACAGCGACAAAAACAAATTCCTGTTAAGAGGAAAGTACAAATCTACAGGTGGTGATGGAATTCCTATTGGAGCATTCAACGTGCCTAGAGGTTCTGTAGTAGTGACCGCAGGCGGAAGAGTTTTGGTTGAAGGAATCGATTATAGTGTCAATTACCAACTGGGACGAGTTCAAATTTTGGATCCATCGCTGCAGGCTTCGAACACGCCAATTAGCGTTTCATTAGAAAACAATTCCATTTTTGGTCAACAAACCAAACGTTTTTTTGGAGTGTATGTTGAGCATCAAATTTCAGATAAATTTTTATTAGGTGCCACTTTCTTAAAATTAAACGAAAGACCATTTACCCAAAAATCTAGTTTTGGGCAAGAAGCCGTGAACAATAGTATGTTTGGTTTTAACGGTAATTACGCAACGGAAGTTCCGTTTTTCACCCGATTAGTAAACAAATTGCCAAATATGGATACCGACGCGCCTTCAAATCTTTCGGTAAGAGGAGAAATTGCATTTTTGGAACCAGATGATCCTAAGGGTAATAGTTTTGAAGGCGAATCAACCATTTATGTAGATGATTTCGAAGGCTCGCAATCCACAATTGATATGCGTTCTCCATTTGCCTGGAAATTGTCCTCAACTCCTATGAATGATGCAGAAAGTCTCTATAATTTTAATGCCAATGCCAACGATTTGAGTTACGGTTTCAAAAGATCTAAATTATCTTGGTACACCATCGACCCTGTTTTTTTTACTTCAAAACCCACAGGAATTTCAAATGATGATATATCTTTAAATACCACCAGAAGGATTTTTAGTGAAGAATTATATCCACTTACTGATATTGTTCAAGGGCAATCACAAGTTGTAAACACATTAGACCTGACTTATTATCCAACGGAAAGAGGGATGTATAATAATGCATTGAATGTTGCTACAAACCCTAAAGATAATTTTGGAGGGATAATGCGTTCTTTAAATTCAACCAATTTCGAACAAGGAAATGTCGAATATATTCAGTTTTGGGTTATGGATCCTTATGTTGGCGCAGGTGAAATTCCAACTACCAACACGGGAAAAATTTATTTCAATTTAGGGGAAATCTCCGAAGATATTTTGAAAGATGGAAGGAAACAATATGAAAACGGATTAGGTCCAGATCAAGTAAAAGAAAACCCACAACCTCTTTGGGGAGATGTTCCGGCCTCTCAATCTTTAATTTATGCCTTTGATGTCAATGCCACCAACCGAACCAATCAAGATTTAGGTTTAGACGGTTTGCCAGGTTCTAAAGAAGCAGCCATTTACACCAATTATGCTTCACAGCCCGATCCTTCAGCAGATGATTACAAATATTATTTGAATGCTAGTGGAGGAATTATTGACAGATACAGAGATTATAATGGAGTAGAAGGAAACTCTGCCGTTGATATAAACGATGCCAATAGAGCAGCAACTGCTGAACCAGATGTAGAAGACATCAACAGGGATAATACGATGAATACTATCAATGCGTATTATGAATACAGTGTAGATATGAAATCCAATATGACAGTTGGGCAAAATTACATCACCGACATTAGAAATACTCAAATTACAATGGACAATGGGCAAGTGACTGATGCAAGATGGATTCAGTTTAAAATCCCAGTTGCCCAGCCAGAAAATACTATCGGAAATATATCCGATTTTAGATCCATTCGTTTTATGAGAATGTTTATGACTGGTTTTAGCGATGCAGTTACCGTTCGTTTTGGTGCTTTAGATTTAGTCAGAGGCGATTGGAGAAGATATACAAACACATTAGATCCCAACGACACCAACCCAACCGATGACAAAACTAATCTTGATGTATTGGCAGTAAATCTTCAGGAAAATAATGATAGATGTCCTATAAATTATATTATTCCTCCGGGAGTGCAACAAGAGCAATTGTATAGCGGCAATACAGTCATCAATCAAAATGAGCAATCGTTGTCACTAAGAGTTTCAGGCGAAGGATTAGAACCAGAAGATTCGAGAGCTGTATTTAAAAACGTAAGTGTTGATATGCGACAATTCAAAAAATTGAAAATGTTTTTACACGCAGAATCTTTGCCTGGTGAAATTACTCTTCGTGATAATCAAATGACAGGTTTTATCCGTTTTGGAAATGACTTCACTCAGAATTTTTATCAAATCGAAATACCGTTAAAAGTTACGATTCCATCAGGTGTTGTGCCACCACCTCCAGATCCTAATAATCCAAATCCAGACCCAAGTTTGTCTACTTGTGCTGCTTTAAGTTCAGAAGTAGTCTGGCCAGCCGATAATGAAATTGATTTGTCATTGGCATTGCTTACGGATATGAAAATTAGAAAACCCAAAGATGTATTGGACGGTATTTATTATCCTGATGATGATATTTCTATTGAAGGTGATCCTGATATGAGAGATGGAAACGCTAAATTAAGATTAGGAATTAGAGGAAATCCTAATTTTGGGATGGTTCGAACTTTAATGTTAGGAGTAAAAAGCAATGAACCCCATCAAGATATAAAAGGGGAGGTTTGGTTTAATGAGCTTCGAGTTGCCGATATGGATAATAGTAAAGGTATGGCAGCCGTATTAAACATTGACACCAATTTCGCTGATTTTGCTAATGTTTCGGCATCAGGTCGAAAAAGCACTATCGGGTTTGGAGGTATAGAACAAGGACCAAATGATAGAAACCGTGAAGATACTCAGCAATATAATATTGTTACAAACTTTAGTTTAGGAAAATTATTACCTCCAAAATGGAAAATCAATCTGCCGTTTAATTTCGCTATCGGTGAAGAAACAATTACTCCAGAATACGACCCATTTAATGCCGATATCAAACTAAAACAATTATTAGACAATACTACCGATAACGATGAAAGAGATAACATCAAAAGTAGAGCTATTGATTATACGAAAAGGAAAAGCATCAATTTTATTGGAGTAAGAAAAGATAGAGGTGCTGAACAAAAACAGCGAATTTATGATGTAGAAAACTTTACGTTTTCTCAGTCTTTCAATGAAGTAGAACATCACGATTATGAAATCGAACAATACACCAATCAGGAATCCAGTACAGCAGTGGATTATTCTTTTAGCTTTCAGCCTAAACCAATCGAGCCATTTAAGAAATCAAAATTCACAAAAAAAAGCACCTATTGGAAAGCATTAAGCGACTTCAATTTCAATTATTTACCTACGAATATCAATTTTAATACTAATATTCTAAGACAATACAACCGCCAGCAATTCAGGCAAGTGGATGTGCAAGGAATTGGATTAGATCCGTTGTACCGTAGAAATTATGCGTTTAATTATAATTATGGATTTAATTATAATTTGACCAAAAACCTGAAATTTAATTATACTGCATCTTCGAATAATATTGTAAAAAACTATATGAATTCCGATAATGTGCCAATCGATGATCTAACCATTTGGGATAGTTATTTGAATGTTGGACAAGCCAATCAACACATGCAACAATTGGTGTTGAATTATGAAATTCCATTAGATAAAATCCCCGTATTTAGTTTCATAAAAGCAAATTATTCGTACACGGGTGATTATAGTTGGCAGCGTGCATCAGTCGCCATGTCTGAAATTATTATTGAAGGGAATACGTACAATTTAGGAAATACAGTTCAAAATGCCATTTCTCATAATTTGAACGCTAATATGAATATGGATTTGTTTTATAAATATATTGGACTAACCAAAAAATCACAATTAAAAGCAAAACCAAAAACTGCTGCTCCGCAACCAGGTGAAAAACTAACAGATACCAATGTTTTATCTCCAAAAAAGAATAATTTTATGAATGGTTTGATTGGAGTTTTGACTAGTGTGAAAACCATACAAGCCAATTATACTAAAAATAGCGGTACAGTTTTGCCAGGCTACACTCCAGGTATTGGATTCTTTGGAACATCAAAACCAACCCTCGGATTTATTTTCGGAAGCCAAGATGATGTTCGATACGAAGCCGCTAAACAGGGATGGCTTACATCGTATCAGGATTTTAACCAAAATTATACGCAAGTTACCAATGAGATATTTAAATCAACGGTTAACATCGATTTATTACCCGACTTAAAAATCGATTTGTCTTTAGACCGATCTTTTTCTGAAAATTTTTCGGAACAATACGATGTTTCTGATATTAATAATGATGGAGTTTTGGATTACAACCCAAGATCACCTTACAATTATGGAATGTTTTCTATTTCGACAATCTTAATCAAAACTTCGTTTTCTGCTAGTGATGAAAACACATCGGCAGCTTTTGATGATTTTAGAAGCAATAGATTGCCAGTTGCAAATCGATTAGCGACTGAAAGAGGAATCGACCTTAGCAATCCAGCCAATATTGATAAAGATGGTTTTCCAAAAGGGTTTGGCAAAAACAATCAGGCGGTATTATTACCTGCTTTTTTAGCAGCCTATTCTGGCGAGAATGCTTCTAGCGTTTCGACGGGAATTTTCAAAAGTTTTCCAGTTCCGAACTGGTCTATCAAATACAATGGTTTGATGCGTTTCGATTATTTCAAAAAGAATTTTAAGCGATTCTCTTTGCAACAAAATTACAGGGCTTCTTATACTATAAATGCTTTTAGATCGAATTTCGAGTACGACAAAAATCCAAATGGAGTAGATTTAAGTGGTAATTTTTACAACAAGACCATTATGTCGAATGTCAATTTAGTGGAGCAGTTTAATCCTTTAATTCGAATGGATTTTGAATTAAAAAATTCATTAAAAATCTTAACCGAAATCAAAAAAGACAGAGCATTATCGATGAGTTTTGATAACAATTTATTGACCGAAGTCAAAGGAATTGAATATGTGGTCGGAATGGGGTATCGAATAAAAGACGTTGTTTTTTCTTCAATGCTTGCCGATAATCCTACTGGAATTATAAAAAGTGATATTATTATAAAAGCTGATTTTTCGTATCGTAACAACAAAACAATTGTGAGATATTTAGATTATGACAACAATCAATTAGCAGGTGGACAAGATATTTGGTCATTGAAATTGACTGCTGATTATTCCTTCAGTAAAAATCTAACAGCTATTTTCTATTATGATCACGCTTTTTCACAAGCAGTTGTATCAACTTCTTTTCCTTTAACAAATGTTCGTTCAGGGTTTACACTGCGATATAATTTTGGAAATTAATTTTTTTGAATTGCAATAATTTTTGAACAGAAGATGGTTACATTTGCACCATTAAAACTATTCCGATAGCTATCGGGACTAAAATCTAAATTAAAATGAACGTACCAGCAAATTTAAAGTACACAAAAGATCACGAATGGGTTAGCATTGAAGGTGATGTTGCAACAGTAGGAATTACTCATTTTGCGCAAAAAGAATTAGGCGATATTGTTTATGTTGAGGTAGAAACATTAGACCAAACTCTCGATAAAGATGAAGTTTTTGGAACAGTTGAAGCTGTAAAGACAGTTTCGGATTTGTTTCTTCCTCTTTCAGGTGAAATCATCGAGTTTAATGATGCACTAGAAAGTAAACCTGAAAGCGTAAACACAGATCCTTATGGCGCTGGATGGATGATAAAAGTGAAAATCGCAAATACTGACGAAATTGAATCTCTTCTTTCGAGTGAATCTTACAAAGAATTGATTGGTGCGTAAAAAAATTTATTTATACTCGGCTATATTTTGGAGCGGCTTAATTCTTTATTTGTGTTTGGAAAACGCACACAATCTTAAGGAAATAACCATACCGAACTTTGATAAATTTATTCATATTGTCTTTCATTTTGTCTTTACAATTCTGTGGTTTTTATATTTAAAAAAGAAATTTAAAACTTCAAATAATGTTCATCTTCTGGCTGTAACATTAATTGTTTCTTTTATTTTTGGCATAGCAATCGAGTTGATGCAACAATATTTTACAACAACAAGATCTGCAGATATTTTCGATATATTGGCTAATTTGTTTGGCGCTTTTCTTGCAGCCTCTCTAATTATTTTGGTAAATGCCTACAATGGTATTATAGATAAAATTTAATTCACAAATTATAAGTTTCACAAATGAATATTAAGCAGTACTTAGATTCGACTTATTTAAAAACACCCCCGCAGGCAGGACTAACTGAAGCTGAAAACACAATTATTGTTAAAGAATTTATTCAAGAAGCCATCGATGAGAATTTCAAACTTATTATGATTCGTCCTGATATGGTTTCCTTGGCAAGCAAAATGATTACAGATTCGAATTCAGTGGTGCAGATAGGAACAGTTATCGATTTTCCAGAGGGAAAAGGAGGTTTAGAGGCTAAGCTTTTTGAAGCAACTCAAGCGATTCACGATGGAGCCGATGATTTAGATTTTGTTTGTAATTATGAAGCTTTCAAAGCTGGAGATGTGGATTTGGTCAAAGAAGAAATCTTAAAGTGTACCCAATTAGGCTTAGCCAATAATAAAGTTGTAAAATGGATTATCGAGGTGGCAGCACTAAGTGAAAAGCAAATCATTCAGCTTTCGGCTTTGATAAAGAACCTCGTTATAACTAATTTTAAAGAAGAAAATTATGCTTCGGTATTTGTAAAATCTTCAACAGGTTTTTATAAAACAGAAAATAATTTGCCAAATGGCGCAACAGTTCCAGCTATTATCATAATGCTCGAAAATGCAAATCCGTTACCCGTAAAAGCGGCTGGTGGAGTTAGAACCTATGACGAAGCTGTAGAAATGATTCGTTTGGGAGTTAAGCGAATCGGAACCTCGGGGGCAAAAGCCATTGCTAATGGACAAAGGGCAGAAGGGGGCTATTAAATCAATACGATAATATGAAAAAAGGATTCTTGATATTACTTTCATTTCTTTGTGTTTTTGTTGCTTTTGCGCAAGACATAAACACTAAGCAAAACGTTTTTACTACTGAGCAATTTCCGGTTTTTCCAAAATGCGAAAATCTACAATCCAAAGAATTAGAAAAATGTTTTTACAATGAAGTTCAGGATTTCGTTTTTCAAAATTATGTGGTTCCTGAAAATTTAGTTCAAAATAATTTCAAAGGCAATGTAAAAGTACTTTTCGAGGTCGATAGAAATGGAGTTTTCAAAGTTATTTATGTAAACGCGGTCGATGATGTACTGATAAAGGAAGCCAAAAGAGTTTTTGCTAAATTCCCAAATATTAAACCTTCAACCTACAACGGAAACCCCACTTTTTCTCAATACAATATCACCATTGCAATTCCTTTAAAAACTACCGAACAAGCAGCATCTGAAGCTATAGTTGTTGGCGAAACTACAAAAGCAATTTCCAAGCAGCTCACAGAATTAGATAGCATTGTTTATAAAAAATTCAATAATCCTCAGTACGAAAGTCATTTGAATGTGCCGTTTTCACACAGTTATTATGCTCATTTTGATGGCGCAATGAATCAGGTTGGAGCTAACAATCATACTGCTTCAAAACCTTATACTTATGCAGAAGTTAACAAATATTACAATCTTGCTGCAGAAAACGAAAAGATAAAGAAAAAAGCTTCTGGTTGGTGGGCACGAAAATTATGGAATGAAAACTTGGTAGAAATTCAAGGGGAAGACTATTGGTTTGTTTTAAATCCGATTTTCGATTTACAGGTGGGTACTGCCTCAGGTAATAAGCAGGTTAATACTTTCATCAATACGCGTGGAATAAATTTGAGTGCAGGATTAGGAAAGCAACTTAATTTTACGACTACGATTTTCGAAAGCCAAGGAAGATTTGCAGATTATTTCAATCAATATATTGAATATTTGGGACCAGCTAACGGAGTGCCAATTGTGCCAGGTATCGGAATTTCAAAAGATTTTAAGACGGACGCTTACGATTTTCCTTCGGCTGATGCCAATTTGACTTTTGCTCCGGCAAAATTCGTTGATTTGCAATTGGGTTATGGTAGAAATTTTATTGGTGATGGATACCGCTCACTTTTCGAAAGTGACGGAACCAGTCCGTACCCTTATTTTAAAATCAATACCAATTTCTGGAAAATAAAATACACGAACACTTATATGTGGCTCAAAGATGTGCGTCCACTAGTGACAATAGAAAGAACTTATGCTACTAAGTATATGGCAAACCACTATTTGAGTTTAAACGTTACGAATCGATGGAATCTTGGGCTGTTTGAATCCGTAATTTGGACAGATACCAACAATAGAGGTTTTGATATGCACTTTGTCAATCCAATAATTTTTTATCGCTCAGTTGAGTTTGCGTCAGCGGCTCGAAGTGGCAACGCAGTTTTGGGTTTGAGTTCTAAATACAAATGGAACAACAATGTGACGCTTTATGGACAATTTCTGTTAGATGAATTTTCGCTTGGAGAAGTGAAAGATGAAAAAAACAGTTGGAAAAATAAATTTGCGTATCAACTGGGTGTGAAATATTTCAATGCTTTTAAGGTAGAAAATTTATTAGTGCAATTAGAATACAATCACGTGCGTCCATATGTATATTCGCATAGCATGCCGATTACCAATTACGGACATAACAATCAAAACATTGGACATCCTTGGGGAGGAAATTTCTCGGAACTTCTCGCTATTGCACGGTATAACAAAGGCCGACTTTATGCTGATGCAAAATTTACTTTAGGCACAAAAGGATTAGATTATGACACTACTCAAGACAGTAATAATTACGGAGGAAATATTTACAAAGATTATGATTTGAATAGACCTTATAATTCCGGTGTCAAGGTAGGTCAAGGAAACAAAACGAACATTTTTATTGCCGATGTGCAAGCGGGATATTTGGTCAACCCAATGACTAATTTGAAACTTTTCGGTAGTTTTATTTATAGAAACTTCAATCCAAATCAAAATACAGCAACAGTTTTCAATGACAGCACTACTTGGTTTTCTTTAGGTATTCGCTCGGATGTGTTTAATTGGTATTTTGATTATTAGAGATTGGATTTGAATATTTGTTGCTTCGAAGTCTCCCAACTTCGAAGAGCCTGGGTTAATTATTACAATGCTTTTTGCAAACCATTTCAGACAGCGAATTAAAACTTTTTAAGATGACTGCGCATCCTTTTAAATTATTAGGAGCTATTGTCGTACGGATTTCATCTGGTTTCAAAAAGCGTATTTCTACGGTAATGGATGAAAGTCTATTTATTTGTTTAGCTATTGGAGTGCTTGCCGTTTTTTTTTTTTTATTTATTTACTTGGCCTGCTGCTAAAACTATTTTTTTATAATAAATCGTTTTGATTATCTCGTTTTGGATAGCGAATTTTTCCTCTCTCTTCGAAGTTCCCCGACTTCTAAACAAAAAAATTACCCACAACCTTAGCGCTATAAAGGTTGTTATTTCTTATTTTTTCATTCCGTGTCTTCGTCTTCTGTTTCTTGTAGATTGTCCGATTTTCGACCTATTTTTACTTTTGGATTATCTTTGTTTCCAGTAATTGTCATCGGAATTCCTATGATTCCTAAAGGAGGTAATCCCAATCTCATTTTGATGTTTAATCTGCCATCCAAACTAGTAGTTCCTTCAATTCTTGGTCTGAATCCTGCAAATTTAAACTTGAATCGTTCTAGAGTAATAATGTTGTTTTTTATGGAACTTTTGATTTCGACTTTGGATATTTCGGGATTTTTCATTTCTTCTTTACTGGTGCTCTTGGCGACGGCACTAAACATTTTCATTCCGTGCATTTTAATGTCTTTTACGGATACAATTCCATTGCCTACTAATGAAGGATAAACGGGTTCCATATTGGCATTCAATCGGCCTTTGAGTTTGTATTCTAATGAAATTGTTCCTTCCGCCTTTTCAGCGGCGCTGGCCATTTCTCGAAATATTTTTATTTCATTGTAAGCTCTTTTAATGTCAAAATCAGCCGCTGTGATATCATATTCGAAAAGTGCCTTCTTGGGAGACCTCGCTTCGTATTTGGCGTTCATATTGACGGCACAACCTATTAGATCAAATGCGGTATTTTGCATCGTCAATTTTCCGTTTTTCATATTCATAGAACCTTTTGCGTCTTTAAGCGTAAGTTCGTTGAAGGTTACTTTTTGTGCATTGGCTTGGAATTGTAAATTTAAATTGGCTGGAATCATGATCACACCTGTTTCCACTTTTTCGGTCGTGGATTTTGTTTCTGGCAATGTTGTAGGTGTTGGATTTGCTGTGACAACTTCTGTTTCAGACATAAATTCATTGGCATTGATATAGCTTGAATTTATTGTAAAAGAACCTCTCAAAATACCAGTTTTTGTTGTGGCAAAGTTAAATACATTTTGCAAATAGCCGTTCATTCTAAAATCAGATTGCCCGTAAGCTGCTAAGAAATTGTTGAAAGACATTTTGTCTTGGTTAATTTTGAAAATGCCTTCTTTGATCAAGAATTTTTTCGGAAGATATTCTGTTGTAATTAAAATATTTCTTAATTCTAAAGTTCCTTTGTTATATAGTTTGCTGTAATTTCCTTTTTCGGCATCGCTTTGTTTGCCTTTTAAAGCTAAATCAGCTTTGACAAAACCGTCAACATCAAGTCCTTTTTGGGAGAAAACTTTATAGATTTTGCTGATGTCAAGTGTTCCTTTGGCCGTAATGTCATAAGCTAGGTCGTCAAAATTATCCAATTGAGCATCTACAAAAACAGGATTTCCTTCAAAGGTAAATTCAGCAGGTTTTAGACTTACTTTCAAATCGCTGAATGTTCCTTTCTGGTTTTTTACCGTTGTCAGAATGTTGATGTTCGTAATCGGATTTGGATAATATTTGGTTTTAATATATCCGCTTTTCAGGTTGATATTGGCATTGGTTATCGGGAAAATTTTATGCTGAGGATCGCATTTTCCTTTTGCTTTTCCTTCGCCAACAAGTGTTCCTTTTAGTTCAAAATCTGGAATTCCAAAGGCTCGATTCAGTTTTTCCAAATCTATTTTGCAATGGAAAACCGCATCAATTTCAGGAGTATTCATTCCTTTAATGTACATTTTGGCCTTCAAAAAATCTTGGTTTATGTTTAGCGAAATGCTTTTTGTATTGACAATTAAAAGTTCTGGATTTAATGATGGTAAGCTTGTGGACAAATCCAAATTTAGATTCGAAACAGGGAACGCACTTTTGTCATAATTAATAAATCCGTCTCTTATTTTAAAATCCAGATTTAATTCTGGAGCGATAGCTTTTGATTCAATGTATTTCCCTTTTAGGGTAAGGAGTATGTCGGTTTTGCCCTTGATTTCTGTTTTCCCAAGCCAAGTAATGTATTTTGGCGGGAAAGCCGTGAACAAACCTTTAAGGTTACTATTGGTCGATTTAACTATAAAATCCATACTATAACCGTCTTTTAGGAAGTCAAATTTTCCTTTGAGATCAACGGGAAGTTGGTTAATCATCAAATCGTTTTGCTCGAAAACAAACGAAAGCGAGTTGACATTTATTTTGGTAATCAAATCGGCATCTACTTTTTTGTTCATTAGATACTGTTCGTTTGCGTAAAGCACATTAAGTTTGTCGATTTTTGCTTTCGAATATAAATCAAAAATATCTTGGCTCAAATCTCCTTTTCCGAGATAGTTAAAACCAAAAGCATCGAAGTGAACTTGGGTCGTTTGGTCATCATAAGTCATTTGACTATTTATGATTTCGATTCGGTCGAGTTGAATTGCCGCCATTTCTTCATCCGTTTTTTCGACTTCTTTTTCTGCAATATAAACGTTATAATTGGCCAATCCATCTTTGTTGACTTTGATGTTCATAGTGGAATTGGATAGATATATTTGGTCAATTTTTATGGATTTGCCAAAAATTAAACTAGAAATATTAATTCCAAAAGACACTTCTTTAGCATTGATTAATCGTTCTTTTTGAAATGGAACCGAACCGTTTAGTTTAAAATCATTCAAAGTCAAGGTCAAAGAAGGGAAATGCTTGAAAAAAGAAACATTTACATCCGAATAATTCATTTCTCCCGCCAATCTTTTGTTGGCTGTTTTTTTGATTTCTTCCTTGATTTTGTCTGAGAAAATGTATGGCGTAACAAACATAAGCGCAAGAATTACCGTAAAGGTTATCCCAATATATTTTGCTATTTTAACCAAAATTGATTTTATCTTTATCGCATCCATATTTAATCCGATTGGTAAAATTTTAATGAAACAAGAGTAATGCTTTTTTACCCGTGAACGGTCTCGTTTTTTCCGTAGTTTGTAATTAGTTCTCCTTCAAAATCAATCCATTCTTGCCAGCGTTTGTCGACATTAACCTTTTCAGAATATTTTCTGGCGAAACGAAGAAAGGTGGTGTAATGTCCCGCTTCACTAATCATTAGTTTTCTGTAAAATTCGGCTAATTCCTTATCTTCTATATTTTGTGACAATACTTTGAATCTTTCGCAGCTTCTGGCTTCAATCATCGCTGAGAAGAGTAATCTATCTACAAAAGCATCGTTTCTGCTTCCATCTTTTTTCAAAAACTTGAAAAGTTCGTTGACATAATGGTCTTTTCTTTCTCTTCCTAATTTTAAGCCTCGTTCCTTGATAATGTTGTGCACCAATTGAAAATGCTCGATTTCTTCTTTGGCAATTTCCAATAAATCGGTCACCAATTCTTCGTGTTCGGAATTATAGGTAATTATTGTAATTATATTTGTAGCCGCTTTTTGCTCGCACCAAGCGTGGTCGGTCAAGATTTCTTCAATGTTCGATTCGACGATATTTACCCATTTTGGGTCGGTGGCTAATTTTAATCCTAACATTTTTTCTTTGTATGTAAATGAATCGCAAAAATACAGATTTTATTTGTGCAATAACAGATTGATTTCCGGATAATTTGCCTTATTTTGTATCGTAAAAAGTGAATTATGATTGCTAATCAGCGCGTTTTAATTATTGGATTTGTGTGGCCAGAGCCTAACTCTTCCGCAGCAGGAGGAAGGATGGTACAATTGATTTCCATTTTTAAGGAACAAGGTTTCGAAGTTACTTTTGCTAGCCCGGCAATGGATAGCGATTATATGGTTGATCTTAATTCTTTAGGAGTTACAAAGAAATCTATCGCTTTAAATTGTTCCAGTTTTGATGTATTTGTAAAGGAATTGAATCCATCCATCGTTTTGTTCGACCGTTTTATGATCGAAGAGCAATTTGGCTGGCGCGTTTCCGAAAATTGTCCTAATGCCTTGCGATTATTAGATACCGAAGATTTGCATTGTTTGCGCCTAGCACGACAAAAAGCATTCAAGGAAGAGCGATTCTTTTCAACAGATGATTTATTGGTTGAAGAGGTTGCCAAAAGAGAAATTGCCAGCATTTTGCGTTGCGATGTTTCTTTAATGATTGCCGAATATGAAATGGAATTGCTGCAAACCGTTTTCAAAATTGATGCTGATTTATTGTATTATTTGCCTTTGCTATTGGAATCAATTGAAGATTCAGCCATTCAAAAATTACCTTCATTCGAAGAGCGAAATAACTTTGTTTTCATTGGCAACTTTCTTCACGAACCTAATTGGAATGCGGTTCAATATCTAAAAGAAACGATTTGGCCACTCATCAGAAAGCAAATACCGGAAGCAGTTTTGCAAATTTACGGAGCTTATCCTTCTCAAAAAGTAGTACAATTACACCAGCCAAAAGAGGGCTTTCAAATTATGGGTCGAGCCAATGACGCTCAAGATGTAGTGAAAAATGCCCGAGTGGTGTTGGCTCCTTTGCGTTTCGGCGCAGGAATAAAAGGAAAATTGGTAGAAGCAATGCAATGCGGAACTCCAAGCGTAACCACAACTATTGGAGCCGAATCTATTTGTGGCGATTTACCTTGGAATGGATTTATTACTGATGATGCAGAAACTTTTGCAAATAAAGCGGTAGCATTGTATCAAGATAAAATGATTTGGCAAAAAGCCCAGGAAAACGGTTTTGACATTATAGAAAAACGCTATTTGAAATCTTTATTTGAAGATGATTTTGTTAAGCATATTTTAAAAGTACAAAATCATTTAAAAGAATATCGTTTGCATAATTTTGTGGGAGCGATGTTGCGACATCATACTTTGACGAGTACGAAATATATGTCGCGATGGATTGAGGAGAAGAATAGGAAAGGTTAATGTTTCAATCAATTATTTCGTTGAATCATCAATCAATTCCGCCACCATTCGCCCTGATTTCATTGCGGCGTTTATCGAACCGTTCAATAAATGATCGCCACAAATAAATAAATTTTTGTTGATTTTAATTTCAGAATGGGTTATTTCATTGGAGACTTTTCCTTGGTTAGGCAAAGCATAATTAATGCGATAGGTTTTTAGCATTTTCCAATCTTCAACTTGATTTCCATACCATTGTTTTAATTCGGCTTTCATATTTTCGGCAAGAGTTGCGTCGTCAATAGTTGGAATTCCATTATAGGAAATGGAAATCAAAACTTTTCCTGTTGGTGCATAATGATTTGAAATATTGGATAGTACTGTCAAGTTGTTAACCCAATTTTTATTGGTGGAAGCATTTAAAACCACAACCGCTTTTTTTGTGGGAGCCATTTTGGCTTCAAAATAAACATTGGTCACTTGATGGAAATTTTGTTTCGTTTTCGAAATGTAATTACTGGCAAGGCCGATAGCTTCGGTAGCAATAATTATTTTATCCGCGTCAAAAGTTGTTCCGTCTTCGCAAATGATTTTGTTGTTTTCGATTGCCGTAACTTTCACATTGTATTGGATTGAATTTTCTGGAAGCATCGCTACTAATTGTTTTGGGATTTCTTCCATACCCAATTCTGGAATAGCAGCATCGCCTTCGGAAAACATTTTCATTACAAAATCGAACATATTACTCGACGTTTTCAAATCGTTTTCCAGAAAAATCCCTGAAAAGAAAGGTTTGTAAAAACGATCTATCATTTTTGGACTGAAACCATACTTTTTGAGTTGCGCAATAGTTTCGATTTCTGGTTGTTTGAATAGATTAGGAACGGAAATATTCACTAATTTATTTTTCAGAAAAAATGTGTTTATTTTATCTTTCAAAGAACCAACTGGAGCAAATAATGTCGCAAATATTGCCGTTGGACGCCTAAACGGATCGGCAATTTCGAATTGTCCTCCATTATAAAGTACGGTTGCACCTGGCAGAAATCGTTTCAGATTTAATTTTTTGTAATCTAACAATGCTTTTGTTTCCGGATATTCAGTCAACAAGACCTGAAAACCTCTATCGAGTCGAAAACCTTCAATGTTATCCGTTTTGATTCGTCCGCCAGCACGCTCACTTGCTTCAAGAATTTGAACTTTGTATCCCTTTTGATGTAAATAAACGGCGGCAGTTAAACCTGAAATTCCTGCGCCTATAATCGTGATGGTTGGTTTCATTTTCTGTATTTTAATCGCTATAGGTTTAATTTTTCGAAGCTCTGCTTCGATTTTTCTGCCGCAGATTCACAGATTAAAAAATATTTTTTAAAATCTGTGAATCTGTGGCTACTATTTAGTTAATGCCTTTGGAGCTCTGCTTCGAAATAGTTTATTAAGAATTCAAAAATAATGAATTAAACGTTCAAAAATCAAAAATCCCGTTCTGATTGCTCAAAACGGGATTGTATATAAGACCTAAACAGCTATTATGCTAGCATCGTCACTGGGTTTTCAATATATTGTTTCAAAGTTTGCAAGAACTGTGCTCCGGTTGCACCGTCGATAGTTCTGTGATCGCAAGCTAATGAAAGCATCATCGTGTTTCCTACCACAATTTGTCCATTTTTAACCACTGGTTTTTCTACAATTGCTCCAACGGAAAGGATAGCAGAATTTGGTTGGTTAATGATGGAGTTGAATTCCGTAATTCCAAACATTCCAAGATTGGAAATCGTAAAAGTACTTCCTTCCATTTCGGTAGGCAATAATTTTTTGTTTTTGGCTCTTCCTGCAAGGTCCCTTACGCTGGTTCCAATTTGAGATAAACTCATACCATCTGTAAATGGTAATACAGGAACTACCAATCCGTCTTCAACGGCAACGGCAACTCCAATATTCACGTGATAGTTGATAATAATTGATTCAGCTGTCCATTGTGAATTGATTTTTGGGTGTTTTTTCAAAGCCAATGCAGAAGCTTTAATCACCATATCGTTAAAAGATACTTTGGTATCCGGCACGCTATTGATGATCGCTCTTGATTTCATTGCTTCGTCCATTGTTACCTCGATTACCAAGTTATAATGTGGCGCAGTAAACAAGGATTCTGCCAAACGTTTCGCAATGATTTTACGCATTGTAGAGTTTTTGATTTCTTCAGTGGCAATTTGTCCAGCCGGAACATAAGGTTTTGCTGCTGGAGTGACAGTTTCTGTTTTGGTCGGTGCAGTATTTGCAGCAACTGGAGCAGCTGCAGCTTGTGGAGTAAAGTTTTCGACATCACTTTTGGTGATACGTCCGTTTTCGCCAGTACCTTTTACTTGAGTCAATTGAATTCCTTTTTCGCTGGCAATTTTCTTTGCCAATGGTGAAGCTAAAATTCTTTGTCCGTCGGCTGGTGCTTCTTGAGCAACTGGAGCAGTAGTTTGTGCAACTGGAGCTACTTTCGCTTCTTCAGATGTTGCAGCTACAGGTGCAATTCCTCCACTAGCAATAATTCCACTAACGTCTGTTCCTGCTGGCCCGATGATAGCTAATAAACTATCAATTGGAGCCGATTCTCCCTCTTGAATTCCGATGTATAATAAAGTTCCTTCGTTGAAAGATTCGAATTCCATTGTTGCTTTGTCGGTTTCGATTTCGGCAAGCATATCGCCTTCTGAAACTTTATCACCTACTTTTTTCAACCAAGTCGCTACAGTTCCTTCGGTCATTGTGTCGCTCAAACGAGGCATTGTCACTACGACAACTCCTGCTGGTAAAGCGGCTGAAGTTGCTGCTGCTATTGGAGCGGCTGTTTCTTCTTTTTTGGCTTCAACTGTAGTTTCTGCTTTTGGTGCAGCTGCTCCGCTTATTAAAGCAGAAATATCTTCGCCTTCGTTTCCGATTATGGCTAATAAAGAGTCGATTGGTGCAGTTTCACCTTCTTTAATTCCGATGTATAAAAGGGTTCCTTCATTGAAGGACTCAAATTCCATTGTTGCTTTGTCGGTTTCAATTTCAGCAAGCATATCGCCTTCGCTAACTTTGTCTCCTACTTTTTTTAACCAAGTTGCTACCGTTCCTTCTGTCATTGTATCGCTCAAACGGGGCATTGTAATAATTGTGGCCATAATTGATTATAATTTATGAGGTGTGAATGGGTAGTTTTCTTGTGCGTAAACTACATCGTATAATTGTTGAATTTCTGGGTAAGGAGATTCTTCGGCAAATTTCACACATTCTTCGATTAAATCTTTTACTTTTTGGTCGATGGCTTCAATTTCTGCTTCGGTAGCATATTTTTGATCTTTGATTACATCCAAAACTTGGGTAATCGGGTCAATTTTTTTATACTCTTCCACTTCTTCTTTCGAACGGTATAATTGCGCATCAGACATAGAGTGTCCTCTGTATCGATACGTTTTCATTTCAAGGAAAGTGGGTCCGCCACCGCTTCTTGCTCTTTCGATAGCTTCGCTCATTGCTTCGGCAACTTTTACAGGATTCATTCCGTCAACTGGTCCACAAGGCATTTCGTATCCAAGACCTAGTTTCCAAATATCAGGATGATTTGCGGTTCTTTCTACAGAAGTTCCCATGGCATAACCATTGTTTTCAACGATGAACACGACTGGAAGATTCCAAAGCATCGCCATATTAAAAGCTTCATGCAATGAACCTTGTCTTGATGCACCATCTCCAAAATAAGTCATGGTAACGCCTCCAGTATTGTTGTATTTATCTCCAAAAGCTAAACCAGCTCCCAATGGAATTTGTCCACCTACAATTCCGTGTCCACCATAAAAACCGTGTTCTTTTGAGAAAATGTGCATAGAACCACCCATTCCTTTTGATGTTCCTGTAACTTTTCCTAAAAGTTCAGCCATAACCCGTCTTGGATCTACTCCCATACCGATAGGTTGAACGTGGTTTCTGTAAGCGGTAATCATTTTGTCTTTTGATAAGTCCATAGCGTGTAAAGCACCAGCTAAAACTGCTTCTTGACCATTATATAAATGTAGAAATCCTCTAACTTTTTGTTGGATGTACAATGCAGCAAGTTTGTCTTCAAACTTTCTCCAAAGTAGCATGTCTTCGTACCATTTTAAATAAACTTCTTTTGTAACTTCTTTCATCTGAATTGTTTCTTTTGCTATTATTTGTTGTGTTTATAAGATGTAATCAAAAAAAAATAAGGATTTAGTTCCCTAAATTGGCAAGGTGCAAAAATAGAACATTATAAGGAAGAAGTGAAATTATAAAGCTACTTTTTGGATTTTTTTATAAGAAGTTTTTATCAAACATAAACGGCAGCAGATTTTTGAGAGAATCCGATTTGTAAATAGTACCTATTTCACCCATAAAATAAATCTCAATTGGTGATTCTTGTTTGATTTCATATTCGGCAATGGATTGCCTACAAGAACCACAAGGCGGAATTGGTGCGGTTGTTTGATTGGTATCAGACGCAGCGGTAATTGCCATTTTCAAAATTTTTGCATCAGGATATAGGGTTCCTGCCTGAAAAACTGCGACACGTTCTGCACAAAGTCCTGATGGATAGGCAGCATTTTCTTGGTTAGAACCCAAAATTATTTTTCCGTTATCTAAAAAAAGTGCAGCACCGACTCTAAATTTCGAATAAGGTGCGTAAGCATTTTTTCTAACAGCGACAGCTTGTGCCATTAGATGTTGAATGTCACTTGGTAATTGCTCAACGGATTCAAAAACCGAAAATCGGGTTGAAATAATGATATCTTTCATTAATTTTATTGGAAAAAAAATCCAAATTTCATTGAAATTTGGATTTGTAGTTATTTTTTATGTTGACTAATATTCATCGTATTTATCACCGAAATTAAATGTAAGTGAGAATCGTAAGGTGTTTTCTAAAGGGTTTTTAATTTTCGATGTCGAAAACAAATAAGATACATCAACTTTTATTGCTGTATATCTAAAACCTGCTCCAAGAGAAAAAAATTGTCTTGCACCTTTGTCTTTGTTTTCATTAAAATATCCCATTCGTAAAGCAAAAGAGTCTTGATATAAATATTCAGCACCTAATGAATAGGTTACTTCTTTTAATTCTTCACTAAAACCACCTGGTGCATCTGAAAATGATTGGGTTACACCCTCAAACCATCCAATGCTTTGATAATCTTGATTGTTTTGAGATCTTTCGGCAGAAGTTACGGTTCCATCACCATTTAAATCTGGATCTTGGGGTGTAGGTACTAAAAGTTTGCCAATTTCTAGATTAAGCGCCACTTTGTTATAATCATCAAGAATAAAGTCAAAACCACCGCCCAATTTCATATTGGCAGGCAAAAAGTTTGTGCTAGATTGTGTGTTGTCATAACTCATTTTAGGTCCTAAGTTTTGAAGATTAAAACCAGCTCTCCATCTCCCGTTAAAATTATTAAATGATATTTCTTCTGTTTGAAAAAAACCAGCAACATCAACAGCAAATGAACTAGCTGATGATGCATCACCAACATCCGAAGCTACTTTTAAGTTAGAATTGATAAATCGAGCACCCACGGCCATCGAGAATTTTTCACTTAATTTCAAAGAGTAGGATCCATCAAATGCAAATTCGCTAGGGGAAACAATTCTTGGAATATCTTCGGCGTTTTCGCGTAGTTCAATTTCTCCTAATCCAAAAAATCGAAAACTTCCTGCAAAGGCACTTTTTTCGTTGATTCTGTTATAATAGTTTAATTGTCCTAAAGAAATATCGTTTACTAGGTCAGTTAGATATGGGGTGTAACTTATTGAAAAGCCTGTTTTGTCTATTGCAAAGGCATATTTTGCTGGATTCCATTGTTGCGAAAAAGAATCGGCAGAGGATGCAACACCATTATCCGCCATACCAGCAGATCGTGCATCAGCACTAACTAATAAAAAGGGTACTGCTGTTGTAATAACATTTTCCTGAGCATTTGCAAAAGATAAAGCAAATAAACACACAAAAAGTAAGGAAATTTTTCTCATTGTTTTTAAATAATAATTGGACAAATATAGTGTTTAATTAAAGTATTACAAGTTTTTCAAATTTTTCAGTTTTCGAATTGGTTAAGTTCGATTTTACGGTAAGTTTATATACATAAACCCCTTTTCCTATTTTATTTCCAAAGTCATCTTTGCCGTCCCAAGTGATTTCCTTGGATAAAAATCCCTCGGTAGTAACAATTTGGTTGCGAGTCCAAACGACTTTTCCAGTAATTGTAATTACCTGAACCTGAACTTCTAAGGGCTCGTAAGGTCTGTTGTGCGAAAACCAAAATTCAGTATAATTGACAAAAGGATTTGGATAATTTAACACACGTGTCAATGTTATCGCGTCGTTCCCTACCACAATAAACTGAATTTCTGCAGTAATTGGGTTGTTGTACACATCCCAGGCCTTAAAAGTTATAGTATGCAATCCAACTGCCAAATTTCGCAATGGAAACCGCAAAGTTCCCTTGGTAAAATCGTTTAAATTGGTTTGATAATAGTCATTTAAAATATAAGGATTATCAACATCTCCATCTAAAATGGCGATTATGTCGTGCCCAATTCCGCTTGCCGTATTAATTCCGCTTTCATCTTCAAGGTTAGCAACTAGGAATGGCGATTCATTTGTTGTTCCACCCGAAACAAAAGTCTCATCGTTCATATATAACTTCACTCTGGGACTAATATTGTCTGCGACTGCATTTTCATTTATCCCACCCACTTTTATGTTTGTATCAAAACCAGTTTGATTTTCGTAAAACTGATTTTTTTTGGCATAGAAACTAATTTTTCCGTTGGCTACAGGAATTCGAATATCTCTAGGTACAATAAAACTAAATTCAAATTGACCGTTGGTTACAGATGCATTTCCTCTAAAAATAGTTTCGCCCAGCTCATTAAAAGGCATCGCAGGGCTGTACCCGTCATTGTTTAGCGTAGATCGTGTAACTAATTTATCGAATATAGCCGTTGATAGTTCTCCGTTAAAATTAGTCAGAGGAATGTTGTTTTCATCAATAATTTCCCCAGATAATTTCATCTTTGCCAAAGATTTGAAATCATCAAAAGGCTGTGAAACTGGAATATCATTCACTTTTGTAAGTCGTATTTTAGGTTTTGGAATAGCCAACATTAAGGCTGGGTCGCCAATGTAAAACACCACATTTGTTGAAGAATTTGGATTGCTGTTCTTCGAAATTCTTAAGGATTCGGCTATTGAGGTATATTGGTTTGACCCGTAAGAAAATAAGTTTTTAGCTAAAACATCATTGAAATTTTCGGCGCTAAACTGACCTATTTCGCGAATGGTTGTAAGCATTGAAATGGCACCCCCTTTTGGATTCCAATAGGTAAATTCCCCAGCAGTAGGCCGCGAAGGATTGTCAAATCTAGAAAAATCGCAAGTTATGGTTATAAATAAGGGGTATTTATATTGATTGCTTAAATTTTGCCCATCCGATTTTTCCCAAAGTCGCTCACTTGCTAAGCCATCTTCTCCACCATGACCCAAATAATTTACTACTAAAGATCCTTTTTCGAAAGAACTGAATAAATCCACTCTTCCTTTTGGATATCTTGCGCCTCCTGCCGATGCATCTTGTACATAGGAATCTAAAAATATTTTATTAATATTTAAGAAAGGTTTTTCAAAAGTAATTTTATCAGCCAAGATATTTTGTCTGTTTTGCAAACTTGCATCCGAAGATTTATCAGAATCATCACTAACAATTATATAATTGTTTCTCCAACTGCCATACGATTTTTCGTCATGGTATTCGATGACTTTGTTGACCATCTCATCCGCTTGTATACTATTATCGTTTATCATTCTGCCAACTGCAATGTCAATTCCGCCAAAAAAATTTGTAATATTTCCTTCACTAGCATCCATTAGTCCAAAAAAATCATCGGAAGCGAATGCGGCTTCTCCCGTGGTATTGCTGCTTAATGCATGATATATAGGTACAATATTGGTGTTGTTTGGAATTCTATTTTTATAATCGTAAGAAGCATCGCCAAAAAGGTTGACATATTTTATTCTTTTTTCGATTGTTGAAGCATTATCATATATGTATTTAATACAATTTCTTATTGCGGCAACGTCTTGTTTACCAGATGAGAATTCTTGGTAAATATTTTCAAGTTGAATCACTTTGACGTTAAGGTTAGAATATGAACGATGAAAATTTGCCAGTTTTTCAGCAGAAGTCGAAAGGGAGGCTGGAGTAATAATTACATAGTCTATATCTTGAAACTGACCTTGAGCATTTTTAAAAAGGGTACCTTTCAAGTTTTGATTGGCAATCTTTGTTTTGCTAGATTTCAAAGGGGTGTAAAAATCTGAAGCATCGATAGCTACATATTTTTTAAGTTCACCCAGATTCGCCTTAAAAGAAAACGAGGCTTGATTTGTATTTTCTAGAGTTCTTACGTTATAAATATCAGTAACATCCCAAATTTGTGAAATTCCGCTGGAGTTACCTATAGTGTAATTAACAATGCCTGAGCTAGAATTTGACAAATCATATTGAAACGGGAATTGTTTGCCATAACCTAGAAGATTTCTTTTCGCAGTAAGTACAATTTTATCAAGATATCCTTTAGAACCTGGTACTCCATTATTGTTATAAGCTAATTTAATCTTTACATTTTCTGAACTTGGAAATGTAGTATTGCTTGGTAATGTGCTTTCGTAAAATACAATGCCCGAAAATTGAGCAAGTGCAGGAAATGACATTGTACCTGCGTCTTGTCCGTTTGCCAAGACTTTGAAATTAGTAGTGGTGTAAGCTGCCGAAGCGGTTGTTATACTCAGTTTTATGGGTGTGGTGGTATCAATATTGGGAAAATTAAACGAAAACTCTTGATCTTGATTGATGTCAAAGATTTCTCCAAACCATTTGCGACCAAGGCGTCCAATATTTACTAGGTCTAATTCATAAACCTGACGGTCGTCAAAAGTGTTTAAGCTCAAAGTGGTGCTTCCGGTGGGTTGAGCCATATTCGAAATTCTTTTTCCGTCATTTCCTTGAACTGTAATATAATAATAAGACTTTGTGTCATATAAATTCACATTGGTTTGACTTTCTTGATTCCAAGTATCAACCCCTTCTCCATAAAATAATATATAGTCTTCATCATTAAATACTCCGTCGCTTTCACCAATGATTTGAATGGCATTTTCAGTTAAATCTAATGGATATGATAGCGCATTTGATAGCGGCAACATTCGACCTCCATTTCCGTAAAGTTTTATTTTTTTTGGATTAATTCCGCTTAAATTTAGACCTAATTGTTGTAAAAAACTTCTTGAAATTTTATAAACACCCGATTTTTCAATGTAAAATTGATACCAATCTCCAGTTGCTAATACTGAATTGGTTATGGCATTGACTTTATTTGTTTGTGAAATTCTTGAGGCATTACTGCCACTAATAGAATACGAAAAAGATTTTATTCGTTTGTATCCAAAATCATCTTTGATAATGGGCGATAGAACAATAAAAGCCTGTTTTAGATCTCTTGATTCATTTATTTTCAAAGAAGCAGCTATTGTTTTCGGTATAGCAGCTTGGTCCAAGTCACCAAGTTGAGTTTCATTTAACGATTCGTATATAACATTTGAGATTTCGAGTGTATTTCCATTAACAGTATTTGATTCTGAAATATTAAATATTAAGAAAATGGACCTTTTTGAAGAGTCATAATTAAAACCATTTCCAGCAAATTGAGGGATATTAATTTTGTTTTCACCAAAAAACATTTCATTCTTTTCTAACCATTCAATAGTAGCATCCCCTTTTATTTGCGCAAAAGAAGCAAAAGGAATTAGTAAGAAATAAATCAAAAGTGTTTTTCTCATAGTTTTCTAAAACGCAATAATTAAGAAAATATTACGGGCAGTAAAAATATGTCATTTCGTGTAATTTTAATAATAAATAGTATAAATTTGCGTTTTGACTTTTGTAATTTATTATAGAAAGACAATTCGATTTATTAAATAAAAAATGTTGTTGCAGTTTAATCGTTAATTATTATATTGCACCACTGAAATTATTACCTACTAAAAAGTATGAAAGTAAACAAAATTATGACCTTACGTTTGATATTATCAATGATTTTGATTGTTGGTTTTGCTAGCTGTAGTAAAAAATCTAGTTCGAAAAACACCTCGCAAGGAACTGGTTGGAACGTCGATAGTAAAAAAGGGGGTCCAAAAAACAAACAAGAAGCTGGTCCTGGATTGGTTTTTGTCGAAGGCGGAACCTTTACAATGGGTAAAGTAGAAGACGATGTTATGCACGACTGGAATAACACACCTACTCAACAGCACGTTCAATCCTTTTATATGGATGAGACAGAAGTTACCAATGCTATGTATTTAGAATATTTAGATTGGACTAAAAAAGTATTTCCACCTACTGAAGAAAGTTATAAAAATATTTATGAAGGAGCCTCGCCAGATACTTTGGTGTGGAGAGATAGATTGGGGTATAATGAAACGATGACAAATAATTATTTAAGACATCCTTCTTATGCTGAATATCCTGTTGTGGGTGTAAACTGGATTCAAGCAGTTGAATTTAGCAAATGGAGAACAAATCGTGTAAATGAAGCGTTACTGGAAAAAAATGGCTACCTTAAAAAGAATGCTAAAACAAATGATGTTTCTGCCGATGCTACTTTTGATACCGAGACCTATTTAAAATCTCCAACATCGACTTATGGAGGAAACGCAGAAATCGTGTTGCCTGGAAAATATGCAGATAAAAAAGGTGGTATAAGACAACCAAAAGCCGGGAAAGATGGAAAAGTTGTCGCTCCAACCAATATTTATGCACAACGCTCGTCAGGAATATTATTACCAGAATATAGACTTCCTACCGAAGCCGAGTGGGAATATGCTGCAGCTGCAGATGTTGGGCAAAGAGAATACAATATATATAAAGGGCAAAAAAAATATCCTTGGTCAGGTAGTTACACTCGTTCTGGAAAAAGACAGAGTAAAGGTGATCAATTAGCCAATTTCAAACAAGGCAATGGTGATTATGGTGGTATCGCAGGATGGTCAGATGATGGAGCTGACATTACTAATAATGTCAAAAAATATCCGGCAAATGATTTTGGATTGTATGATATGGCTGGAAACGTAGCCGAATGGGTTATGGATGTTTACAGACCTATAGTAGATAACGAAGCAAATGATTTTAATTATTTTAGAGGAAATCAATACACTAAAAACAAAATTGGTAAAGACGGTAAAATTAAAATTATTGGAAAAGATAGTATTCAATTTGCAACTTTAAGTAATGGAAAAAAAGTGGCAACTAGTTTTCCTGGCCAAATTGAACAGGTTCCTGTTGATGAAAATGAAACGTATTTGAGACAAAACTTTGATAAAAGTGACAATATCGATTATCGAGATGGTGACAAACAATCAACTAGATATTTTAATTTTGCAGACTCAGAGTCGGATATCAAAAAAGGGAAAGACGATAAGAATATGTATAATTCACCTAAACACAATGTTACGACAGATAGTTTAGGAAATATGGTTAGAAAATACGATAAGAACAATAAGAGAACCACTTTGATAGATAATAATGTTAGAGTTTATAAAGGAGGTTCTTGGAGAGACAGAGCGTATTGGTTAGACCCCGCTCAAAGAAGGTATTTTCCACAAGATATGGCCACAGATTATATTGGTTTTCGAAACGCAATGTCTAAAGTAGGTGCAAAATCTTTAAAAAGAAAATCGGCTAGAAATTAATTTATTACAATACACAGATAAAAGCCCTTTGATTAGGGCTTTTATCGTTTAAAACCTTTTTCGTATGGATATCTCATACATTCACAGCTTGTTTTTAAAATGTAATTCTGTCTCTACAGATACACGAAAAATTGAACCGAATTCTTTATTTATTGCATTGAAAGGCGATAATTTTGATGCCAATACATTTGCTAAAGAAGCACTCGAAAAAGGAGCTTCTTACGTATTAATTGACAATTACAACTATTTTATTGACCAAAGAACTTTGTTGGTTGAAAACAGTTTATCTGTTCTACAAGAGTTAGCGAAATACCATCGTCAGTATTTAAAATTACCCATAATTGCGCTTACCGGAAGCAACGGAAAGACTACAACTAAAGAATTGATAAATGTTGTACTATCAAAAAAGTTTAAAACAAAAGCAACTATTGGTAATTTAAACAATCATATTGGAGTGCCCCTGACATTATTGTCATTTGATGGCGAAACAGAGTTAGGTATTGTCGAAATGGGGGCTAATCATAAAAAGGAAATTGAATTTTTATGTGAATTAGCCTTGCCAGATTACGGCTATATTACAAATTTTGGTAAAGCACATTTAGAGGGTTTTGGTGGGGTAGAGGGAGTTATTATAGGAAAAAGTGAAATGTATAATTATATTGCTGCAAATGATAAATTAGCGTTCATCAACTTGGATGATAAAATTCAGGTAGAAAAATCGAAAGCTTTAAAATCGTATTCATTTGGTATAAATAATGAAAATGCAAACGTTAATATTAGTTCTATAGCTGCAAATCCTTTTGTTGAAATCCGTTATTCCGATGTACTTATTCGAACGCATTTGATTGGTTTGTACAACGCTAATAATATTAATGCCGCTTTGACTATCGGAAAATATTTTGGTGTTGAAGAAAGGGAAATAAAAGCCGCATTAGAAAGTTATATTCCTGCAAACAATCGCTCTCAATTAATCACAAAGGGAACAAATCGAATTATTCTTGATGCTTATAATGCCAACCCTAGCAGTATGGCGGTAGCAATCGAGAATTTTTTACAGTTGGATGATGCAAATAAAGTGATGGTTCTGGGAGATATGTTCGAGTTAGGAACTGAAAGTTTTCAGGAACATAAAGCAATTATTAATTTGCTTGTAGATAGTAAAGAAGTTGCTTTTTACTTTGTTGGAAAAGAATTTTGTCACCATCGAATGAAGCGCAATAATTTTCACTTTTTTGAGAATTTTGATGCTTTTTCTGAATATTTAGATGGAGTAAAAATTGAAAACGCTTCAATTCTTATTAAAGGTTCCAGAGGAATGACTTTAGAGAGAACTTTAAATTTTTTGTAATTAAACACAAAAGCAGAATTTTTTTTCTCTTCAATTTTATTAATTTTAGGATTACCTTTTTAAATTCTAATTTTTAGACAGCTCTCCTCGAGCTGTTTTTAGTTTTTAATAATAACCAAATAATACTTACGATCGTCATAAATTTAACATAAAATTTATAATAATAAACCCTAAAAAACTAGAGTAAAGATAAATTTTATATTTTATTTCAATTTTTAATTATAAATAATTTAAATTATTAATAATCAGACACATAGATTGTCGTTGATGAGTTTTTGTATAGTAAAGATATATTTTAAAAATTGCTGATAATAAAAAAATAACCTTATTTTTGTATTAAATTAATAAATAACTAACCAAAAATTTAGAAAAATGAAATTAACAAAATTAATTATTTTTTGTTTCTTATCCGTTCTATTTTCAATCTATGGGCAAGCACAAGAACTTACCATTAAAGGAAAAGTATTAGACGAGGGCGGATTACCCATTCCAGGAGCTTCCATTTTAATTAAAGGAACAGCAAAAGCTACATCTTCGGACATGGACGGAAATTTTCAACTGAAAGCCGATTCAAATGGCACTTTAGTTTTTAGTTTCGTAGGTTATGGAACAGTTCAGGAAGCCATTAAAGGCCGAACTACAATCAATGCCAAGTTAAGTCCTGAATCTCAATCACTACAAGAAGTAGTAGTGGTAGGATATGGAACTCAAAAGAAAAGTGTGAATACCGGAGCAATTTCCAGTGTAAAAGCAAAAGATCTTGAAAGAATTCCTAATGGACGTGTTGAACAAGCATTGCAAGGTAGAGTTTCTGGGGTTATAGTTTCCGCACAATCAGGGCAGCCTGGAGCTGCTTCCACAGTGAGGGTAAGGGGTGTAACTACTTTTGACACTTATGGTGGTAACAATCCTCTTTGGGTTGTAGATGGTGTAATCATTGATTCTGGAGGAATTGGATTTGTAAATCAATCTGATATTGAATCTATGGAGGTTCTTAAAGATGCTGCGTCGCTGGCTATTTATGGAGCTCGTGCTGCATCAGGAGTTATCTTAATCACGACCAAAAAAGGGAAACAAGGAAAGTTTAGCGTGAGTTATACTGGATTTACAGGAATTTCTGGTCCAGAAAAAACAATCAAATTACTTAACGCTACCCAATATGGGGCAATAATGAATGAAAAAGCGGGTGCCGCTGGACAAACTATTCCTTATCCTAATTTAGGTGCTTTGGGAGTGGGAACAGATTGGCAAAAACAAATTTTCAGCAATGATGCTATGCGAACCAATCACGAATTTAGTTTGAGTGGTGGTAATGAAGTTTCTACTTTTTTTGCATCTTTTGGAATTCAAGATACTGAAGGTATCGTTTCTAAAGAAATTTCAAATTTTGGAAAAAAGAATATTCGTTTGAATTCGACTCATAAATTATCTAAAATGTTTACCATTGGACAAACATTTGGATATACAAGTCAAAAAGGAGTTGGTTTAGGAAATACAAATAGTGAATTTGGAGGACCTTTAAGCTCTGCAATAAATCTTGATCCTACTACTCCACTGGTTGTAACGGATCCTATAGAAGCGAACGGTAGTTTATATTCTGATCCATATGTGTTTAGAGATGCCAATGGAAATCCTTACGGAATTTCTTCTGTTGTGGGTCAAGAAATGAGTAATCCAGTTGCTTATGTAAATACAAGATTAGGAAACTATAATTGGTCTGATGATTTTGTTGGGAATGCTTATCTTGAGTTTACACCAATCAAAGATTTAAAATTTAGATCTACTGTAGGTTTGAAGAGAGCTTTTTGGGGTGATGAATCGTTCACGCCTAGATATTATTTAAGTCCAACTGTTAAGACTACTCAAAATAGTTTGAACAGAAGTACTAATGAAACCTTTGGTTGGAATGTTGAGAATACAGCCTCTTATACAAAAAGTGTGGGAGATCATAACTTTACTATATTGTTAGGTCAAGGTGCGTATGTAGATAATAATTCTAGCGGGACTTTCGTTTCGTACCAAGATTTACCTGTTAACAATTATCAAGATGCTTCATTTAATTTTGTAATTCCGCCAGCCAAAAGATTAGGAAGTGCTTATACTTCGCAAGAGCACAGAGTTACTTCTTTATTCTCTCGTTTGAATTATGATTATAAAGAAAAGTATTTGTTTACTGGTATTATTCGACGTGATGGTTCAACAAATTTTGGATCTAACAACAAATACGGGGTTTTCCCTTCCTTTTCAGCCGGTTGGGTACTGTCAAAAGAAGATTTTTGGAAAGAAAATGATATTGTGAACACTTTAAAAATTAGAGCTGGTTACGGAGTTACGGGTAATGATGCGATTCAAGAAAATGGATTTTTAGCACTTATCGGTGGAGGAAGAAATTATACTTTTGGTACTTCGGGTTCAGTTGTTGGTTCAGGAAATAGCCCAGATGCACCAGCGAATCCAGATCTAAAATGGGAAGAAACATCGCAAATGAACATAGGTTTTGATGCCAAATTATTTAATGATTTCAATTTAACGATTGAATATTATGACAAAAAAACTACTGGTATTTTGCAACGTGTTCAATTACCAGGTTATGTTGGAGCAACAGGCGATCCTCTTGGAAATGTTGCCGATATGTCAAATAAAGGTGTTGAAGTTGAATTAGGATACCGTAAAAGATTTGGTGATTTCAATTTCTCGGCTAATGGTAATGTATCGTACTTGCAAAATGAAGTAACATATCTAGGTCTAGGTAAAACATTTATAGGTGGGGGTGCAAGTTTTCAATCTATGGGAGAAGTAACTAGAACCCAAGTGGGCCAAGCCTATAATTCTTTTTATGGGTATCAAACTAATGGAATTTTTCAAACTGTTGCAGAAATTAATGCCAATACCAATGCTACTGGTGGTCTAATTCAACCAAACGCAGTTCCCGGAGATTTCCGTTGGACAGATACTAATGGCGATGGAACCATAACTGCTGATGACAAACAGTATTTGGGAAGCCCACTTCCAAAATATACTTTTGGTTTCACTATCAATTTAGATTATAAAGGGTTTGACTTCATGGCTTTTGCCCAAGGAGCAACAGGAAATAAAATATTTCAAGGACTACGTCGTTTAGATATTTTAAATGCAAATTATCAAACAGATGCATTAAGCCGTTGGACAGGTCCGGGAACATCAAATGATTATCCTAGATTGACAAACAATGATACAAATGGCAATTTTGGAAACATGTCCGATTTCTATTTAGAAGACGGAGATTATTTACGTCTTAAAGTGGTTTCATTTGGATATTCTTTACCAAACGATTTAGTAGCTAAAATTAAAGCATCTAAAATAAGATTTTTTGTTACTGGCGAGAATTTATTGACACTTACCAAATATACAGGGTACGATCCAGAAATAGGAGGCAATGTTTTAGGAATAGACAAAGGATTCTATCCTCAAGCCAAAACTTTTATGGTTGGAGCTAATTTACAATTTTAATATATAGAACTATGAAAACAATAAAATTTAACTTTTTATTTATCACTGTTGTAATGATAATTACAATGGTGTCTTGTACCAAAGATTTCTTAGAAGTAGAGCCTAAAGGGACCAACTTAGAAGCAAATTATTATACAAATGAAACTGAGGCGTTCGCAGGGCTTGTAGCTGTTTACGACATCATGAATAAAAATTCAGGTGGCTTTGATAACATGCTAACAATGATGAACGCTGGTTCCGACGATCATTTCGCTGGTGGTGGTGGTGCAACAGATGGTGCTGGAATTCAAGGATTTTCAAACTACACATTAAATGCAACCACTATTTCAAGAAGTTTTTGGAGTGACTATTATCAAGGAATTTATAGAGCTAATTATTTGCTTACTAAATTGCCTGGTATACCAATGGATTCCAATACTATGGCAAGATACACTGCTGAAAGTAAAGCATTGCGCGCCACTTATTATTTTAATTTAGTGAGAATGTTTAAGAACATTCCTCTAATCACTGTTCCTCTTACGGGTGCTGAATATTACACGGTGCTTCAGGCAACACCAGCAGCTGTTTATGCTCAAATAGAGAAAGATCTTAACGAGTCAATAGCTGTTTTACCAAGTGTTGTTCCAGCTGCTGATGCAGGACGATTTACTCAAGGTGCTGCCAAAGCCTTACTTGGAAAAGTTTATTTATATCAGAAAAAGAATGCTGAAGCAGCTGCTCAATTAGCAGCAGTAAATGGAACTCCTGGTGGAACTAGTCAATATGGTTATAAATTGTTGACTAATTATAAAGACCTCTGGATTGTTGATAATAAATACAATACCGAATCAATTTTGGAAGTTGGCCATACAAATGCCTCTAGTGCAGGTTGGGGAAACTGGGGCGAAGGTACTGCTGAAGGAAATATTACTAATATAATGTGCGGACCTAGAAACTATACTAAAAAAGGCCCATTGGCTCCTGATTTACCATCCGGCTGGAGTTTTAATGTATTTACACAAGGATTTTATGATGTAATCAAAACAGATCCTAGATTTGCAGCTACAGTATTAGACTTGAAAGCCTTGAGTGCAGCGAATCAAGCGAGTTATATTGGAGGTTATCAAGATACTGGATATTTTCTAAATAAATTTATTCCAAGAACGGCCGATGTAACAACAGGAACAGGAGAGCCGGTTTTGAATTACAGACAAAATTCTTATATTATACGATTGTCTGATGCTTATTTGATGGAAGCCGAAGCTTTAGGTGGAACTGGCGCAAGAGCTCAAGCATTGCTTGATGCCGTGAGAGCAAGAGTTGGTTTAGCCAGTATTCCAGTTTCTCTTTCGGCCATTAAGGCAGAGCGTAGGTTGGAATTAGCTGGCGAAGGACATCGTTTCTTTGACCTAGTAAGATGGGGCGATGCTTCAACAGTATTGGCAAGTAGAGGTTTTAAAGCAGGTAAAAATGAGATTTTCCCAATTCCTTACCAAGAATTGCAAAATACTTTGATAGTTCAAAATCCTGGATATGCTAACTAATAAAAATAATAATATGAGAAATATAAAATTAATATTCAGCTTTGTATTGTTACTGGCTGTTACAATAAGTTGCAGTCTTCCTGATGGGATTGATCAAGATACCTCGTTTTTGAGTTCAGCTACTTCAGCAAACGTTGCTAAAATTTTTGACATTAGTACTGATAATTCAGGAATAGTTAAAATTACACCAACAGGAGAAGGAGTAACATCTTTTAAGGTTAACTATGGTCATGGAACAGGTGCTGCTGCATCTGCTGTTGTTGCGCCAGGTGGGAATACTTCGCATATTTATCCAGAAGGTTCTTATACTGTATCTATTGTTTCTACTGATATTGCAGGAAATCAAACAACTGCAACTTACCCGTTGGTTGTTACATACAGAGCTCCCGAAAATGTCACTATAAAAACTTCTGGGGAAATGAAAGTGAGCGCAGAAGCATTATATGCCAAATCATTTTTAGTTTACTATGGCGATGTGGCTAATGAGGTAGGTACACCAATGGCTATTGGCCAAGAATTACCAGCTCATGTTTACCCTGTTGCAGGAGCAAGTCCTTTTGTTCTCAGAGTAGAAGCTTTGAGTGGAGGAGCTGCAAAAACGTCTGCAACTAAAACTTTATTTGATTTACCTATTGACTTTGAAACTGCCGATATAGATTTCTTTGGTACTTTTGATGATTGGGGACAACAGCTATTTTCAACAGTTGACAATCCTAGCAAAACAGGTATCAATACAACAAATAAAGTAGGGAAGTATACAAATGGTCATGCACCTTGGAGTGGAACTTACAGTCCATTAAATATTCCAATAAATTTAGCATATGGTAAAAAAATCAAAGTGATGGTGTACAATCCAAGTGCTGCTAATATTGGAAAAAAATTAAATATAGAATTAGAAGCCGCTATCGGAGGAACTCCAGCAAATGGCGTTGCAGTTGTGAAAATGCCATTTACAACATCTGGTGTTTGGGAAGAATTAACTTTCGATTTTACTGGTATTTCAGGCATTCCAAATGGAGCAAAATTTGGTCAACTAGTTTTGCGTTTTAATGATTCTCAAGATGGAACTCAAGAAGTTTTCTATTTAGATAATATCAAACTAACCAATTAATATAAAATATATGAAAACAAATATAAAATACATTTTAGGTGTTTTCTTCCTGTTACTTTTTGTAGTTACAAGTTGTACAGAAGAAACCTATTCATTAGGGGATTTAAAAGCTCCTACTAATGTTGTTATCAACGCAGAAATTGTTGGTAAAAACACAGCAAATCCAAATGGAAATGGGTCGGGTCAAGTAAAAATTACCGTTACAGGTGACAACATTCTTGGAAGTAAAATTGATTTCAATGCTAATGATGAAATTGATTGGGTTTTTCTGACCGGTAATTCGGCCACAAAAACTTTTAATGCTGCAACAGGCGTCCATACCTATAGAGTAACAGTTGTTGCTTCTGGAGCAGGTGGAACTTCAACAAACCTTACAAAGGATATTACGGTACGATATGATTTTACTCCAGATGCAGCTATTGTTACTAACTTAACTAACAATGCCTCTAAAACCTGGATTATTGATAAAAGTGTTGAGGCTCATTTTGGCGTTGATGATTGGAATGAAACTAGAACAGCAGGTTGGTGGTGGGCTGCCCCTATTGACGCTAAAGTTACTGAAGCCCCTTGTTTCTATACCGCAACATTTACATTTGCTAAAGTGGCCGCTTCAGGCACTTATTCATTAACAGTAGCTAGTCCTGATGGGATATTTACAAAGACAGGTGCCTTAGCAGGAGGTCTTCCAGGAATTCCAGCATCTGGAGCCGAGGGTTGTTACGCTTATGCTGGTGGAACTTCTAGTTTTGTTTTTGCTGGTTCTCCAACTGCAATTCCAACTACTTTTCCATCAACTAAAACTAGTATTAACTTAGGTGGTGTTACTACTTTCATAGGCTATGGCGCAACACAAAAAGAATATGAAATTTTGGAAATAACTCCTACATATATGTACCTAAGAGCAAGAGGTACTGAAACAGGAAATGCTTGGTATATGAAACTGAAACCAAAACCTTAAGTAAGTTCAGTTTAAATAAGACCCAGAACTATTATTTGGTTCTGGGTTTTTTAATTAATAAATTATTTATAAATGATACAAAACACAATCATTTCGAATTATTGCAAAAGGCAAATAAACATATTTATAAGCGGTTTAATACTGTGTGCATTTGTTTTAATTTCCTGTAGTTCTGACAGTGGTTCTTCTGGAGGAGGAGGCACGGGGACTAATAATACTCCTTCTAATTTAGTGGTTACAGCAGTAGTTGTTGGTACAAGTGTACAAAATCCAAATGGCGATGGTAGCGGAATGGTAAACTTTAATATTAGTGCCACAAATGCAACTTTGTATAAAATATTACTTGGAAATGGTGAAATAAAAGAGATTACAAATGGAGTTTTAACTTATACTTATACGGCATCGGGTACTAATACTTATACCGTATATATATCTGCATATAATGGATCCAAATTTGTGAGCACTTCCATTTCTGTAACTTTGTATGTTGCTCCTACTGCACTCTGGTCGGACGAATTCAATACTGATGGAGCTCCCAACAGCTCAAATTGGGGTTATGATTTAGGAGCTGGAGGCTGGGGTAATAATGAAGCTCAATATTATACCAATCGAGCTGAAAATGTAATTGTTTCGAGTGGAACATTAAAGATAAAGACTTTAAAAGAAAGTTATCAGGGAAGTAACTATACTTCTGCAAGAATTCTCTCAAAAGGCAAATTCTCTATCAAATATGGGAAAGTTGAAATTAGAGCAAAACTGCCTTCAGGCGGAGGTACTTGGCCAGCATTATGGATGCTCGGCGATAATATTGATTCCGTTAGTTGGCCAGCATGCGGAGAAATTGATATAATGGAACATATCGGAAATCAGCTTAATAAAATTTACGGAACGCTTCATTATCCAGGTCGTTCTGGAGGGTCCGCCGATGGAGCAACTATAAATATTTCAAACGCCACAACTGAATTTCACATATACTCATTAGATTGGCGTGCAGATTCAATTAAGTTTTATGTTGACAATCAATTGTTCAAAACCTTTGTGAATTCAGCAAATGTGCCTTTCAATCAGAAATTTTTCTTGATAATGAATTGTGCCATTGGAGGAAATTTTGGAGGGTCAATCGATCCAAATTTTGTTTCTTCAACTTTCGAAGTTGATTATATAAGAGTTTATAATTAATTTTTTTGGTTAGTTAGCTTTTCATTATTGCTTCTGTTTGAGCTAACAGAAGCAATATTGAAAACAATTTTTTTAAAAATCAATAATTGTTTTCCATTTTTCAATCGCTTTTACTTTATTCTAATGAAATATTTATTGGCAGTAATGGGACTATTTTTTCTCTTTTTAGGGAATGCACAATCAATAAAGTTAATGACTTACAACATCCGTTTAGATGTTGAAAGTGATGGAGAAAATAGATGGTCCAATCGAAAAGATTTTTTTACTTCACAAATACAGTTTTACGAACCCGATATTTTTGGCGTTCAAGAAGCAAAACCAAATCAAGTAATTGACATTGCAACGGCGCTTTCTGCTTATAATTATATAGGAATTGGCAGAGAGGGTGTTGGTCAGGGCGAATCTTCAAATATTTATTATAAAAAAGATCGTTTTGAAGTACTAAAAAGCAATACTTTTTGGCTTTCAGAAACTCCAGATATTATTTCCAAAGGATGGGATGCTGCTTTCAATAGAGTTTGTACGTATGCCTTATTCAAAGATTTGAAAACAAAAAAGACCTTCTGGGTTTTTAATACACATTTAGATCACATGGGAGAATTGGCCAAAACAAATGGTATTCTGCTTATTCTTTCGAAAATTGCAGCATTAAATACCAAAAACGATACGACAATTTTCATGGGTGATTTTAATTCTAAACCCACAGATAATAGAATCATAGCGCTAAAAAAAGTGATGGATGATACTAGAGACATTTCTGAAACTAAACCTTTTGGATCATTGGGAACTTTTAATGGTTTTAAACATAATGAGCCCGTAAAGGATCGCATAGATTATATCTTTATTTCAAAAAAAAGCAACTTCAAGGTTAAAAAACACGCCGTTTTAAGCGATTCAAAAGATTTAAGATATCCATCCGATCATTTGCCGGTTTACACGGAAATAAGTTATAAATAGAACAAATAAAATGAACAAAATAAAAAAAATAATGAAATATTTTCTTTTAGCAGTAGCCGCTAGTCTTATCTCTAATTGCTCCTCAGGTGGAGAAACAAATCCAGCCCCAAAGCCAACTCCGCCTCCCGTGACAACCAATGAAGTGGATTTTTGGTTGACAAAAGGAGATCAATCGGTACTACTCAATAGACAAACTGCCGTTTTGGCATTTGGTACAACTTTTAATAGCTTCCCAAATATTGAAATCGATGATACCAAAACTTTTCAAACTGTCGATGGTTTCGGCTACACACTTACTGGAGGAAGTGCGGAAGTTATTAATCAATTAACGGCTGTCAAAAAGCAGGAATTATTACAAGAGTTATTTGGATCCGGCGAAAATTCAATTGGCATAAGTTATTTACGTGTGAGCATTGGAGCATCGGATTTAAACGCAGCGCCATTTTCCTATGATGATATGCCGATAGGACAAACTGATGTAAATCTGACTAGCTTTAGTTTGGCTGCAGACATGACTAATTTGATACCAGTTCTAAAATCAATATTAGTAATAAATCCAAATATAAAAATAATGGCCACACCTTGGTCTCCTCCAGTTTGGATGAAGGACAATAATAGCTTCATCGGCGGAAGCCTGCAGCCCCAATACTATGGCGTGTACGCTCAATATTTTGTGAAATACATCCAAAAAATGAAAGCGGAAGGTATTACAATTGATGCGATTTGCCCACAAAACGAACCCTTGAATCCGGGAAATAATCCAAGTCTTTTGATGACGGCAAATCAACAAGCGGAATTCATCAAAAATAGTTTAGGCCCCGCTTTTCAAACAGCTGGACTAAACACCAAAATTATTATTTATGATCATAATTGTGACAGGACAGATTATCCAATTGCAGTTTTGATTGATACTGGAGCAAATCCCTTTATAGATGGCTCTGCTTTTCACTTATATGGGGGTGACATTAGTGCTTTATCAACGGTTCACAATACATTTCCCAATAAAAATGTTTATTTTACAGAACAATGGACTTCCTCTCAGGGTGATTTTGGAGGGGATCTTAAATGGCATTTAAAAAATGTTGTGATAGGTTCAATGCGCAATTGGAGTAAAATAGCACTCGAATGGAATTTAGCCAACAATGCTTCATTTGGCCCTCATACACCTGGCGGATGTACTCAATGCAAAGGTGCTTTAACAGTTAACAGTTCAGATAGTGTTGTTAGAAACGTAGCCTATTACATCATTGCTCACGCATCAAAATTTGTTCCTGCAGGTTCAATAAGAATTGGTAGTACTCTTCAGGGAAATCTCAGTAATGTAGCATTTAAAACACCTGCGGGAAAAATAGCCGTAATAGTAGTAAATGATGGAAATACAAATGAAATATTCAACATTAAAATGAATGGGCAATGGTTTACTACCTCATTAACAAGCGGCTCGGTCGGAACGTATGTGTTTTAGAAAATAAAACACTTCCTTTAAACAAATTTTAAATCAAAATTCAGCAATATATTTCGAAGAAAATAAAGATAACCATCCAATAAATTATGAAGACAACTATTTCGGCACTGATTTTACTCATTACATTTAGTGCATTTTCACAGCAAAAAAGCAAAACACAATCAAAACCTTTTTCCGTGACTGGCAAAACGGTTATGGTTTACAGCTCGGCCGACAGTACCAATTTAAGAATCACGAATACGGACAATTTAAAATTTTCTATTTTAAAACAACCTCTCGAAACTCAGACTTGTGTGTTTGTAGATCCCAACAAAACCTTTCAAACTTTTCTTGGAATCGGTGGTGCCATTACAGATGCCAGTGCTGAAGTTTTTGCTAAATTGTCCAAAGAAAAACAACAAGAATTTTTAAATGCCTATTATAGTAAAGACAAAGGAATAGGGTATTCGCTCATTCGAACCAACATTCACAGTTGCGATTTCAGCAGCGATATGTATACTTATGTCGCCGAAGGTGATGCAGCATTAAAGACTTTTTCTATTGACCACGACAAAAAATTCAAAATCCCTTTGATTAAAAGAGCAACGGAAACTGCTGGCGGAAAAATAACATTATATGCAAGCCCTTGGAGTCCGCCTGCTTTTATGAAAGACACTAAAAACATGCTAAAAGGCGGAAAATTATTGCCTGAATTTTATCAATCTTGGGCCAATTATTATGTGAAATTCATCAATAGTTATCAAAAAGAAGGCATTCCCGTTTGGGGATTGACGGTGCAAAACGAACCAATGGCGACACAAACTTGGGAATCTTGCATTTATACCGCCGAAGAAGAGCGTGATTTCTTGAAAAATTATCTTGGACCAACATTGTCAAAAGCAGGACTTGGCGACAAAAAAATCACTGTTTGGGATCACAATCGAGATTTGATGACTCAAAGAGCCACAACGATTCTCGACGATCCCGAAGCCAATAAATATGTTTGGGGCGTTGGATTTCATTGGTATGAAACTTGGACTGGCGGTTTGCCAATGTTTGAAAATGTAGGTGCAGTCAAAGAATTGTACCCCAACAAAAATTTACTTTTTACTGAAGGATGTAATGAAAAATTCGATGCCAGTAAATATCAACTTTGGACAAATGGTGAACGTTATGGCAAATCTATGATCAATGATTTCAACAACGGAACCGTAGGCTGGACAGATTGGAACATTCTTTTGGATGAGAAAGGTGGTCCCAATCACGTAGGTAACTTTTGCTTCGCACCTATTCATGCTGACACTAAAACAGGAGAATTAATATATACTCCATCTTATTATTTTATTGGACATTTTTCTAAATTTATTGGTAAAGATGCTAAAAGAATTAGCACGATGACCAGTCGAAGCCAACTCATTTCGACTTCGTTTTTAAACCAAGACGGAAAGGTAATAACGGTTGTTATGAATCAAAGCAACAAAAAAGTAGTTTATAATTTGTGCGTTGGAACAAACACAACCGAAATCTCGATTTTGCCACACGCTATTCAAACATTGGTCTATTAATGCATTGGAAGCCATATTCTAAAAGTTGTTTGATAAAATGACCTCTAAATTTCTATATAATTAATTGAAATGAAAAAAATAATTCTGACCTTTTCTATATGCTTTTCTTTGGCTTCGTTTGGTCAAGGTTTTTTACAAAGAAATGGACAAAATATTGTTGATGGAAACGACAAAAATTTAGTTTTGCGTGGTTTGGGATTAGGCGGATGGATGATTCAGGAAGGATATATGATTCAAGCAGGCGCTTTTGCTGGGCCGCAATATAAAATCAAAGAAAAAATAACGGATTTAATTGGAGTCGAAAACACGGAGGAATTCTATAAAACTTACAAAGCAAATGGAATCACAAAAAGAGATATAGATTCACTAGCGGCTTGGGGGTTCAACTCCATTCGTTTGCCAATGCACTACAATTTATACACTCCTGCTATCGAAAATGAAAAAGACGGCCAAATTACTTGGTTGGACGAGGGTTTTACAATGACCGATAATTTACTAAAATGGTGTGCCGAAAATAAAATATATTTAATTCTAGATTTACATGCTGCTCCCGGCGGACAAGGCAAAGATGCGGCCATTTCTGATTATGACGCGTCCAAACCTTCGCTGTGGGAAAGTACAGCAAATCAGGATAAGATGGTAGCGCTTTGGAAAAAATTAGCAGCACGCTATAAAAATGATCCTTGGATTGGAGGCTACGATATCGTCAATGAACCCAATTGGAATTTCACCGGAACTAACCCAAACGGATGTGACGAAAAGTCGAATGCTCCTCTAAAAGCTTTACTCGTAAGAATTACAAATGCGATTCGTGCAATCGATTCCAACCATCTAATTTTTATTGAAGGGAATTGCTGGGGGAACAATTATAATGGTATTTTTCCTTTGTGGGATGAAAATATGGCGTTAAGCTTTCATAAATATTGGAATACAAATGATCAAGCTTCAATTCAAACGATGTTGGATTATCGAACTCAATACAATGTGCCAATTTGGTTAGGTGAAAGCGGAGAAAATTCGAATGTTTGGTTTAAAGAAGCGATTTCATTAGTTGAAAAAAATAATATTGGTTGGGCTTTTTGGCCAATGAAAAAAATTGAAAATATTGCTGGAGTAACTTCTGTCACTAAACCTCCTGAATACGATCAAATACTCCACTATTGGAAAAATGGAGGAACGAAACCCACCAGTAAATTTTCACAAAAAACCTTAATGAAAATTGCGGATAGTTATAAAATGGAGAATGTAACCGTGAAACCAGATGTGATTGATGCTATGTTCCGTCAAGTGAAAACTAATGACACTAAGCCTTATAAAAAACACATCTTGCCAGCATTAGTGTTCGCAACAGAATATGATTTAGGAACAAATGGCTTTGCCTATTCTGATAAAGATGTAGTAAATTATGACGGGACAAAATTTACGCGTTGGAATAAAGGAAACCTAATGAGAAACGATGGTGTTGATATTGTAGCCTGCACGGATCAGATAACCAACGGTTTTCATGTTTCTTTCATTGAAGATGGAGAATGGTTGCAATTTACTGTTGATGTGAAAGATCAAAATGTATTCGATGTTGCCATTCGTTATTCAAGTGAAAAAACTGGAGGAAAATTGTATTTGGAACAAGACGGAAAGAAAATTTCACAAACAATCGACCTTATATCAACTGGTGGATTAACAATTTGGAAAACAATTCTACTCAAAAATGTTACTCTCAAAAAAGGAAACAATAAAGTACGCGTACATTTTGTAGGAGGAAATTACAATCTAAACTATCTAGAATTTAAAATTTCCAGATAAAATTCTTAAATCAAAATAGGTTTACTTTAATTTTAGTTAGCTCCAAACCTTCCTTGATTTTGTCGGATGTTTTTATGGAGTAATAATTGAAAACAATTCAAATTTAGGCTTCTTAAGGAAAGCTATGGAACGAATATTAAATTCCATATACAGTTTGCTTTTTACAAGGAGTTTCTGAGGATTAAATTACATTTGTTTTCTATTTGATCCTTTTGATTTTTTAAAATTATTTGGGCAAGAATTTTCCCCATAAGTTCAAAATTTGTTGAAATGGTAGTTATTCCGTTTTCGACAATTTTTTTTAGAGGGGTTTCATTATAAGAGATAACACCAAAGTCATTTCCTAATCTTAGATTCTGGAGTTTCGATTTTTCTATAACTTGAACTAAATCTCTATCGTTTGGAATAATGTAAACTTCTCCTTTTTTTATTTCTCTGTTATTAAATTCTGTAATAACGTCATAGTAAAAACCAAAATCTTTACAAAAATTCTCAAAGCCAATTTTCATGCCTAGTGGTTCCCTAAATCCAGGAAAAATTAAGATTATATTTTGGTATTTGTTCAGTTTGTTTTTTCCTAATACTAAGCAATTATAGATGTCTTTTTGATGGTTTTGGTATATTGCCGGAAAGGATTTTAACTCTGGATTTGTTTGGTCTAAAATATAAACTTCATTTACTGGTAGGGTTTTTATCGCTGATGTTGCTCCAACTAAATTTGTAGGCATTATGATGTATTTGGTGTAATTGCCATTGCTGTCATCAATAAGTTTTTGAAAAACTTTGGAATTGAAATGATGGAAATAAATATCAACCTGAACACCCTTTCCAACATTAATTAAGAAAGAATTATATAGGTCTTCTTTGAAGCTGTTTAGTTCATCGAAAAGTAAAAAAATACGTTGTTTTATATTGATTTCAGTGCTTTTTACATAATATCCCTTTCCAAGAATAGCGTAAATTATACCTCTTTTTTTAAGTTCTTCATAAGCTTGTAAAACGGTATCCCGTGACAAAGAAAACTCAAGGCAAACTTTGTTTATTGAAGGTAATTTTTCGTCTTTTTTTAAGCTCCCTTCTTCTATTGTTTTTTCAATTGAAGAGATGATTTGCTTGTATTTGGGAATGCCCTTATTACTGTGAATTTGTATGAATTTCATTAAATAATATATTTTTCGGCAATTTACAAAATAAACTGGTGGGTACTGGTATGTAAAAGTAAATAATTTGGATAAATTTGTTTTTCATAATTGGTAAAGAAATAATATAAATAAAACACATGTTACATTTTTTATAGATTATATTATGAAATCATATAGTTCTGATTCGATTATATATAAACTATTTAATCAAAAGTGTTTAAAATTTCAATTGATTTAAAACATATGTTTCAAAATAATTACTCCATATAAATACGCAAGATTATGAATGAAATTTTAATTAAAAGCACTACCGATTTTTTTCAGAAAACATTTAGTTCTGATGCTGACAAAGTAGTTTTGTCTCCAGGCAGAATAAACATCATTGGCGAGCATATCGATTATAATGACGGATTTGTTTTACCTGCTGCTATTGATAAGATTATTTGTTTTGCTTTCGAGAAAAACAAGTCGAATACTGCAAATATTCAGGCAATTGATTTGAACGAATCAGTAGCTATTGATGTTACAAAAGAGGTTGTCTTAAGCGATGTTGTCTGGACGAATTATTTGCGTGGAGTCTTGTTTCAGTTGAAATTGAAAGGCTATGAAATTGGAGGCTTTAATTGTGCTTTTAGCAGTAATATCCCCACAGGTTCAGGTTTGTCTTCATCGGCAGCTTTAGAATGTGGATTTTTATTTGGAATCAATGAAATGTTTAATTTGGGAATTAAATCAATTGATATAGCCTTGATGGGGCAAAGTGCTGAACATTGGGTTGGTATCAATTGCGGAATTATGGATCAATTCGCGAGCGTAATGGGATTGGAAAATAAAGTAATAAAAATTGATTGCCGCACATTGGATTATACTTATCACGATGCCAATTTTGTTGATTACTCCTTAATATTATTTGATAGCAACGTAAAACATTCATTATTCACCTCCGAATACAATAATCGACGTATCGAATGTAACGAAGGATTGAGTATCGTTAAAGAAAATTACCCAGAAATTGAAAGTTTTCGTGACTGCGATGTGCAGCATTTAGTGAATTTGAAATCTAAAATGTCGGACAATGTTTTCAAAAGAAGTTTGTATGCCGTAAAAGAAATCAAACGGGTGATTCAAGCGTGTGAAGCATTAGACAATGGTGATATCAAAACATTAGGAAAATTAATGTTTGAAACCCACGAAGGATTATCAAAAGATTATGAAGTAAGCTGCGCAGAATTAGACTATTTGGTAGATTTGGCCATAGCCGAAGAAGATGTAATTGGCTCTCGATTAATGGGAGGTGGTTTTGGAGGATGTGCCATCACTTTAGTCAAAAAGGGAAGCGAAGCAGTTATAAAAGAAAAATTCACCAAATTATATTTAGACAAATTTAATATCGATTTAAAAATTTATGATGTGAAAGTTTCTAACGGAACCTCATTATATAATAATTAATTGCAATGAAAAAATTTGATATATACGAAGATCCGCACAGAAGATTTAATCCGTTAATCAACGAATGGGTGTTAGTTTCGCCACATCGGGCAAAACGTCCTTGGCAAGGTCAAAAAGAAACTATTGCCAATGATGGAAGGCCAGAATACGATCCGGAATGTTATTTATGTCCTGGAAATGTTCGTGCCAATGGAGAAATAAATCCACAATACACCAGTTCTTTTGTGTTCGAAAATGATTTTGCAGCTTTGAAACAAGAAGAAATTGAATTCGAAGAAAGTAATGAGTTAACTTTTTTCAAAGCCAAACCAGAAAGAGGTATTTCCCGAGTGGTGTGTTTTTCTCCGAAACACAACATCACTCTACCAGAAATGGATTTGCAAACAATTGAAGAAATCATTCGTACTTGGCAAAGAGAATACGCCGATTTAGGGAATGTTGATTATATTAATTACGTACAAATTTTCGAAAACAAAGGAAGTGTGATGGGTTGCAGTAATCCGCATCCACACGGTCAAATTTGGGCTCAATCTTCATTACCAACACAAATTGAAAAAACACAAAATAGTTTAAAAAATTATTTCGATAAAAACGGCAGCAACTTGCTTTTGGATTATTTAGCAAAAGAATTAGAAGCCAAGGAGCGTATCGTAATCGAAAACGAACATTTTGTGGCTTTAGTCCCTTTTTGGGCGATTTGGCCTTTCGAAACATTGATTGTGTGCAAACGTCACGTCACAAAAATAACTGATTTTAATTTAGAAGAAGTAGCGAATTATGCTCTAATTTTAAAGCAATTGACATCGAAATACGATAATCTTTTTGAAACTTCTTTTCCTTATTCATCGGGGATTCATCAGGCACCAACAGATGGAAATGAACATCCCGAATGGTTGTTTCATATGCATTTTTATCCACCATTGTTGCGTTCTGCTTCGGTCAAAAAATTTATGGTAGGTTACGAAATGATGGGAGAATCTCAACGGGATATCACTGCCGAAAAAAGTGCTCAAATGCTCAGAGATTTATCTGAAATACATTATAAAAGCAAATAAGATATGAAAGTATTAGTAACAGGAGGACTTGGGTTTATTGGCTCACACACCGTTGTCGAATTGCAAAACGAAGGATTTGAGGTGATTATCATCGATAATCTTTCTAATTCTTCTATTGATGTTTTGAAAGGCATTGTTGCGATTACTGGAAAAGAACCTATTTTTGAAAAATTAGATTTAAGAGAAAAAGCATCCGTGCAGGATTTTTTTCAAAGACATCAAGATATTAGTGGTGTAATCCACTTTGCTGCTTCAAAGGCTGTTGGCGAAAGCGTTACTAATCCATTATTGTATTATGAAAACAATATCTCTTCTTTGGTCTATTTACTTCAAGAATTAGAGAAAAAAGAAAAGGCTCATTTTATTTTCAGTTCTTCGTGCACCGTTTACGGACAAGCAGATGCAATGCCAATTGACGAAAATGCACCAATTAAACCAGCAATGTCTCCCTACGGAAACACAAAACAAATAGGAGAAGAAATTATTACAGACGTTTCTAAAGTAAGTAATATAAATGCTACATTGCTTCGCTATTTTAATCCAATTGGTTCACATCCTTCTACAGAAATTGGTGAATTACCTGCAGGTATACCACAAAATTTGGTGCCATTTATTACTCAGACGGGTATTGGTTTGCGTAAGGAATTGATGGTTTACGGAAAAGATTATCCAACAGTTGATGGTACTTGCATTCGCGATTATATTCACGTAGTCGATTTAGCAAAAGCCCATGTAGTGGCTTTACAAAGATTATTGGAAAATAAAAATGAAGAAAAAATTGAAATTTTTAATTTGGGAACGGGAGTTGGAAGTTCTGTTTTAGAAGTGATTTCGAGTTTTGAAAAGGTAAGTGGCAAACCATTTCCGTACAAAATTGTTGACAGAAGAGAAGGCGATGTAACAATGGCTTATGCAAGTACCAACAAAGCAAATAAAGTTCTGGGCTGGAAAACTGAATCTTCATTAGATCAGGCAATGGAAAGCGCCTGGAAATGGGAACAAAAGATAAGAATTAAGTAATGCTATAACACAACAAATATTTATTATAAACCAAAATTAAAAAACCAACAAAACGATTATGAATACATTACAAACTGCAGACTATTTAGTCTTTCTTGTTTACTTTTTCATTGTATCTGGATATGGATACTGGATTTATAGACGAAAGCAAACAGCCACTCATACTGCTTCACATGATTACTTTTTAGCTGAAGGATCGTTAACTTGGTGGGCAATCGGAACTTCTCTAATCGCTTCAAACATTTCTTCGGAGCAATTTATTGCCATGTCTGGGAATGGATTTAAAATGGGATTGGCAATTGCAACCTATGAGTGGATGGCAGCTCTGACATTGGTTATTGTGGCTGTATTTTTTATTCCTGTTTACTTAAAGAATAAAATATACACCATGCCACAGTTTCTTCATCAAAGATACAACGGTGATATTGCAATGATTATGGCCGTGTTCTGGTTGTTATTGTACGTAATTGTAAATCTAACCTCTATTCTTTATTTGGGAGCATTAGCCATTAACGGAATTTCTGGAATCAACCTCGATTTGTGTATGTATGGTTTAGCCTTCTTTTCAATTATAATAGCACTTGGCGGAATGAAAGTAATTGGTTATACCGATGTTATTCAGGTGGTATTTTTAATTTTTGGAGGCTTAGTAACAACCTATTTAGCATTGGATAAAGTGGCCGACTTAAACGGTCAACACGGAATGCTTCAAGGCTTCAACTATATGATGGATCAGTCAGGAGATCATTTTCACATGATATTTGAAAAAGACAGCCCGAACTTCCCTAGTTTACCGGGACTTACTGTATTATTTGGAGGTATGTGGATTGTTAATTTGAACTATTGGGGATGTAATCAATATATTACTCAAAGAGCTTTGGGTGCAGATTTAAAAACCGCTAGAAGTGGTATTTTATTTGCCGCTTTCTTAAAATTATTAATGCCAGTAATCGTTGTTTTACCTGGAATTGCAGCATATGTAATTTATATGAAAGGTGGTTTGCAAACCGAATTGTTAGGTCCTGATGGAGTTTTAAACCCCGATCGATCTTATCCGGTTTTATTAAATTTATTGCCTGTGGGCTTAAAAGGATTGTCTTTCGCCGCCCTTACTGCAGCTGTCGTAGCTTCATTGGCTGGTAAAGTAAATAGCATCTCGACAATTTTTACATTGGATATTTACAAGAAAAAAATTGATGTAGATTGCAGCGAAAAGAAAATGGTACGTGTGGGTAAATGGGCTGTACTTGTTGCAATGTTGTTGGCCGTAGTTATTGCTCCGCACTTAGGAATTGATAAAAAAGGGGGATTCGAATTTATTCAAGAGTACACAGGATTTGTAAGTCCGGGTATTTTCGCAATGTTTATATTAGGGTTCTTTTGGAAAAAAACAAGTTCAAATGCCGCTATGTTTGCCACAATTGGAGGTTTTGTTTTGTCAGTTGTTTTCAAATTCCTTCCTAAAATGATGAATTTAGAATTTTTACATTCAACTGGTTTTTCTGCTTTAGTTCCTCAAGAAGATGGAACAAGTATTTATGAAATTCCATTTTTAGATCGAATGGGATTTGTATTTGCAATTTGTGTGGCTGTTATGGTTATCATTAGTTTAATAGATGATAAACGTGGCGTAAAATCTAAAGGTTTAGAAATAGATTCATCCATGTTCAAAGTGAACAATGCCTTTTTAGCAGGATCATTAATTATCTGTGGAGTTCTCGTTGCTTTATATTCAATTTTCTGGTAGAAGGACAAAAAATGTAATGAAAATCGATAATTTGAAGAAAGCAAATTTTAATAAAACAATCGATAATCAAGAAGTTTCTCTTTTTTCTTTGAAAAATAAGAATGGTTTTGTTTGTCAAATTACCAATTATGGTGCGCGAATAGTTTCACTTTTTGTGCCTATTAATAACCAACACAAAATCGACGTTGTTTTGGGACACGATTTTATAGATGATTATCAAAAAGATGATTTTTATATAGGAGTTATAGCCGGCCGTTATGCCAATAGAATTGCTAACGGTAAATTTTCTTTAGACGACAAAGTGTATTCGTTATTTGTAAACAACGGTTCCAATGCACTTCACGGAGGAAAGAAAGGATTTGATAAAGTGGTTTGGAAAGTTGCTCCATTTTTGAATGAAAAGAAAGAAGAATCTCTTGAATTAAATTATCTTTCAGTGGATGGAGAGGAAGGGTATCCGGGAAATTTGCAAGTAAAAGTAATTTATACTTTGACACATGAAAATGAAATAAAAATAGATTATCAAGCGGTGACAGATGCCAAAACAATCCTCAATCTTACTAATCATGTTTATTTCAATTTAAAAGGAGCGGGTGAAGGAAGTATAACTTCGCACGATTTGGTTTTAAATGCAGATTATTTTACGCCAACCGATGCTGGTGCGATTCCTACCGGAGAAATTCGGAGCGTTTCAAACAGTCCGATGGATTTTAGAATCTCGCACAAAATCGGAGAGCGTATCAACGAGGATAATATTGAATTGAAACAAGGAATTGGTTACGATCACAATTGGGTGTTAAACAAGAAAAATGCAGCCTTAAGTTGTGCCGCAACAGTGTATGAGGCTTCTACCGGAATAGAGTTGAAAGCTTTCACTACTGAGCCAGGAGTCCAGTTTTACTCGGGTAATTATTTGGATGTTAAAAAAGGAAAAGAGTCAAAATCATATCCATCTCGTTCAGGATTTTGTCTCGAAATGCAACATTTTCCAGATTCTCCAAACCACGATAATTTTCCAAATACGGTGCTGAATCCAGGGGAAATATATACTCAAACAACAATTTATCAATTTAAAATTAAATAAAGAATAATAAATTTTTATTGAAAACATTAGTTTAGATTGTACATTTGTAGCAGAAAAATCGACCTATTGGTTTGATATTCTTTACGAATAGGCAACTGAAAAAGCCATTCTGAAAAGAGTGGCTTTTTTATAATTATAAAAAATAATGTTATGGCTCATAAAGCAGGTTTTGTAAACATCATCGGAAATCCAAATGTTGGAAAATCAACTTTGATGAATGCCTTCGTTGGCGAAAGATTATCCATCATCACGTCAAAAGCACAAACTACACGTCATAGAATTTTGGGAATTGTAAACGGCGAAGATTTTCAATTGATTTTGTCTGATACACCAGGAATCATCAAACCCGCTTATGAAATGCAGGAATCGATGATGAACTTCGTGAAATCCGCTTTCGAAGATGCTGATATCTTGATATATATGGTCGAAATTGGTGAACAAGAATTAAAAGACGAAGCTTTTTTCAATAAAATTATCCATTCGGAAATTCCAGTTTTGTTATTGTTGAACAAAATTGACAATTCTAATCAGGAACAATTAGAAACCCAAGTTGCTTTCTGGACGGAGAAAGTTCCTAATGCCGAGATTTATCCAATATCAGCTTTGCAAAATTTCAATGTTCCCGAGGTTTTCCAAAGAATAATCGAATTGTTGCCAGAATCTCCAGCTTATTATCCAAAAGATCAATTGACGGATAAACCGGAACGTTTCTTCGTAAACGAAACCATTCGTGAGAAAATCTTGTTGAATTACAGCAAAGAAATTCCATACGCGGTCGAAATAGTTACCGAAGAATTCTTCGAAGACGAAAACATCATCCGAATTCGTTCGCTAATTATGGTGGAACGCGAAACCCAAAAAGGAATTATCATTGGTCACAAAGGAGCTGCTCTGAAGAAAGTAGGGATGGACGCTCGCGCAGATTTAGAGAAATTTTTTGGAAAGCAAATTCACATCGAATTGTACGTGAAAGTGAACAAAAATTGGAGAAGTAATGCGAATATGTTGAAGAGGTTTGGGTATAATCAGTAGTTGAATTACATTTTTTCCATTTCGACCAAAGGACTAATCACATAAAAAGAGTACAAATATTATTATCCATTAAAGCTTCCAGCCTTCAAAAAGCTGGAAGCTTTAAAATATGTAATAAAGCGGGATTAACTCCAACAAAAATCTACGATTCCAAAATATCTAAAAACTTCCCTTCCAATTCATTCATTTGACCGTTGCCTTTGTATCGTATTTGTTTAGCAATAAAATAAAGCAAAAACCAAACAATAAACATCATCAGCATAACCAGAAAATTCATTGTTGTTGGTTGTTTCAAAATGTAATTGGAGTAAGCAATACCGCAAAAAATCACAAAAATTCCGGCAACCATAAAATGCAGAAACATAAAAAGCGTCCATAAAGTGGGGTCTGGGCCAAATAATCCACGGATATGTGTTTCATTATTTTCTTTTGGTTCCAATTCCAAATGCAAATGTGGCGACCAATATTCGCGTTTTCCCTCGGGAATATTCATCCAAATATGATTGTGTTTGGTCTTTAGATGACAATCTTCGGAGCAATTCACTTTATAATCTTCAAATTTTTGACGAACAACATCGATGTTTTCGTTTACATCTTTGTAAAAACGCAAGCGAAGTCTGATTTCATTATTGGCATCCATAGTAGCAATTTTTGGGTTCGAAATGATTAAAACCATTGCAAAATAGTAAAAAAATTGATATTATGGTATTTAACACTACCTTTGCAAAATATTTGAATTTATATTATGAATAATATTGTTGCGATAGTAGGAAGACCTAATGTAGGGAAATCAACCCTTTTTAATAGGCTGATACAAAGAAGAGAAGCTATTGTAGATTCAGTATCTGGGGTGACCCGAGATAGAAACTATGGTAAAAGCGAATGGAACGGAAAAGAGTTTTCTGTGATTGACACCGGCGGATATGTTCGCGGATCTGATGACGTTTTTGAAGGCGAAATCCGCAAGCAAGTAGAACTTGCTATTGATGAAGCCGACGTAATTATTTTTGTGGTAGATGTTGAAGAAGGGATTACTCCAATGGATGACGTAGTTGCCAGACTTTTGCGTAAAGTAAAAAAACCTGTTTTACTTGCTGTAAATAAGGTTGATAATGCCATGCGCGAAAAGGATGCTCTCGAGTTTTACAACCTTGGTTTAGGCGAATTTTATACTTTTGCCAGTATTTCCGGAAGTGGAACAGGCGATTTATTGGATGCAGTAATCGAAGCTTTTCCAATAAAACCAGAGCCCGTTCAAGAAGAAGTGGTTTTGCCTCGTTTTGCAGTTGTGGGCCGTCCTAATGCTGGGAAATCAAGCTTTATTAACGCTTTGATTGGTAAAGAACGTTTTATGGTTACCGACATTGCGGGAACAACTCGTGATGCTATTGATACTAAATTTGACCGTTTTGGATTCGAATTCAACTTGGTAGATACTGCAGGAATTCGTCGTAAAGCGAAAGTGAAGGAAGATTTGGAATTTTATTCTGTGATGCGTTCGGTTCGAGCTATTGAATACTCGGATATTTGTATCTTGATTATTGATGCTACTCGTGGATTTGAAGGGCAGGACCAAAGCATTTTTTGGTTGGCCGAGAAAAACAGAAAAGGAGTTGTGATTTTGGTAAATAAATGGGATTTGGTCGAAAAAGACACAATGTCAACCCGAGATTACGAAGCCAAAATCAGGGAACAATTAATGCCATTTACAGATGTGCCTATTCTTTTTGTTTCCGCATTGACAAAACAACGTTTATTAAAAGCTTTGGAGGCTACAGTTCAGGTTTTCGAAAATAGAAAACAACGTATTGCAACTTCGAAATTCAATGAATATATGCTGAAAGTCATTGAAGCCTATCCGCCACCAGCAACAAAAGGGAAATATGTAAAAATTAAATATTGTATGCAGTTGCCGACATTGACACCTCAATTTGTGTTTTTTGCCAATATGCCACAATATGTAAAAGAGCAATACAAACGTTATCTTGAAAACAAGATTAGAGAAAACTGGGACTTTTCTGGAGTGCCAATCGATATTTATATTAGAGAAAAATAAAACGAATCCCGAGCAATCGGGATTTTTTTATGCTTATTTTTATAAAATAAAATAATGCTATAAACATTATTAAACCATTGCACTATTTTTGAGTCGTACTCAATTGATGTAACAATTATTATATGCCTAAAATCTATTCTTTTTTATTTCTTCTACTTTTCTTTTTTTCTGCAAATGCCCAAAATGAAATTGTTATAAAGGGAACAGTGTATGATATTAATACGCAAGTTCCACTTGAGTTAGCAACAGTATATTTTTCAAGTGTCAAAGATTCTACCGTTATTGAATATGTAAATACGGATAAAAACGGGGTTTTCAAAATCAGCACCAAAAAATACGATAAACCAATTTTTTTAAAGGTGAATTATATGGGGTATCAACCCTATATTGAGGAACAAAACGGGCTTTTAGAGAGCAAAGATTTTGGAAAAATATATTTGTTGCACAATACCAATGTTTTGAATGAGGTCGTTATAAAATCGGAAGCTCCACCTATCCGAGTAAAAAAAGATACTTTAGAATTTAATGCAGCTTCTTTCAAGGTGCGTCCAGATGCCAATGTCGAGATTTTGTTAAAACAATTGCCAGGATTCGAGGTTGACAATGAAGGGAAAATTACCGTTAACGGAAAAGAAGTGACACAATTTTTAATAAACGGTAAAGCTTTTTTTGATAAAGATGGAGCCATAGCCTTAAAAAATTTGCCTGCCGATTTGATAAGTAAAGTTCAGGTCTCAGATTTTAAAACTAAAAAAGAAGAATTGGCAAAGCAAGAGTCAAGTTCTGATTTCTCCAGCATCAATTTGACGATTGATGAAAAGAAAAACAAAGGCTATTTCGGAAAATTCTTGGGAGGTTACGGAACCGATGATCGGTATGAAAACAGCCTTATCGTGAATTTTTTTAATAACAAACAGAAAATAAGTGTTTTGGCTGCTGCCAATAATATTAATTCCAGTGGTTTCACACAAGACGATGTTTTTGACAGTATGGGTGGTGGAAGAAATGCCATTGGAAACAACAGATCATCAGGAGGTGGCAAAGGTATTACACAAACAAATTTAGTTGGCTTTAACTATTCCGATGAATGGTCGAAAGAGATGGAAGCTAGTGCAAGTTATAATTTTTCGAACACTGTTAACAAGAATGAAAGCAAATCCAATCAAGCTAATTTCTTGCCAACTGGAACCATTTTTACCGAATCGAATTCAAAAATTAGAAATGAAAGTACAGGCAATAAGGCAAATTTTGAATTTGAATACAAAATAAATCCCACCATTCGAGTTGTTGTTACTCCAAAAGTCGATCAAACTCGCACCAATAATTTATCTGAATCTTCCAGTTTTTCAAGGGATGAAAATGAGGCTTCCTTAAACGAAAGTAATTCAAAATCCTACAGAGAAAATACAGCTACAAATTTTGCAAATTCCATAAATTTTAATAAAACATTCGATCAAAAAGCTCGAAATTTGAGTTTTGAATTTAATAATAATAATACCAATACCGATTCAAACGCATTGAATATCTCGGAAACCATTTTTTATCAAGGCAGTAAACCCAATGATGAAAGAAATCAAAATAGCAAGACCGAAAACACTTATGATTTTTATTCGGCGGATATTGAATATACTGAACCCATAACTGATTCGTTGCGAATTCGAATTGGTTCTGATTTTGGATGGACGAATGCTATCAACGATGTCAAAACATTCGATTACAATACAGTTTCCCAGTCGTATTCTAATATAAATGATTTACAAACAAATTATACCACATCAACTAAAAATTCCATTGCACCTAAAGTTGGGATTACTTACGAAAAAAACAATTTTACTTTTACTTTGAATTCTAGCACTTCGATTATCGATTTTGATAATCATTCCTTATATTTAAATAAAGTTACCGATTTGAATCAAAAATATGTTTTGCCTTACGGAAGAGCACAAATTAGATATAAGTTAGACAGATCAAAATTTGTTACTTTGAGATACGATTATTCCAGCAGTCTTCCTTCTTCCAATCAGTTGATGCCAGTAGGAAATATAGCTAATCCATTGAATACGATTATCGGAAATCCAAACTTGAATCCAAACAAAAAAAGCAGTGTCAACCTCAATTACAGAAATTTTGATATGCGATCTCGCTCAGGTTATTCCTTGTATATGAGAGCAGATTTTTTTGATAGCGAAATAGTGTCGAGTATGGTTTATGACTCTAGTGGAAAAAGGAACACTACTTATAAAAATGTGACTGGAACTTACACAACATCTATTGGAGGAAATTGGAATCAAACTATAAAAAGAGATGCTCATGTACTGAGGTACGGTTTGAGTATAAATGGTAATTATTCTCTGGACAAAGGATTTACAAACACTGTTTTGTACGACGCAAAATCATTAGGAATTACCCCAAAAATTTACTTTTCGTATGATTATGGTGAATTGCTTACCGTTGCACCTTCGTATGGTTTGTCCTATAATGAGGCCAAGTATACCAATTCATCCTTGAAAGCGAGTTCGAATGTCGTTCATAGAATCAATTTGCAAACCACTAATTATTGGCCTAAAAATTGGATTTTTGGTAATGATTTTGGATATACATACAACTCTAATATTTCCGATGGCTTTAAAAAAGATTTCTATTTGTGGAACACGAGTTTGTCGTATGGGTTTTTTGAAAAAAAGATGATTTTAAAAGTAAAAGTCTATGATGTTTTGAATCAAAATTTAAGCGCCACAAGAACCATATCACCAACGACAATTCGCGATGAAGAAAACACAGTTTTAAAACGATACGCTATGTTTTCGTTGGCTTATAAATTGGGGAATTTTGGAGGAAAAGAAAAACGTTTTAGAGATAATGAAAAGGGTAGAGATATTGATTTTAACTAAAGCCATAAGAATCCAATTTATTTAAAACTTTCAGAAAGTTTATAGAGTTTGCAAAAGCTCGATAAACTTTTTTTATTTTTATAAGAAAAATGCAATCAATAAATAACAAAGTAGTTTGGATTACTGGCGCTTCAAGCGGAATAGGAGAGGCTTTGGCTTATGAACTGGCTCGCAAAAACTGCAAACTAATACTTTCGGCACGAAATGTTGAAGCTTTAGAATTAGTTAAATCTAAATGCTCAACTACCGAAGTTTTAGTATTGCCTTTTGATTTGGCAGATTTTGGCAACGCCAAAATTAATGCAGAAAAAGCCGTTGCTGCCTTTGGAAAAATTGACATCCTAGTCAACAATGGAGGAGTAAGCCAGCGTTCACTTATCGCAGAAACTAATTTTGAAGTAGACAAAAAACTCATCGAAGTCGATTATCTCGGGACGGTTGCTTTGACCAAAGCTTTACTGCCTCATTTTGTCAAAAATCAAAGTGGACATTTTGTAACCATTACCAGTTTGATGGGGAAATTTGGTTCGCCATATCGTTCCGGTTATTGTGGTGCAAAACACGCGCTTCACGGATTTTTTGATGTTTTAAGAATGGAACATTATAAAGATTTTTTGAATGTAACATTGATTTGCCCTGGATTTATTCAAACTAATGTAGCTAAAAACGCTTTAATTGGAAATGGCTCAAGTCAAAATAAAGAAGATGAAGCTACAAAAAACGGAATGCCGGTAGCGGTTTTTGCTAAGAAATTTGTAAAAGCAGTTGAGGCTAATAAATTCGAAGTTTACATAGGCGGAAAAGAAGTTTTAGGCATATATTTGAAACGATTTTTTCCAAAGTTCTTGCATTATTTTGTTTTGAGAAGCAAAGTAAGATAAGAGTTTCTATTACTTCTTTTGGTGAATGTTTAATTTATGATAAAAGGTAAACCGAATTATATCCCGATTGAAATAATCAACACCGCTGGCACGTTGCTGGAAACTGTTTAAATATCCCAATTCAAGAGCAATGTTTTTGTTGATGCTATAGTGCAAAGCGGCATAAATTCGGTTTTGGTCAAAGGTGTTTTTTACAACATTTTCTCCTCCATTGAACATTAATTCATCATAGACAATAACTTTTAAAAACTGGTTTTCTTTTTTCCAGAAGGAATATTCCCCTTGAATTCGATATCTGAATCTCCAAAAGAAAGTCGTTCCCGTAAGCAATCCATCTTTATTGGCATTGTGAAAAAAGCGTTCTTCCACCTGAAATCTATGAAGCAATGCGAATTTATTGAAATCTTTTTTCCAAAGAATATCTTGTTGGCCTCGGTATTCGGGCACATTAAAGTTATAATTGATTTCGGAATCTTGCGTGGCAACGGAGAAATAAGCAAATCCAGTTCCTATTTCAATCTCAGGATTTATTTTGTAGCGTCCTTGAAGTCGTATCGCATATGAATTTTCTTCAGCAGGATTTATAAAAATACGATTGTCAAATTCCGTATGTAAGGACCACTTGTTGTTTAGGGTTAAAAAATTGTAATACCGTGTCCAAAGTAAACTTTGGTGATCTACATTTTTTTCGGTTTGTGCATACAAAAAGCTGCAAGTCACAAACAGAAAAAGGGTTTGGATAAATTTCATTCAGTTCAATTCAAATTTCGGCAAATTTAAACAAACTTAATTTAAGAGGAATTTCTTTTTTTAAGAGCTATTTTGATTGTAAATCATATCAATCTAGAAATGAAAAATCCATCAAAAATCAATTTGATGGGTTTCTCAGATGTAATTGTTTATTGGTGTTATAAAGAATATTTCAAAGTAATTCCATAAGTTCTTTGATCTCCTAATACTCCGGCATAATGTCCGGAATTTCCACCAGCAGGTAATAACTGTTCGTAATAATCCTTGTCTAAAAGATTACGTCCCCAGACGTAAACAGATAAGCCTTCAGAAGCACGAAAACCTAGGCGAGCATTAAAAATAGCATAACCATCCACTATTAAATATTTTGAAGCAGAAGGACTTGATGAAAACTCAGAACGGGCATAACCATCTAATGCTACAAAAAATTTACCGGTGTTTCCGAAGAATTTTGCAGTTTTAGTGTATTCTCCTCCTAAAGACCCAGCCCATTTTGATGCACCAGGTAAATCTGTTCCTGAAACATCTTTGAACGACACAGCAGATCCTGTTTCTTCTAAAGGAAGTGGAGCATTGGTAAATTTCACATATTTACCATCAGTATAAGTTACAGCACCATTAATGGTAAAATGATGGTTTATTATTATACTAGCATCTAACTCAGCGCCTTTAACACGTACTTTATCAGCATTGGCCAGATATCCTCGATTCACGCCCAATTCAGCTGCTTGTACGTTGGTTTGAAAGTCTTTAATTTCGGTGTTAAACAAAGTCAAATTCAAAATGGAGTTTTTGAAAGGAGATGTTTTTACACCCAATTCATAATGGTTTACATCTTCAGGTTTAATTACGGCGAGGTCAAGTGCGGGTTGACCTGAAACGGTTGGTAGTCCTGCAACGTTCACACCAATAGGTTTATAACTTTTCGCGTAAGTGGCATACGCATTGATCTTATCGGATGCTTTATAAGTCACAGTTAAATTTCCTGAAAAGTCTGTATCATCAGCGCCAGCTATAAAAGATTGGTCGGTATAAACCAATTTTTTCAAAGCAATTAGAGCCGGATCATTAGTTTGTAGACCTCCATAGGTTTTACGGTCGTAATTGGCGTCTTTATTATCGTAATTATATCTTAAACCCGGTAATACGTGCAAACGATCTGTAATAGCCCAATCCAATTGACCGAATACTGCCGCACTGGTTGATTGTATTTTTGCATTGGTGTGAATTCCGTATCCTTCAAAAAGGCCAGGTGTTTTCCATAAAAGACTAGTAGTACTTTGAGAAAAACGCCATTGTGCATTTCCAGATTCTTCTGTACCATCGATTTTTACAGTTTGGTCAATAAAAAACACACCAACAACACCACTTAATTTTGAGCTAAGTTCTCCTGCATAACGAATCTCTTGTGTAAATTGTTTGTGTTTTGCAGGGTTTTGTGATTTTGCAAGAACCTGTAAACCTGTAAAATCCCTATCATTTGATGGATCCCAATTCCAGAATCTCCAAGCGGTGGTTGAAGTTAGAGTTCCTCTTCCAATTTTCGTATCGACATTAAGGGAAACACCACCTAAATCTTGTCCTGAACGCCAAGGCGTATCTTGATCAATCTTGCGATCAAAAGCATTCAAGCTCGGAAGCTGGTAATTCAAATCGGCAATAATAGCATTGAATTGACGGTAAGCCGCTCTTTTTGTTGGAGCAACTCCGGCAACAACCTGAGCATATCCATCAGGGCGTTGTGTTGTGATATCTGCTGCCAAAGTAATATTGGTGTTTTCCGTCGGAGTAAAAAGGATTTGTCCTCGTATTCCTTGATTATTAAGAGTGTTTGTAGATTTCCCTGTTGCTATATTTTCAATTAAACCATCACGTTGCGTTCCAGAGAAGGAAAGACGACCAGCAATTTTTTGACTCAAAGGTCCTGTAATTGAAGCTTTGCCTTGAAGGTATTGGTAATTTCCATAGCTCACTTCAAAATCAGCTCCCGAAGTAAAACTTGGCTTACGGGTTGTGATATTAAAAGCTCCCGAAGTAGTGTTTTTACCAAACAAAGAGCCTTGTGGCCCACGTAATACTTCAATTCGTTCAACGTCTATAAAATCTAGAGTAGTTGCTGCTGGACGAGCATAATAAACCCCGTCAACATAGAAACCAACCCCTGGATCGATACCGTCATTGGTTAATCCAAAAGGAGAACCCAGACTACGAATGTTGATTCCAGTATTTCTTGGATTTGAAGAATACAATTGAACCGATGGAACCAATTCCTTGATGCGATTCACATTAAAAGCTCCTGCTTGTTCAGCTTGTTTGCCTGTAATAACGGATATTGCAATTGGAACATCTTGCACTTTTTCTATTCTACGTCTTGAAGTAACCACTACTTCCGATAGAATTTTTTCCTCACCTGTAGTAATAAGAATTTGTAAAGGACTAGTGGGTAATTCAGTTATTTTAATTTCTTTAGTGTTAAAACCAGCGTATTGTACGATAATTGTAAATGGAAGTTCTTTTGCTTCAATGGTAAATTTACCATTAACATCTGAAGTTGAATTAGTGGTAGTTCCTTTTAGAACTACATTGACACCTTCTATTGGTGAATCTTGTTCGTTTTTTACGACTCCTTCCAGAGTACTTTGAGAATAGGATGTGGCGAAAATTAAAATAAAAGTTAAAGCCGAAATGGTTTTGGTATAAGTATTTTTCATTATTATATAAATTATATGTAATTAGTAGAGTTTAAATTAAATTTTTTTTAAAAGCAACACATACACATCATTTTATAATCTTGTTTTTTAATTTTTTTTAATTCTTTTTTTAAAAAAGCGAATTTGTTTTGACTCGTTTTCATACGTTAATTTGTAATGTTATTAATGTTTAAAATTTTGAGGCAAATATATAATTAATTCTATATAATTAGTAGAGTTTAAAAAATATTTTTTTATTTTTTTCCTAAAGAAGCGATAGTAATGCCTTCCATTGCCACCAAAGTCTTTTCTCGAACTGCAATTAGCCCCAGTCTTAACAGGCATTCCGACTCAGTTTTACAATCGTGGCAAGGTTCGTAAAAATTTAAAGAAGCGCAAGGAAGTAAAGCAATCGCACCGTCAAATAATCGATGGATATCGGCCAATGTTATCGTGCTTTTGGATTTTATCAGATAATAACCTCCTAATTTCCCTTGTTTGCTGCTCACAAAATGACCTCTTTTTAGCTCCAATAAGATTTGTTCCAAAAACTTTTTGGGGATATTGGCTCCTTCGGCAATTTCGATAGTCCTGGCGATGTAACCTTCTTCTTGCTGCGCTAAGTAAAGTAGAGCTTTAAGGGCGTATTTTGTTTTTTGTGAGAGCATTTATTTAAATTTAATAATTTTTTACACAGATTAAAAAACGGAATATTGATTACTGAATTACCAACTTCCGCCAGAACCGCCACCAGAGAAGCCGCCTCCACCAAATCCTCCACCGAAGCCACCTCCGCCTCCGCCAAATCCACCACCTGATGAGCCACCAAAACCACCGCCACCACTATTTCGCCCCAAACTACTCAGAAGTATAACATCTAGTAAACTTGGTCCGCCACCAGAATTTCCAGAATTTCCGCCGCCGCCTTTTTTATTTCTCGATGCAAGTACAAGAATGATTACAACTATGATTATAATTGGTAAAATTGGAAAATTTTTGTTTTTATTTTGTTTTCTTTCGCCTTTGTATTTGCCTTTGAATACGTCAAAAAGGGCATCGACACCTTTGTCTAAACCTTTATAATAACTACCAGCTTTAAATTCTGGAATAATAATATTTCTTGTTATTTCCCCACCTATTCCTGCTGTCAATCGGTCTTCAAGTCCATATCCTGCTGAAATCCATATTTTTTTTTCGGCTTTAGCCAATAAAATTATTACACCATTGTCATTTTTTTCCGTTCCGCCAATTCCCCACGTCTGTCCCCATTTTGGAGTTAAAATCCCAATATCTTCACCTTTCAAACTCTCGATTGTAATAACTACAATTTGGGTAGTGGTTGAATCAGAATAGCGAATAAGTTTTTCTTCTAATTGTGCTTTTTCATCGGCGCTTAAAACATTAGCATAATCATAAACCGAAGTCTGAAAGCTCGGCTTTTCTGGAATATCAAACTGGGCAAAACTGATTTGTGTAATGAATAAACAAATGAGTAGTTTCAAAAAAATCGATGTATTTTTTTTATTTAAAGTCATTATGCTTTCGATATTTCGTTTGAGAGTTCATTTGTGTCACCAGCTTTATAAGGAAAATGCTGTTGCAATTGTTCGCCAGCTTTAGTGATGCCGTCGACTAGACCTTGCTTGAAATTTCCGCTTTTAAATCTAGCTGCCATAACATTTTTTGTGATATCCCAAAAGTCTTCTGGAACTACGCTGTTTATGCCCTTGTCTCCACAAATTACAAACTTATGATCATCAACAGCCAGATAAATCAAAACTCCATTCTTGAGTTCGGTGGCATCCATTCCCAATTCGTGAAAAACTTCCGAAGCTCTGTCAAAATGAACTTTGGAAGTTGTTCTTTCTATATGGACTCGAATCTCGCCAGAAGTTTCTTTTTCAGCCATACGAATAGCTTCAACAATTTCTTGTTCTTCTTCTTTGGTTAAAAAATCTTCAACTTTTGACATTTTTCTTATTTTTTAAAACCCCTCCTTTGGAGGGGTTGGGGAGAATTAGAATTTTACTTCAACAGGTTTTTCTGCACCTTCAACTGATTGAAAATAAGCTTTTTCTTTAAATCCAAACATGCCTGCAAATAATGAATTTGGGAACGTTTTGATATGCGTGTTGTATGGTTTAACGGCTTCATTAAAACGAGTTCTGGCTGTTAGAATCTGGTTTTCCGTGCTTGCTAGTTCATCTTGTAGTTTCAAGAAATTGGCATTGGCTTTCAATTCAGGATACGCTTCAACAGTCACCAATAATCGTGATAATGAACTGCTCACGCCACTTTGCGCTTGATTAAATTGTGCTAATTGTTCTGGAGTAATATTAGCTGGATCGACTCTTATTGAAGTAGCCTTAGCTCTCGCTTCGATTACGGCAGTCAAAGTGCTTTTTTCGAAATCGGCAGCACCTTTCACGGTATTTACCAAGTTGCCAATAAGGTCATTTCTTCGTTGATAAGCCGTTTGCACGTCACCCCAACTTTGCTCCACAGTTTGACTTAAAGTCACCGCAGTATTATTAATTCCTTTAACCCAGCTGTAAATTCCAATTACAAACACAGCTACAATAATCCAAGGTAAAAATTTTTTAAAATCCATTTTTGTTTAATTTAAAGTTTAGTATTTATTTTTGTTTTTTTGTAATATTTATTCTAAATAATTTTTTTTCTGTATTCTAAAACATATAATAATCCGGTAAACATTCCGAAGAATAGAAAACCCATAATCCAAATAAATTTTTCTGTTCCTTCTATTTTTTTCGACTTCAATATTTCATTTACCGAAGCCACAATAAAAACAACCAACGCAATAAGACCAATTGTCAAAAAAATATTTGCAAAAGGCAGGTGCATTATTTTAAATAAAGCTCCAAGAATTGTTACTATAAAAGAAATAAAAAAACTCCAAGGTAAAAACTTTTTAAAATCCATTTTTGCTTTATTTAAAGTTCAGTATTTAGTTTTAATTTTTAAAATCTACAATCAAAAATCTACAATCAAAAATCTACAATTCACTCTTAATATTCATCAATTGTACTTTTATGCTTTCCAGTTTGCTAATGATGTCAAATTTATCCAAAGTTTTCTTTTGTCCCTCTTTCAAATGGGTTCTGGCACCTTCGAGCGTGAAACCTCTTTCTTTAACCAAATGATAAATCAATTGAAGATTTTTCACATCTTCGGGCGTAAACATTCGGTTGCCTTTAGCGTTTTTCTTAGGTTTGAGAATGTCAAATTCACTGTCCCAAAAGCGAATAAGCGATGCATTCACGTCAAAAGCCTTGGCTACTTCGCCAATGCTGTAATATCTTTTGTCAGGTTGTAATTCTATATGCATCAGTCAAATGATTGGTTTTCTTGATTAGCTAATTGTGCAATGGCAACATATTCTACCGCCGAAATATTTCCGTAATAAAAATTCAATGGATTCACGACTTTACCATTTTTATGCACTTCATAATGCAAATGTGGCCCTTCCGATCTTCCCGTACTTCCCACATAACCTATTATATCGCCGCGTTTAATGCGTTGTCCCGATCTGCATTTGTATCGGCTAAGATGCGCATATAAAGTTTCATATCCAAAACCGTGTCGAATTACAATATGATTTCCAAATCCCGAAGCCGTATTATCAGCTCTTTCCACAACTCCATCACCAGTGGCATAAATTGGTGTTCCTGTTTTGGCGGTAAAATCCATTCCTTCGTGCATTTTTCTCGCCTTGGTAAAAGGATCCGTTCGATACCCAAAACCCGAAACCATACTTTTCAAATTCTCATTCCTCACAGGCTGAATTGCTGGAATCGCCGCCAATAATTTATCTTTTGCTTTCGCCATTTTCAAAATGTCATCCAATGATTTCGACTGAATAGCTAATTCTTTTCGGAGCACATCAATCCTTTTTGTCGTGTTGGTAACCAATTGCGAATTATCATATCCTTCTAAATCCTTGTAGCGATCGACTTCTTTAAAACCCGCTTTCCGTTCCTCTTCCGGAATGGGCGACGCGTTAAAATACACTCTGTACAAATTGTTGTCCCGATCTTCAATGAACTTAATTACATCTTCTACTTCGTCCATTTTTTTGTTCAAAATGGCATAACTCAATTTCAAATTCTCGATTTCGCGAGCTTGTTTTTTATTTTTTGGAGTTTCAAAATAAGGTGTATTCAATAAAACAATGAAACTTAAAATGCCAAACAATGCCGAAGCCATTAAAAACAACAAAACAACTCCAATTTTCTTTCTGGTTTTGGTTATTATTTTTCTATAGGCTAGATTTTCGGAATCGTAATAATATTTTACTTTCGCCATATTTTAAAATACCCTATTTTTGCACATCGAAAAAGGTTAGTCGAACAAATTTAATAAATGTTTCATTTCTCACACCCTTTTTTCGATAATAAATATTTTAATGTGCCTTTTCTAGCTATTCGTTTCAATCTTTTCTTTTTTGCCAGCAAAAAAGAAAAGGATTTTCACTTCTATCTGGGGCAAAAAATAACACAAATGAAATCACAAGACGTACGCAAACAATTTCTGGATTTTTTCGAAAGCAAAGGACACTTAATCGTTCCTTCAGCGCCAATAGTTCTCAAAAACGACCCAACCCTGATGTTCAACAACTCAGGAATGGCACAGTTTAAAGAATATTTTTTGGGTAACGCCACACCGAAAAGCAAAAGAATTGCCGATACGCAAAAATGTCTTCGCGTTTCAGGAAAACACAACGATTTAGAGGAAGTAGGAATTGATACTTATCACCACACAATGTTCGAAATGCTGGGCAACTGGTCTTTTGGAGATTATTTCAAGAAAGAAGCCATCAACTGGGCTTGGGAATTGTTGACCGAAGTCTATAAAATACCAAAAGACATTCTGTACGTTTCTGTTTTTGAAGGAAATGCCCAAGAAAACGTTCCTTTCGACCAAGAAGCGTATGATATTTGGAAAACCTTAATCGATGAAGACCGCATTATTCTTGGAAATAAAAAAGACAATTTTTGGGAAATGGGCGATCAAGGACCTTGCGGGCCGTGTTCTGAAATTCATGTTGACATTCGTTCTGCCGAAGAAAAAGGGTTGGTTTCAGGAAAATCATTGGTAAATAACGACCATCCACACGTTGTCGAGATTTGGAACAACGTTTTTATGGAATTCAACCGTAAAGCCGATGGTTCATTAGAAAAATTACCTGCAAAACACGTCGATACCGGAATGGGATTCGAAAGACTTTGTATGGTTTTGCAGGGTGTTCAGTCGAACTATGATACGGATGTTTTTACTCCATTAATTCGAGAAATAGAATTAATTACTGGCGCAAAATATACCATCAAAGCTTCCAACGAAGAAGAAGATAAAGTAAATATTGCCATTCGTGTTATTGCCGATCACGTTCGCGCCGTGGCTTTCTCCATTGCCGATGGTCAATTGCCGTCAAATACGGGAGCTGGTTATGTCATTCGTAGAATTTTGCGTCGTGCTATCAGATACGGCTTTACCTTTTTAAATACAAAAGAACCGTTTATTTTTAAATTGGTCGAAACTTTGAGCGCACAAATGGGAGGTTCTTTCCCGGAAATAAAATCACAAAAAACACTTTGTACTAATGTAATTCGTGAGGAAGAAAATTCTTTTTTGAGAACACTAGATCAAGGTTTGGTTTTATTGGAAAACATTATTACCAATTCAAAAGACACTGTTATTTCTGGGAAAAAAGCTTTCGAATTGTTTGATACTTATGGTTTCCCAATTGATTTAACAGCTTTGATTCTTTCTGAAAAAGGATTAAGTCTAGACGAAGCAGCTTTCGAATCGGAACTACAAAAACAAAAAGAGCGTTCTCGTGCAGCTTCCAAAGTAAAAGCTGGTGATTGGAACATTTTGTCTGATGACGAAGAGCAGGAATTTATTGGTTACGATTACACCGAAGCAAGAGTTAAAATCACCCGATATAGAAAAGTAGAAAGTGTAAAAGACGGAGAAATTTACCAATTGGTTTTCAATATGACGCCATTTTATCCTGAAGGTGGAGGACAAGTGGGAGATGTAGGAGTTCTAGAATCTGCTAATGGCGATGTGATTTATATTGTTGACACTAAAAAAGAAAACAACCAGATAATTCATTTTACAAAAGAATTGCCGGCTAATTTAACTGAAATTTTCAAAGTAATTGTTGGGCCTGATTTAAGACGCAAATCGGCTGCAAATCACTCGGCTACTCACTTGATGCACCAAGCTTTAAGAAGTATTTTGGGAACACACGTCGAGCAAAAAGGATCTTTGGTTAATGCTAAAAATTTACGCTTCGATTTCTCACATTTCTCTAAAATGACAGACGATGAATTGATTCAAGTGGAAGATTTTGTGAATGCTCGAATTCAAGAGCAATTGCCTTTGATTGAAAGAAGAAGCATTCCAATTCAACAAGCTTTAGAAGAAGGTGCGATGGCATTGTTTGGAGAAAAATATGGCGATACCGTTCGTGCTATTAAGTTTGGAGAAAGTATGGAGCTTTGCGGTGGAATTCACGTAAAAAACACTGCTGAAATTTGGCATTTCAAGATTATTTCAGAAGGTGCAGTTGCAGCAGGAATTCGTCGTATCGAAGCCATTACCAGTGATGCGGTAAAGTCTTATTTTGAAACTCAGGAAAACACTTTGAACGAGGTTAAAACAGTTTTAAAAAATCCACAAGATGTTATCAAAGCAGTTCATTCGTTGCAAGATGAAAATGTGAAATTGAAAAAGCAATTGGAAGTTTTATTGAAAGATAAAGCCAAAAATATGAAAGATGAATTAGCACTAGAGTTACAACAAATAAATGGAATTCAATTTCTCGCCAAACAAGTGGATTTGAGTCCGGAAGGAGCGAAAGATTTGGCTTATGAATTGGGAACTTTAGGCAAAAATATTTTCTTGGTTTTGGCTACAGCCGAAGAGGGAAAACCAATGTTGAGCTGTTATATTTCTAAAGAATTGGTTGCCGAAAAGAACCTAAATGCAGGAGCTGTGGTTCGTGAATTAGGGAAATATATCCAAGGTGGAGGTGGAGGTCAGCCATTTTTTGCCACAGCTGGGGGCAAAAAAGTAGAAGGAATTCAGGAGGCTTTGGAGAAAGCAATTGCGTTTTTGAAGTAAGTATTACAGTAAGTATAGATAACGAAAAAGGGTTTGATAAAATCAAACCCTTTTTTTATGGAATATTAAGCCGTTACTATTTTGTTTGAGCTGCCGCTTCCCTTTGCGCTTTTTGAGCACTTTTGAAGGCTTTGAATTTATCCTGCCCTATTTTTTCTCTTAATTTATTGTCCTCTGCTGTAATAAATTCTTTTGCTTTAGCTTTTTTGTCTTCATCGCTTAGTGAAGCATCTGCTTTTAAGGTTTTGCCATATTCACTTCGTGCTGCTGAACTTGTACGAATTAGTTGTTGTTCCTCGGTTGTGAGTCCAGCTGCTTTAAACGCCTCTTGTAAATTAGCTTCTTTCTTAGCTTTGGCTGCTTCTTTCTCTTGTTTAGACATTACTTTTTCTTGTGGTGCTTTGTCCACAGTATTTTCTTGTGCTTGCGCTGCTGTAAATGATAGGCAGAAAGCAAATAATGTTGCAAATAAATGTTTCATTTTGAGTTTGATAATTGGTTAATGCTATTACTTTTAGTATAACGTAAAACAAATATAAAAAAAATATTGATGCATTTTCCTTATTTCAAATTAAATCAAGATTGTTAATTTTGAATACGTTATAGAATTTATAGGCCAAGTTAAAGCTTTGTTTTATAATCAGTATCTCCTATTTTCAGGAAGTTGGAAACTAAATAAACGAGAACACACTTTAAATAGTAGTTCATCCGAAATATTGGGTTTGTAACGGCTAAAATTGCCATTTTTAATTTTTTGGGTTTGATTTGCAGTGTATTATAAGTCATAATTTTTGTGATAAGTCAAATATGAATTAATTTTTTTATGAAAAAAACAAAAGAAATAATAGGGATTCTGATTGTGGTTTTATTCACTCTTTGTTCTTGTACAAATGAAACTGTCGAAATTATTCAGCCACAGTTATTGAAAAAGATTGTTGAGGTTTCTGTTGATGGATCTTCCACTATTACGACTTTAAATTATTCTGGAAATAAATTACAAAATATCGACAAGCCGGATGCTTTTTTAGAGTTTTATTATACTGGAAATGAAATTACAAAAATTATTGAATTTAATAAAGCTTCAAAACTCACAAACACTTTGCAGTATTTTTATATTGAAGATAAATTAGTTAAAATCACATCTTCTGATAATTATGTGTTAAATTATATTCATAATAACGACAATACAGTTTCTTATGAAAAAGTAACTAAAGATGCTCAAAATAATGATGTTAAAATTCATCACGGAACTTTATATTTCAAAAACGATAATCTTATCAAGGATGAGCAAGTCTTAGACAATGTTGAGACAAACATTTTGTCTAAAAAAAGTTTAAACATTGTTTATGATAACAAAAAAAATGCATTGTATAATATTCTGGGATTTAGTAAATTACTAGATTTTTCAAGGTCTATTTCCACAAACAACCCTATCAATTGTTCGGAAACCTCATATATAAAATTCGTTGAAGAAGATCGTATAATTTCTGCAGTTAAATTGGATAAAAGTATTTCTACTTACGATAATTTAGGTTATCCTTTAGAAATTGTTTCTGAGAACAATATTTTTGGTGTGTATGATGCTAAACATTTAAAATCACAATTATTCTACAATTAATTTTATCTTTGAAAAAAGATTAAATGCAATTTAGAACCAAAATTCCAACTCTTAAGAGCAACAATCCATTAGATTACAATTCTAAAATTGTGTCTTTAGGCTCTTGTTTTGCTGTAAATATGTCAGAGAAGCTGGATTATTTCAAGTTCGAAAACATCTGCAATCCTTTTGGAATTTTATTTCATCCACTCGCAATCGAAAAATTGATTGATTTCGCTGTTTCTGAAAAACAATTTAGCGAAAAAGATGTTTTTTTTCACAACGAACGTTGGCATTGTTTTGATGCTCATTCGGATTTAAGCAATTCCAACAAGGAAGAATTAATTGCCAATTTGAATACCATCGTAGTAGAAACAAAATTAAAACTGCAAGCTGCTTCTCATATCATTATTACCTATGGAACTTCTTGGGTTTATCGTAATTTAGAAAGCAACACTATCGTTGCGAATTGTCATAAAGTGCCTCAAGCAGCATTTTCAAAAGAAATTTTATCGGTTGCAACTATCGAAAAATCGATGCGAAATACTTTGGATTTAATCCAAAAAATCAATCCCAACGTCAATTTTATTTTCACCATTTCGCCCGTTCGTCATCTCAAAGACGGTTTTGTAGAAAATCAATTGAGTAAAGCACATTTAATTTCAGCTTTACATTCTTCTAACTTCCAACTTCCAACTTTAAGCTATTTTCCTAGCTACGAAATAATGATGGACGAACTTCGCGACTATCGTTTTTATGCCGAAGATATGATTCATCCAAATCAGATAGCTATAGATTATATTTGGCAACGATTTTCCGAGACTTCTATTTCCGAAGAAAGTCATTCGATTATGAAAGAAGTCGAAGCTATTCAAAAAGGATTGCAACACCGCCCCTTTAATTCCAATTCCGAAAGTCACCAGCAATTTTTATCGAAACTCCGCGATAAAATGGTGAAACTTCAAAAACAGTTTCCTCAAATTCAGTTTTAAAAAATACGTATTTCTTCGTATTGTTCCTGTTTCATATTTGATGCAGATTTGTAAAGTACTAACCAACAAATCAAATCATTATGAAAAATCGCCAACTTATATTTTTTCTCGGACTTTTTCTTTTGCTGTTTTCGGTACCTAGTTTTTCACAAAAAAAAGTATTGACAGACGAAGAAGAAGTAACCGAAATGGTGACTAAAGAAATGGATGAACTTTTTCAATCTAAAGATTTTTTAAAGCAAAAAGACAAAAAATACAAGGATGTTAAAGGCACAATTGTCTCCGATATTGGTGTGATTCAAAGCGGAAAAGTATCTACGCTTTTCAAAGTCGATAGTGATTTTAACAATCCCGATTTTACCAACTTCCTTTCGGATTATATCATCGATCATAAATTTTTTTTCAAGCTTCAAAAACAGCAGCGCTATAAAGTGCGCTATTCTATAACTTTTTAAAATAAATAAACTAAAAACGCAAGATTATGAAAAAATTAGGAACATTAATTTTAGCCATTTGTATAATGGCAACTTTGCCAACATCAGCTCAATTTAGTAAACTTTTAGACAAAGTAAAAGGAAAGCCTAAAACTGAAACACCAACGGAATCAGGAGTTACTAAAACAGAAGAACCTAAAAAGAAAAAGCAAAGAAAAGGGGAATTTAAAAGCATTTGGGAATCTGAATTCGGCAATAAGGCAACTATTTTGGCCATTACAAACGATGATGGATCAGTTATTGTCGGGACGGATGATAATTCGGTAACAGTTTTAAACGGTTCAGGAAAAGAAATTTGGAGTGGCGATTATAAAAAAATTACTACCAATAAAACCAACAATTGCGAATTTCAATATGTAGTTTGGAAAGAAGGGGGAGGCTATTTATTTCTTTTTGATTCTCGAAGTATGGGAACGGACAGAATTGCTTGTTTGGATGTTATGACAGGTAAAGAAATGTGGAATTCTGAGAAATATCAAAATCTTATTTCGAAAGAAACCAGTCAAGGAGATATAGAAACTGTGAAATATATTTCGGAATTAGATGCTTTTTTAATTTCTCAAAAAGAGTCTATTATTTTGGTAAAAGCGACTACTGGCGAAAAAATTTGGGAAAATAATCGTTTTAAAGGAGGTGTTGGAAAATATATTTATGATGCCAAACGAAATGAGATTGTGATGTTGAACTTTAAACCAACCTCTTTTGGAGCTTTATTTGCTGGATTCAAGAATCAATTGATAAAGATAAATGCCACAAATGGCGATGTGGTATGGGATGCTACTTTTGTTGGAACTGTTGAAAAAGAATACATTACCCGAAAATTTATGGTGCAATTGAGCATTATAGGCAATAAATTATTTTTGTATTTGAACGGATTGCAAGTCTATAACATCGATAATGGTCAAAAACTTTGGGAAGCAACTTACGAGAACGATCTGGAAGGAGCAGGAGGGTTTCTTGCTAATAAAGATCAAAAAATATACAGAACATTGGCAGACCCATTATTTGACGGCAAATATGTATATATTACGATGTTTGGCAATAGAGATAGAACAAAATATATAGAAAAGCACGATGTTGAATCTGGTAAATTAATTTGGGCTACACAAAAAATAAACGGTTCACTTTGTGTTCCGCATATCTACAAAGCTGGCGATAAAATAATGGTTCAAATCGGGGGAAAAGTACAAGTACAAGGCCATCGTATGGAGACGGTAACAACAATGAATGGGACTGCAAGAGTGGAAGTGTCATTTGTAGAGTGGCAATATAAAGATCAAAAAAATGCTGTTGCAGCAATAGATGATGCAACAGGAGCAACTGCTTGGCGCTCAGAAAAATTTGATAAACGGATTACCGATTTGGTTTTAGAAGGAGACAAAACTGTATTTGTAGGGGATGGTGATGAGTTTTATAGTTATGATATTCCAACCGGAAAACAAATATATAATGTAAAACACAGCGATTCCAAAGTAGGAAAAGCAAAAGATGTAATTGATTATGGAGATAGAGTTGTAGTACTTTCGGAAAAAGGATTGGCAGCATACAACAAAAAAGATGGTTCTCTAGCATACGCATTAAAAGGCGGTGGAGATTCTTGGTATGAAATTGGTGATAATTATTTTTTCCAAACAGTTGATGGAGGTACAAATCATTTCAATGTATATGATTTAGATGCAGGAGTCTTTAAAGGAACCATTTACTCAAAAGGAAAAGGTGGAAGCCCTGAGTATGGAAACGGAATCGATATTACCGATGATGGAGAGTATATTTTTGCTTTCAAAGGTAAAAAAGTTGAAAAAGTAAAAGTAAATAATTAAGCGTTTTTAGTTTTGATGAAAAGGGTTGTGAATTGATTTTCATAGCCCTTTTCTAAATAATATCAATATGAAAAAAACTATTCTTCTTTGTATGATGCTCTTATTTCTGTGTTCTGCCAAAGCCCAACAAATTCAATGGGCTAGCAAATTAATAAAATTCTCGACCGATTTAGGTGGAAAGCAAAACGGAATCAAAAGAATTCTCGGTAAACCCGATGCTTTCCCACAAGGAGGAAGTTCCGCCAACGCTTGGATGCCCAAAAATGCTCTTGACGGACGCGAAATAATCGAAGTGGGTTTTGAAAAACCACAAACGGTAAAACAAGTTGCTGTTTGCGAAAACTTGAATTCGGGTTGCGTAATCAAAATTTCGGTGGACAATGGTTCAGGGGATTACGAAACGGTCTGGACTCGAAAACGAGATTGGAAAACACCTACTTTCAAATCCACGGCGACTGCTGATCATGCTTATTATTTTGGTCGAAAAAGGAGAAAAGTGCAGGAAGTTCCCAGTGTTTTCAATCCGGGAATCGAATATGCTGTTTTGGAAAATGCTGTTGCTAATGTGGTTGCTGTAAAAGTAGAATTCAGCTTTGCTCTTGTTCCGGGCCAGAAACAAATTGATGCTATCGGAATTTCCGATTCTGAAATGCCAATTGCAATACAAATCAATAGCAATCCTGCTTTCGATAATTTGCCAAAACCAGAGTCGTTAGAGTTCGAGAACAGCGAAGTTTCGAATGTAATGGTTTCGCAAGACGGACAAAAAATTTTCTATTCCGCCTTTACAGAAAATAAAGATGTGGTTTTTTCGAGTAACAAACAAACTGACGGAAAATGGTCAAAACCCGCTGCAGAATCCAGTTTGAGTTTGAATGACGAATATAATTATCTTGAATATTATAGCGATAGTTTTATATTGAAAGGAGGCTTGGCATATTCTAAAAACACCACCGAAACTGGATTTGAATTCTTCGAAAACAAAAACGGAAGTTATCAAAGTCTAAAACCGCTGAAAATTGCCGCCTATAATAATTATGAAAGAACGGCAGACATCAGCATCACAAACGATGGCAAAATTTTGATAATGGGAATCGAAACTGATTTTACTCAAGGCGGAACCGATTTGTATTTTGCCAACCAAAAAGAAGACGGAACGTATGGCTTGCTCCAAAATATGGGCAAGGTCATCAATTCAGCCGCTGATGAAGGAATGCCGCAGCTATTGTCCGATACTAAAACTTTGCTTTTCAGTAGCATTGGTTTCAGCAGTTATGGCAATTATGATATTTACGTTTCTTACCGATTAGACGACACTTGGAAAAAATGGTCGGAACCCATAAATCTGGGTAATAAGATAAACAGCGACAGTTTCGAAGGCTCTCCATTTTATGACGAAACCACCGAAATGCTTTATTTCACTCGAATATTAGAAGGGAAATCATCCATTGGCAGGGTCAAAATTTCCAAAAATGTAGTGATGAAAAATTGAGTTTTTGAAATTAAAAAATACGACAATTGTCGTATTTTTTTGCGTTTACAAAAATCATTCCTTTGGATTATAACTTCTAAAATCTTTGAGATGAAAAAATATTTACTCTTATCAGCACTATTATTATCAGGATTTTTTGCAAATGCACAAACTCAATTTTGGGGTATGACTCGGTTTGGAGGGGCAAATAATTATGGAACAATTTTCAAGACCGATGGATCCGGAACAAACTTTACAATTCAAAAAGATTTCAGTTTTGCCGAAGGAGGAATTCCTCAAGGAGCATTAATAAAAGCTACTGATGGTAAATTATATGGCTTGGCAAATTCGGGAGGATCGAGTTCTAGTTATGGCGGTATATTTCAATACGACCCGATTGCCAATATCTACACAAAAAAAATAAATTTTAATGGTTCGAATGGAGATGGACCTAAAGGGTCACTGATACAAGCAACTAATGGTAAAATGTACGGAATGACTTTTTATGGAGGCACTAATGATGTGGGTGTCATTTTCCAGTATGATCCAATTACAAATATTCTTGTCAAAAAAATTGATTTTAGCCTTTTAAACGGGAGTTATCCAGCCGGCTCTTTGATAGAGGCGACAGACGGCAATTTCTATGGAATGACATCAGAGGGCGGAGTGAATGGCAAAGGTGTTTTATTTCAATACAATCCAACCACAAATACATACTCAAAAAAAATAGATTTTGCTGGAGCTACAAATGGCAGTAATCCGGTAGGCTCTTTAATACAGGCTACCGATGGAAAATTGTACGGAATGACAAAACTTGGAGGGATATATACTCCTAATTCGGGAATTATATTTCAGTTCGACCCTGTTACAAATGTTTTTACTAAGAAAATTGATTTGTCAGGAACGACGGGTGCTGCCATTGGACACATGCCCACAGGTTCTTTAATACAAGCCGCGGATGGTAAAATGTATGGAGTTACAGGCGGATATCCTGTTTTGTTTCAATATGATTTTGTAAACAATATATATACTTATAAAGTTAATTTGCCACCAACTCCAGAAGGATCTTTGTTACAAGCGAGTAATGGTAAATTATATGGAACTTCAATTTATGGGGGTGTAAATGGTAAAGGAACTATCTATCAGTATGATTACATTTCAAATGATCTAACTATTAAAACTGATTTTAATACTACAAATACTAGCTTTCCTACTATTTCTTTAATAGAAATATCAGGTACACTTAGTAGTAGAGACAACTCATTCACAGAAAACTTGAAAATTTATCCAAACCCTTCAAACGGTATTTTCAACATAGAAGTTGATGAAAATTTAATTGACGCAAAAGCTAATGTTTACAATCTTTTAGGTCAAAAAATAAAAGATTTCGATTTAAAAGTTTGGATTACAAACCAAACATTAAATAAAGGAATTTATCTTTTGGTAATTGAAAATAAAGGAAATAAAACTACTCAAAAACTGATTATAAATTAAATACTTAAAATAATAATTATATGAAAAACTTAATTTTAATAGTCTTAGTTACACTTTTTAGCATACAGGCAAAATCCCAAACAGAAATCAAAAAAGACTACTACGGAAACGGAAAAATAAAATCATTAACTAGTTATCTTGGTAGTAAAAAAGATGGAATACAAACGTATTATAACAAAGATGGTGAAGTAATGTTAATAACTCCTTGGCTCAATGATAAAAAAGAAGGATTAGAGGTTTATTACAAAAATGGTGAATTGAAAACTGAAATCACTTATTCAAATGGACTAAAACACGGAATTTACAATATATATTATAAAGGGAGTTTATATCAACAAATGGTCTTTTCTTATGATAGGTTAACAGATACTCTTTTAGATGTAGGTCAAATTGAAAAAGAGCAGGCAATAGCAAGAAACAAAGAAAGATTAGCAAATTTGGATCGTTTTTTTCAAGGTGTGGAAAAAATGGAAACCCAAGCAATTCCAACTTCCTATTCTACAAACGACGGTAATGGCGTGAGTGGAACTGATGCGAAAAAGGTAGAACGTAAAATTATAAATGCTGATGGTTCAACAACAATATCAAAACCTTAAATCATAAAAATTGAACTATTTACAAATAATTTCGAAAAAATAAAAAACCACAATTATTATGAAAAAATCTATACTATTATTCGCGATTACTTTTTTAAGCTATTTTGCATATGCACAAACTCCATCGTTTACATGGGTAAAACAAATGGGGAAATTTGGCGGGTTTGTAACTCCACGGGCTACAGTTGTTGATGCGTCTGGTAATGTAATTACAACAGGGCTCTTTAAAAACACGATAGATTTTGATCCAGGAGCGGGTGTTAGTAATTTAACATCAGTAAATAATCCAAGTACAGCAAATATTCAAAATGATATTTTCATTTCTAAAGTAGATTCAAATGGTAATTTTGTTTGGGCAAAACAGTTAGAAGGTATTGATTTAAAAGATGCTACGGCTGTTGGTGTTGACGCTGCTGGGAATGTTTATACAACTGGATTTTTTTATGGTACAGTAGATTTTGACCCAGGTGTTGCAGTAAGTAATTTAACTTCTAAAGGATATAATGATATTTTTATTTCGAAATTAGACGCTTCGGGTAATTTTGTTTGGGCAAAACAAATGGGAAGTATATTTGGAGATACAGGATATGCTATTGCAGTAGATTCGGATGGAAATGTGTTTACAACAGGTAGTTTTTCAGACACTTGCGATTTCGACCCCAATGTAGGAGTTAGTAATAGAACTACTTTGGTAGAAGGTATTTTTATTATAAAATTAGATACTAATGGCAATTTTGTATGGGCAAAATCAATGGGAGGAATTGCTTACAACAAAGGTAGAGCAATTACATTAGATACCACAGGAAATGTTTATGTGACTGGAACTTTTGGCGGAATAACCGATTTTGATCCCAATGCTGGTGTGGCTAATTTAACAAGTGTTGGGTCATTTGGTGGTAACGAAGATATGTTTGTTTTAAAATTAGATTTGAATGGTAGTTATGTTTGGTCAAAACAATTTAGCGGTACTGGATTTAAGTTTGTAAAAGGAATAGCGGTTGATGCTTCCGGCAATGTATTTACAGCTGGAATGTTCTCAGGCACAGTTGATTTTAATCCAAGTGCAGCCGTTGGAAATTTGAGCGGTCCAACTTTTGGTGATGACGGTTTTATTTCAAAATTAGACTTATCAGGTAACTTTATATGGGTAAAGCAACTCGAAGGAAATATTAGAGATGTAGCTTCTTTAGCGCTCGATACGGCTGGTAATGTTTATACAACGGGAAGTTTTTTTTCAGATTTACAAACTGATTTTGATCCAGGAGTAGGAATTTATAATTTATCAATTAAACATCGATTTGATGATGATACTTACATTTTAAAATTAGACGCTACGGGAAGTTTTGTTTGGGTAAAACAAATTGGTGGCGTTCCCAGTTTAACTGCAGGTGCTGATACAAAAGGCAAATCAATTGTAGTGGATGCTGCTGGAAATATATACACAACAGGAACATTTGGTAGTAGTGTTAGTGATTCAGGGGATTTTAATCCTGATGCAGGAGTAACTATTTTGACTCCAACAGGCGGTTCTGCTGATATGTTTGTTCATAAAATGAGTCAAACTGCATTAGGTTTGTCAATAAAAAGTATTGATAACAACATTTCCGTTTATCCAAACCCTTCTTTGGGAAATTTCAATATCGAAATTAATGAAAATTTAATGGACTCTAAAGCTACGATTTATAATCTTCTAGGTCAAAAAATTAAAGATTTCGATTTAAAAACTCCAACTACAAACCAATATCTAAACAAAGGAACCTATCTGCTAGAAATTGAAAAGAGTGGCGTTAAAACTACTAAAAAACTGATTGTGAATTAAAAAAAAGTGAATATGGTTTATATTTTGATACTTATAATAGGGGCACTTTGCTTTGTGATTTTAGGATTGATTATCAACTTTAAAATTGGCAATTTAGATTTCCAAAGACGCGTAATGCTTCTGGAAGATATTATTTTGGAGATGAAATCAAATCTTGAGGATCAAAATCAGAAAATAAAACTTTCCGAAGACTTAAGGGTAAAACTTAAGGCATCCAACGAAGCCTTGAAAGATTCTATTTTTAATTTGAATTGCGAAATTTTTGAAGAATTGTATTCCAAGAAATAAGTATGAAATATTTTGTTATATTTAGCCTGTAAAAGTTTTTATATGAAAAAATATTTCTTCTTTCTGATTATAATAGTCTCATTATCTGCTAGTGCGCAAAATGCTCAGGATATTATTGACAACTTAAAAAAAGAGCTTAAAGGTAATCCTGATGCCAAAAAAACCGCTACAATTTATTCGGATTTGACTTGGTATTATTCTACAGTTTCCATCGATTCGGCTTTAGTTTATGGCAATAAAGCCATTGAAGAATCAAGAAAGTTGGGAGATTCTACCTTAATTGCACAAGTGTTTAGTGATGTTGGTGCAGTGTACTTTAGGAAAGGGGATTTTCAAAATTCAAAGGAAAATTATCTCAAATCTTATAAAATCAGAAAAGCCAGAAAGGATAATAGAGGTTTGGCTAAAATCAATAATAATTTGGCCAATATTTATGAAAAAAATGGGCAATACAAATTGGCAATGACATCGTTTCTCGACGCTTTGCAATATTTTGAAAGTATAAAAGACGATAAGAATAGTCATATTACCAAAGGAAATATTGGACTCATACTTTTAAAATTAAAAAATTATCCAAAAGCATTTACCTATATTAAAGACGTTGTTGAATATCAGGAAGAAAATAATGCAGCAGCAGAATTATGTGTATCCTGTTTGAATTTAGGCAATGTGTATCTTCAAATGAATGATACCCTGAACGCATTGAAGCAGTATAATATAAGTTTAAAATATTGCAATAGTGTTGGAAACAAAAAAGGGGTTTCTAGTGCTTACAATAATATTGCATCGGTAAAAACAGAACAAAAAAAATCTAAAGAAGCTTTAGCGCTTTATGAAAAATCACAGAATGCCAGACAACAATTAAACTCTGATATTGACAAAGCAAATTTCGACTTAAATGTAGCGGAAGAATTTGTGCATCACAATAAATTGGCCGAAGCAAAACAATTATTGTTGAATACCAAACAAGTTTTCGAAAAAGAAAAATTGTACGACAAATTGCAGATAAATTATAAGTCGCTAATTCGGGTTTATGCAAAATTGAACCAACTTGACAGTATTAGTCTCTATGTAGATAAGTTGTTAGTTATAAATAATCAAATGCTTGAAAACTCAGTATTTAAACAAACCGCTGAACTTGAAACAAAATACCAAACCGAAAAGAAAGAAAAACTTTTACTTCAAAAAGAAGCCGAAGCCAAACAAAAAAACATTTATTTAATAGGGCTTTCAATATTGGTGTTTTTAATTGCTCTAATAGGTTTCTTAATTTCCCGTCAACAAAAACTAAAAACAAGTCAACAAGCTCAGGAGTTCGAACTTAATTCTGCCATTTCAAAAATAGAAAATCAAAACAAATTGCAAGAACAACGTTTGTCAATTTCGAGAGATTTGCACGATAATATTGGAGCACAATTGACTTTCATCATTTCATCCGTTGATAATATAAAATATGCTTTCGATATTACAAACGAGAAATTAGACAACAAACTATCCAATATTTCTAGTTTTGCCAAGGATACAATCATAGAACTTCGCGATACGATTTGGGCAATGAACAGCAACGAAATTTCATTTGAAGATTTAGAAATCAGAATTAATAATTATATCGAAAAGGCTAAAGAAGTTAAAGATCAAATTAGCTTTTCGTTCGCCATTGATCCCATTCTAAAAACTCAAAAACTGACCTCGGTTCAAGGAATGAATATTTACAGAACCATTCAGGAAGCGGTCAATAATGCCATAAAATATGCCAACGCTAGTGTGATTACTATCAATGCAAAACAAGCAGAAAATAAATTAAAAATCATCATTCAGGATAATGGAATTGGTTTTGACTCGGCCACTATCGAAAAGGGCAATGGGTTGAAAAATATGCAAAAACGCATCGAAGAAATCGGCGGAGAATTCAATCTTTCTTCGTCGAATGAGGGAACTCGAATTGAAATTTTGATCTGAAAAATTGCGAGATATGATAAAAATAGCCATAGTTGATGACAATTCTTTTTTGATAAAAGCTACCCAAGAAAAACTATCTTTTTTTGATGATTTTTTAGTGAAATTAACAGCTTTTGATGGGCTAGATTTAATAGAAAAATTAGAAAAAAATCATAACATCGATTTGATTTTGATGGATATCGAAATGCCGAAAATGAACGGAATAGACGCAACTTGTTTTGTAAAACATAAATATCCACAAATAAAAATTATAATGTTGACCGTTTTTGATAATGATGAAAACATTTTTAATGCCATAAAAGCTGGTGCCGATGGCTATTTGCTCAAAGAAGTGAATCCAAAAGATTTACACCAAGGCATTATCGAAACAATGAATGGTGGTGCTACAATGACTCCATCGATTGCAATGAAAACCCTGAAATTATTTAGAAATCCGACCGTTTTCGAAAATGTTCCAAACCAAGAAGAGTACAACTTAACACCCCGTGAAATCGAAGTTTTAGAACAATTGAGCAAAGGTTTAAAATACAATTCTATTGCCGAAAACCTCTTCCTTTCGGCAGGAACTATACGCAAACACGTAGAAAACATTTATACTAAACTGCAAGTTCACAACAAACTAGAAGCCATTCAAAAAGCTAAGAATAATAAGTTGATTTAGATTGTTTTTCCTTTGCAATATTTTCTCTACTTTTATAAAAAAATAAAATGCAAAATAGAATAATAGCTAGTTTAGGAATCGTTATTGCAATTTTTCTACTTTTCAAATTCTGCGATTTCAAAAAAGAAGACGATTCAACCATAGATTACAATACCAATCTCATTCAGCAACAAATTGTCAACGTTGGGAAAATAGTAGTTACCGAAGGTCATTTTGCCGAAGTGATTACCTATAAAGACCAAGATGAATATTTGATGGGTGCGGTTTCTTTCGAAAAGAAAGCCATAGTAATTGTCAATGCCGATGTGACTGTTGCCTACGATTTACATCAGATGAAATACGATATCGACGAAAAAAACAAGACCATCACCATTAAAAATATCCCAAAAGAAGAAATAAAAATAAGTACAAATCTACAATATTATGATGTAGAGCAAAGTAAATTAAATCCTTTTACTGGTGATGATTACAACAAAATAAATAAAATGGTTCGAGCCAATCTATCCAAGAAAATTCAAAAATCGTCCCTAAAATTAAATGCCAAAAACAGATTGATTTCGGAGCTTTCGAAAATGCTGATTCTTACTAATACAATGGGATGGAAGTTGCAGTACGAAGGAAATATAATCGAAAAAGAAGCTGATTTTAACCAAAAAATAAAAGGATAAATTAGTCTTTAACTTTCAAACAATTCATCGTTTACCAAATTTGGCAGCGTCACTTTCAACAAAGGTTGTGTTTTCATTGCTCTTTTTATAGCAAAAATAGCTCCTTCATTTCGCGCCCAGCTTCGTCTTGAAATTCCGTTGTTGACATCCCAAAAGAGCATTGATTCGATTCGTTTTGAAGCGGCTGCAGAACCATCAAGAACCATCCCGAATCCACCGTTTATTACTTCACCCCAGCCTACGCCGCCTCCATTATGAATGGAAACCCAAGTAGCTCCACGAAAACTGTCTCCTATCACATTTTGAATTGCCATATCGGCAGTAAAACGAGAACCATCATAAATATTTGAAGTTTCTCTATAAGGAGAATCTGTCCCTGAAACATCGTGATGATCGCGACCTAGAACCACGATTCCAATCTCACCTTTGGCAATAGCCTGATTAAAAGCTTCGGCAATTTTCATTCTTCCTTTAGCATCTGCGTAGAGGATTCTGGCTTGCGAACCCACTACCAATTTATTTTCCTGCGCTCCTTTTATCCAATGAATATTATCTGCCATTTGCTGTTGGATTTCAGCGGGAGAATTTCGTTGCATTTCTTCCAAAACTTCACAAGCAATCCTATCCGTTTTTTGTAAATCTTCGGGATTTCCAGAGGCACAAACCCAGCGGAAAGGACCAAAACCATAATCAAAACACATTGGACCCATAATGTCCTGAACATAACTTGGATATTTGAAGTCAATGTGATTTTCGGCCATAACATCAGCGCCAGCGCGGGAAGCTTCTAATAGAAAAGCATTTCCATAATCGAAAAAATAGGTTCCTTTTGCGGTATGTTTGTTAATTGCAGAAGTATGTCTTCTTAAAGTTTCCTGTACTTTTTCTTTAAATAATTCAGGATTGTTGGACATCATTTCATTGGCATCTTCAAACGAAATTCCCACCGGATAATAACCTCCAGCCCAAGGATTGTGCAGCGATGTCTGGTCGGAACCTAAATCGATATGAATATTTTCTTCGTTGAATTTTTCCCAAACATCAACGACATTTCCTAAATAGGCAATGGAAACAATTTCTTTATTAGCTTTAGCCAAAGCGACTCTTTTGACTAATTCATCAAGATTTTCGATAACTTCGTTTATCCAGCCCTGACTGTAACGAATGTGCGTGATTTTTGGATTGACTTCGGCACAAACCGTTATACAACCTGCAATGTTTCCTGCTTTTGGTTGTGCTCCAGACATTCCACCCAATCCTGAAGTGACAAATAATCCGCCTTTTGGATTGGTTTTTATTTTTCGGAAACCATTCAAAACTGTGATGGTGGTTCCGTGAACAATGCCTTGTGGACCAATGTACATATAACTTCCGGCGGTCATTTGACCGTATTGTGAAACACCAAGTGCATTGAATTTTTCCCAGTCATCAGGTTTGGAATAATTAGGAATGACCATTCCGTTTGTTACCACAACTCGCGGAGCGTCTTTGTGCGAAGGAAATAAACCCATTGGGTGACCCGAATAAATGGTGAGAGTTTGCTCGTCGGTCATTTCAGACAAATACTGCATCGTCAATAAATATTGAGCCCAGTTTTGGAAAACAGCTCCATTTCCACCATAGGTTATCAATTCATGAGGATGTTGTGCTACGGCATAATCGAGATTGTTCTGAATCATAAGCATAATGGCTTTTGCTTGCTCAGATTTTCCTGGATATTCTGAAATTGGACGAGCGTACATTTTATAATCAGGACGAAAACGGTACATATAAATGCGACCGTATGTTTTTAATTCTTCGGTAAATTCCTTGATTAATTCAGTGTGATGTTGTGGTTCGAAATAGCGAAGTGCATTGCGAAGTGCTAATTTTTTTTCTTCTTCCGAAAGAATTTCTTTTCGTTTAGGAGCGTGATTGATATTGGCTTCAAACGGTTTAGGAAGAGGTAATGTATCTGGAATCCCCTGTTGAATTTGTTCTTTGAAAGTCATTTTAAATTTATTAATATTTGACTGTAACTGTCACTAAATATGGTTTATTTCTTTATTTCTCCTGTTTTTTTATTGAATCCATACGGGCAATGGCGACAGCCGCTTTTGCAACAGAAACCCTTTTTTAAGTGGTGCTTTTCGGTGAAACATTTATAACCTTCGGGTGTATAATAAAAATCTTCGCCCTCGATTAATTTATTTTCATTACTTTGTTCCTTCATAAGCACAAATTTATACACTTTAATGCAAATGTTTTTACTTGTAACCAAATATTTAATTCCAAAAGGCTATCGCGGATTAGCAATTTTCCCTTTTGTGTTTGTAAAATATTCATTGGATAAGGAAAATTCGGTATTTGTAAATCATGAAAGAATTCACTTGCGACAACAATTGGAACTACTTGTTATTCCATTTTTTGTTTGGTATTTTTTGGAGTTTTGTTTGCGATGGATTCAATATAAAAATTTTGACTTGGCGTATCGAAATATTAGTTTTGAACGTGAAGCTTATGCCAAAGAAAAAGACCTTGACTATTTAAAGCAAAGGTCTGTTTGGGAGTTTTTAAAATATGTTTAGAGCGCCAGTATCAATTGGGTAAATCCGGATATTCAACATATGGATTTTTTAGTGATATATGGAAATTCATTGATAAACCACCAGCATCACCACTAAAAGTATCCTCTGAATTACTAGAATCCCTATAAATACGGCAAATTAATACGCTTGAATTCGTTTTTCCTTCGCCACTTATTCCAGCATTTCCCGAGGTTAAATTGGATATAAGATGTTGGTTCATTACAAATGGCGCATTTACAATGACAGAAGAGGTGGTAAGTCCAGAGAAAGTTCCATCTATATTGACCCAAGAATATTCCAAATTCCATTTCATATTCCCCGAAGCTGCTGATATTTTTGGTATCCAATGAATGTTTGGATAGAGTGTTGATCCTTCTTTCCAGTTAAGAGGTAATTGAACAGTAAATGACATGCCTTCTATTGCTTGTTCATCTCTAAAAAACCAAATTTCAGGCCCGGGTATACCTGTTAAATTTCCTAATTGAGCAAGATTTGAACCTTTATCTATATTGACTCTTAAATCGTCTTCAACATCTGCGGCAGTGTTTCCCGCGGCAAATTTTATCCAAGCAGTTCCGTTCCAAAAGTAATAACCTGGAGTTACATTATTTGGGGAAGTTCCATCTGTAGCTGTATTGTAAACAAATGTTCCAACTAAAGGTGCTCCAGCTGTTTGTGGATTTACCACTGGTGCGGATACAGTGGCCGATGTTAGAGCTACTTGCGGTGGTACAAATCCATTTGTGCTAGAGTTAATTTCGAGTGCGCCTCTTGGGGTTGTAGTTCCAATGCCTACTTGAGCAAATGTGCTAATACTAGTCATAACTAAAACTAGAGAGAAGGTCCTTAAGGTACTTTTATTCATGATTATGGAGTTATTATTGAGAGAATTATTGTAAGAATTAATATTAGGTGCCAATCTAAAGCTAAATTTTTCAATCAGGTTCGTTTTGTAAGTTAATTGGCAAATTTTATCGATGAACAGCTCTTTTTCAATTTTTATGGTATATATATCCTACGAATAATTGTTAGATATGTACTGTTTTAAAATGAGTTTGATGTCGATGGTAGAAAAATTTCGAATTCAGGTTTTTTATTTTTGCAACATTTTTCTGGTTCCGAAAAAAAATCAGAATGTTTATGATAAAATTTATTTAATAGTAAAGACAAATGTTTTTCCTTTTGGTCTAAATTTCAGCAACATCCTGATGATAGAAACTTTTGACAATAAATTTTACATATAACTAATCCTATATTAATAAATATTTCTGCGCTTTATCGATTATAATTGCACTTAAAGGATTTTTTAATTATTAATCATTACCTTTAGATTGGTATTTAAATTTTTAGCATTTCAAATTATTCTTAAAAGGGAATTTTAGTGAAGTGAATGTAAAGGATCAGATTATGAAAAATATACTCAAAAAAATAGGGATTTTTTTGATGGTTTGTTTAACCCAAAGTCAAGTTAATGCTCAAGGGATGTATGTCAAAGGCAATACTTATGTGTATGCTAGCAATCAATGTGTATATATAAATAGCGATCTCGAATTAAATGCCTCAACAAGTAAGTTTTATTTAAGAAATGACGGTCAATTGCTACAAGGAACAACAGGATCAGGAGCCAATAAAGGTTTAGGAACCTTGTCTGTTTTTCAGGAAGGGAGCGTAAATAATTACCAATACAATTATTGGTGTTCTCCTGTGGGAAATGTAGCTACAGCGACCTCAATAAATAATCTTTTTGGAATATCATTATTAGGAATGCCAACTACATTAACTTCAACAACAGCGGCATCAATTTTAGCCTCAAATGCATACGACGGAGTAACTTCTCCATTGGGCATTGCGCCATATTGGATTTATAAATTTACCATCAAAAGTTCCTATTCTGATTGGATTTTTGTGGGTTCAAATACCACAATTGGAGCTGGTCAGGGTTTTACAATGAAAGGTACTTCGGGAATCGATACCACTTGTATTAATGGAGTGGCAAACAATACAGGGAGCAAACAGCGTTATGATTTTCGAGGAAAACCTAATGACGGAACAATTGATATTCCTGTTTTACCACAAGAATTAACATTAACTGGAAATCCATATCCATCAGCAATAGATTTAGGGGCTTTTTTAACAGATATAGATAATATTAAGTGTACAGGAATTGCTTATTTTTGGGAACATGACAAAACGGTAAACTCACATTATATTGCAGATTATAAGGGTGGTTATGGCACATATTCTGGTGCAATCGATGAGTATGCCCCTGTAACATTCTTCACTTATGATGGAGCGGGAAACGAAGTTGTAAGTATGGAAGGTACAGGACATTCTTTTGCAAGAGGATATGCGCCTATAGGACAAGGCTTTATGATCGAGGGCGATAAAACTCAAACTGGGGGAAATGTTCAAATGAAAAACAGTTACAGGAAATTTATAAGGGAAGGCGATTCAGAAGGCACCTCAGTATTTGAGAAAAAAAGAAATAATAAAATTAAAAGCACTACTGGTCCAAGACCAAAAATTAGAGTTAATACCTTATTAAATAACGGACCAATAAGTCAAATGATTTTAGTTTTTGATCCATTATCTACAGATGGAGTCGATCGCGCTATGGATGCAGCTTCTCCTAATAATGGTCCGGCAAACAATTACTTTGTTATCAATGATGATGAGTACATTATTGCAGTGATGCCGTTTGATATTGATAAAAAAATTCCAATTGGTTTTAGAAATTCAGATGAAGCCAATTACAAAATTACAATCAACGAAATGTTAAACATTCCCGAAGTTGACAATGTGTACTTGCACGACAAGACAACTGATTTATATCACGACATAAAAAACAGTTTTTATGATTTGACTTTGCCAGCAGGAACTTATAACACACGCTATGAAATTACTTTCAAAAACGGTACTTTAGGGCTTGATGAAACAAAAAACCAAAACTTTAATGTAAGACAAGACAACACAAATAAAAATTTGATTGTTACTAATCCGTTGCTAGTAGAACTTACCAATTGTAGTCTTTACGATGTAGTGGGAAGATTGATTTTTACCAAAACAAATTTAGGAGCAAAATCTTCCTATACTTTTGAAACAGCCGATTTAACAAATGGAATTTACATTATAAAATTATCAACAAACCAAAAAACTGAAATGGGCCAAAAAATTATCGTTAAAAATTAGTCTCTGGAACGTCCTACACGTTCTTATTTTCTCTTAACATTTCAGCAAGCTTATTTCTTAAACTACACTAAAGAATACAATCATTTTGTGTTGTATATTTGTGCCAAATAGTAATTGTTTTGCAAGATATTCCAACTCAAAAAATAAAAATATCCAATAAAAATATCTCCCTCTTGATAAGACGGGAAGATCTTATTCATCCTTTTATTTCTGGAAACAAATTCCGAAAACTCAAATATAATTTAATCCAGGCAAAAGCTGAAAATCAAGATACGCTACTCACTTTTGGCGGAGCATTCTCGAATCATATTGCCGCAACCGCTTTTGCAGGAAAAGAATATGGATTCAAAACTATTGGAATTATTCGGGGTGACGAATTAGAAAGTAAAATTTTGATTAATCCAACCTTAAAATTCGCTCAGGAATGTGGAATGCAATTTGAATTTGTTACCCGAGAAGATTATCGCCACAAAACTGAAAAAGAATTCATCGAAAACTTAAAACATAAATTTGGAAATTTTTACTATATTCCTGAAGGTGGAACAAATGAATTTGCTGTCCAAGGTTGTGAAGAAGTTCTAACCAAAGAAGATTCTGAATATGATTTTGTATGTTGCGCAGTTGGAACAGGCGGAACAATTAGCGGTCTTATAAACAGCAGTTTGCCACACCAAAAAGTTTTGGGATTTCCTGCGTTGAAAGGTGATTTTTTAAACGATGAAATTCGTAAATTTGTCCGAAATGATAACTGGCAATTAATAACTGATTATCATTTTGGAGGTTATGGAAAAGTGAATCCAGCATTAATAGCTTTTGTCAATCAGTTTTATAAAGAAAATCAGATTCCTTTGGACCCAATTTATACAGGAAAGATGGTTTTTGGCGTTATAAATTTAATCAATGCTAATTATTTCCCGGTTGATTCCAAAATTTTACTCATTCACACCGGAGGAATTCAAGGAATTGCGGGGATGAATTTAAAACTCAAAGCAAAAAAATTACCTATAATAGATTTCAATGATTAGAATAAACATACTTTTACTTTTGTTGCTTTTTTTCGTAAGTTGCAATACGAACAAATCGGTTATTCAAACCACTAAAAAAGGTTCAAATTCAAATAGTTCGGCAGTCAGTTCCACAAGGAAACCTACCATAAACGGATCTGTTGAAAACAAAGCGAAAACAAAACCAGACCAAAATTATAGCCCAAGCACCCAAATTCTGGAGGCTACATCTCGTGTAAAAGTGACCAATGATATGATTTTAGATTATATCGATTCTTATAAGGATGTAGCACAATCCAACATGAAAAAATACGGCATTCCAGCGAGTATTATTTTGGGACAAGCGATTTTAGAATCCGGAGCAGGAACTGCTCCTTTGAGTGAGCAAGCTAACAATCATTTTGGTATAAAATGTCATAAAGATTGGTTGGGCGAAAGCATAAAATACGACGATGATTCTATTGCTGAATGTTTTCGAAAATATTATAACGCATTCGATTCTTTTCGGGATCACGCACTTTTTTTAACCACAGGCTCTCGGTATTCATCTCTTTTTAAATTAAACAAAACAGATTATAAGGCTTGGGCCAAAGGGTTAAAAGCAGCCGGTTACGCTACAGATGTTCAGTATCCAACAAAATTAATTGGTATAATCGAACGGTTTCAGTTGTATAAATACGATGGAGTCGATATTGATATAGCGGTAGTTACCTCAAAAAACAATTTAAATATTACTGGCGAAACAGAGCGTTATGTTGTGGCAAAAGGGGATACTTTGTATTCCATTTCTAAAAAATATAATATTCCTATTGATGAATTAAAAAAGCAAAATAATATTTTTGACAATGCCATTTCAATAGGGCAATCCATACTAATACAAAAATAAAAAAGATGTTGTATCAAAGAAGCAGTCAGCTTTTTGCTGAAGCAGAAAAAGTAATTCCCGGTGGAGTAAATTCACCAGTTCGGGCCTTCAAAGCGGTAGGAGGAACGCCAATTTTCGTCAAAAGTGCCAAAGGAGCTTATCTCTTTGACGAAGACGGAAACAAATTAATAGATTATATCAATTCTTGGGGACCAATGATTCTGGGTCACTCTTTTCAACCCGTAGTTGATGCCGTAATTGAAAAAGCCAAACTAGGAACTTCGTTTGGAATGCCAACCGAATTAGAAACTCAAATCGCAGCATTAGCGGTTTCGATGGTGCCAAATATTGACAAAATACGTTTTGTGAATTCAGGAACCGAAGCATGTATGAGCGCCATCCGATTGGCCCGTGGATTTACCAAAAAAGATAAAATAATAAAATTTGCCGGATGTTATCACGGTCATTCCGATTCGTTTTTGATACAGGCAGGAAGCGGAGCCATTACTTTTGGTTCGCCAAATAGTCCCGGAGTTACCGCTGGAACTGCAAAAGATACTTTGCTAGCAAAATACAATGATTTAGAAAATGTAGCCCTTTTAATCGAAGCCAATAAAAACGAAATTGCAGCCATAATTGTAGAACCAGTTGCTGGAAATATGGGTTGTATTCCACCAAATAAAGGATTTCTGGAAGGCTTGCGCCAATTGTGTACAGACAATGGAATTCTTTTAATTTTCGATGAAGTAATGACAGGATTCCGATTGGCTAGAGGTGGAGTTCAGGAATTATTCAACATCAAAGCGGATATAGTTTGCTTCGGAAAAGTAATTGGTGGCGGTTTACCGGTAGGAGCTTTTGCGGCGAGAAACGAAATAATGAATTATTTAGCACCACTTGGACCAGTGTATCAAGCGGGAACTTTATCTGGAAATCCTTTGGCAATGGCAGCTGGATTAGCAATGTTGCAAGCATTGGATTCTGATCGAGAAATTTTCAAAAGATTAGAAGAAAAAACAGGGTATTTGGCCGCTGGAATTGATAAAGTTCTTAAAGCAAATAAAGTAAATTTCACTATTAACCAAATTGGTTCGATGATTTCAGTGCATTTTGCCGAAACTCCAGTCGTAGATTTTCAATCTGCTGCAAAAGGAGACAATGAAACTTTTAAAAAATTCTTCCACGGATTATTAAATGAGGGAATTTACATTGCACCATCAGCTTATGAAACTTGGTTTATCACCGACGCGCTTACTTATGACGACTTAGATTTTACCATTCGAGTAATAGATAAAGTATCAAAAACATTTTAGTAATTATTGGACATAAAAAAACTTCCGGTAACCAGCCGGAAGTTTAACAAACTAACCAATTCAACTAACTATTATAATTTAACCTTGTCTTTTTCCTTGAGGTTTACCTTGTCTTTTTCCCTGGAATTTACCATTGCGATTCTCTTGATGCTCTTCTTTTAGTGAAGTCCATTTGTCAAATTGTTTTGCATTAAGAATTTTTTCCATTCTTTTTTTAGTAGCAATTTGTTCGTCAAGCATTTTCATTTGCATGGCAAATCGTTCATCTTTTGTAGGTGGAACACCTTTTTCTTTCATTAATTTCATCTCAGCTTTATGAGACTCCATTTTAGCTATTTTATCTGAGATAATGGAGCTCATTTCTTTTTGTTGCGAGTCATTCAAATCCAATTCTAAAGTCATTTTTTTTAACATTAATTGACTTTTTTGTTCTGGAGTAAATTGCTCCATTTCATTTCCTTGATGCTTTCTGCTTCTTTCTTGTGCTATCATAGTTGTCCCAACTATTAATAATGCCAAAACAAATAATCTTTTCATTTTTATTATATTTTTTAAGTTATAGTGATAAGACTTGGATATGTTTTAAAGGTTTAGTCTTTAACAAAAAATTATTATATTAAAAAATCATCATAATTTTAATCGGAGTCCTATATTTGCACTGTGAAAAAGATATTATTCCTTTTAGCGTTGATTATGTTACTAAAACCGGTGCTTCCGGTTATAGACTATGTCGTTAATTATGAATATATTTCTAAAGTGCTTTGTATAAATAAAGCCAAGCCTAAACTGCAATGTAATGGTAAATGCCATTTAATGAAGGAATTGGCAAAAACCTCTGAAACCGAAACTCCTATTTCTTCCAATAAGAAAACCGTTTCCCGTGAACTAGAAGTATTGTTTTTTGAGGAAATCAATTCATTCAAAATTACATCCATTTTTTTTGATAAAAAACAAATAGTAAATAATAACTATTCTGACTTATACTACTATTTGAATAGTGATTCTGTTTTTCGACCTCCCATTTTCATTTCTTAATTTTTCAACTTTTTTACAACTATTTATTCGATGAAACTTTCATCGAAAGTACTTTTATTATCAAATTTTAAAAAATAAAAAAATGAAATTTTTAAGAATATTACCATTGGTTTTACTAACCATTTTTGCTTCATGTTCAAATAATGATACCCCTGAAGTTAACGAATTAGATGGATTGACCAAGTTCAAAGAGATTACAAACACCACGCATACCATTGAATTATACAAACATATGGGCGGTTTAGAGCAAGGATTTAATGAAATTGCACTAAAAATCAAAGACAACGCAACCAATCAATACCTAAAAAATGCAACTGTTACTTGGATGCCAGTAATGCACATGGCGATGATGAACCATTCTTGTCCTAAATCACCAGTAACAAAAGTTTCTCCGGATGGTTTGGTTTATGAAGGATACATTGTTTTTCAAATGGCTCAAAACGCTACTGAATATTGGGATTTAAAAATAGATTATACCATCAACGGAACTGCATATACAATGACTTCTGTTATTGATGTTCCAGCGTCGGCAAAGCAAAGAGTGACCACATTTACCGGTTCAGATAGCGTAAGATATATTGTTGCTTATGTTGATCCGCATCATCCAAAAGTGGGTATCAATGATATGGTTGCTGGAGTATGGAAAATGCAGGACATGATGACTTTTCCAGTGGTTGATAATTTTAAATTGAAATTTGACCCAAGAATGCCAAGTATGGGAAATCATAGCTCACCTAATAATGTTGATGCAACACAAATACTCGCAGGGGATTTATACAGCGGAAAACTATCGTTGACTATGACGGGTTATTGGAAACTTAATTTACAATTAGTCAACGCTTTAGGAACTGTTCTAAAAGGCGAAACTATCACTGATGCTGTTCCAGCTAGCAGTATTTACTTTGAAATAGAGTTTTAATTAAAAATAAATCTTTGCCAAAGGATTCTACTTTGGCAAAGATAATTTTACATTTTTTATGAAAAACTTAATACTTTTTATAGCGTTGTGCTTTTTCGTTCCCAAAATGAGTATTGCACAAGAAAAACCCGTTGATACAATTACTCCAAAGGATTTAAAAGAAGTAATTGTCATTGGAAAAAAGGCACAACTGAATCAAAACCAAGTTAAGCCTCTAGCCACTATCGATGAATATTTGCAAAAGTCCACAAAAGTAGATATGATTCGTCGAGGCAGTTATGCTTGGGAACCAATGATTAATAGCATGACTACTGAAAGAACTTTGGTAACTATTGATGGAATGCGCGTTTTTGGAGCTTGCACTGACAAAATGGATCCCATTACTTCTTATGTTGAGGTTTCTAATTTGTCCGAAGCGACTATAAAATCAGGGCAACAAGGTGCTTGTCACGGTGCTACAATTGGTGGTTCTATTGATTTGCAACGAAATAGAAGTGGTTTCTCCGATTCAGGTTGGGACACTTCTTTGAATACTGGTTTTGAAACCAATAGTAAACAAAAAATTATTGGTTCAGCCGTAAATTATGCCGAAAAATCGTTTTATGTAGATACCGATTTTATGTTTCGAGATGCTGAGAATTATACCGATGGGAAGAGTCAGGAAGTTTTGTTTTCGCAGTTTCAAAAATTCAATATTTCAGCAACTTCTGGGTTTGCTATTGATAAAAATAAATTGATAGAAGGTTCAATCATCTACGATAAAGCGACAAATGTAGGTTATCCGGCTTTGCCAATGGATGTTTCTTTGGCCGAAGCATTGATCACTTCCCTAAAATATGAATATGTTCCTGAATCAAAAGAGATTGCCTCGGGGCTCGCAATTACAAACTGGGAAACCAAAATCTATTACAATACCATCACGCATAAAATGGATGACACCAAGCGACCTTCGGTTCCGATTCATATGGATATGCCGGGTTGGAGCGACACTTTTGGATTTTATTCTAAAGTAAAAGGCATTCTCAATAACCATCATTTTATTGCGGATTTGAATTCATTTTACAATCGATCTGTTGCAGAAATGACCATGTATCCAGCAGATTCTAGCGAAAAATTGATGTTTATGTACACTTGGCCAGATGTGAAAACGTTTTACACCGCCTTGTTTTTAGAAGATAATATTGCCCTGAATTGTCATTCGAGTTTAAAATTTTCGACAAGTTTAGCCAATCATTATAATCAGGTTGCTAGTGAGTTGGGTTTAGAAAGTTTGCAAATTTTTTATCCCAATATGAAAGATAGCAAAAACCGAATTTTACCGAGTATTTCTTCGAATTATTTCTATGATGAAAATGGTTTTTCGTATGGTTTTGGATTGGCGTACGGCGAACGAGCACCAACGGTTTCTGAGGGTTACGGATTTTATTTGTACAATAGTTTTGATATGTTTGATTACATTGGAAACCCGGAATTAAAGAATGAAAATTCACTTGAAGGAAGTGTTTCTGTAGGCTGTAAAACTCAAAAATTTAGTGCAAAAATGTCGTCTTCCTATTTTCATATTTCCAATTATATTGTAGGGAAACCAGATCCCAGTTTGAGTACAATGACTATTGGCGCAAGCGGAGTAAAAATCTATAAAGCCCTTGATTATGCTACAATTTTCAATGCCGATTTAAATCTGGAATACCAATTTTCGACTGATTTTAAATGGAAAGGACAATTGGTTTACAGCTACGGAAAAGATTTCGAAGACCAGAATTTGCCTTTCATAAGTCCGTTGCGTTATTTCTCTTCTTTAGATTACAAAAAAGGAAAATTTACCTCAGAAATTGCAGTTCAAGGAAACGCAACTCAAACGCAATTCAGTCTTTTTTATGGAGAAGATAGAACACCAGATTTTGCTATTTTGAATTTGAATGCAGGATATTCTTTTGCTTTTGAAAAAGTAAAATGCAATTTAAAAACGGGAATCGAAAATATTTTCGACACCTATTATTCGACTTTTTCAGATTGGAATAACATTCCCAGAAAAGGAAGGAATTTTTTTTTGAATCTGGCTTTTAACTATTAATCTTTACAAAACCACCACGATTTTCATCTCTTTCGATAGATTGCTCAACGATTAAAGTTCCAATAGTTATCAAATTTTGCAGCTCACACAAATCTGCATTAATTTGATAACTATTTATTTTTTCTTCGATTTCATTTTTCCAAAGCGTGAGTTTTTCTTTGGCTTTTAGCAAATCGTTATCATTACGCACAATTCCAGCATTTTGACGCATCAAAAATTGTAATTCGGACTTTCTTTTGGCAACATAATCTGGATTGATTGCTGGTTTTGAAACCAATTTCCAATCGGTTACTTTGCCTTCAAACTGGCTTTTGTCGAAAGAAGTCTTTGCTAAATAATTAAAGATTTTGTCCGAATAAACCAAGGCTTCTAATAAAGAATTTGATGCCAATCTGTTCGCTCCGTGCAAACCAGTTCTGGAACATTCGCCACAGGCAAATAAATTTTCGACAGATGTTTTTCCTGTTTTATCGACTACAATTCCACCACAAAGATAATGTTGGGCAGGAACTACAGGAATCCAATCTTTGGATAAATCTATTCCTTTCTTTTTACAATGGTTGTAAATCATCGGAAAATGTTTGATGAAAGCTTCCATATCTAAATGGGAACAATCGAGATAAACACATTCGTCGCCATATTTTTTGAGTTCTAAATCGATGCATTGAGAAACAATGTCGCGTGAAGCCAAATCGCCTCGAGCATCGTAATCGGGCATAAATCGATGCCCATTTTTCGTACGCAAATAGGCACCAAAACCACGAACAGCTTCCGAAATCAAGAAAGAAGTTCCAGTTGAAGCATCGTATAGAGCGGTGGGATGAAACTGAATAAATTCCATTTCTTTGATAGCAGCTTTGGCTCTGTAAGCCATTGCGATTCCGTCGCCAGTGGCAATCACGGGGTTTGTGGTATGGCCATAAAGATGACCAATTCCGCCAGTAGCAAGCAAGGTGAAATCGGATTGAAATGTTAGAATTTCATTTGTTTTTTCGTCTAAAACATAAGCTCCCAAACAGTGATTATTTTCGGTAATTAAATCAATCGCTAAGTGATAATCTAAAACACTAATGTTTTCCTTTTGATGTACTTGATGCGAAATTGCACGCTGAATTTCTTGACCTGTTTGGTCTTTGTGATGCACGACTCTATTTTCTGAATGACCGCCTTCTTTGCCTAGATCTAAAGTTCCTTTACTATTTTCGTCAAATTTTGCTCCCCATTCAATCAATTCTTTTAATCGTTTTGGACCTTCGGTAATCACCATTCTCACCACTTCTTCATCGCACATTCCGTCACCACAAATTAGGGTGTCTTCGATGTGTTTTTCGTAGGAATCCACAATTTTGTCGGTGACAATAGCAATGCCACCTTGAGCATATTTGGTATTGGATTCATCCGCATTTGCTTTGGTAACAATCGTTACTTTTTTATCTGGAAATTCCTCCGCAATTTTCAGTGCAAAGGTCAATCCAGCAACGCCAGAACCAATAATTAAGTAGTTTGTTTGGATCATTATTTAGATAATTCAAGCATTCGTTCGATAGGAATTAATGCTTTTTTCATAATATCATCGGGAACTGAAATTTCAGGCGTTTCATTTAGCAAACAATCATGCACTTTTTGTAAAGTGTTCATTTTCATATAGGGACATTCGCTGCAAGCACAAGTGTTGTCCTCGTTTGAAGGTGCTGGAATTAATATTTTATCAGGAACTTCCTGTTTCATTTTGTGAAGAATACCAGCTTCGGTAGCGACGATAAATGTGTTGTTAGGATTTGTTTTTACATAATTAATCATCCCTGCAGTAGAACCAATATAGTTGGCCGTTTTTAGAATATGCGTTTCTGATTCGGGATGCGCAATAATCTGAGCATCTGGATTTTTTTTGTATAAAGCAATGAGTTTGTCTAATGAAAAAGCTTCGTGAACCACACAAGCACCGTCCCAAAGCAACATTTCTCTTCCTGTTTGTTCCATTACATATTTACCTAAATTTTTATCTGGAGCAAATATGATGGGTTTGTCTTTTGGAATGGAATTTACGATTTTAACGGCATTTGCAGAAGTTACTACAATGTCAGTTAAAGCTTTAACCTCGGCAGAACAATTCACATAAGTGATGACAATATGGTCTGGATGTGCTTCGGTAAATTTTTTAAAATCTTCTGGAGGACAAGATTCAGCAAGTGAACAACCTGCTTTCAAATCTGGAAGAATTACTTTCTTGCTGGGATTTAATATTTTTGCCGTTTCGGCCATAAAATGAACTCCAGCAAAAAGGATAATATCGGCATCTACTTTCATCGCTTCCTGCGATAATCCTAAGCTATCGCCTACATAATCTGCTACATCCTGAATATCGGCTTCTTGATAATAATGCGCTAAAATAACCGCATTTTTCTCTTTCTTTAGATCTAATATTCGTTCTTTAAGATTTTTCATTCGGTAATTAATTTTGGCAATCCCTTTTTTAGACAATATTTTTACAAAGATACATATATTTAAAAACAAAAAATACTCTAAAATGCTACTCATTGCTGGTCTAACATATTAAAATTATTTTGTGGTTTTTCTACACAAACTCGCCAGATGACTATCTTGTTACTCCAATTTACATCTATAAACTCCGTTAGAATTTCGCGAGTCTGCCCAAGAAAGATACAATTTGCGTAATCTTACTTTTGAAGCATCATAATTCGTGCCTAATTATATTAGAGGTTCGATTTATATTCAGTATTTCTGACCTACTTATAAGATTAAACGTATTATCGTCCCAAAGTACTATTAAAGTCCTTTAAAGTATGATATTTATCAGTTTTTGTAATAAGTGCTTTTGCGATATTTGCATATTATACCATAAACAAATTATTTTAGCAAATGATGACAAACAAACAGTTACATACTTTTCATATTCCTGTGATGGGATTGGCTTTCACGATTGATAGCCCAATTCGTGTTGCAAAATACGGAATATCTTCAGTTATTGCACTTGCCGATGATGAGCTTATTGAAAAAATGAGAGCTTTTTACAGCGAAAAATTCGATGTTCCTTATCAAGAAATAACAAAAAAAATTCACGATTATCGTGCAGAACGTATTACTTCTTATTTGAACTTAGTCGATAAAGTTGTAAAAGATAAATTCGAAAATTTCAAAACAGAATTATCAGAAAGCAAACATGCATTAGAAAATTATATTGCAATGTTGCCTAACAAATCCGAGATTAAACAAGGATTAGAGCACTTTTTAGAAGATGGAATTGCTTGGAAAGAAAATGTCAAAAAATACCTCGAAGAAAACCTTTATCCAGGTGAAATCGACGTGAATATTATGACAAAACTGGATAAAGACAATTTCGCCAACAACGAACAATTACCAGTAGAATTCAACGATGCACACGCGGCCCTTCGTGGGTTTGCTAATAGCAACTTAACTTCTTCCATCGTCCTGTCGGCGGGTATGAATCCAAGATTATTTGCTTATTTCGAAAGTTTCCCTTGTTTCTTTCCAGATGCAAACAATTATTTGGAAAAGAAAATTATTCTGAAAGTAAGTGATTACCGTTCGGCAATGATTCAGGGAAACTTTTTAGCCAAAAAAGGACTTTGGGTTTCGGAATACCGCATCGAATCTGGTTTGAATTGTGGTGGACATGCTTTTGCTACCGATGGTTTTTTATTAGGACCCATTATGGAAGAATTCAAACATAAAAAAGAGCAATTGGTTCAATCGGCTCATGATATTATGGTGAAAGCTTTGGCAAACAAGGGAATGCATATTCCTGAAACGCCTTTAGATTTGAAAATTACTGTTCAAGGTGGCGTAGGAACTGCCGAAGAGCACGATTTTATGCTGGATTATTATAATGTGGATGCTGTGGGTTGGGGAACGCCGTTCTTATTGGTTCCGGAAGCGACTTCAGTAGATGGAGAAACACGAGAATTACTAAGAAATGCCAAAGAAAAAGATTTGTATTTGAGTCATATTTCGCCGTTGGGAGTTCCATTTAATACCGTGAGAGGAACATCAAACGAAATGTTTAAACAACTCCGAATTGATAATGACAAAGCAGGAAGTTCTTGTCCGAAAAAGTTTTTGGCTTTAAGTAAAGAGTTTGGTGCAGAAGGAATTTGTACTTCTTCTAAAAAATATCAAGACGTAAAATTGGATGAACTGAATGAAATAAAGGAAACTTTATCAGAGGAAGCTTTCGATAAAATGAAATTCGATATTACCGAAAAAGCCTGTCTTTGTGTGGGTCTTGCCAATGCTGCTTATATTGAAAACGACATTGAGATCAAAGGACAATCGCAAGGTGTAATTATTTGTCCGGGTCCTAATATGGCTTATTTTGACAAAGAAGTTTCACTTTCTGAAATGGTTCGACATATTTATGGCAATTTTAATGTGATGACGGATCCAAACAGACCAAATTTATTTATTAAAGAATTGAAAATGTATATCGATTATTTGAAAAATGACATCAAATACATTTCGAGCGAGATTAATGCTTCGCAATTGAAAAAATTGAAAGCTTTTAAAAGTAATTTGTTAGAAGGTATTGCCTTTTATCAAAACTTTTTTGCGAATACTCATTATTTTGCGAATAGTATTAAAGAAATTCAAAGCCAATTGGAGTATTACACCAAAGAATTGGTTGGAGTAGAAGTGCCAGAATTAGTGGTTGCATAAAACAACTTTTTATAGAAAATGAGCTCGCTTAAAATTTAAGCGGGCTTTTTTTGCTTATTTTCTGAGATGAAATTAAAGGTTTAAGAGGGGTTTTATTTTAACAAATGCCAATTAATTAAGTTTACATCAAAAACGAATCACCTGAATTAATATTAAAAACTAGCTCTTCAAGATAGGTGTTAGCTAGCATTTTTGCAAGATCCTCTCTGATGCTCTTAAATCTATAATTTAGAGGACAAGGATGGTCTTCTGAGCAATGATTTATTCCTAAACCACAACAAGTAAAAATTGAATCGCCATCTATCGCGGTCACAATTTCAGCGAGGCTAATTTTTTTGATATTTTCTTTGGGGATTTCAAAACCACCTCCGATTCCTTTAATTGAATGAACAATATCTTTTTTTGCCAAAACTTGTAAAATTTTAGCAGTGAAAGACTTTGGCGAATCAATATTTTCGGCGATGTCTTTTATCGTAGTTCTTTTGTTTTCGTGCGATTGAGCGGCTATAAAAATACAAGCTCGAATCGCGTATTCACAGGTTTTTGAAAACATACATTTTTTATAAAGTTAATGAATAATACTTTATTCTCTTAAAATAATTTGGATGCTATTTGTTGATAATTTTTGATAATCAATCTTGTTATTGGATCGTTCCAATTTTGAAATCGTTTCTACATCATTCTTAAAATATTGGATATAATAATTGCCTACATAGTTCTTGCTTTCCAAAAAGTGAATCATTGTTGCCAAATCTTCATTGGATAGTAACTGAGAATGATAAGTAGTTCGTATTTCAAAAGGGGTTTTAGATTTTAGAATTAAATTTAATGTTTCTTCAAATGAATCATATAAATCCGATTGTGTAATGGTGTGAAATTCCGATTTGGGTGCTTTATAATCTAAGGCGATGTAATCTATCAAATTTTGATTTAGTAATTTTTGCATTACTTCGGGTGAACTGCCATTAGTGTCAATTTTTACCAAAAAGCCCATTTTTTTGACTTCGGTAATTAATGGAATAATTTTTTTATGCAGCAAACATTCACCTCCACTGAAAACCACGGCATCTAATAAATTTTTTCTTGTCTGTAAAAAAGAAAGTATTTTCTCGAAAGAAAGTGTTCCTTTTCCGAGAACAATCTCGGGATTATAGCAATACAAACAGCGCATATTACAGCCTGCAAACCAAAGAATGCAGGCCGATTTATGCGGATAATCTAATAAGGTGAAAGGTGTTAAGCTGTAAATAGGCGTACTAACATTTTCCTTCTGTAAAATGAGTTCGTTGTTTGTGTTCACCTTTTTTTCCAATATTAAAACTTTCTACAGGTCTGTGATAGCCCATTACGCGCGTATAAACAAGGCATTTGGTTCTCAAATGCTGATTTTCTTCCAAAATCGGATTCGTTTCAGTTTCAGTTTTCATATTTTAAATTTTTTTGTTTTTCAATTAATGCATCATCACATTTTGGGCAATATTCGTGTTCTCCATTCAAATAGCCGTGGACTGGACAAACGCTAAATACTGGCGTTACTGTGATATACGGCAATCTAAAGCTCGAAACTACTTTTTTGACAAACTGTTTGCAAGCTTCTGGAGAACTCATTTTTTCACTCATATATAAGTGTAAAACGGTTCCTCCGGTGTATTTGCATTGTAATTCATCTTGCAAAAGCAAAGCTTCAAATGGGTCTTCGGTATGGTCTACCGGAATTTGTGAACTATTAGTATAATAAATATTATCATCTTGTCCAGCTTGGATAATATTTGGGAAACGTTTTTTATCTTCTTTGGCAAAACGATAGGTAGTTCCTTCGGCTGGCGTGGCTTCAAGATTGTATAAATTACCGGTTTCTTCCTGAAACTCTTTCATTCGACCACGAATATGCTCTAAAATTTCGGAAGCAAAATCAATTCCTGTTGATGAAGTTACGGTGTCTTTTCGTCCTGTAAAATTTACAATCATTTCGTTGATTCCGTTTACACCAATGGTCGAAAAGTGGTTTCTGAAATGTTGCAAATAGCGTTTGGTGTAAGGATATAAACCTCGGTCGTACATTTCCTGAATGAAAATCCGTTTTTTCTCCAAAGTCGATTTTGAAATATAGAGTAATTTGTCTAATTGTTTGAATAATTCAACTTTGTTCCCTCTATATAAATAGCCCAATCGAGCCATATTGATGGTTACAACTCCAATACTTCCAGTCATTTCGGCACTCCCAAAAAGACCGTTTCCACGTTTCAATAATTCACGCAAATCGAGTTGCAAACGACAACACATACTACGAACCGCATTGGGTTTATAGGCACTTTCATTTTCTACTTTGTTTCCGTTTTCGTCTAATTTATATTGGCTTCCAATGAAATTTTGGAAATAAGATGAACCTATTTTTGCCGTATTTTCGAAAAGTAAATCGGTATTTTCTCCATCCCAATCGAATTCTTCGGTGATATTCACCGTCGGAATCGGAAATGTAAAAGGTTGTCCATTGGCATCGCCTTCGGTCATTACCGTATAATACGCTTTATTGATGAGGTTCATTTCTTGTTGAAAATGCTCGTAACGTAAATCGGTTACTTTTGTAACACCTCTTTCTTTAGCTCTTTCCAAAAGCTCTTGATTTAAATTATTTTCAAAAAAATGAAGATCATTTTTTGTTGGAATTTGTATTTTCAAATCTTCTGGAACTATCCAATCCAAAGTGATATTAGTGAATGGCGATTGTCCCCAACGAGCAGGAACATTCAAATTATAGACAAAACTCCGAATAGCTTTCAATACATCGTCAAACGATAAATTATCTTTAAAAACGTAAGGAGCTAAATAAGTATCAAACGAACTGAATGCTTGAGCACCAGCCCATTCGCTTTGAAGAATTCCCAAAAAATTTGCCATTTGACCTAAAGCTTCTCTAAAATGAGAAGGAGCTTTGCTTTCGACCCGACCGCGAACTCCGTTGAAACCTTCGTTAAGCAAAACTCGCAAACTCCAACCGGCACAATATCCAGTAAGACAATCTAAATCGTGTATGTGAACATCGCCATTTCTATGGGCATAACCTTCTTCTTTGGTGTAAACCTTATCCAACCAATAATTAGCAATAATTTTCCCCGCCACATTATTTACCAAACCAGCGTTAGAATAGGACGTATTTGCATTAGCATTGATGCGCCAATCCGTTTGTTCTATATATTCGGCGATGGTCTGTGAGCTATCTACATAGGTTGTGTCCTCATTTATACCTTCGACGTGTTCCCGTTGCAATTTTCGGGTGTGGCGATACAACATAAATGAGCGCATTACTTCAAAGTACTGTTTTTCAAAAAGACTTTTTTCGATTAAATCCTGGATTTCTTCGACCGCCCAAGTTTCTTTGTATTGCAAACCCTTGATTACATTTTCAAATACACTTTCGTCAAATGCGATGGTAGCACTTTTAAAACTTTTTGCGATGGCATCTTCAATTTTGAAACTTTCAAACGGTTTATAATCTCCGTTCCTTTTGATTACGTACTTTTCCATAGTATTTAATGATTTTGATTTTATGTAAGTTGGTTGTTTTTTATTCTTCTGTTGAGAAAAATTTTTCCAAAGCCTTCGCTTTTGGAAACAGAATATTGCTTTCTAAATGTATGTGTTTGTGCAAATCCTGTTCGAATTCCTGCAACATTGCATAGGTTGCTTGATAGGTGTTGCAGGCATCTGCCGGCGGAGTATAATTGTTAGTTAATAATGCAATTTTCCTGAAACGTTCGCCTTCGTGTTCGTGTTCGTGCATCATTGCTGCAATGGGATTTTTTACTGTCATAAAAGGTGGTTCATTAACTGAACCGTGACTTTTTGTGGCACTCATCATTTCTTTAACAAAAGGAAACAAAACCATTTCTTCTTCTTTCATATGTGGCCCTAATTCTTCGCTGCTATCTTTGAATAGTTTGGTGATTTCAAATAATTCGAGATGATTGCTTCCGTGAACACTACATAATTTATCCAAAAATTGAAGAATGACTGGAGTTTTTTCTTCAACGAAACGATGGTGAGTTTTCTCGATATAATCGATTAATAAATCTAAAGGCCACGAGTTGAAGTCGACTTCAGAATCGTTTTGTGTAGCCAAAACAGTATTTAAGTCATTCAACAAATTGGCTTCATTTATGTCTTTTTTTTTGCAAACTTCATCTAAGGTTCTTTGCCCTTTACAGCAAAAATCTATTCCATATTTTGTGAAGACAGCTGCTGTTCTATAGTCTTTCGCAACAAAATCTCCAATCGTAGTCATTTCTTGCAGGTTCATTGTTTTATTTTTAATATAGGTTTAGACTTCAGTTAATTAGAAAAAAAAATCAGCTCTTTTTTCTGAGTATAATTCTACAGTTTTAAAGCTTTATTTCATATGATTTAAATCATATTTCTTTTTTTTTATCATTTTTTTATTAACAAGGGTTGATAAAAAATGAATTAACAATCCAAAATATGTTTGGTGAAATTAGAGCCCAGTTTTTCTAAATAATTTAAGTAGTATTCAAAATATGATGATGTATTATTTTTAAACATCAAATTTCAAAAAGGAATAGTCTTGCAAAATTTCGCCAGATATAAAATTGTTTCGTAGTTGATTTTTAAAATTAATTTAAAGTCTAGTTTTAAGTTTTAACTTTTGAATTGGCTACTTTTGGACAATAAAACAAAACGATATGTTCATTAGATCAAAAAAGTTCTTTCTTAGCTTTTTTCTGCTTATTTTTTTAAACAACTTTGCCCAACAAATAGAATATCGGTTGCAATTCAAAACACCTAATGAATTGCATCGGTTTTTGAGTTATTCTAATAAATCTATACCATTGGTGAGCGCACATAGAGGTGGACCTGTGAAAGATTTTCCAGAAAATTGTACGGCAACATTCGCTAATTCGATACAATACAATCCAACTATTGTCGAAACGGACATTGCTTTGAGTAAAGATTCGGTTTTGGTGATGATGCACGATAATACATTAGACAGAACCACAACTGGAACTGGTAAAATTGACGATTACACCTATCAAGAATTGCAACAATTATTTTTAGAAGATAATGAAGGTAATCAAACACCCTATAAAATAGAAACCTTAGACGAAGTTCTGAAATGGGGAAAAGACAAAGTAATTTACAATCTCGATGTTAAGAAAGGTGTTCCAATGCAGATGATTATTGATGCTGTTCGAAGAAACAAAGCGGAGGCTTATTCGATTATTATTACTTACAATGCTAATCAGGCTGCTGAAGTAGCTAAATTGGCTCCCGATTTAATGATTTCTGTTTCCACCAGAGGAAAAGAAGATGTAGAACGTATGGAAAATCTTGGGGTCAAAGCCAATAAAATGATTGCTTTCGTTGGTACTTCTGAACCTAAATTAGAAGTGTATGAGTATTTACACAGTCGAAAAATAGCGTGTATTCTTGGAACGATGGGCAATATTGATAGAAGTGCTGCCGCCAAAGGAGATGTTTTGTATTATAAATTAATAGAAAACGGAGCCAATATTCTTTCTTCAGACAGGCACATCGAAGCGGGAATTCAATTAATGAAGTATGCCGATGATAAGAAATTGAAATCGAAACATATTAAAATTCGTAAAATGTAATAAACTAAAAAAGCCAGTTTCAAAATTTCGAAACTGGCTTTTTTATTTATAATTATGGTGGAAATTTTATCCCACCAATTCCACAATTTTATTTTCACCACACAAACTAACTTTCACCAATCCGTGTTTCGCCAATCCTTTCATTGCGGCATCCCATTTCTTGCCACTCAAATCCGATTTGATTTTCAAAACACCCAATTCCATGTTGTTTTCATTGGTTTGCAAAAGCGCGATGATTAATTTTTTCTCGTCCAACAATTCCATTTGGACTTTTTTTCTCTGGTCGCATTTGCGTAAAGAATAAAACTTTTTGAATACACGAATTATTAGTAAAAAACATCATTAAGCGGTCCATTGCAATTCCTAAACTAGAACTGGGTGGGAAATCATATTAATGTATTTTTAGGTAAAGAAAGTTGACATAATGTTTTACACAAAAAAGTAAATTAATCTACTCTTGGCAGGTTCGCAAACTATTTACAACCAATTGGTTTTGTTTAATACTTGACTAACAAATTTGAAATATATACATCAATATCACTCTATACAAAGAATGGACGTAATATTTGAAATCATACAAAGACAACAATAATTTTAAAAAAATAATTTTTTTGCTCCTCTTGAAAATTATTTAATGCAATAAACAAGAAGAAATTTAATCTGTTTTTTATAATATTATACATACAAAAAAATAACATTAATGTATTTAAACTATAAATTTATGCATTTAATCGTATTTTTTTGATGAACCTATGGTTTTTTAAATTACATTTGAATTGTGAATTAGAATTTAAGTCTGTCGTCGGACGGAAATAAAAAATGTCTGATTAAGAATTAGTTTCATTGAGTTTAACTGCTGAATTTATGTCAGTTGACCGTGAAAATTATTTATATAAAGAGATAAATAAACAACAGATTCCTAATTTAATTTAACGAAGTCTATTCCATAAAGAAAAAAGTAAATTACTTTTCTTTTTAGATGAAGTTAGAGTAAAACTTGCTTCTCTTTTTTTATGATTTGAAGATTACTTCGTTGTTTTTAAAATGCCATTTGAAATCTGCAAATTTGCTTGTGATAACAGAATTAAAATCTGTAAAAGAGATTTTGAAACTGCTTCGCCTAAAGGATTTCGTGCTTCACAAAACAGAAAAAGTACAACAATATAATTTAACCATAAGTCAATAAAGTTTACCGAAATAAAAGAAGATACAAAATTACAACAAATATAAAATAATCGACCTTCGTCGCAGCGAAGTCACTCTTCGCAACAAACGAGAATCAAACAACCCAAACCTACAAAAAAACAACGCTAATGCTATTTATAAACTTATACCTCGTAGTTACATATATCGCATCATTTGAAATCGCCAATAAAAAAGCAAATAATAGTGACGGCTGGGACGTCGAACTATTTATAACATCATTACTATTCCCTTTGGCTCTTCCAATCCTGATACTAATTGAGATTCACACTTACCTTGCTAAAAAATCGTTGTTTTAGTAATTCAATAATTAAGTAGTTTGCACAGAGGGTAAGTAACAGATCAATCCTAAAAAATGTGATATAGTGCAAATTTGGCTGCAATACTATTGATTGGAATAAAAAAAGAGCTTCAATTTTAAAGCTCCTTTTCTTTGGTTTTTTAGAATAACATTTATCCCACCATTTCCACAATTTTACTTTCACCAACTAAACTCACTTTAACTAATCCGTGTTTTGCTAAACCTTTCATTGCAGCATCCCATTTTTTGCCACTCAAATCAGATTTGATTTTCAATAACCCCAATTCCATTTTATTGTCATTGGTTTGCAAAAGTGCCAAAATTAATTTTTCCTCGTCCAACAATTCAATTTGAACTTGTTTTTTCTCTGGTCGCATTTGCGGAAACAGCAATACTTCCTGAATCGAAGCATTATTGGTCAAATACATGATTAGTCTATCCATTCCAATTCCCATTCCGGAGGTTGGAGGCATTCCGTATTCCAAAGCTCTCAAGAAATCTTCATCAATAGTTCCCGAAGCTTCATCATCGCCTTTTTCAGCCAATCGCATTTGGTCTTCAAAACGTTCCCGTTGATCAATTGGATCGTTTAATTCTGAATACGCATTTGCTACTTCTTTACCGCAAACCATCAATTCAAAACGTTCTGTCAATTCGGGATTGTCGCGGTGTTGTTTGCACAAAGGCGACATTTCCTTTGGATAATCCGTAATGAAGGTGGGCTGAATGTAATTTCCTTCGCATTTGGCACCAAAAATTTCGTCAATCAATTTTCCTTTTCCCATTGTGGCATCCACATCAATTCCCATTCCTCTTGCGGCTTCAAATAATTCCACTTCACTTTTGCCTGAAATATCAAAACCCGTAAAATGTTTGATAGAATCCGTCATTGTAACTCTTGCATACGGCGCTTTGAAATTAATTTGGTGTTCGCCAAAAGTCGCTTCACTTTTTCCGTTAACCGCAATGGCGCAATGCTCCAAAAGATCTTCGGCAAATTTCATCATCCAGTTGTAGTCTTTGTAGGCTACATATATTTCCATAGCAGTAAATTCGGGGTTGTGCGTTCGGTCCATTCCTTCGTTACGGAAGTTTTTCGAAAACTCATAAACCCCTTCAAAACCACCTACAATCAATCTTTTCAAATACAATTCGTTGGCAATTCGCATATACAACGGAATGTCAAGCGAGTTGTGGTGTGTGATAAAAGGACGTGCCGCAGCACCACCGGGAATAGGTTGTAAAACAGGAGTTTCTACTTCTAAATATCCTTTGTCATTGAAGAAATTACGCATCGCATTGAACATTTTTGTTCTCTTGATGAACGTTTCTTTCACGTGGTCATTCACGGTCAAATCCACATAACGACGACGGTATCTTTGTTCCGGATCCGAAAAAGCATCGTGTGTTTTTCCGTCGGCATCGGTTTTTACAATAGGGAGTGGTTTCAAGGCTTTCGCCAAAACCGTCAAGCCATAAATATGAACCGAGATTTCGCCTACCTGAGTTTTGAAAACTGTGCCGCGAACCCCTATAAAATCCCCAATATCCAACAGTTTTTTGAAAACCACATTGTACATCGTTTTTTCCTCGTCATCCGAAATATCGTCTCTCGAAACATAGATTTGAATGCGTCCTTCGGCGTCCTTCAACTCGGCAAATGAGGCTTTTCCCATGATGCGTTTCCCCATCAAACGACCGGCCAGAATGACTTCCTTGCCGTCGAATTTTTCGAAATCGGCTAAGATTTCGCTAGAATAAGCGGTGGTGGTAAATTCGGCTGCGGGATAAGGTTCAATGCCTAAGTTGCGTAATTCGCTGAGCGCTTCTCTACGAAGGATTTCTTGTTCGGATAATGCCATTCTGTTCTGATTTTAAGATTGCAAAGATAACAAAAGATTGCTGATTGCAGATTTCCCATTTCATATTTTTTGGAGCCTAAAATTTCATTTTTCAAGACGATAGGTCCATTTTCGCATTATTTTTTTTAAGGTTTTACTGGGTTTTGTATAAAAACTAAAAAAATTTAATATAATTCAGACAGCCAGTAGGCAGCTCACCAATAAATAAACCATTAAGCACATTAAGAAAAATAAGATTTAATACACTTAATGAACCTTAACATCTTAATGGTTTGAAAAATAAGCTAAAAGTTCACAATATTTCCAGAAG
>CAMAQD010000010.1 GCA_945860385.1 Flavobacterium psychrophilum
TATGCCGTAACTGACTTGTTCAGAGACGTAGCTGCTAAAGTAGGTGACCGTCCAGGTGGATACACTCGTATCATTAAAGTTGGAAATCGTTTAGGAGATAATGCTGATATGGCAATGATCGAACTAGTAGATTTCAATGAACTTTACAACGGAGGTAAAAAAGAAGTTAAAAAAGCAAAAAGCCGTCGTGGTGGAAAAGCTAAGAAAGCTGAAGATACTGTTGCAGCACCAGTTGCTGAAACTGAAGCTCCGGCTGCTGAGCCAGAAACTCCATCAGAGACTGCTGAATAATTATGAAGATAATCATTCAATAAAATTTAAGGATAAACTTTTGTTAGTTTGTCCTTTTTTTTTGTGAAAAAATAACTTTCTGAAAACTTTGTGACCTAAGTGTTAAAAAATTAAATTTGCAAAATATTTAACTACAACGAATGATACTAAGCATAGCGAAGTTACATTAGGCCAATAAATAACAATAACTACGACGAATGAAATACACAACACGAAAAAGCGCCATTCTTTTATTAAATGATGGAACTATATTCCACGGAAAATCTATCGGAATTTCAGGAACTACTTTTGGCGAAGTATGTTTTAATACGGGAATGACAGGTTATCAAGAAATATTTACTGATCCTTCTTACTTTGGGCAAATAATGGTTGCTACTAATGCTCACATTGGAAACTACGGAGTCAACGATAAGGAAATTGAATCAGATAGTATCAAAATTGCTGGACTGGTTTGTAAAAATTTCAGTTTCAATTATTCTCGTGAAGATGCTACAGGAAGTTTGGAAGACTATTTCCAAAAACAGAATCTTATCTGTATTTCTGACGTTGATACTCGCGGATTAGTAAGTTACATTCGGGATCACGGAGCGATGAATTCCGTAATTTGTACTGATGGAACTCCAATCGAAGAACTAAAAGTTGCATTAGCAAAAGTTCCAGATATGAAAGGTTTGGAATTAGCTTCTAAAGTTTCTACCAAGGAATCTTACTTTTTTGGAGACGAGAATGCAACCTATAAAATTGCAGCTTTAGATTTAGGAATAAAAACCAATATCCTTCGCAATCTTGCTAAAAGAGATTGTTTCATTAAAGTTTTTCCATACGATTCAAAATATTCAGAAATGGCAGCATTCAATCCAGACGGCTATTTCTTGTCTAACGGGCCCGGTGATCCAGATCCACTTTTTGGTGCAATTGAAGTAGCAAAAGAAATTTTGGCAAACGACAAACCATTATTTGGAATTTGTTTAGGACACCAAGTTATCGCTTTGGCCAACGGAATTTCTACTTATAAAATGTTCAACGGTCACAGAGGAATCAATCACCCTGTAAAAAATGTGATTACTGGTAAAGGTGAAATTACTTCGCAAAATCACGGTTTCGCTGTGAATAAAGAAGAATTAGACAATCATCCTGATATGGAAATCACGCATCTTCATCTCAACGACGGAACAGTGGCAGGTATGAGAATGAAAAGTAAAAATTGTTTTTCAGTCCAATACCATCCTGAAGCAAGTCCAGGACCACACGATTCATCTTATTTGTTTGATCAATTTGTGGAGAATCTAAAAAATTAATTTTTAATTTGATTTTACATTTCAAGAAAGCTGTCAATTTTGATGGCTTTTTTTTATTGCTTTTCCAAAGCTGGCAATTTCTTGAATTCAATATTTTTTGAGAATAAAAAATCCATTAATTTTAAAGGATTTGCATTTTCTATAGCTGTTTTTGATGTAGGGTCAGCAGCGCAAAATTCTAGAAAAAGTCCTATTTCTTCAGGCTTTAATTGTAGTGCATTGATAAAAAATGTTTCCGAATAATTTGTTTTTGCCAACTCTTTAAACTCAATTTCAGGAATTTTCTTCCGGCCAAAGGGTAAATTGATATACAAGCTCATACCGTTCTCAATTGTTCCATCGTAAACGCCAAATGGTTTTGGATTTGCTGCGGCTTTCTCAATATTTAATTGGCTTGCAATGTTTTTATCGAACTTTATTTTTGGAAAAGAAATTTTTGAAGTTACCACAACTTCATCTAGTTGTTCTGGTTTTCGAGTCAATACAATTGTAAAATTGTTTTTATCTAGAAACTCTTTGTCTAAAAATACTCTTTTATAATCATATTTTTCAGAGATAATAACAAGCAGATCTTCTGCTTTTACTGAAATGCTAAATTTACCATTGGCGTCAGTTATGGTGCTTTTTTCAGTAACTAAATTGACTATTTCTATGCCTTGAAGAGGAAAATCGTCACACATAACCCTGCCTTGTATAAGCTTTTCGGTTTGTGAAAATCCAAATTGAAACACCAAAAACAGGAATAAAAGAGGTGGTTTTATTTTCATTCTTTTGATAAAGTTGTATGTAAAACTATACAAATCTTTGCCAACTAATTCAAAAGATGTCTATAAAGTTTTGTTAATACTCCTACGTAAGCTTGTATTGTATAATTGAATTGTTATTTTTGTTTTTGGTTAAAACTTTTCTGTTTTTTGATTCATAAAGTGTATATTTGATTCAAATATATTTGATTAAATTGCAATAGAATTAGTTTACAGTTTCACAATTTTTTTAAAGATAAATAATTACAATTTCAAAATAATGCATTCAAAATTAACACCAATGAAATTCATAAATAATAAAATTGCCCTTACTTTTTTTGTTTTACTATTTTCCACCGGAATTGCTCTGGCGCAAGAAATTATCAAAGAAAATACGGTCGATACCATTAACAAAGGAAATACTGTAAAAAAACTAAAAATTGATGGTGTTATTGCAAAAGTAGGTGATTACATCATCCTAGATTCTGATATTGATAAATCGTTATTAGAAATTACAGCTCAAGGTGGTTCTGTAAAGGATATTACCAGATGTCAGATATTAGGAAAAATAATGGAAGACAAGTTGTATGCGCATCAAGCTGTTCAAGATAGCGTTAAAGTGACCGACGGTGAGGTAAAATCGATGATGGATGAAAGATTGAATTATATGTTAGAAGGTCTTGGATCTATGGATAAAGTCGTTAAGTATTACAAAAAAAACTCAGAAGAAGAGTTTAGGTCCTATTTCTTTGATATCTTGAAAGAGCAAAAGCTAACTTCTGAAATGCAAAAAAAAATCGTTGAGGCTGTAGAAATTACCCCAGAAGAAGTTCGTAATTTTTTCAAAAAAATACCAACAGCTGATTTGCCTGTTTTTGGTGCTGAAATGGAAGTAGCCCAAATCGTTGTAACGCCAAAAGTTTCAGAGGCCGAGAAACAAAAAGTGATTGATAAATTGAATGAATTTAAGAAAGAAATTCAAGAAGGGGGTTCCAGTTTTGCAACCAAAGCAGTTTTGTATTCTCAAGATCCAGGTTCAAGAGCTACGGGTGGTTATTACAAAATGAATAGAAGAACTCAATTTGTAAAAGAGTTTAAAGAAGTTGCATTTAGTCTTCAGGAAGGAGAAATTTCAGCTCCTTTTGAAACTGACTTTGGGTATCATATTATTTATGTTGAAAAAATAAAAGGACAAGATATCGAATTGCGTCATATTTTATTGATACCAGCGGTAACTTCAGAAGATTTAAAAGCAGCTAAAGAGAAAATTGCGTTAATCAGAAAAAGAATTGAAGATAAAGAAATTACTTTCGATAAAGCCGCAAAAACCATGTCGGACGAAAAAGAGACAAGAACAAACGGAGGTGCTTTAATCAATCCAAAAACTCAAGACACTCGTTTTGAATTGACCAAAATGGATCCGGCTTTATACAGTCAGGTTTCCAATTTGAAAGACAATGAAATCTCCTTGTCACTTATGGATGAAGATCAAAACGGCAAGAAAAAATTCAAGATAATTACAGTTACCAATAGAATAGATTCCCACACTGCTGATTACGCTAAGGATTATATCAAAATTAAAGATTTAGCATTAAAGGAAAAACAAATAAAAGCCATAGGAAAATGGTTTGACGATAAAATTAAAGATACCTATATTAAAATTAATGGAGAATATAGAGATTGTACTTTTACAAACAATTGGTTGAAAAAGTAATGTTAAATTTAAGTATTAATACTACATTCAACTTCTAACTCCTAACCTCTTATATGTCAGACGTAGCAGCAATACATAATTTGGTTCAAAAAAGAAATGAACTAAAAAGAGAAATCGCCAAGATTATAGTAGGTCAAGATGTTGTTGTGGATCAAATTCTGCTTTGTATTTTCTCGGGTGGACACGCTCTTTTGGTGGGAGTTCCCGGATTGGCAAAAACTTTGATGGTCAACACTTTGGCGCAAGCGCTTGGGCTAGATTTTAAGAGAATACAATTTACACCTGATTTAATGCCTTCCGATATTCTGGGAAGCGAAATATTAGACGAAAACCGGCAATTTAAATTTATAAAAGGTCCAATTTTTTCTAATATCATTCTTGCTGACGAAATCAATAGAACACCACCAAAAACACAAGCCGCTTTGCTTGAAGCAATGCAAGAACGAGCGGTTACCATTTCTGGACATAATTATAAATTAGACTTGCCTTATTTCGTTTTGGCGACACAAAACCCTATCGAGCAAGAAGGAACTTATCCGTTGCCCGAAGCGCAATTGGACCGATTTATGTTTGCCATCAAACTGGATTATCCTTCTTTTGAAGAAGAAGTTCAGGTGGTAAAACGAACCACTTCCGATTCGCATACTACAATTAATCCATTATTTACTGCTCAAGAAATTATCGATTTTCAACACCTGATTCGCAGAATTCCGGTGGCTGATAATGTGATTGAATATGCTGTTACTTTGGTTAGTAAAACTCGTCCAGATAATGCTTTGTCTAACGAATTTGTGAAAAATTATCTCGATTGGGGCGCAGGTCCAAGAGCATCACAAAATTTAATTTTGGCTGCCAAAGCCAATGCGGCTTTCAATGGAAAATTCTCTCCAGATATCGAAGATGTAAAAGCTGTTGCAACTGGAATTCTCCGTCACAGAATCATCAAAAACTACAAAGCCGACGCTGAGGGAATTACCGAAGAAATGATTATTGATAAGTTGATTTAGTATTCAATTTTTATAGGAGTCCAAAATCAACAATTTAGTGTTTTAGAACTAAATAGTGTCTGCAAAATTAAATCCGATTAAAATTTCGCTCCTTTTTTTGTATTGAATATTTAAATAATCAAACTGATTTTTAGAATTTTTCAATAAAAAACATATTATTTATTTAATGTGTAATTATTAGGAATGAAACAGCTTATTATGCTAATATTTTTTAAAACTCATCATAAATTCTTAGATTTGCAACGCTTGAAATTAATCGCTTAGTTTTTATAATTAATCGCTTTTTTTTAATTTAAAAAAACTAAACCAAAAATACTTAATAAACCCAAAACGCTACGGCATCTGATTTTGAATTAATCAAGAAAATATGCCTCTAACACTGAAAAACTTCTATTATGAGCATTTATAAGGACTATATCCAAGAAATTGAAGAAAGAAAAAGCCAAGGGCTACACCCTAAGCCAATTGATGGCGCCGAATTATTAAGCGAAATCATTACGCAAATTAAAGATTTAGCTAACACAAATAGAGTTGATTCTCTTAAATTCTTTATTTATAATGTTGTTCCAGGAACTACTCCTGCTGCCAATTTGAAAGCTAATTTTTTAAAGGAAATCGTTTTAGGTCAATCCTTAGTAGCTGAAATTACGCCTGCTTTTGCTTTAGAGTTATTATCACATATGAAAGGTGGAACTTCGATAGCTGTTTTACTTGATTTAGCTTTAGGCGACGATGTTGCTATTGCAAAAGACGCTGCTGAAGTTTTGAAAACTCAAGTTTTCCTTTATGAAGCGGATACAGATCGTTTAGAAGCAGCTTTCAAAAACGGTAACGAAATCGCTAAGGATATTTTAGAAAGCTATGCTAAGGCAGAGTTCTTTACTAAATTGCCTGAAATAGCAGAAGAAATTAAGGTAGTTGCTTTTATTGCTGGTGAAGGAGATATTTCAACAGATTTACTTTCTCCAGGAAACCAAGCACATTCCCGTTCAGATCGTGAATTGCATGGTAAATGTATGATTACTCCTCAAGCGCAAGACGAAATCAAGGCGCTTCAAACACTACATCCAGACAAAAGCGTGATGTTGATTGCAGAAAAAGGGACTATGGGTGTAGGTTCATCAAGAATGTCAGGGGTTAACAACGTAGCTCTATGGACAGGTAGACAAGCAAGTCCTTATGTTCCATTTGTGAATTTTGCTCCAATTGTCGCAGGGACAAACGGAATTTCTCCAATTTTCCTTACTACTGTAGATGTTACAGGTGGTATTGGTTTGGATCTTAAAAACTGGATTAAAAAATTAGATCAAAATGGCAACCCTGTTCGTAATGAAAGTGGTGATCCTATTTTAGAAGAGGTTTATTCTGTTGCTACTGGTACAGTTCTTACCATCAACACAAAGACAAAGAAACTTTACAACGGCGATAAAGAATTGATAGATATTTCTAAAGCATTTACACCTCAGAAGATTGAATTTATAAAAGCGGGAGGTTCTTATGCAATTGTATTTGGAAAAAAATTGCAAACATTTGCATCTAAGACTCTTGGTATTGATATTGTGCCTGTATATGCTCCGTCAAAAGAAGTTTCTATTGAAGGACAAGGTCTTACGGCAGTAGAAAAAATATTTAATAAAAATGCGGTTGGAACAACTCCAGGTAAAGTGTTACACGCTGGTTCAGATGTTCGTGTTACCGTAAATATTGTTGGTTCACAAGATACAACTGGTTTGATGACTTCTCAGGAATTGGAGTCTATGGCTGCTACCGTGATTTCTCCAATCGTTGACGGCGCTTACCAATCGGGTTGTCACACTGCTTCAGTTTGGGATAATAAATCTAAGGCAAATATTCCTAGATTGATGAAATTTATGAATGACTTCGGTTTGATTACAGCTCGTGACCCAAAAGGTATTTATCACGCAATGACCGACGTAATTCACAAAGTGCTTAATGATATTACTGTAAATGAGTGGGCTATCATTATCGGAGGTGACTCTCATACAAGAATGTCAAAGGGTGTTGCTTTTGGTGCTGACTCAGGAACAGTTGCTCTTGCATTGGCTACTGGTGAAGCTTCAATGCCAATTCCTGAATCGGTGAAAGTGACTTTCAAAGGGGAAATGAAAAGTTATATGGATTTCCGTGATGTGGTTCACGCGACACAATCTCAAATGCTTAAACAGTTTGGTGGAGAGAACGTATTTCAAGGTAAAATCATTGAGGTTCACCTTGGAACGCTTACTGCTGACCAAGCATTTACGTTTACAGATTGGACTGCAGAAATGAAGGCAAAAGCTTCTATCTGTATTTCTGAAGACGCTACCTTGATTGAATCTCTGGAGATTGCGAAGAGTAGAATCCACATTATGATTGAAAAAGGTATGGATAATGCCAAACAAGTATTGAAAGGATTGATTGCTATAGCAGATACGAGAATTGCTGAGATTAAATCTGGAGAGAAACCGGCACTAAGACCAGATGCAAATGCGAAGTATTATGCTGAAGTTGTAGTTGATTTGGATCAAATTGCTGAACCAATGATTGCTGATCCAGATGTAAATAATGCTGATGTTTCTAAACGCTATACGCACGACACCATCAGACCACTATCTTTCTACGGTGGAGTGAAAAAAGTAGATCTTGGATTTATCGGATCTTGTATGGTTCACAAGGGAGATATGAAAATCCTGGCACAAATGCTTAAAAATATTGATGAACAAAACGGTAAGGTAGAGTTTAAGGCACCATTAGTTGTAGCTCCTCCTACTTACAATATTGTTGATGAATTAAAAGCTGAAGGTGACTGGGAAATTTTGCAAAAATATTCTGGTTTCGAATTCGATGATAATGTTCCTAAAGCTGCTGCACGAACTTCATATGAAAAAATGTTATATCTAGAGCGTCCAGGTTGTAACCTTTGTATGGGGAACCAAGAAAAAGCGGCCAAAGGAGATACAGTTATGGCAACATCGACTCGTCTTTTCCAAGGAAGAGTTGTTGAGGATACCGAAGGTAAAAAGGGAGAATCTTTACTTTCTTCTACACCAGTTGTAGTTTTATCTACAATCTTGGGCAGAACTCCAACAATTGAAGAATATAAAACGGCGGTAGTGGGTATTGATCTAACTAAGTTTGCTCCTTCGCATAAGCTATTAGTTAAATAATTCACATAATTAGTTAATTATAATGTAAAAGCCTGATTCTAATGATTCAGGCTTTTTTTGTGCTCTATTTTTTTGTAACTTGTGATAATTAAATATAGATACCAATATAAAATATATAAATTATGGCATTTGATATAGGAATGATCGAAAAAGTGTACGCAAATATGACTGCTCGTGTGGACAAAGCATGTGAACTTGTAGGTCGTCCACTAACATTGACTGAGAAAATTTTGTACAACCATCTTTGGGAAGGGCAACCCACTCAAACTTTTAAAAGAGGTGTGGATTATGTAGATTTTGCTCCGGATAGAGTAGCTTGTCAAGATGCAACCGCTCAAATGGCTTTGTTGCAATTTATGCACGCTGGAAAGAAAATAGTTGCTGTTCCAACAACGGTTCACTGTGATCACTTGATTTTAGCTAAAAATGGAGCTGAATTTGATTTAGCAGCAGCAAACACACAATCTAAAGAAGTTTTTGATTTTCTTTCCTCAGTATCCAATAAATACGGAATTGGTTTTTGGAAACCAGGTTCGGGAATTATTCACCAAATTGTTTTGGAAAACTATGCGTTTCCCGGAGGTTTGATGATTGGTACTGATTCCCATACTGTAAATGCAGGTGGATTAGGTATGTTGGCAATTGGTGTCGGTGGTGCTGATGCGGTGGATGTAATGTCGGGAATGTCTTGGGAATTGAAATTTCCCAAATTAATAGGGGTAAAATTAACTGGAAAACTTTCTGGTTGGACTGCACCAAAAGATGTAATTCTTAAAGTGGCCGATATTCTTACCGTGAAAGGTGGAACTGGAGCTATTGTTGAATATTTTGGAGAAGGAGCAACTTCAATGTCGTGTACAGGAAAAGGAACTATTTGTAATATGGGAGCCGAAATTGGAGCGACTACATCTACATTTGGCTATGACGAGTCAATGAGAAGATACCTCTCTGCAACAGGTCGTCAGGATGTAGTTGATGCTGCCGATAAAGTAGCTTCTTACTTAACTGCCGATCCCGAAGTTTACGCAAACCCAGAAAAGTATTTTGACCAACTAATCGAAATCAATCTTTCTGAATTGGAACCACACATTAATGGACCTTTTACGCCAGACAGAGGAACTCCGGTTTCAAAAATGAAGGAAGAAGCTGCTGCAAACGGATGGCCATTGAAAGTAGAATGGGGTTTAATAGGTTCTTGTACCAACTCTTCTTACGAAGATATGGCTCGTGCTGCTTCCATTGTAAACCAAGCGGTTGAATTAGGAATTAGCCCAAAAGCAGAATTTGGAATAAATCCAGGTTCGGAACAAATTAGATATACTATCGAAAGAGACGGAATCATCGCCACTTTTGAAAAAATGGGAACTAAAGTATTTACCAATGCTTGTGGACCTTGTATCGGACAATGGGATAGAGCAGGAGCAGACAAGCAAGAGAAAAACACCATCGTTCACTCTTTCAATAGAAACTTCTCTAAACGTGCCGATGGTAACCCAAACACACACGCTTTTGTAACTTCGCCAGAAATGGTGGCGGCATTAGCCATTGCAGGTCGTTTGGATTTTAATCCTTTGACAGATACTTTGATTAACGACGACGGACAGGAAGTAAAATTGACAGCCCCTTTTGGTGATGAATTACCAAAAAGAGGTTTTGCAGTGGAAGATAATGGATTCCAAGCACCAGCAGCTGATGGTTCAGGTGTCCAAATTTTGGTAAGTGAAACATCTGACAGATTACAACTTTTGGCACCTTTCGCAGCTTGGGACGGAAAAAATATTATGGGAGCCAAATTGCTTATCAAAGCTTTCGGAAAATGTACCACCGACCATATTTCTATGGCTGGACCTTGGTTGCGTTTCCGTGGTCACTTGGACAATATTTCGAACAATATGTTGATTGGAGCAGTTAATGCTTTTACTGAAAAAACAAATTCAGTTAAAAATCAATTGACTGGAGAATATGATACTGTTCCTGCTGTAGCCCGAGCCTACAAAGCTGCCGGAATTGCTTCAGTTGTTGTGGGTGACCACAATTACGGAGAAGGTTCCTCTCGGGAACACGCTGCAATGGAACCTCGTTTCTTAGGTGTAAAAGCGGTTTTGGTAAAATCATTTGCTCGTATTCACGAAACCAACTTAAAAAAGCAAGGGATGTTAGGTCTAACCTTTGCCAATGAAGCAGATTATGACAAAATTCAAGAAGATGATACAATTAACTTCGTGGACTTGGTTGATTTTGCACCGGCAAAACCTTTAACTTTAGAATTCGTTCACGCTGATGGAAGCAAAGATATTATTTTGGCAAATCATACCTACAACGAAGGACAAATTGGTTGGTTCGTTGCCGGTTCAGCATTAAACTTGATTGCTGCAGCCGGAAAATAATAATTTTAAATTTTTTAAATATTATAATGCCTTGTAAAAACAAGGCATTTTTTTTATCTCTAATTTGTTAAATTGTGTGTAAAGAGTCGATTTAAAATTGTGAAATTCATATTTTAAGATTAAATTTGTTTTTAAGTTATACTTTATTATTAAGTTTTTCCGTTGAAGTAAAATAATTATTCAATTTTTAGAAAAATTTCGGTTGTTGTTTCAAAATTAGAATTCTGGAAACAACACAAGAAGATTTTAAATTTAAATAGGGTTTATGAAGTATTTTAGTTGCCTTTTTTTGATTGTTTTCTTTAGTAGCATGAGTCTTTTTTCGCAGGAAAAATTCAGACAACATACTGTTTCTAAGGGCGAAACCATCAGCGAAATTGCACATAAGTATAATGTAAAACCTTCAGCGATTTATGAACTTAATCCTGATGCTGTTAATGGAATTAAATTAAAGAGCGTTTTGCTAATTCCAACCAAGACTAAAAAAAATACTACTGTTTCCACTTCTACGATTCCTACCAACTTTCCTGAAAAAACATACGAAGTTTTACCAAAAGAAACGCTTTACGGAATTGCAAAACAACACAATGTAACTATTGAGGATTTGTACAAAATTAATCCTATTTTGGAAAAGGAAGGTTTAAAAAATGGGCAAAACATCAAGATTCCCCATACTGCTTTAGAGGATCTTTTAGTATCCAAAGTATCTGAAGAAACGATTGAAGTTAAAAAGCCAAATTTTTCCAAAAAGAATATTCCAAAAGAAGAAATTGTAGTTGCTCCGAAGGTGGACGATCAAGTGGAAACAATTTCTAAAGGAATTGAATATAAAGTTTTACCAAAAGAAACCTTATACTCTATTGCTAAAAAATACGGAATCAAGCATACCGATTTGCAAAAATCAAATCCCGAATTAGCCCAGAAATCCTTAAAAGCCGGGCAAAAAATTACAATTCCTGTTGAAGAGAATGCTAATACGGCTTTGGTTTTAGAAAAAGGTCCGGGTTCAGATAAATATCAAAAAGAGGAAACTAATCAAACTTCTGTATTGCAACGACCATTGGTTGAAAATAAGAAAATGGAATCTGAAAAAACAATTCCAGTGGTGTTAGAAATTCCAGACGACACTAAAAAAGCAACTGATATCTCGCATGAGGTCTTATCAAAAGAATCGTTATATTCCATTGCAAAACAATACGGAATTACACTGTCCGAATTGAAAAAAGCCAATTCGAAATTGGGAAATAAATCATTGAAAGTAGGTCAAAAAATCATTGTTCCAGTAAAAGCTGACTCAAATTCTAGTTTGGTTGTCGAGAGAATGACAGTGAATAAAGAAGTTAAAGTCGAAAAAGAACTTGCAATTGCACCACAAGTTGATATCAACGTCAAAAATCCAGAAACCGAAATAACCCATGAGGTTTTAACAAAGGAAACCAAGTACGGAATTGCCAAACAATATGGTCTCACGATTGCCGAATTGGAAAAGCAAAACCCGAATATTTCAAATAAATTATTGGTTGGTTCTGTACTTAAGATTCGTGCTTCAAAATTGATGGAGAAAGAGACTGCTGTCGAAAACGCCATTGCACTTGAAGCTGCTTTTGTCAAAGAAAAATTTGAAAATAAAGATATCAATACGGTGCGCGGATCCGGTTTCGCTGATCAACTGATTTCAAAAGCTTCCGAGCATATTGGAACGCGATACCGCTCTGGTGGAACCACGATAGATGGTTTTGATTGTTCCGGATTGATGTGTTATACTTTCAGCACTTACGATATTAAGTTGCCAAGATCGTCCGTAGAAATGGCTTCTTACGGTTCGAGAATTGATGCTCAAAATGCCCAAAAAGGTGATTTAATTTTCTTTAAAACTAGAGGTAGTGGTCGAATTAACCACGTAGGAATGGTCGTCGAAGTTCTCGATGGCGAAATTAAATTCATTCATTCTGCAACTCACGGTGGTGTGATTATTTCTTCTACCAAGGAGTCCTATTACGAGAGAAATTTAGCTCAGATTAATCGGGTGTTATAAACTATAAGTAAATTATAATGTGATAGACTCTCAAGGTGACTTGGGAGTTTTTTTATTGTCAAGTTTTGAAATCTGTGTTTAGGGTACATATAAACTATTTTTTATTGTTTTTAGTAATCGTAAGACTTTGTTTTCATTTGAAAATTTATTAAAATATTCGAAAATGTTCCAAATTCAACTTTTTTTTTAAGATTTTATGTCACTAATCGGCTATTTCCAAAAAAAGTATATCTTTAGCCAACCAAAAAAATCAAAACAATATGCAAGACAACAACGAAGAACATTTTAAAAGAGAACTCGGATTACTAGACGGAACAATGCTCGTTGTGGGCTCGATGATTGGTTCAGGAATATTTATTGTAAGCTCGGATATGGTACGCCAATTGGGTTCTGCCGGCTGGCTCATTGCGATGTGGGTACTCACAGGATTTATTACCGTGATTGCCGCCGTAAGTTATGGTGAGTTGAGTGCGATGTTTCCCAAAGCGGGTGGACAATATGTGTATATCAAGGAAGCTTACGGGAAACTGATTGGGTTTTTGTACGGTTGGAGCTTTTTTGCCGTGATACAAACGGGTACAATTGCTGCTGTGGGCGTGGCTTTTTCTAAATTTGCCGCGTATTTGTATCCGCCTGTCAGCGAAAAAAATATAATTTTTGAGCTAGGCGCTTTCCAATTGCATGCGGCACAAATTGTTTCGATAATTACTATTATTTTATTGAGTTACATCAATAGTCGTGGAGTAAAAAACAGCAAGATTTTGCAAACGGTCCTGACGGTTATTAAAGTAGCCTCTATTTTTGGATTGATTATTTTCGGATTTGTGTCTGCCAAAGCTGAAGTTTGGGATGCCAACTGGGCGAATGCCTGGACTTCGCAATCAATGAATGTAGATACAGGTTCTTGGCTTCCGATTAGTGGAGTGGCTTTAATATCGGCAATGTCGGCGGCTTTGGTGGGTTCGCTGTTTTCGAGTGTGGCTTGGGAAGGTGTGACTTTTATCGCTGGCGAAATCAAGAACCCAAAACGCAATGTGGGTTTGAGTTTATTTCTGGGCACTTTGATTGTAAGTTGTATTTATATTTTGGCCAATGTAATGTATTTGGCGGTAGTTCCTTTGCAAGACATCGCTACAGCCGAATCGGATAGAGTCGCAGTTGTAGCTTCACAAAATATTTTCGGGAATATAGGAACATTGATCATCGCATTGATGATTATGATTTCGACTTTTGCTTGCAATAACGGATTGATTATGGCAGGTGCAAGAGTGTATTATACGATGGCACAAGATGGTTTGTTTTTCAAAAAAGCGTCTCATTTGAATAAGGCAAGCGTGCCGGCTTGGGCATTGTGGGCGCAGTGTTTTTGGGCTTCGGCTTTGTGTTTGACTGGAAAATATGGCGATTTATTGGACTTCGTTGTAATTATCGTTTTGGTGTTTTACATCCTGACTATTTACGGAATTTTTATCCTTCGCAGAAAAATGCCCGATGCCGAAAGACCTTATAAAGCTTTTGGATATCCGTTTTTGCCAGCACTTTATATTGTTATTGCCAGCGCGATTGGAATTGCTTTGTTATACACAAAACCAGATACTTGTGGTTGGGGCGTTTTTATAATGCTAATAGGAATTCCGATTTATTATTTGACAAAACAGAAAGAGTAGTTTTCAACTGATGTGTTTTAGCCCTGATGGAAGCGACATCCTTTGTTGCCGGTGTTCGGCAGCAAAGATATAGCGGACAGCAGGAAAAAGCTCCAAATAAAAAAAATCCGTCTCGTTATAAAACTTGACGGATTTTAATTTTTAGAATCAAGTCTTACTACTTAATTCTTATATCTTAATACTAATGAAATTAGGCGTAAACCACTTCTTTCAAGGCAGTTTCTACATCTTCAAAAGGTAAGTTCCAAGCATCGGCTACACCTTTGTATAGAATTTTACCATTGGCAACGTTAAGTCCTTTTTTCAATTCTTCGTTTTCGGCACAAGCTTTTTTCCATCCTTTGTTGGCCAATTGCAAGGCATAAGGCAAAGTAGCATTGGTTAACGCCAAAGTAGAAGTATAAGGAACAGCACCAGGCATATTCGCTACGCAATAATGAACAATGTCGTCGATGATGAAAGTTGGATTTTCGTGCGTTGTTGGGGTACAAGTTTCGATACAACCTCCTTGGTCCACGGCAACGTCAACGACTACGGTTCCGGGAGCCATTAATTTTAACATATCGCGAGTGATTAAATGAGGCGCTTTGGCACCTGGAATCAAAACGGCTCCGATAACCAAATCCGCTTGCGAAATAGCATCGCGAACATTATAATGATTTGACATGACGGTAGTAACATTGGCAGGCATCACATCAGATAAATAACGCAAACGTGGTAAACTCACATCCAGAATGGTGACTTGAGCACCAAAACCAGCGGCCATTTTCGCAGCTTGAGTTCCTACAATTCCACCACCTAAAACAACTACTTTTGCAGGAGGAACTCCGGGAACACCTCCTAGGAGAATTCCTTTTCCTTTCATTGGTTTTTCTAGGTATTTTGCACCTTCTTGAATCGCCATACGACCCGCCACTTCTGACATTGGTACTAATAGTGGTAAGCTACGATCTGGTTTTTCAACCGTTTCATAAGCCAAGCAAACCGCTTCACGCTCAATCATTGCATAAGTCAATGGTTCAGAGGAAGCAAAGTGGAAATAAGTAAACAGCAATTGGTCCTTTTTGATAAGCGGATATTCAGAAGCAATAGGCTCTTTTACCTTGATAATCATTTCGGCAATTTCATAAACGGCTTCAATGGTTGGCAATAGTTCGGCTCCGGCTTCGGCGTAAGCTTTGTCACTAAAACCACTATTCTCTCCTGCGCTGTTTTGTACATAAACCAAATGTCCATGTTTTTTGAACTCGGCTACTCCTGCTGGGGTTAGCGCTACACGATTTTCGTTGTTTTTGATTTCTTTAGGAACTCCAATGATCATAATATTTGTGTTTTGTAGTTAAAATAATAACGATATACAAAGATACTACAGAAAGAAAATATTGTTTCAAATGCGATCGAATTAAGAAAATATTAGTTTTATTTAGTATTTTTACATAAAATATTTCTGAATAGAAAGCAATTTATATTTCTAAAACGAAAAAATATCTGATTTTGAATTTTAATTAAGTACTTATTTAATCATTTTTACAGTATGATTTTAGACGAAACCGACAAAAAAATCCTGCGACTGCTTCAAGTGGATGCGCATTTGACTTTAAAGGATATTGCCAATAAAATAAACCTTTCATTAACGCCCGTTCACGATCGAGTGAAGCGTTTGGAAAAGGAAGGGATTATCGAAAAATATGTTTCGATTTTGAATAAAAAGAAATTAGGAAACAACTTAATGGTGTATTGCCAAGTGACGCTGGTTAAACAAACTTATGATGTTTCGGAAGGATTCAATCAATCGATTATGAATATGCCTGAAGTGGTCGAATGTAATTTTATATCAGGAAGTTTTGATTATATGCTCAAAATCATCTTGCCCGATATGGAAAGTTATCACAATTTTCATCAAAAAAAATTATCGGTTTTACCCGAAGTTTCCTTGATTAATAGCTTTTTTATTATTTCGGAAGTAAAGAGTACGACTGTTTTGCCTATTTAAAAAAGTTAGCCACAGATTCACAGATTATTTTAAAATAATCTATGAATCTGTGACCTATTTTTTTTCCTAAATTTTAGGGTTTCTTTAAATGATGATTCTAATAATTTCTCCTCTTTTATTAATCATTTCCATTTGAACGCTTTGGTTTTCGGCCTTATTATTCAAAAGTTTCGCTGCGGATTCGATATCTTTTACTTTTACGTTGTCAATACTCAGGATGATATTTCCTTTGAGTTCTTCTTCGTACTGTTTCAGATTTTCGTTGGTAATAGATTTAATTTTCACACCACCATCCAAATGAAATCTTGTTTTTTCGGCAGCAGCAATATTTTCTAATTCTATCCCTTTGAATTCCGTGTTAAAAAATTCGTTTTTGCTTAAAACAACTGGCAGTACATTATTTTTTCCTTCTCTGATAAAAGTAACTTCTACTTTGTCGTTAGGTCTTTTGGTATTAATATAACCCGACAAATCGGCAAATGTGGCAACATTTTGATTATCTAATTTGACAATGATATCTCCTTTTTGCAAGCCAGCTTTTTCAGCTCCCGATTTTTTCTGTACTTTATTGATGTAGAAACCTTGGGTTTCTTTAACGCCCAATTCTTTTGAAGCCATAGCATTCAATTCGCCGCCTTCAACGCCAAGAACGCCTCTTTGCACGTTTCCAAATTCTATTAAATCGTCAATTATTTTTTTGGCATTATTAGAAGGAATGGCAAATGAATACCCTGTGTACGAACCTGTTGGTGATGAAATCATAGTGTTGATTCCAATTAATTCGCCACGAGTGTTTACTAAAGCACCACCACTATTTCCTGGGTTTACAGCGGCATCAGTTTGGATGAAAGATTGAATTCCGCCGGTATCCAAGTTTCTGGCTTTGGCCGAAATAATTCCTGCAGTAACGGTCGAAGTTAAATTATACGGATTTCCAACGGCCAAAACCCATTCGCCAATTTTCACCGAATCAGAATTGGCGAAAGACGTGTAAGGCAACTTTTCATCGGCATCAATTTTTAGCAAGGCAATATCCATTTTAGAGTCGGTTCCAATTAGTTTTGCAGGATAGGATTTCTTATTGTTCAACGTGATTTCTATTTCCGAAGCGTCTTTTATAACATGATTATTGGTCACAATATAACCGTCTTCTGAAATGATTACGCCAGAACCAGTACCTACTTGTTCCTGTAATTGGTCACCTCGGTAGCCGTAAAAATATTCCAAAATAGGATTGGAAACACTTTTCCGAGATACATTTTTTACGTGAACTACGGTGTGAATTGTTTTGTCGGCCGCTGCGGTAAAATCTACTGCTTCTGCTGAAAAATTCACATTTTGCCCATACGAATTCGGGGCTAAAGTAGTTATGGATTTGTTTTTTGAAAAATAGCCATTGTCGTCAAATAACAATTTGTAAGAGCCCAATGTTACGGCTCCACTCAACAATGATACTAAAAAAAGGCTTGAAAATCGTTTCATAGTTTATAGTTATTTAAGAAATTACGCTGTAAAATTAAAAATTAAGTTATTTCAAAAAAAACTGTTTAACGCTCGTTTAACAAACTTTAACGTATCATTAATATTTGTACTTTTGTACTTCACAATTCGAAAACGACATGCAATTAGAATTTTATAAATATCAGGGAACAGGAAACGATTTTGTAATGATTGACAATAGGTCTGAATTTTTCCCAAAGGAAAATGTTCAGCTCGTGGCTCGTTTGTGCGACAGACGTTTTGGAATTGGCGGAGATGGTCTTATTTTGCTAGAAAATGATACTGCAACCGATTTTAAAATGGTGTATTTCAATTCAGATGGAAATCAAGGCTCTATGTGTGGCAATGGAGGTCGTTGTTTGGTGGCTTTCGCCAAAGATTTGAGAGTGATCAAAGACAAATGTACTTTTATCGCTACCGATGGTTTGCATCACGCCAGCGTTGCCAATGACGGAACCGTTTCTTTGCAAATGATTGATGTTGCCAATATTAAAAGGGAAAGCGATTACACTTTTATGAATACAGGTTCGCCGCATCACGTGCAAATGGTTGAGGATTTAAAACATTATAATGTAAAGGAAAACGGAGCAGCCCTTCGTTACGGTTCTTTGTATGGAAAAGAGGGAAGTAATATCAATTTCGTAAAAAAAATAAATGAGGATACTTTTTCACTTCGCACCTATGAAAGAGGTGTTGAAGATGAGACTTTAGCCTGTGGAACTGGAGCTACAGCGGTTGCCATTGCGATGAATGCTACAGGACAAACAAATGCTTCTTCGATTAAATTAAACGTAGAAGGCGGAAAATTAGCCGTTTCTTTTGATAAAATGGGTGATGTTTTTACCAATGTTTTCTTAATTGGTCCAGCAGAATTTGTGTTTAAAGGAGTGATTGAGCTTTAGTTATCAAATTATGGCAACACCAGATTTATTAATTTTAGTATTGTTGTTGTTTATTTGCTGTTTCCTTTTTTATTCTCAATTTAAAAAGGGTGAATTTTCAAAAAAAAATTATTATGAGCAGTATCGTTTAATGAAAGGTTTTATTTTTATGCCTATTTTGATAATAATTTTGCTTGTTGCTATCTTTAATAAATTGTTCACAAATTCATAATTCTAAAAAATGATAACTTTAAAAGGCGACAACATCTACCTCCGAGCACTCGAACCTAACGATTTGGAGTTTGTGTACGCGATGGAAAATGACCAAAGCATTTGGGAAGTAAGTAACACACAGACGCCTTACAGTCGGTTTTTGGTGAAACAATACCTCGAAAATGCCCATCAGGACATATATGAAGCCAAACAATTGCGATTAGCGATTTGTCAGGATGAGGATTTTCCGGCACTCGGATTAATTGATTTATTTGATTTTGATCCCAAGAACAATAGAGCAGGAGTAGGTATTGTAATTCAGGGAAATGAAAACAGAAAACGGAATGTCGGTTCTGAAGCTTTGGAACTTTTGATTCGCTATTCTTTTTATCATCTTAATTTACATCAATTGTATGCAAATATTGGTGCGGAAAATGAAGCTAGTGTTGCTCTTTTTACTAAATTTGGGTTTCAAAAAATAGGCACAAAAAAAGATTGGACTTTAGTTAATGGAGTCTATAAAGACGAGGCTATTTTTCAATTAATCAATAATCAACTTTAAAAATTTTAATTTTGAATTTAAAGAAAATCATAACAATCGCAGCCGTCATATTCATTTCAGTATTGCTGATTTACGGCGGCATAGTGGCCAATCAAATTTTTTCTAAAAATACTAAATTTTCAGAAAATGAATTATTCGTTCACGTGCCAACAGGTTCCACTTATGAAGATGTAAAGAAGATAATTGCCCCTTTTGTCGAAAATATGGATCGTTTTGAAATGGTCGCTGATAAACGAAGTTACCCTGAAAACGTAAAACCAGGGCGATTTTTATTTACGAACGGAATGAATAGTTATGATTTGGTTAAATCACTAAGAAACAATGTTCCAGTGAAATTGGCTTTTAACAATCAAGAACGATTAGAAGATTTTGCCGCAAGAGTAAGTTCGCAAATTGAACCTGATAGTTTGTTATTATTGAAAACCTTCAAAGATTCTATTTTCTTGAAAGAGAATGATTTTACTGATGAGAATGTTTTTGTAATGTTTATTCCTAATACTTACGAGGTGTATTGGAATATTTCTGCCGAGAAATTCCGTGATAAAATGATCAAGGAATACCACAATTTTTGGAATAAAGAACGAATTGCAAAGGCTGAAAAACAAGGTTTAACTCCTGTTGAAGCGACCATTTTAGCATCGATTGTCCACAAAGAATCGGTTAAAAAAGACGAAAGACCCAGAATTGCAGGTGTTTATTTGAATAGAATGAGACTGGAAATGCCTCTTCAAGCTGATCCCACTGTGATTTTTGCTATTAAAAAGAAAGACAATGATTTTCATCAGGTTATCAAAAGAGTATTTTATAATGACTTGTTTTTAAACTCACCATACAATACCTATAAAGTGACTGGGCTTCCTCCTGGACCTATTGCAATGCCCGATATTACGGCTTTGGATGCGGTTTTAAATCCTGAAAAAAATGACTTTATTTATTTCTGTGCCAGCGTAGAGCGTTTTGGTTACCACGAATTTGCAGCTACTTTGCCGGAGCACAATTTGAATGCCAAAAAGTATTCCGATTGGATTAACGGTCAAGGTGTAAAAAGATAATTTTGAACGGCAAAAAACAATTTTATTTTTTGTTTTTGTTGGTGTTCCAAAGTATTTTTGCGCAGAATTCATTCGATACTTTTTTAAAACCATCCGATTCTTTAAACCAGAAAAGGCAAAATTCGGTATTCATCACCGAAGCTGTTTTGGCTTCAGGAGCTTTGATTGGCTTGAACCAACTTTGGTATGCGGATTATCCCAAATCCAATTTTCATTTCATAAATGACAATTCAGAGTGGATGCAAATGGATAAAGTAGGACATCTTTATTCTTCCTATCACATTGGTCGATTCGGTGCAGAAGCATTGAATTGGAGCGGAGCGAGCAAAAAAAAACAATTGATTTATGGAGCTAGTTTAGGATTTGTGTTCCTAACAGCTGTTGAGGTTATGGACGGTTATTCTGCTGAATGGGGAGCATCTATGGGAGATGTTGTTGCCAATGCTTCGGGAACTGCGTTGTATGTTTCTCAGGAATTGATTTGGAAAGAACAACGGATCGTTCCAAAATTCTCCTATCATAAAACCCAATATTCAGATTACAGGCCAGATGTTTTGGGAAGTACCATTCCAGAGCAAATTTTGAAAGATTATAACGGACAAACGTATTGGTTTTCGGCTAATATATATTCTTTTTCTAAAGGGTCAAAAATTCCTAAATGGTTGAATCTTGCATTGGGTTATGGAGCAGATGGAATGGTTAGTGGAAATGATGAAAATGTCGCTCCAATTTTGACTCCAAAACCCGAAAAATTCAGGCAATTTTACCTTAGTTTGGATGTAGATTTGACAAAAATTTATACAAAATCACATTTTTTGAAGACAATTTTTTCCGTTTTTAATACCATAAAAATTCCTGCACCAACGCTTCAATACTCGACTCACAGTGGGTTCAAGTTCTATGCTTTTTATTTTTAGATAATATTAACAGCTTGATTTTCAGTCATATTTTTTATTTTTAAGATTTTATTGTATCTTTGCACCGCAGAAATTTCAATACGGGACAGCGTTTGAAGAAAAACAATTTATGATAAACAAGTGGTTTTTTTATACAAGTTTAGCTCTTATTATTGCCTTTTTAAGCTCCGGTTTTAAACCCTCTGAATTAGACTCCAATGATTGGTTTCTGATTAATGAAAATGATGGAACACACTACTTATATCCATCTCAAAAACAAAATGATTATACTAATTTGAATATTCCTTATACTGGTAAATTCTTCATTGGTTATAAAGAAGCAATCGCCTTTAAAGAATCGCAAGGCAAATACAAAAAAATAAATTCTCTTGGATATATGGGCAAATACCAATTTGGTGCCACAACTTTAAAAACCGTTGGAATTGATGATACTAGTCAGTTTTTGAACAGTCCAAGAATGCAGGAAAAAGCTTTTGTAGCTCTTATTGCGAAAAATAAATCGGAATTAAAAGATATTATTGAAAAACACGAAGGACAAGTTTTTGCTGGAATTGTAATAACGGAATCTGGCATATTGGCCGCCGCACATCTTGGCGGAGTAGGATCGGTAAAAAAATTTTTTAAACACGAAGGGAAACGCTATTTCAAAGATGCTTATGGAACATCTATCAGAAGCTATATGAGAGATTTTGGAGGATATGAAACTTCTGGAATTGTTGCCGATAGTAATGCAACTGTGCAATAATTTAATCTTATAAAATACTAAACCACGCTGTTCCGCGTGGTTTTTTTATGCTTACATTTTGTGAATGATAAAAATAGTAGGTCGATTGTGCAAATCCACTTGTGTTTTTTTCCATTCAGATGCTCTCATCGTTTTGATAAATTCGGTTGGCATAGTAATGTCTGTCGCAACACAAATATAAGTTGAAGGACTCAAGGCTTGAATGATATCCTCCAGCATTTTATTATTTCTGTAAGGTGTTTCAATAAATATTTGAGATTGATTTTTATCTTGAGATAATTTCTCTAAATTTTTTAAAACTGTCTTTTTCTCTGCTTTGTCAATAGGAATATAACCATTAAATGCAAAACTTTGTCCATTCATCCCAGAGGCCATAATCGCTAATAAGATAGAAGATGGGCCTACTAATGGTATAACCTGAATTCCTTTTTCGTGGGCCAATTTTACAATCACAGCACCCGGATCAGCAACTCCAGGACAACCTGCTTCACTCATTAAACCCACATTTTTGCCTTCTAGACAAGGTTGCAGCATTTTGGAGTGTTCAGAAATTTCGGTGTGTTTGTTTAGCGAACTCAGTCGAAGCAAGGCTTGAACTTTTTGAGGTTGAATGCTTTTAATGAATTTTCTAGCTGTTTTCTCGTTTTCTACAATGTAATCATCAATGAAATCAATACTTCTTTTTATGGTTTGAGGTAAAACATCATTAGGATCACCTTCTTCTCCTAAAGTAGTTGGAATTAGATAGAGTTTTCCTAAAGAAAGGTTTGGTTTCATTGTATTCTAATTTAGATATATGATAGGACTTGGATTCTATTTTAATAGTAATCAGGAATGTTTCTCAATGAGTTTTTTGGCAATTATATCACAAGTCTCATCTAGCATTTTGTAAACCACTTCAAATCCATTAGTTAACCCAAAATAAGGGTCTGGAACATCTACATTTTCATTTGGAAATAATTCATTCAAAATGAGTTGTACTTTTTTGATGTGTTCGGGATTGTTAGCAAGCTGAATTACATCCAAATAATTGGAATGATCCATAACATAGATGTAGTCAAAAGCATCAAAATCGCTTTCTGCAAATTGTCTACCTTTTTGCTGCGAGATATCTAGTTTGTACTTTTTTGCAACAGCAATAGAGCGTTCATCAGGTTGACGACCGATATGCCAAGAGCCTGTTCCGGCAGATTCTACTGTGAATTTCTTTTTTGGAAGTTTTGATGCTAATATGCCTTCGGCTAGAGGAGACCGACAAATATTTCCTAAGCAAACCATTAAAATTTTGATGGACATAAACGTTTAAAGCGTTAATTTTTTATTGATATCCTCAACAAATTTTTTGAATTGTTTGTCAGTGGCAACTAGATTATCGACGGTTTTGCAGGCGTGTAAAACGGTTGCGTGATCGCGGTCGCCTATTTGTGAACCAATGTTTGCCAAAGAAGCTTTAGTGAATTTTTTAGCAAAAAACATGGCCAATTGACGAGCCTGAACAATATGTCTTTTTCTAGTTTTGGATTGCAGTGTTTCTAAATCCAATTGGAAATAATCGGAAACAATTTTTTGTATGTAGTCAATAGAAATTTCTCGTTTTACATTTTTAACAAATTTCTCTACAACACTTTTTGCCAATTCTAGTGTTACTTCTTTTTTATTAAAAGAAGATTGTGCAATCAGGGAAATAATGGCTCCTTCTAATTCTCTAACATTAGATTTGATATTTCTGGCAACATATTCGATGATCTCATCAGGAATTTCTACACCATCGCGGTATAAAATATTCTTGAGGATAGAAATTCTGGTTTCATAATCTGGTTGGTGCAATTCAGCCGATAATCCCCATTTGAAACGAGACAACAATCGTTGTTCAATGTCTTGCATATCAACAGGAGCTTTGTCCGAAGTCAAAATTACCTGTTTGCCGTTTTGGTGCAAATAATTAAAAATATGGAAAAAAACATCCTGAGTTCCTGATTTCCCCGAAAGAAATTGAACATCATCGATGATTAGTACATCTATAAGTTGGTAGAAATGAATAAAATCATTTCGATTGTTTTTCTTTACAGAATCAATATATTGTTGTGTAAAAATTTCTGCAGAAATGTATAAAACTGTTTTTTCAGGATATTTATCTTTGATTTCAACACCAATTGCGTGAGCCAAATGTGTTTTACCTAAACCAACCCCACCAAAAATCAATAATGGATTAAACGAAGTTCCACCTGGTTTATTGGCTACAGCCATACCTGCTGAACGAGCCAGTCTGTTAGAATCTCCTTCAAGAAAATTATCAAAACTATAATTGGCATTCAGTTGTGATTCGATTTTTAAATTTCGAATACCTGGAATTACAAACGGATTTTTTAATTCTGGATTAAGGTTCTTGTATGGAGCGTCAACATCTTGTGGTTTCATAGGCACTCGATTTGAACTTGGCAATTGCTCCGTGTAAGGTTGTTTATTGCCATAAGTGTTTTCCATTTTGATTTTATAGAGTAACTTTGCATTTTTACCGAGTTCTTTGGTTAGCGCTACTTTTAATAATTTCACATAATGTTCTTCAAGCCATTCATAGAAAAATTTACTTGGAACCTGAATGTATAATGCATTATCTGTAAGTTCAACTGACTTAATAGGTTCGAACCAAGTTTTATATGCTTGGTCTGCGATGTTGTCTTTTATAAAAGAGAGGCAGTTTTCCCATACTGATTGTGCAGTCTTGTTCATAAATGTGGTTAAATTATTTCGTTTTGGTAATGATTTCAATTAAAAAATACTGTCAAATCAGTATGGTTTTTCGGGGTAACAAATATGTGAATAAATATCGCTAAAAAAAAATTTTTTAGATGTAATTTTTATAAAATATTATTGTATAGGATTTTAAAAGTTTAATTTTTTAATGTTTAATTTAATGGAATATCATCAAACTCAAATCCGTGTTCGCTATTCAGAAACGGATCAAATGCGAGTAGTTTATCACGGAAATTATGCTCAATATTTTGAAATAGGAAGGGTCGAATGGCTCAGGAATAAAGGGATCTCATATAAATGGATGGAAGATAATGGAATTATGCTTCCAGTAGTTTCCTTAACGATGAATTACAAAAAATCAGCTCGGTATGATGAACTTTTAACGTTAAAAACGATACTTAAAAATAGGACGACAGTTAAGATTGAATTTGACTATGAACTTTACAATGAAAGTGAAGAGTTATTAACAACGGGCAACTCAATTTTAGTTTTTGTCGATATGAAAACAGGAAAACCCGTAAGTCCTCCTCAATATCTTACGGACATTTTGAATAGAGTTTAACGATTGATTGATTTTTTTGATAATTTGGTAAAATCAACTCTTTTTTTAGATTTAGTAAAGCCGAATTATTTTCACTTCAAACATAGTATTAAAAATGTCGAATACCATTTCGGCATTTTTTTTTCGGGTAAGAATTTCTATTTCGCAACTCATTTCCATTTTTTGCGCAACTATTTCAATGCCTTTTTCCTTTATCACTCGCATCACTTTATTGATGTTTTTATAATCGAAAGCAATTTGAAAACGAATGTCGATTGTTTTTTCGATAATTTCTGATGATTCTAACGTCAATTGCGCAGCAGTTCTATAAGCTGAAATCAATCCGCCCACTCCCAATTTAACGCCACCAAAAAAGCGAACAATTACCACCAAAACATTAGTAACTCCAAAAGATTGAATTTGACCATAAATAGGTGTTCCTGCGGTATTGCTGGGTTCACCATCGTCATTTACTCTATATATTATGGTTTCAGTGCCAATTTGATAAGCATAACAATAGTGAACCGCGTGGGGATGTTGTTTTCGCAAACTGTCAATTATGGGTTTTATTACTAATTCGGACTGAATGGGAAAAGCATAACCAAAAAATTTACTATTTTTTTCTTTAAATAGAATCTCTTCTGATGGAGAGGCGATTGTTTTGTAAGTATCTTCCATTTATAATGGCAAAATTCACGTTTAAATTGAATGATAATGGCTATTTCAATTACAATATTTGAATAGTAGTGGATTTTATTTTAATGATTTTTGTCGATTTTTTTTTTGATTGTCATTGTCTTTTTTTATAACTCAAATTCTTTTTTCTTAAATAAATCGACTACATCTTCTTGGCCTACTTGTAAATTCCAGACTTGAATTCCGAGCGAAAGTGCTGCATCTGTATTTTCTTTTTTGTCATCAACGAATAAGGTGCGCTTTGCTGATAAATCGTGATTTTTTAATACATAATTAAAAATTTCGACATCGGGTTTTCGCATTCCCATTTCAAAGGAGAAATAGACTTTTTCGAAACACATATAAAAATCTCTTGAAAAGGAAATTCCATTTTCTCGCTCGAAAGTTTCTATGTGAATGGCATCGGTATTGCTCAATAAAAAAAGCCGGTATTTTTTAGTGAGTTTTTGAAGGAATTCTAAACGGCGCAACGGAAAATCCAGTAAAACTGCATTCCAAGCGGCTAAAATTTCTTCGATTGAAGCATTTGGGACCTGTTTTTGAAGTCCTTGCAAGAAATCTGCTTCTGAGATTTGTCCTTTTTCAAATTGAAGATTCAATTGATTTAGGTCTTCATTCCATTGAGATAACCCCAATTTTTTCAGTCCATTTATAGTGCCTTCTTTATCTAAATTGATAAAAACATCACCAAAATCAAAAATAATAGTATCAATCATTATTTCTAGAAATTAAAAGTATGTCGTTTTCGATAATATGTTTTTCGATGTTTTTTAATGCTAAAAGCGGAGCTTTTATTCCAGTTTCAAAGTTGTTATTTCCAATAAAAATACGGGCTTCATCCCAAAGATTTTCGTCTATAAAAGTTTGCAAAGTTCGTGAGCCGCCTTCAATAATTACCGATTGAATTTGGTGTTTATACAATACATTTAGTATTTGTATTGCCAAATTTTGTTTAAAGTCAATAGATTCAAAGGTAGTGTTTTCTTCTTTATTTGGCTTTGGAATAGCTGAAAAAATGATGGTTTTTGCTTGGTTATCGTAGATGCAACTTTCTTTTGAAATGCGATTGTGCTGGTCTAAAACGATTCTAATAGGATTTTTACCAGCCCAATCTCGAACATTTAATTTCGGATTGTCGTCAATTGCAGTCTGTGTTCCCACAAGAATTGCCTGTTCTTCACTTCTCCATTTATGGACCCATTGACGTGAATAGTTATTGGTAATCCAAACGGGTTTCTGTTCTAATTTATTCATTGGCGCGATAAAACCATCTTGGGTTTCCGCCCATTTCAAAATTACATAAGGTCTTTTCTTTTCGTGAAATGTAAAAAAGCGTTTATTCAGTTCTTTGCATTCCGTTTCAAGAATGCCAACAGTGACTTTTGCTCCAGCTTCAATCAATTTTTTGATTCCGTTTCCTGCGACTTTTACATTCGAATCTACCGTTCCAACAACTACATTTGGAATCTTATTTTCGATAATTAAATCGCAACAAGGCGGTGTTTTTCCGAAATGACTGCAAGGTTCCAAACTTACGAAAATGGTTGATCTTTTCAATAAAGATTTGTTTTTCACAGAATTTACAGCATTGACTTCGGCGTGTGGTTCTCCAGATTTTTTATGCCAGCCTTCACCAATGATTTTACCATCACAAACAATTACGCTTCCCACCATTGGATTGGGGTAAGTTGTTCCCAAACCATTTTTGGCTAATTCTATGCAGCGTCGGATGTATTTTTCATTGGTTTTCACAAATGCAAAAGTAGTGATTTTTGTGTTTTGGATTTAGTTTTAAATCTTTGGAGTAATCCAATAAACAATACTTATTTTTGTGCAATAAAACAACATTTCAAAAATAATGGAAAATTGGATTATCAGAAAAATAGAAAAGAAAGACAATCAAGCGGTTGCTCAATTAATACGAGCTGTTTTTGACGAATTAAACATTCCAAAAGTTGGAACTGCTTATGCTGACTCATATTTGGATTTGATGTTTGAGGAATATAATAAGCCAATATCTGTTTATTTTGTGGTCGAAAAAGATGGCAATATTATCGGTTCTGCCGGAGTTGCACCATTGGATAACGAAGCTGAAACCATTTGTGAATTACAAAAAATGTATTTCTTGCCTGAAGCTCGCGGTTTAGGAATCGGAGGCCTAATGATGGAAAAATGTTTACAAGCCGCCAAAGATTTTGGGTATGAAAAATGTTATCTTGAAACGATGCCATTTATGCTTAATGCCCAAAAACTTTATAAAAAAGTAGGTTTTGAATATATTTGTTCGCCAATGGGAAGCACAGGTCATGTTTCTTGTCCGGTATGGATGTTGAAGGATTTACGTTAATTTATGAGCACAAAAATTAAAGATTACAGAGTTCAATTTATTCAAGAACTTTCGTCATTTTATGATGTTGGCGAAGCGGAAAGTTTTTTCTATTTAATTTTAGAAGAAAAGCAAAAACTAAAAAGAATTGATTTGGCCTTAAATCCCGATTTAACTTTTTCGAATGAAGGAATTCAGCTTTGGAATTCGATTTTGGAACAACTCAAAAAGGAAATTCCCATACAATACATATTAGGAAAAACTAGTTTTTATGGTTTAGATTTCGAGGTGAATCCAGCAGTTTTAATTCCAAGGCCGGAAACCGAGGAATTGGTCGATTGGATTATTGAAAGTCTGAGGGTAGAATACAGAACTCAAAAGATTAAAATTGTGGACATTGGTACAGGAAGCGGTTGCATCGCCATTTCATTAGCAAAAAACATTTCGAATGGGCAGGTTTTTGCGATTGATGTTTCGGAGAAAGCTTTGGCTATAGCCCAAAAAAATGCTCAAAGTAATGGAGTAAATGTTGCTTTTATTGAAAAAAATATCCTTGAAACGGATGATTTGAAGCAGCAATTCGATATCATCGTTTCAAACCCTCCCTATGTTCGAGAATTGGAAAAAGAGGAAATCAAAAAAAATGTTTTGGAATACGAACCACATTTGGCTTTGTTTGTTGATGATAATGATGCACTTATTTTTTATAAAAAAATAGCTGAATTAGCTCAGAAAAACTTATCTCCAAATGGACAATTGTTCTTCGAAATTAATCAGTATCTTGGAAAAGAAATGATGGATTTGCTTGAAAAAATGGGTTTCAAAAACGTTGAATTGAGAAAAGATATTTATGGAAACGACCGAATGATTCGAGGTCTGATTTAAAGTGTTCATTAGTCAGTTTTATTCATAACGCAACGCTTCAATTGGGTCTAATTTAGAGGCTTTCACTGCGGGATATAGTCCTGAAACTAAAGCTACTAAAAAACTAGTAATAAAGGCCGCAATTATGGCTCCCCAGGGAATTACAAATGAAAATTCCATAATAGAGGCTAGGCCAAAACCTATCAAAATACCGAAGACAATGCCTAATAAACCACCCATTTGACCAATGAGTAAAGTTTCTATAAAAAATTGAAAAGCAATCGTACTTTTTTTGGCACCAAGCGCTTTTCGAACTCCAATTTCTCTTGTACGTTCGGTAACCGAAACAATCATAATATTCATCAATGCAATCGACGATCCTAGGATAGTGATAATACCAATAACCCAAGCTGCTATGCCAAGATATTGTGTGATGCTAAGAATTCTATTAATTAAATCATCACTTCTAACGATAGAAAAATTATTGTCTTGAACTGGGTTTAATTTTCGAACTCTTCGCATAGTGCTATTAGCGTTGTCGATGGCTTCGTCCAGAAAATCTTTTTTAGCCACCATTATGCTAATCGAGTAGTTAATATTGGGTGCCGTAAATAAAGAACGAGCCACTTGAATGGGAATTAAAACTCTCAAATCTTGGCTGTTGCCAAAAGTAGAGCCTTTTTCTTTTAACACACCAATGACTTTGAATTTCGCGCCACGAATCGAAATTATTTTGTCTATTGGGTTGACGTCTTTCAGCAATCCTTTCTCAAAATCGGATCCTACGATGCAAGAATAAGTATTATTTTGGATGTCGAATCCAGTAAAATTTCTACCCGAACTGGTTTCTAAACCCGAGTTTCCCATATAAAACTCATCGACTCCTACAATTATGTTTTCGGGATCGGTTTTGTCGGATTCAAATTTTATTTCAGCTGTAGAGGTTGCTGTAAATGAAATGGATGTTTCGGTTAGAGGATAGCTGTATTTGTTTTTGAATGCCACCGCTTCGGGATAAGAAATGATAGGATTTTTGATCTCTCTTTCGTCGCCACCACGTCTTCTAGAATTATTTTCGTATTGATTGATGTTGAATGTATTGGCTCCCATCGAAGCAAAATCAGAAGAAATGGTATTCTCAAGTGCCGAGACTAAGGTTAGAATGGCTACCAATGACATAATACCAATGGTAATAATCAGCACCGTTAGTATGGTGCGCAACAATTGGGTTCTGATGGAACCAAAAGCAATTCGGACGTTTTCTCGAAATAATTTAAACATAATGCTTATTTGACACGAAATTACAATTTTTGTTACAAGTTTGTTTTAGAAGAGGTAATATTTATTTTTAAAGCTTCATATTTGCTGTAATATTAATTGAAATTTCCATTTTGAGGAGATAGGTTTTTTTTGAAATTCTTAAATTATAATTTTTTGAAATGAACAATATTTTTTTTACGTTTTCCTTTATTCTTTTTTTTAGTGCTGTTGGGAGCGCCCAGAATTTTAAGGTCAGTAAAATGATTGCTGATAAAAAAACAAAATTACCTTTAGAAAACGTCAGTATATATAATGTTAAAGATAATTCTACAACAAATCAAGAAGGATTATTTGTGTTTATTTCTGACCAAAAGGAAATTAATTTTACGTTGCTTGGCTATAATTCTCTGAAAACTACATTTGAAAAAATAGAACAGCAAGACACCATTTTTATGGACGCCAAAGCCTTCGAACTAAAAGAGGTTTTGGTAACTAATTTAGAGCCGTTTATCAAAAAAGTCTACGATAAAATGGCAGATAATTATATTTCAAATTACACTTCAAACTTCTTTTTAAGAAATGTACTCAAAAAAGACAATAGTATCGTAGTGTTGCAAGATATTCACGCTAAAAGAGGTAAAAATGCAAACCCTAAAAATTCAAATGAGATTGAAGTTTTAAATATGAGAAAGACAAGTTTTTTTGAAAAAAAGAATCAAATTGATTTTAAATTTCCAGATTTAAATGAGTTTTTTGGGGGTTTATGGCCTGCATTGGGTAAAAATATTTTTACAGAAGAAAACTATAACGAAAGTGATTTAAGAAAAATTTTATTTGAGGCCAAAGAAAAAAATGTTGACGGACAATTTAGTAAAGGGTATTTCGTGATTAATCGTAACGATTATGCCATTTTGGAATTTTTTATAGCAATGCGAGATAATCCCGAAGCAGTACCTTATAAAAAATTCACCTTTTCAAGTGTACAGTATAAAACAACAAAATATAAGAGATTATTAAGATTTAGCAAAAACAGCACTTTCAACAAATATTATCTTCAGATGTCAAAACTTATAGCAAATGTGGAGGTTATACCAGCAACAAAAACTGAAAACGTATTTAATTTTAATTTAAATATGGATTATTTTACAACCAATAGGATTTCAACTGAAAAAGTAGAACCTAATTTCGCAACAGATAAGGATGTCTTTAAAGCAAAGTTTCCTTATTCAGCTGAATTTTGGAATAATCAAAATCAGTTGCCTTTAACGAATGAATTAAAATATTTTTTGAAACGAGTTTCAGAAAATAAAGACAAAAAGAAGGAATTTGAGATAATTGGGAATTTCTAAAAGTTTTTATTTTAAAATCAGGATATTTGCACAGAGAATTATGAATTTCAAATTAGCAATTGCGATTTTGTGCAAGTCGATTTTTTTTGAAATTCGTAGTTCGTAATTCGTAATTTTTTAAAATGGCTCAAAAACCAAGCATTCCAAAAGGAACAAGAGATTTTTCACCAGCTGAGGTGGCAAAACGTCAATATATTATATCGGTTATCAAAAGCAATTTTGAGAAATTTGGTTTCCAACCCATAGAAACTCCATCATTCGAAAACTCCGAAACCTTGATGGGAAAATACGGGGAAGAAGGCGATCGATTAATTTTCAAGATTTTGAATTCTGGAGATTATTTGGCGAAAGCCGATGCTGCGTTACTACAAAACAAAGAAAGCAACAAATTGACTTCAAGTATTTCCGAGAAAGCTTTGCGTTATGATTTGACCGTTCCTTTTGCAAGATACGTGGTACAACATCAAAGTGAGATTGAATTTCCGTTCAAAAGATACCAAATACAACCGGTTTGGCGTGCCGATCGTCCGCAGAAAGGACGTTTCAGGGAATTTTTTCAATGTGATGCCGATGTTGTGGGTTCAAAATCGTTGTGGCAAGAAGTAGAATTGGTGCAATTGTACGATTCGGTTTTTAGTGAAGTAGGTTTGGAAGGCGTTACTATTAAAATCAATAATAGAAAAATTCTTTCGGGGATTGCCGAAGTTATCGGTGCCAAAGACAAATTAATCGATTTTACAGTTGCTTTGGACAAACTCGACAAAATAGGCGAGGACGGTGTAAAAAAGGAAATGATTGAAAAAGGAATTGCCGAATCAGCAATCGAAAAAGTGCAACTTTTGTTCAATTTTACGGGAACAATTTCAGAGAAAATAGAAAAACTTTCTGCATTATTGGCTGACTCTCAAGAAGGAATGAAAGGTGTCGAAGAGTTGCGATTTATTTGTGATAATGTTGCGAATCTTGGATTGACCCAAGCTATTTTAGACTTAGACGTGACGCTGGCTCGCGGATTGAATTATTATACAGGAGCTATTTTTGAAGTTGCCGCACCAAAAACCGTTTCGATGGGTTCCATTGGTGGAGGCGGACGATATGATGATTTGACTGGGATTTTTGGTTTAAAGGATATGAGTGGAGTAGGGATTTCTTTTGGATTAGACCGAATTTATTTGGTTATCGATGAGTTGAATTTATTTCCTGAAACGGTGACTTCTGCATCAAAAGCATTGTTTATTAATTATGGGGAGAAAGAAGCGTTTTATTCGATGCAAGCCATCACTAAATTACGCAGTTTAGGAATAAAAGTAGAACTTTATCCGGATAACGTAAAGGTTGGAAAACAGTTTCAGCACGCTGATAAACGTGGAATTCCATTTGCGGTAATTGTTGGAGAATCAGAAATGAAAGAGGGGAAATTTGCCTTGAAAAAATTAGTTTCAGGAGAACAAATTTTGCTTGATTTTAACGGTTTGAAAGAAGCACTGTTATAATTTTGATGTTAATAAACTATGTCAAAGTATAAAATTTTGACATAATATATAAATAAAAAATGTCTCGGTATTATCGAGACATTTTTTGTATTAAAAAAGAATAAGTTATGCTTTTTTAGAGCAACAACTTTTGCTGGTTTTTGCACATTTCGCTTTTTCTTCTGCACTACAGGTTGCTTTTTCTTCTGCAGTACATTTTTTTGCAGTAACATCTTTTTTAGCGCAGCAAGTCTCTTTTTTTACAGGAGCTTTTGCAGCAGGTTTTGTTTGTTGTGCACTGACACTAATAGTGAAAAGAGCGATTGCTAAAACTGTAAATAATTTTTTCATTTTTATTGGTTTATTGTTATACAATAGTGATAATGTTCAAAATCGATAACAAATATAATAAGAAAAAGGTATACAGAAGTACTAAACAAGTTAATGTTTCCTTAATAAATCTCCCTTTTGATCTGGCTGGTTTTTCCAAAATATTAAATTTATTTGACGATTAATTTTTTACTTAATTCTCCAGTTGAAGTTTTTAGTTTCACTACATATACTCCAGAACTAATTGTATTAATTGGTATTTGAATGTTTTGTTGGTCTTGGTTTTCAATTTTCCAATTGGCGACTGATTGCCCGTTTATATTGAATAATGTAACTTTCACCACTGAAACATCTGGAATAGAATTGTTAATCACGATAGAGTTACTGCCTTGAATATGAGCAATCTTGATCTCATTATAATTATTATTTTTTTCCTCAACACTCAAAGTTTTATCTGAATTTGATGATTTGTCTTTAAAGCGCAATGAAAAACGAGTATCGTTAACGCCCGCTGGAACACTAACTTCAAATGCATTTTTTTGAATCTCGTTGTATGTTTTAGTTTCATCATCATAAATGTAAACCTTTTGCTGCCCATCAAAGTTTTCGAGAGCATCAACGGTGAATGTAACTTTGCCATCAACGCTAGTTTTGACGCCAATAGGATAAGAGGAGTCTTCATTGAAATAACCTTCCCCTTGAATCACTAATTGTTTATCACCATTTAGGAAATACATATCATTTGATAATTCGTCTAAGCTTACAGCATCATAACCATAGTCCACGCCACTAGTAGCTTTTTCGTTCATAAAGCCTAATAATACTTGACGGTGGTAATTATTGTTAGAGTTGAACCCTAATCGCACTTTTTTATATATGTTTTTTTGACTAATATCATTCGAATTGTTATTCCAATGATCAGTTGCTGCTATTTTTGATGTTTTAGGACGTTTTTTATTAATATCATTAGAATCTGCATCGGTTTCTTTGAAAAAAGCTCTTTGGTTATTATTGAAGATTATGTTACCTCCAGAGCCAATTTTACCAGTTACAAAAAATCCTTGTCCCACAGGAATATATCGTTTTGGTTCTCCTTGAGAGGCGGTTCCTAATCCGCTAATAAAATCTACTCCTGCCGAAACGGGAGCGACACCTCCCACTAAATTTTTCACTCCGTAGCCTCCTTGATATTCTTTTAAAACATGGGTATTATTGGTGGAGTAATGTTCCCAGAAATATAGTGTTCCATCAATAGGTTGATCTACGGAACCTAAATTGGCGTTGATAAATGCTTCAGCATCTAAGGCAGACGGGTACGGATTTCCAATTAATAATAATTGGTCAGACAAAACAGTATTCGAGTTCATTAGACCGTTGTTTGGTTTTCCTACAAAAGTGTAGTTTGTTCCCAAAGTTCCGCTACCTTTCATTGTGAAGCCTAATCCAACTCTGATTGGTGTTGTTTCCGTTATTTTATTCCAATTGGCATACGCATTTGCTTTGTTGTCAAAAGTGTATAGCCAATACCGCGCAATACTCATCGGCGTTATTGCGTTACCTGCAATACCATCATAACCACCAATCCAACTGATATTTCTTGGAGTAGCATTGAATCCATCCTTCATCATACCTGAAACTGTATAATTAGTGTTGTTAGCTATTGCATTGATAGGACTCACAGGTGAACTCCAATAGTTGTAATTGAATTTGTTGGATTGGCCTTGTTGGTCTCTTTCGATTGAACCACTACTAGTTACATCTAAATCGCAATCGAGTGTTTGAATTAGCTGAGACATTCCAACAAGATCAATTTTTCCGTCTAATTTTAAGTAATTTGTAACCTCGATTTTAGTGTCATTAGAAGCTGTTATTGTATTGCTATTAACCATTAAACCTAAAACAGTTTTGTTCCCAGTTGAGGTAACATTATGCGAAGTTCTTACGATATTCCAATTTACAGGTGTTACACCGTCAACAATCGAAAGACTATTTGGTAAATCCTGAACTGTATTGTTTAACCAAGTCGCAGGAGTTTGCCATGTTCCATTTGAATTTGATTCGTAGGGTAGTGGTGCAGTTTGCCTGTCAACAGAATTTAAGTTTTTTAAAGCTAATGTGAAATTACTAGCCGATTCATCTTTGGTGTTAGTGTAGGTATATCTAGACATAGTGTAATAGGCTTTTAAATTTGTCCAAGGAATAGTACTAATGTCATTTTTGGTAATAGTGCTTGGAATTATACGTCCAGTTGTTGCAGTACCAAAAATTTGAATTTCTTGGTTTATGACGTATCGCATCTGATTTTCAGTCAAGGCAACATCCCAAATTCTTATTTCGTCAATAGTTCCTCTAAAATAGGCAGTAGGTATAGCCCCAGATCCGTTTGCAGCTGCCACCAAGAAGGAGTTATTGCTTGATGTAGGGACTGACAAATTTACTGAAGTGTCGAGAACTCCATCTATGTACATTTTTGCGTTCGTTCCGTTGTAAATAACGGCTACATTATGCCAAACATTATTAGGTAGAGACGTGGCAGATGTAATGGTTTGTAAGGTTCCACTCATCCACCTCATAACTACTTTTCCGGAAGTATTTAATGATAAATCATATCCTTCTGTAAAAGCATTGTTTCTTTTGGATAAAATAGACATATTTGCTGTTGTCCCAGGTTTTACCCACGCAGATACTGTGAAACTATTGTTTAAGTTTAAAACATTTCCTCCATCTAAATAATCTGTGGAGCCATTAAAATCTATGGATCTTACATATCTTCTTTCTGAGGCGTAACCAAAAGTGATGTACTTTGTTCCATTAAAATCATAATTTGTTTCTAAGTTTTCTCCAATCAGATTCATAATTCTATATTCTGCTGCTGGTGAAAAAACAGGAGAGTCAGAAATAAACATTAAAAAATCGCCGGGAGGATTAATTGTCGCTGCAATTACTGCTTTTGGCACAGAAACTTTTACGGTTCCTACATCTCCACCAGATTCTATCACTCTCCAAATTCTATTTATACCAATAAAATCTACTTTGGAAGCAATTGCAGGAGCAATATCACTGCTCAAATCAACGACAACTGGAGGGGTTTGCGTTAATACTGCATTATTGTGCCCCCAAATCAAAAACCTTTTGTCTCCTGCAAAAGTGTTTGTATTCGCCGAGTTCGTAGCTTCTATAGTGGTAAGCCCCATCGTAACATCGTCCTTAGTATATTCGGTTTTAGATTGTTTTTGATTTAATTCCGATTTATCATCTCTACCAATACCCGCTATATTCGTGTTGTACCCTGCTGCTTGCGGATAAATAGTTGTTCCATCAGAATTTACATAATTAAGACTGGTGGTATTTACACCTAAAGTTATACCGTATTTTAGTGCTAAATAAGTTTCTACTTTTCGTCTATCGATATCGCTATTTCGCACATCGTAGGTGATAATCTCTAATATGTCCCCTACTAAATCTGCATCATAGTATTCACTTCTTCCTATAAAATATTTAGTATTACGAATATCAGTGTAAGTACCGGTATTTACACCTGAAGTTGTGAGTTTTACCCCATTGTGAAAAATATCTATAAGACCCCCAGCACCCGTGATTCTTTTCCGAGGATTAAAAATATTTGCTCCCGAATAGGATTTTGGTTGTAATGCTAGATCAAGTTCTCCCTCACCATAACGTGTATTAGCAGCTTGGTTATAAGAAACTACTTCGTTAGCAAATCTAGAAGTTTGAGAGCCCATTGAAAAACCTGTTATATCTTGATTTCCTGGATTGACAGCAACATCATCTCCACAAAAAACACTATATGAGTTTGAGTTTCTGGTAACGATACCCGTTTTAAGGGCAATAAATACATCGTGATTATTGAAACCTTGACCTCCAAATAGTGACGTTCTACCATCGAAACGAATTACAGGATTAAAGTTTACATTGTCAGTAGCATTGTTCAAAAAAATAGGTTCTAAACTCGTTTTTGCAATCGCGTTTCTGGTATTCCCAAAAGCACGGTCGACCCAAGTGCTTACAATACTGTTGTTTGGAATAGTACCAATTTCTCTATTGGCTTTTAGCCATAATTTTAAATTTGTTGTTACTCCACCGGGCGCCACTGTAAGAGTGGGTGCTGCAACAACGGTTACCCTTACATTAAAATTATAAGGACCTTCATTAGAGTCATTATTATTCAGTACCACAGACCCCGTAAATGTTCCTGTTGTAGTTGCGGGAAAAGTTATATTAAAACTAGTTACTGAACCACCACCTAAAAATGATTGTGATGTTAATATTGCCATAGGTGTTATGGTAAAATTAGATCCTGCTGGTGCTGTTGCAATAGCGTTACCACCGCTAAAAGTTAAATTAGATGGCCCGAAATTATATACCAAAAACGGAATCGTTATTGGAACACCTACAAAAGTAGTTCCAAAGTCAGTATAATCTGCAGTGCTTGGGGTAATGTCTCCGTCAGGAATTGATACATCATTTCCCTGTACATCAATTTCTGCACCAGATGAAACTACACAAACTCCCTGAATGGTAAAATCGTATTTAGTTTCGTCAGAATCGTTACTCAGTATAGATAGTATGCAAACAGTTTTACCAAGAACTAAAGGAGTAAATGTTACGGTAAATGTTGTTGTTCCTCCCGCAGGAACTGACGATACAGCTGGTTGTGTAACAGCAAAAAGTGCTGCGCCAGTGCCAATAACCCTTACTCTTGGGGTATCAGTTAAGATTAATGGAAGTGAACCTAGGTTTATAATAGTAAAAGTGCGTATTACTGGAGTTCCAACGGTAGTGTTTCCGAAATCAGTTCCAGTTGCAGCAGAAACACTATAAGTATTATCAGGAATTGCATTAGCGGGAGTTCCAAAATAAAGATTTATTTCGGAATCTGTAGCAGTACCCTGTAAACTAAAACTATAAGGGTTTTCGTTAGTGTCGCTGTTATATATTGTAAAGTTTGCATTATGTACACCAGCAAATGTAGGCGAGAATGTTATTACAATATTTGCCGATCCACCAGCAATAATGTTGGTAGGTGGCGGCGTAGTTACTGTAAAACTACTTGCATTTGCTCCTGTGATGGTATAAGTACCTACGGTTAACAGTCCTGGCCCCGTATTTCTAATTACATAAGTCCTTGTTGTACTAGTGTTAATAGAGGTAGCGGTAAAAATTGTAAAATCTGTTGCGCTTGGGGTTATGTCTCCATCTACTATTGAGATACCATTACCTTGAATATCAATTTCTGGTAACAATGTTATAGGGGTACCTACTATTTTAAAGTTGTCTATGGCAACACCAGGCGCCGAAACAGTCCCGTCTGATGCAAATTTAATTCTAAATCTTACATTACTATTGTTGTCGAAATTGATATCGGCAGCACTAAGATTAATCGTTTTTGCTATCCAACCAGTGCTACTACCCGTCCAGCCATCTACATCAGTACCGAAAGCATTTACTTCGGTATCGGTATAAAAACTAGTCCCCACTGTACCGAGTACACTCCAACTTCCTCCTCCGTCAGTAGAGTATTCTACATTTGCACCGTCCCAATACGACTCGGTGTCATACCACACATTAAAAGTTAAAATTAAGTTGGTATAATTAGTAAGGTTTACCACCGGACTCGTTATACTTGATATTGTATTGTTGTTGTACACATTACTACCTGTGTATATATTTGTGTACATATAATTACCAGTTGCACCCGTAGCATGAGTTGCAACAGTACCATTTGTCCAACCTCCTGTTCCAGAACCTGTGGAAGCAGATGTCCAGGCGTTGTTGCCTGTTCCGTTGCTAAAATCGGCATTGAACACTGTCGTTTGTGCAAAAGTTAACGTGTTTACTAAAATAAAAAGTAGGGTAAGTAATGCTTTATTTAAGAAAGTATTTTTTTTCATGACTTTAGGGTAAAAAGGATGAATAGATGCTTTAGATGTTTAATTTTTTTCCAATTTTGAGTTTAGTGTAAGAATATAATTCCGAGATTAGGCTCATTTGGATGTCAAACATAAAAAAATATTTTATTAATTAACGTTAAAATACATAATAAATCGATAAAATACACAAATAAAATATATTTGTAAGCATAATATAGATGTTTTAACCAGTAAGGTTGGTGATGTTGGTGAAAAATTTGGAATAGAGGGTACAAGAAAATTTTTCCAGCTCAATTTTTGAAATGGAAAAATTTTCTTGGAAATTTATTTAAGTTTTTAGTTGACCAAGATTTTGGTCACAGATTTTTTTGAAACTTTAGACTACTAATTTGGACTTTATTTTGCCACTCCATTTTTAGTAATAGATTTTATTAGTTGTCTGAATTTTGCTATTTGGGCTTGCTATTATTTATTAGTAAATCGTCTTTGGTATCTATTAATCATCAAAAACAATTACTTTTTTACTAATTTCTCCATTGGAGGTTTTAATTTTAGCAATGTACACGCCTGAACTAGCAGATTTAATAGGAATTTTGATATTTTGTTGATCTTGATTTTCAATCTTATATGTGAATACTGATTGACCTAGGATATTATAAAGAAATACTTTATCAACTTTTGAATCAAATAATTCGTTTTTAATTTCAAGGGTATTGCCATTTTGAAGGTGTAAGATTTGTATTCCGGAACTTATTGCTTTCTGATCTAATTTAAGTGTTTTGTCTTTGAATCGTAAAGAAAAACGGTTGTCATATAAGCCAATTGGTAAATTGACTTCATATTTTGTGTTCCGAATTGAATTATAAGTATCTGTAAGATTATCATAAATAAAAACTGGTTGTTCTGGATTGAAGTTTTCTAATGCATCGATAGTAAAACTTATAATCCCAGCAACTGCGGTTTTTAAGCCAATAGAATAGCAAGCATTAGCATCAAAAAAACCTTCGCCTTGAATCACTAATTGGTTTTTGCCATTCAAGAAATACATATCATTTGAAAAATCATCTAGTAAATAGCCGTCATAACCATGATCCATTCTGTTAGTTGCTTTTTCATTCATGAAGCCCAATAATATTTGGCGATGGAAACCATTATTAGAATTGAAACCTAAACGAATTCTTTTTAGGGTATCTCTTGCAATCGGGTCACTATTATTGCGCTGTACGATTGTATTTATTTTATTATCTGCTTTAGTTTTAAATACGATATTTGATAAACCTGCTTCGTCTTCTTTATAGAAAGCTCTTTGATTATTATTAAAAATAACAGTTCCGCCAAAACCCATTTTTCCAGTTACAAAAAAGCCTTGTCCCACAGGAATATATTGGTTTGGTGCCCCTTTTGAAGGCGTTCCCAATCCGCTGATAAAATCTACGTCAACTGAGGTAGGGATGGATCCTGAAGCAACACCACCTACTAAATTAAGGGAAGCATATCCACCTTGATATTCTCTTAAAACGTGTGTGTAATTTGTGTTGTAATGTTCCCAGAAGTATAGTGTTCCATCGATTGAACTAGTATTGTCATTTATAAATGCTACTGCATCTAGTGCTGATGGATATGGATTTCCTGTTAATAGCAATTGCTCGGGCAAAACAGTATTTGAGTTAATTAAACCATTATTTGGTTTTCCAACAAAAGTATAATTTTGTGTTGAAGTCGTTGTACTTACTTTATTTGTCGCTCCCTGTGCCATTCTGCTTGGATCAGGTTGAGGATTTTCACAGCCTTTCAGTGTGAATCCCTGACCCACTCGAATCGGTGTTGTTTCTAATATTTTTTTCCAATTTGCGTAAGCATTAACATAATTATCAAACGTGTACAACCAATATCTTGCTAAACTTATTGGTGAAGTGGCTGCTCCATCATAACCTGCTATCCAAGTTATATTTTGTGGTGTTGAAGTGGTTCCGTCCTTAAGCATTCCTGTTACGGTATAATCTGTATTGTTAGCGACATTGTTAATTGGACTTACAGGCGAACACCAATAGTTGTAGTTGTATTTATTTGCTTGCCCTTGTTGATCTCTTTCTAATGAGCCAGAGCTAGTAGGGTCTAAATCACTGTTAGTAGTTTGAAGTAATTGCGATTTTCCAACCAAGTCTATTTTTCCGTCTAATTTTAGATAACTAGATACTTCTAATTTTGAATCGCTAACAGCGCTCAATGTATTGTCAATTACTAATAATCCTAAAATAATCTTATTGCCATCTAAGGTAATATTATGTGAAGTTTCAACTATATTCCAATCTATTTTTGTTGAACTATCTATTCCAACACTATTTGGAACATCCCAAACATCGTGATGAGTCCAGGTAGCATCGGTTTCCCAAGCACCATTAGTTCCGGAAGTATAAGGTAGCGGAGCAGTTTCTGGCTGTGGAGTGTAAATGTTTTTTAATTTGCCTTCGATAGAAGAAGAAGATATGTCTATTACATAGCCGTTATTGACATCGGTTGCTCCATTCATTTGGTAATAACCTAGTGCATTTGTCCAAGTTAAACCACTAATGTTTTTAGGCACAATCGCCCCTTTAACATTACTGCCGTCTGCTATAATTTCTTGATTCATCATTTGGCGAATTTGATTCATTGTTAATTCAGTATTCCAAATGCGAAGTTCATCCATCCATCCATTAAAGTAATGAAACGGGGTGATATTGTTTTGATCCATTGCTCCGACTATGAAATTCACACTGTTTGAGCTTGGATTAGAGCTGGCAATAGGTTCTGCAACTAAAATACCGTCTATGTATAAATTGTAATTTGAACCGGAAAATGTAACTGCAATATGGTACCACCTATTACCATCAATAGGATAGGTTGAGGTTATTGCGTTTCCGTTGTTCCAATTAAATGACAACATATTGTTTACTAATCTCAAGTCATAGCCATCAGTAGAACTTGTATTGAAACGTTTTGAAATAATAGTTTGGGTATTACCATTTGTAGCATTCGATTTTATCCAAACTTCAATACTAAAAGCGCCGCTGTTTAAGTTAAATTCATTTTTAAAATTAATATGGTCGTCAATTCCATCAAAATTTATTACATCACAATTCTCAAAAGTAACTAAGACATCATCTGTGGTGGCACAACTCGTTGTCCATCTTAAGGTATAAGTACCGAGATTTGGACTGTAAAATGTTGAAGTAGGGCTTGAATTGTCTGAAAAAATTTCTCCTCCACCGGAAGGTCCACTCACAAAAGACCATAAGCCTGTAACCTCCGTTGCTGCTAATGTTGCTAATTCTCCTCCGCAAGAAGCTGATTGATCAGGGCCTGCCATACTTGACAAGCAAGAGCTTGCATCTATGGCGACTTTAATTGACCCATCGATAGGTAAATGACACACGGATTCATCATATCCCTGAAAAAAATATTTCGTAAATGGTGATCCTGATATTGCTCCTGTACCAGTTATGGTTCCGGTTTCCAGAGAAACTTCTGGGCTGCAACCGGCATTTAAGATGATGCTACAATCTGTTGTTACGTCGAGAGTAAAACTTATAGTAGCATAGATATATTCAGGATGGTTTGCTGTTATAGGTAATGTGCCTAAATTCCAAATAATTGCGTTAGTCAATGTATCAAAAGCGGGAATATTTCCTGTGGTAAAACCATTGTAAGTATTGTAAATAATTGAACCTATATTGAAAATAGCCGTTCCAGGAATTGGTATGGTAATTAGAGTGTTATTTGTAGCTTCAGTGCCTTCATTGGTAATGTTGAGAGAATAATTTATTTCTTGCCCAGGCAATGCATTTAAAACAGGAGGATTCGTAATGTTATTGATGGAATTCACGCTTATAATTCCCTTAGGTTCAGGTATGTAAGCATCTACTGACATGGCAAATCCAAAAATAGTAAACACGTCAGCGCTGGAACCAAATCTAAAAGTAGTGGATGTTTGATTATTTCCGATAACCAAATTATCAGTATTGGGAATGGTAAACATACTGAAATCAACACCTGTATTGTTCACCAAATTAGGATTGCTATTTCCTGTTGTTGGTAAAGGGAATACAGATGAATTAAAAAAGTTAGTGGTTGTGTTCCCTGCATGATTTAATACCAAGTAGTTTGCAGGATATACTGCTGGGTCTAAATTTAGTTTTTGTACAGCCAAATAATCTCCAGTTAATGCAATATCTCCCTCCGCAGCCATTACACCAAGTTTCATAATAACTGGGCCTGATCCAACAGTAGTAAATCCTGAAATGTCAATATTTCCATATTCGCCCTGAGCTGTGTAAGGAGTAGCAGCTGCAAGTTGCCCGTTTACAAAAGCATAACCATCAAAAAGAGTGACAGCTCGACTTTTCATTATTGGATTTTCATAAATGACAACCATTCCCCACCCTCCAGATAAACCTGGATTGGAATTTGACCCTTCTTTCAAAGCTATATCTGCAACAGTGTAAGATCCCGGACCGTGAGCTATAACATAATCTGTAATTTCTTGATATCCAATAAATATTCCACTATTGGAAACTCCAGGAAATCTTATTTCAGAATTTCCTGTGATTGTTGTGTAAGTTGAATCTCCAGGACCTTTTAAAGAAATTACTTTTTTATCATAATTTTTAGAAGGAGAGTACACAACATTGGCAAAGCTAGTGGATTGATATTGAGCTAGAGTATAGCTTTTCGATGTGTTTCTTGTTAAACTATTAATAGTAAAGGTTGTGCCGAAAGCCGCGTTAGATGTAAAAGGTGTGGTAAAAGTTGCAGTTCCGGAACTGTAAGTAACAGCAATGGCTGTTTGAGAAACCCCGTCCAGAGTATATGGAATTGTAGTAGAGGAGCCAGAGACAACTGTATTTGTAAAACTAAAGGCATAAACGTGTCCATTCCCCGTGAAAGAGTAAACGGGATAATAATTATTAGATGATCCCGCTCTACTTACGGTCATTACATAATTCGTATTGGGAATAGTTGAGTTGTGAGCGGCAACTAAATTACTAACAGAAAAAGTTTCATTAGCATCATCTGATTTTCCAGTCCAATATAGCCCTGCAAAAAGTACGGTGGAACAATTTTGGTCGGCACTATTTTCACCAGAATTAGAAAGTTCCAGAGTAGCCATAGAAGAATTCAAAGTATTATAATCACCATCGATATCAACGTATTTCATAGTGTTGCTTTCGTTATCAGTTGTTGCACTATAATTAAGAAGAGTCAAGTTAGTGTTACCTAGCATTGTAAAATCACCTTTGATATTATACACTGCTTGAGTGGGCGTACTTGTGGCAGTTCTTTGCACGAAAGGAACTTGAGGAGAAGTAGGCGCTTGTTGTGCTGTTAATGAAATAACTGAAAATAAAATTAATAACATTAGACAAATTAGATCTAGCCTTGTCAAAGTAAGGTAGGTTTTTAATCCTATGTTGGTAAAAGGTTTCATTTCTTTTTTTGGGGTAAAAAGGATGAATAGTTATTAAGTTTTTTCTAAATATTTAATTTTTTGGATAGTAATTATTTAATTAGAATTAGTACAGCTTATTTATTTTCTTAATGTATTAGAAATAAATAAATTAGCACACTTAAAGGTAACTATAAACTATAGAATAACGCGATAAAAACCTCATTTTATCGATGAAATACATAAGTTATTTGTTGGTGTAAGATAAAAACCTGAATTTTTTAATTAAAAGAGTTTGATTGTGAAATTTTTTTGGTTGTCAAACTTGAAATTGTCTTTTTATCTATATTGGAACACCATTGAAAATGAATTTAATTCTAAGATTTTTGATGATTTTTTTTAAAATAATTTCATAAAAAAACCTTCCGATTTCTGGAAGGCTTTCTATTATATTAATAAAGTTAAATATTAATTTACTATTTTTTTACTCACCATTTTTTTGTCCGAATAAATTTTAAGAATCAAAACTTGATTACCAAATTTTGAGCTTTCAAGACTGATTTCTTTGGATTTAATTTTCTCTTTTTCGTAAATAAGACGACCGTTGATATCATATATCGTCACTTTGTCAATAAGGGAATGACCCGATTTGATGTGAATAGCCTCCTTGTTTTTGTAAACCAAAATATTGTTTTCGTCGAGAATTTGCTGAGTGTTACCCAAAGTTTTTTGGTACTTTAAAGAAAACCGGGCATTGTTAACGCCAGCTGCAGCTGCAAAAGTATATCCACCAGATTTTAAGTCGGTTTCAGTTCCAGTTAAATGATCTACTAAGATAATGTCTTGATTTCCTGAAAACAATCCCTCCGTATGGTCGACGGAAATGTTGTAACTACCTGCATTTGTGGTTTTGAATGCTAAAAAAACTACATCAGAAACGTCAAACGGTATCGGTCGTCCTTGAATCACATATTCTTCGTTATCAAGTAGTGTGTTTAATGCAAACTCACTATCATTATAATATTTTCCGTCGAAAACATCTACGCCAAGAGTAGCATCGGGGATATAGCCCACAGCCATTTGAGAAAAGTCACCCTGAGCATTGCTAGCATTAAGCCAAATTGTACTTCTGTCGGCAACAGGTTGTTTCGTTTTGAAGAATTGACCTGTAGTATTCGCAACTCTTTGTCCGTTATTGAACTGCAAAGAGGTTGAAGAGTTTAACGCCTCTACAAAAAATCCTTGTCCTGTTTGAATGACTCCATTTGGATTCGCCGTTTGCGTATTGCCATTAGTTACAAATGTTCCTCCAGCCCAAGTGCAATAAGCCGTTCCTGTGCCATTGGTTTTTCTCCAAAAATACAGCGTTCCTGTAATTTTAGTATTATTATCGGTAACAAACTGCGCCATATTAATAGGGGATGGATAGGGGTTTCCAATCAAATTAAAACGTTTTGTTGCACCGCCATTGCTCATCGTCATTGAATAATATCCGTTATGAGGCACTCCAGTGAAGCTACCGTTCCAAACGGTTGGTATTGTAGGATGTGTGTTTGGCATTCGAATTAAATAACCTTGACCATCAGTGAAATTTGTTGTCGAAGGATTGGCAACGGTATTATAAAAATTGGTATTTGTATTATAACTATAAAATCGAGTGGAGGTAGTCAAAGGCGAAAAATTGGACAAATTCTGATTGGCTACTGGAGACGACCACAAAGTATAATCAAGACGCATTAGGGGTGAGCTGTTCCGTTTTACAATGATATTTCCAGAATTATTGGCATTGGTAGTCTGAATTAAATTGGCATTATTATTCAAAGTGAAACTGCCCGAACTTACTGTTAATGGGCCATTCAAAGTTACATTAACATACGAATTTACGGTGACATTTGCATTATTAGAAACCGTTACACTACAAGCGGATAAATCATTAGAAATGGTATAATCAGCTGCGAAAATTGCTGCTTGCGAACTAGGAAGTCCATTACTCCAGGTGTTGCCATCCCAAGTTGTACTATTGATAATTACAGTTTGATTTTGAGTAACGGTAAGTCCGCTGCCATAGCTGTATTTCCATACTACTGTAGTTGTTCCTTGCGCAGTTATTGGAAAAACAGTATCTGTAAGGCCAACAATTCCAGTCGATCCCGCACAATTATTTGTAGCTGTAGGAGGTGTAATTGAGGCTACCGAGCAAGAATTTGTAATTGTTGGAAGCGTTGTAACATCAGGAACAGGAACTCCACAAGTTAAAGCTGCTGGAGAATAGGTGTATACTAAAATTTTTCCTAAATCGACAACGGTTAATGAGCTGGAACCTGATGGACCTGAGGTTGTTCCGCCGCTGTCGGTAATAATATAAATTGTTTTTCCGTCAGGGTCGAATGCTATATCTCGGTATCTATTTTGAGTGTAAAACAGTTCTTCTGGATCACCTAAGACGGTATTGCCGTCAGAGGAAAGTTTTTGGCGATATACTCTTCCTTTTTTTAAAGCTGTAATAAATATTGAATTATCCCAACCTGGAATCTCGGAGGTAAATCCTTCATAAATTTTGGCACTCGAAGGACCAATTGTCGGCCAAGTCAACCATCCGCCAGTAAAATTATATCCAGCATCAATGGTGAACAGGGTAGTGATTGGGTTGGTAAAAGTTCCTGCCCAACTTATTTCGGTGAGCGAAGTCGCTCCAACTCCACAAGCATAATCATTAAAAAGTAACGAAGAACAATTTGCAGCAGAAGACCAATTGCAATATTCATAATTTTTATTGTCTTTATAACCCGAAACGTAGGGCCATCCATAATTTCCACCTGATTGGAGAATATTGAGTTCGTCATCTGATTTTGGGCCGTGTTCGCTAGAATACAGTTTTCCATTTTTGCCAAAAACTAAGCCTTGTGCATTTCGATGGCCATAAGTATAAATATGACTTCGAACACCATTTATGGCAGGATTGTCGTCCGGTATGGAGCCGTCAAGATTCAGTCGAAGTGTTTTTCCTTCGTAATAATTATAGTTTGGCGGAACCGAATTGAGCATTGCCAATGTTGGAATATCCTGTGCGTGGCTTACATTGCATTTGTTGCCAAATTGATTGACTCCTTGGTCTCCAATAGTGTAATACAATTTGTTATCAGGACCAAAAGCAAGTTTCCCGGAATTATGATCGTTACTTCCAGACAGGCCTTCGATTAAAACGAGGGGAGAAGCTAGTGTACCGTTATTTGATGCTACTGAATAAGTGTAGCGAACAATTTTCGTCCTTCGTGTAGCGTCATCAGCAGCATTTATTATTTTTTCAGGGGCAGTTGGATTTGTAGGGTAGGTCCAGCCAGTTTTTCCAGCGGTAGAATAGGTATATGCAATATATACATAATCTTCTCCAGTTCCTTTTCCTAAATTTGGGTGCAAAGCCATACCCAACAAGCCATCTTGACCACCTGATAAGTAAACCAAACTAGAAATATTTAATAACTCATCTACAACTCCAGTGGTCTTATGGACACGATTAACTTTTTTGCCCACTCGTTCAGTCAACCATAAATAATTATCAGGGCCATAAATCAGGGTGTAAGGATAATTGAAACTCGAAGATAAAGTCGTTCTCGTAAAATCGGAAGTTACTGCTGCTGTTGCTGTTCCTGTAATGGCGAATGAATAAGTAGCAGGAGATCCATTTGATGGGTCAATCGTTAAAGTAGCATTTTTTGTCCCTGCAGAAGATGGATTAAAACTAACTTCAATTATGGTGTAGGTATCAGCTGTCAAGCTCAATGGATTTATGACTACCGATGTGGTGATCCCAAATTGATTTGCCATTGTTCCAGATAAAACTACACTCGTTGCCGTGGAAGGAAAGTTTAATGTAGAAGTTCCAGTATTTTTTAAAACAAAAGATCTCGAAAATTTATTCCCGCTAGCAACTGTTCCAAAATCTGTGAAGTCTGTCAGCGAAGGTGTCGTATCTCCGTTGGAAATTATATTACTATTTCCTTTTACTTCTAAAACTTGCGAAAAGCTACTGGTGCTTGTGAAAAGCAATAAAAAAATACTTGAACAAAAGATAATTTTTTTTGAGGAGGTAATTTTGATAGTCATAAAGTTCTGCTTTTAAAATTTTAATAATGGAAATTTTTAAATTAGGAATTATGTCAATTCTTCAAAAGGTTTATAAGTCTGGCGTTAAGTATTTATTTGTCATTTCGATCAATGCGAGACTTGAACGAAGTGAACTGGTAAAACAAATTGCATAATGTGAGCAACTACTGCGATTCCTCCTTCGTCTGAATGACAAAGCTGAGTTTGTTTTTTCTTAACTTAGTAATAGTTTTTAGATTGCTTATTAATTTAGTTTTTAACTCAGAAAATTAATATCAATACAAATTTATTACTATTTTGTTCTAATCGTCAAACACAATTACTTTTTTACTGATTTCTCCATCGAGTGTTTTCATTTTGGCAATGTATACACCTGAACTTATCGATTTAATTGGTATTTTAATATCTTGTTGATCCTGATTTTCAATTTCCCAAGTGGAAACGGATTGCCCGAGAATGTTATAAAGAGTTAGATTTTCAACTTTTAAATCCAAAGATTTATTCTTAATTTCGAGAATATTTCCGTTTTGAATATGATTAATTTGTATTGTTTCGCTTATTGAATTTTGCTCTACTTTTAATGTTTTGTCAGTAAATCGTAAAGAAAAACGAGTATGATCTTTGCCTACTGGCAGATTTACTTCAAATAATCCATTACGGATATCATTATAAGTATTGGTAAGATTGTCATAAATAAAAATGGGTTGTTGAGCATTAAAGTTTTCTAAAGCATCTACAATAAAACTTACTTTCCCCTCAACAGCTGTTTTAACGCCGATGGGATAAGAAGCGTTAGGATCAAAAAAGCCTTCGCCTTGAATTAATAATTGTTTTCCGCCGTTCAAAAAATACATATCGTTAGGGAATTCATCGATATTGATTGCATCGTAGCCATAATCGATTGCGCTTGTTGCTTTTTCGTTCATAAAACCTAATAAAACTTGACGATGATAATTGTTATTTGAATTGAATCCCAATCGAATTCTCATTAATGTATCTTTTGCAATTGGGTCATTGTCATTTGTACCGGAACTTTTAGTTTTATGATTTGCCGATGTTTTAAACATAATATTCGAAACTCCGGTTTCATCTTCCTTATGAAAACCTCTTTGGCTGTTTTTGAAAGTAATTATTCCACCACCACCAACAATTCCATTTACAAAAAAACCTTGACCTACAGGAATAAATTGCCCCGGTATTCTTGTACTGGAGCCCAAACCACTTATTAATGCAACTGCTACCGGTGGTAATCCTCCTGTCAAGTTTCTTTCAGCATAACCCCCTTGATAATCGCGTAAATCGTGAGTTAAATTTGTTGGGTAATGCTCCCAAAAATATAATGTTCCATCGAATGTATTGCTTGCTACATTGTCACTTATAAAGGCATGCGCATCTAATGATGAAGGGTACGGATTGCCAGTGAGCATCATTTGGTCTGAACTCACCACATTTGAATTGACTAATCCATTGTTTGGCTTTCCTGTAAATACATAGTTTTGATTTGTTGCAGCTCCACTTCCTTTCATTGTAAATGCTTGCCCTACACGAATAGGATCTGTTGGATTTATTGCGACCCAACTGAAATAATCGTTACCGTAATTGTCAAATTTATACAACCAGAATGTAGCTAAATTTATAGGCGTTGTTGGAGCACCATTATACCCTCCAATCCAGTTGATGTTAGCTGGTGCTGATGGATTTGTTCCGTCTTTCATCACGCCGTCTATACTGTAGTTTTTGTTGTTGCTTGTTATATTGACTGGGCTTACAGGGGAACTCCAATAGTTGTAATTGTAGAGGTTTGATTGACCTTGTTGATCTCTCTCGATTGAACCCGCACTAGTAACATCCAAGTCGCTTTCTGTGGTTTGCACCAACTGAGATTTACCAACTAAATCTATTTTTCCGTCTAATTTCAAATACCAATCATTTTGAATTTTGGTATCATTATTCATTATAATATTGATTCCTGAATCGACAAACATACCTAAATCAGTTGAATTTGATATCTCGGTAATGTTGTGTTTCACTTGTACTATCGAATAGTCATTTTCTATTAGGTCTAATCCTCTAATATCTTTTGTAGTGCTGTGAACTGCCGTGGCAAAATTTCCTGTGCGTTCCGTAATGAAAGGCATAGGAGCCTGTTGCACATAAATATTTTTATGGTTGTAGATTTTTGTTCCAGTTAAATCAATGGCTGGAGTTGTCAAATCATCAATGATATCGTCCTTATACGTGTCCATTCTATAATAGCGCAATAGATTGGCAAAAGGCAAAGCGGTAGGTGATGTAGCAATATTTTTTGGTACAATCTCTCCTCTAATTTCTGAACCCAAATCTTTTATTTCCTGATACACCATTCTTTGCAATTGAGAAGCTGTTAAAGCCGAATTAAAGACCCGAACTTCATCAATTTTTCCCTTGAAATATTTCGTGTTTGCTACTGGATTTCTTCCAAGAGTAAGTAAAGAAGCATCGGCAGCAATTGCTCCGGAAGCAGCTTGAGTTTCTACTAGATTTCCGTTTAGGTATAATTTTAAATTACTTCCGTCGTAGGTAGCGCCTACATTGTACCATTGCGACACATTTAAAGCCGTATTATGAGTAAGCGTTGTGCTGTTTAAGACTGCTTCCAATTTTTTGGCACTGGTAATTCTAATTTGAAATTTGTCCTGACCTACAATTACTCCATCAGTGGAGAAAGTAGGATTCAAATCAATCCAAGCCATAAGAGAAGCATTGGATAAACCGCCTAGAATTGCAGTGCTTTGACCGTAATCATTTCGGCCATCAAAGTCAAGAAATAGTTTGGTGTGCATATCTCTAGGTGAACCAAAATATCTTGGGGAGGAAGCAGTGTCAAAAATATCTATAATTCCGTCTTTGTCGACATCAGTTATTCCATCTATTATACCGTCGTTATTGGTGTCTAATATTTTATAATCATAAATCAAAAGTGTGTTGGCTATATCAAATGACGTTCCATCGGATTTTACATCTAAATAGTCAGGAATACCATCGGCATCAGTGTCTTTTAAATAAGTGGTTGCAGGATTAGCGTTTGCAATTCCTTGATTTAAATTTCCGTATTGAGCGCTAAAAGTGACTCCAACACCGTAATCGTACATATCCAATATACCATCGCCAAAACCTTCTACCACCAAATCGCCATTGGTATCTTTACTTCTAAAATTTTCAGATTCGGGTCCGTCTCCTCTTCCGTCCCCTGTGATATCTCCATCACCATTTACAAATCCTGCAACAGCATTTGTATTTCCAGCTCCAGATTCATCCACATCAAAAAGACTGTCATTATCACTGTCTAAATCAATGTAATTTGGAATTCCGTCACCGTCAGAATCTAATGCAGGTAATGCTGCTGCCGGTTCAGCATTATCGTGAAGGCCATTGATATTGGCATCAGACCAAGCTACGTCAATTTTTCCTCTGGCGTTACTAATATTTCCTAATCCTGCCTCTATAACATCTTCAATTCCGTCATTATCGGCATCTAAATCGAACACATCAGCAATGCCGTCGGTATCTAAATCACATAGTTTTTGGGTAATTAAAATATCGTCCAAAGCCAAGTCATTTCCTAAACCCCCCGTTTCATTATTGATAAAAATTACTTTAAAAGTACTTACGGAGAAAGTTAAATTTGAGGTAAATTGATACCAATCTCCTGCAAGATTTCCATTTGTTGTAGGAGCAATTGCACCAGTGCTTATGCTTTGTAAAACGTTGTCATTAATGTCTCTGAATTCAACCCTAATATTAGGTCTTAGCCTTGTTCCAATGCTTGGCGCATCAGTTCTATCTATATTTAATACCCAAAAACTATAGGTAATGGGAATGTTAGGCAAGGCACCAGAAATTAATGCAGTATAAAATATACCCGGTGTATATGAGGCATTAAATATTGCCATCCTACCACCAGCATCTCCCGTGTGATCAACTCCTCTATACCAAAATTGGTCAGCCCAAGAGGATATTTGAGCACTAGAACCCACAGTATATTTACCATCATTTAAATCAAGGCTTAGTCCGCTACCTTCAATATTTGTAGGTGTAATCGCATCTTGATAACCGTAAGTAGTTATGGCTGCATAAGTAGTATTAATAGTAGTTCTAACTCCTGTTCCAAAGGTTTCATACAAGAATTTATAATCTACTTTGGTTCCATTTGAGTTGTTGCAATTTACTTCCTCGGTTATATCTCGAATTCCATCGTTATCATCATCTATATCTACGTTATCATATACTCCATCACCATCGCTATCAAAAAAAGTTTGTATTCCTGTTCCTTGTATAGAAAAAGTATATGGAGCTTCGTTAGGATCATTATTCGCAATGGTTATTGTTGCAGTTTTTGTTCCTAAACTACTTGGATTAAATTGAATAGAAAAAGTGGTTCCTCCTAAACTTACAATTGGTGTAGTGGGAGAAGCTGTCAAAATAAAATCGGCACTTCCTGAAATAGAAACTAGTGGCACTCCAGATAAAATTAAATTACTGCCGCCATAATTTCGAACAGTGAAAGTTTTTATCTGCGGATTTGTTAGGATTTGTGTGGAACCAAAATCAGTCCAATCATTAATGGAAGGAACTATGTCTCCGTTGGCTATTGAAACAGTATTTCCTTGTAGATCGATTTCTGGGGTTGGAACTGATGTAAAAGCGTTTCCTTGAATGTTAAAATTATAAGGATTCTCGGTAGCATCATTATTAACAATGGAAATAGTTGCGGTTCTTACTCCTGTTGCTAATGGAAGAAATCGAACTACAAAGGTTGTAGAGCCTCCACCAGCAATTGATGCACTTGGTGATGTAATTACACTAAACTCAGAAGCATTTGTTCCGGAAAAACTGATGGCTCCAATAGTTAAGGTAGTTGCCCCCGTATTTTTGATTGTAAAAGTTCGAGTAATAGCTGTGCTAACAAAGGTATCTCCTAAAATTGTCCAATTGTTTGTCGAAGTCACTACACCATTATCTGGAATAACAGTCGCATTTCCCTCTACTTGAATTTCTTGGGCTACGCCTAAATCAATCCCAGTTCCACTTATTGAAAAATTATAGGGATTTTCGTTGCTGTCGCCATTAACAATTGAAATAGCTGCATTTTTCACTCCCGCCGTTGACGGAAAAAATCGTACTGTAAATGTTGTTGAGCCTCCAGCCGCGATGGTTGAGCTTGGTAAACCTATAACAGTAAAATCGACAGCATTGGCACCAGAAAAAGAAATTGCACCAATTGTTAAAGTAGAATTTCCTGTATTTTGAATAGTATATGTTACATTATTTGCAGAACCAATATAAGTACTGCCAAAATCGGTGTAATCTGCCGTTGATGGTGTGGCGTCACCATCAACAATTGATACTGAATTACCTTGAATATTTATTTCTGGTGAATCATAAGAAATAATTATCCGACCAGCTGCGCCATTTCCGCCTGCTCTGTCTGTCGAAGTAGATGATTTACCACCAGCACCACCACCTCCAAAAGTTGAACCTGCCGCTCCGTTAGCATCAGACGTTGAACCCACAGCTCCTGATGCACCGCCTCCTGAGGCACCACCATTTCCACCTCTTGAGCCAGGTGTTCCTGTTCCAGTTAATCCAGTTAAACCATAAATATTAGAAGTTGTTCCTCCGATATTTCCAGTCGTAACCGCTGCTCCTCCTGCAGCCGAATTATTATTTGAAGATGAAACAGACCCACCCTTACCACCTACTGCATTTATTAATAATGCAGCGGGAGTTGCTGTTAGGGCAAACGATGAAGGATTCCCGTTTTGTACTGTATTTGTTGTTCCTGTTCTTGTGGCGCCAACTGTAACGTTGTATGTAGAACCAGGTATTACAGATAAAGTAGTGTTTTTTACATAAGCACCACCGGCTCCACCACCACCAGCAGAAGGGTTTGATGTAGCTCCACCACCAGCTCCACCGCCACCCCAGGCTTCTATGGTAATTTGAGTAACTCCAGCTGGACAAGTCCAAGTTGTAGTAGATGGAAAAGTAATGCTAGTCTGGGCAATACCAAAAAGAGGTAGAAATGCAAGCACTAAAAAGAGACAAACTCTTTTAGCTAGTAGGGTAGTTTTTTCCATAACGTTATTTCTAAATAATCGTTTTACGTATTTTTTTTTGGAAAAATAAATTTGGGGCACAAACTATTTTCTTGAATTAAATTTATTTATATTTTAAATAAAAACAGATAAAACGCTTATTTTTTCGATGTAATGCATTTTTTTTTCTAAAAAGTAAGAAAAATAAATTATTAATCACAATTTTTTATGAATCCTATTTTTAGGTTTTATCAGAATAGTAAGATGTGCTTTGAAGAACTGAAAATCAGTATTTTAGGATTAAAATAAATAATGGATAGTTGTGAATTTGGCGATTGCGATTTCGGTTTTTTATTGTTAATCAAAACCTAATTCTTATCAAAAATTTGAAACTTCACTGTGGCGTCACTCTACGCAGAATATTGTATTTTTTTATTTTTTGATAGAAAATATTTTTATTTTAATTAGACATTATAGTTAGTAGTGATAGAATGCGTAAAACTAAGCGCCAAATATTATCAGAATGAACTACCCATAGAAAATCTTTGTAAATTATATTTTCGATTATTATAATGGCTAAAATTATTGATTGAAAATGGGCTGTTTGGTTTACCTTTTTTATCTTTTGTAGTTGATTGTACTATTTTACTTTGAATGTATTTTTTTAACATAATTATCATATCCTCAGGGATTAAGTTGGAACTAACAAAAAAATCTCTTCATCCCACATAAAGGATTTGAAGAGATTTTATATTTGATGCTGTAAAATTTATTTATCAGCTTTTGGTTGAATATTTATTTGACCACAACTTTCTTTTGTTGAAAATTCTTTAGTTTTAAAAAGATTATGAGTAAACCCGTAAGTGCTAAAGCCAAAACACTCCCGGTCATTGAAGAGACAGGTCCATCCACGCTTTTCAAATCAATAGTAGTAAAAGTTTCTATACTAAGGCCGGTAATAATTGCAAACATAGAAAAGAAATAGAAAGTTGCTCTGTTGTATTTTGATACTTGATTTTTCATCTTTTTTGAATTTACATTTATAAAAGATAGCGTTTAGTTTGCGACCTTCTTATTAACTATTTTATTATCATTGGATGTGATTTGTACAATCAAGACTTGGTTCGCATATTTTAAACTTTCAATACTCGTTTCATTTGCGTTGACTTTGTTTTTTTCGAATAGTAATCTTCCTCTTATATCGTATAGTTTTACATTGTCTATAGAGGTTCCATTTGATTTGATGTGAATGTTCCCTTTATTTTTGAAAACTACAATACTATTTTCATCAAAAATTGGAATATTGGTTCCCAAAGTTTTTTGGTATTTTAATGAAAACCTTGTACTTGTTGCTCCGGCTGGAGCAGCGAAAGTGTAGGCCTCGGTTTGTAAATTTGTTTCCGTTCCGTTGTCATTATCTTTTAGAATAATTTCTTGACTTCCTAAAAACAAACCGTCTACATGGTCAATAGCAATAGTATAATTTCCAGGATTTGTAGCTTTAAAACTCAACGGGACTTCATCGGTTGCATCAAAAGGTAGCGCACGTCCTTGAATAACATAATCACTATTATCAAGATATGAATTTAAAGCTATTGCTCCATCATTGTAATATTTTCCATCAAAATCGTCTACACCTTGAGTTGCACCCGTAACATAACTAACAGCCATTTGAGAAAAGTTACCAATTGTATTGGTTGCGTTTAACCAAATCGTACTTCTTTCGACAGCTTTTGTTTTGAAAAATTGATTAGCATTATTGGCAACTCTTTGACCATTATTGAATGTTACAGTTGTCGCAGAGTTTAACGCCTCTACTAAAAATCCTTGTCCAGTTTGAATGATACCGCTCGGATCAGAAACTTGCGCTCCACCATTGGAGACGAATATACCATTTAGCCAAGTGCAATAAGATTGAGTTGCTGAACCATTAGTTTTTCTCCAGAAATATAGCGTTCCTGTAATATTGGATGCATTATCTGCAACAAACTGAGTCATACTGATTGGAGAGGGATATGGATTTCCAATTGAATTAAATCGTTTTCCAACTCCTAAATTTGTTATTGTAACAGGAATAATTCCATTATTTGGTACACCAGTAAATACGCCGGGATAGTTTGTTGCAACTGTTGAAGACGCATCATTTGGCATACGAATTAAATACCCTTTTCCTAAACCAAAATTTGTAATGGATGGATTTGCAATCGTAGTAAATAAATTAGTTGAGGTGTCATATATATAAAATCTATTTGTACTTGTTGCTGGAGAAAATGATTGTAAAAATAAGCTCGAATTATTGGTCACAGGCGAAGACCACATAGTATAATCTAAACGGAATAAAGCCGAACCATTTCGTTTCACAATAATATTTCCTGAATTGGCAACATTCGAGGTCTGTATCAAATTCGCATTATTATTTAATGTAAAACTACCAGAGCTAACTGTTAATGCTCCGTTTAAAGTAACATTAAATCCAGAAGGAATCGTTACTACAGCATTGTTATTTACAGTTAGCGAACAAGCATTGATATTCGCAGCTACGTTATAATTTCCTGAAATTATTGCAGAAGTCGCACTTGTTGGTGCTCCATTAGACCATGCTGTTCCGTTCCAAGTAGTAGATGCAATAGTTTTTACAGCTGATCCACTATTTGAAGGACTTAAACAACCCTCTGCACTGGTAACTGATATTAACGTATACGTAGTGGTAACCGTTGGGGCGACAGCAATTGCAGTGCCACTGGTATAATTATTTACAGTAAAATTGCTTGTGCCATTAGTATAAACTACAGAATATGGAGAAACTCCATTTGTAATCGCAACTTGTAAATTAGTTGCACTTCCTGAGCAGCTCGCTGCGGTTCCAGAAATAATAGCAGACATGGTATTATTTATAACTACATTTTGATTTTGAGTTGCAGTGTTTCCGTTTCCATCATTGTATGTCCAAGTTACTACAGTTGTACCTTGTGTAGTTATTGGAAATACAGTCAGTGTTGTAGCAGTAATTGTTCCATAACAATTACTTGAAGCTGTCGGTGCAACAGGTGTTGCTGAGCATTGTGCGTTTACGTTTGGTAAACTTGTAACATTTGCAACAGGAGCTGTACAAACAATAGCATTGACATTAATTGTATAAGTTTGTCCTCCTAAAAAAGCAGAATTAATCCCTCTAATTGAAAATTTAAAGCTATCTGGATTTGTGTTTACACCATTATTAGTATAACTAACCAAATTACTATTGATGTCTGCTTGGGTAAAAGTACCTCCTACAACTAATGCTACATTATTAAGTTTTAGTACCCCATTAGTAGGGAGTTGCGTTATAGTATAAACTAATTGTACTGCTGTTGCCGTTGGTTGTGTTGCGCCTAATTTTGCTGTTACAATAGTTGCAGTTGCTCCTTGTGAAAGACTAAGCCCTGTGTTTGCAACTGAAATATTATTTACAATTTGAAGTTTCCCACAAATAGATACTTGAAAGTCTGTAAACGTTCCTCCAGAAGTATTTATACCTCTATCAGTTGCTAGCAAAATCCAAGTACCCAAAGAACTCGTACCATTAAATTTACTCAGGGATTGACTCGCTTGTTGGGTTCCCCGCATTGCTGGGCTAGTTCCGCTACAAGTTGGAGCTGTCGTTCCTGCATCATCAAAATTAACATCAATATTTGCACCAGTACAATCTCTATTGTAAATTTCAGCAAAAATACCAGTTGGGCCACTAAATTGCATTTTTATATCTGCCATAGAAGCGTGAGTCGCTTTTACATAGAAACTCACTTTACTAACAATAACATTATCTGGAACATCCATTCTTGCGCTTACAGCATTTGTAGAGTTAAGTTCCCAAGTAGAGTCATTGTTTTCGTAATATTTATTCGTGTAAGTTTTACAAAAATCACTAGCAATTTGAAAAACAAATGTTTCTGAATTTGCTCCAGTAATACAAGAATTCGCAGGTCTAACCCTCCAATAATTAACTGTTCCTGATGTTAAACTAATGGTTTGATAAGAGTTGCTAGTAACTGTTGCTGTTTCTAGTACTGTTGAAAAGGTTGGACTTGATGCTATTTCTACAATGTAAGAAGATGCACTTGCTATAGCATTCCATTGTAATAAAACTGAAGTTTGCTGATTTGTCGCTCCATTTGTTGGAGAAGTCAATGTTATGTTACCAATGTTATTATCAAATACTTTTAAAGTTAAAGGTAAATTAATATTTGCTGATGTAGATGTTCCATTAGCATTAAAAGAATAATTGCCCGTTGCTACGTTACTAATACCTGACACTGTCATTGTAACAGTACCCACAGTAGTTCTTGTAGTTGGTACAAACGCAGCAACTGCTCCAACTGGCAAACCATTAGCGGAGAATGTTGTTGTTTCAGAAAACCCTGGCGCAGGTGTATAATTTAAAGTATATACAGCATTAGTGGGTTTACATACAGAAACGGTAGGTTGTGCAGTAGTCAAATCAAAAGTATTGGCTTTAATTTCAAAATTTGCATTAGAAATATCAAAGAAAATATTAGCTGCAGCTTCCACTTTAATTCTATTATTTTTACCGATATTATTCGGAACTGTTATGGCTTGTGTTCCATCATTAGGTGTGTTTGATAATAGTGTTATTGGATAAGTCAAACCACCATCTGTAGATAATTTGATATTGACATTCACTGAATATGGAGCAACACCTGTACTAGCTACATTCCAAGTTACAGTTTGTGAAGTACCAACATACCATATAACCGAAGTATTTGGAGCAGTTAAAACAAATGGACCAGCAGTACCAACAGTAACAATTACATTGTCTTGATTAGTTTGACCGCCTAGAGGGTTATTATCCCTAACAGTTAATCTAAAATTTAATGTTCTTCCTACACTAGGCAAAACCTCCCAAGTAGGAGTTGTATTGCTTATTATAGCAGTAAGATTTGGAAAAGTTCTGGATGGAGTAAGCGTTGGTATAACTGACCTGAATGTTGGTCTATTTGTACTGGTAGAAACTGGCGGCATCGTTCCGCTAGATGTTCCATTATTCATTTGTTCCCAACAATATGTAAGCCTAGCAGCATCTCCAGCATCGGCATCACTTGCAATTCCAGTTAAAATAAAAGGGGTTGATTTTGGAATTGTATAATCTGGCACAGCGGTTATTACGGGTTCATTATTACTAATAATAGTTTCGACTTCACAGGTGTTAGCCATAATAGTTGTCGTCATTTGCTGAATGCTATAGGCATGAAAGTAAGCATCCGCATCCGGTTGAATATTTGGCGGACAAATTCCAGCATACGACATAATTGTAGAACCACTTCCTGGCTCCATAGCTGAAGCTGCAGAAATTTGACAAGCGTTGTTTTGTGTGTGAGTAGCTCCAAATTGATGCCCCATTTCGTGAGCAACATAACCTATATCAAACTGGTCAAATTGAGGCGTTACAATTCCAGTAACTCCATTTCCTTTTGTGCTTGCTGCACACGGAACGGATAGCGAAGCAATTCCTCCACCACCAGTACTGAAGGCATGACCTATATCGTAAGCCCCAACTCCAAGTAAACCTGTTATATTTGCGGTATTTGCTGCCAGCATTTGTGATCCATCGTAATTGTCATACGGATCCGGATCCGGTGAAGCGTCAATATTAACATTGTTTCTATAAATCAAACGATTATTGCCAGCAACAACCTGAAATTGAACGCCTAAATCAGTTTTGAACACGCCATTCACACGTGTAATAGTGGTGTTTATTGCCGCTAAGGCTCCCGCAACGGTATTGCCATAATAGGCGGTATATTCTGAGGTACAAGCTACAGCAAGACGATAGGTTCTTATTTTACCATCGACTACATTAGTCGTTTTAGCTGTACTCGTAGTTTTAGTAGTCGAGAATTGATTCATATCTGCATTACAAATAAATACTTCGTCTGGATTTTTAATGTAATTTTTCTTGTCGTATACAATATAGTCGCTTGTACTGTTTCTTTCTACAGGATCTATATAAATAGATTTTTCTCCAGTTATAAGTCCGTTGAACCCACTTGGAGAAATACTTATGTATATTTTATTCAGTGGGTTTTTCTCGCTAACGCCATAAAAAGATTGAATTTCTGGGTATTGAGCCTCTAAATCAGGATGTAAAACACTGATTTTTTCTATACTAAAGGTTTCCATTGTACCATCCTCAAGAGGAAAATCCATGAGCAATGGAGTTTTGGTTTTTTTTCCAGTAGTATTTATTGTAGCTGTTTTAAAATTTGATTTTAAAGATTTAAAATCCAAAGAAAAAACTTTGTAGTTACTTGGAATGTTTTTTTTGTCAATTTTCAAGCGAGTTTTTAAAGCCTCCGATTCTTTTTTGACTAACCAATTGTTTGTGGATTGTGCAAATGATACTTGTTTAAAGAATATAATAATAATTAGCAGTAAATAAGGAATTCTTTTCATAATGGGTAAGTTTAGAGCCTCAAACCTAAAATATTTTTTTAAATAAACCAAATAGAATATCGTTTAAATGCTAATTTTATCGTTTAAAAGCACTTTTTTATTTATTTTGTAAATAAAATATGATATTAAACTATAAGATCATTTTAATTTTTAATCTAGAATATTAGATTGCATTATTACACCATGTTTCTTTGGTTTACAATTTTTTAAAATTGTGTGTGAAAGCAGAATTTTGAAACAAATTCTGAATAAATTGATTTTTGAAGGGAATGTAATAATGAATTGTTGCTTCGGAAATGAATTCATTTTTCAGCTGGGATGGTACCGTGAATTAATGGTTGAGATCAACAAATAGGAAAACCGTATTTTTATTTCTTCGTTCACACTAAAAAATCCAATACAAAAAAAAATAAAAAATAGGAAAGTGGAGATTCGAAAATGCTTAAACCCAACGGAGATAAAAATTGGCATGCTTTTTTTACTATTTACTTGGTTCTTATAACATTCATTTCCATTAGTTCTTTCATTGTTTTAGGGATAGTAAAAATTATGATATTTGCAGAAATTGTTAATAAATTCTCAACGGCTACTGTACCCAGACTTTGCATAATACCACCAAAATCCCTTATAATCACATCCTTTTCTCTAATTAAATAATGAGCAAGTTGATTTTATAGAATTATAAGTTCCTTGTAATTAAGTTGCTGGTCTTTATAGACAACAGCTATGTCATTTGGTGTCTTATTAACCTACTGGAAGAACAGATCAACAATGGTATCTGTTAATTGGTTATTTCAGATAATGGTTTTGTCACAAGTTCTCAATTTTAAAAGCGCTATTCTTATTATTAATTGAATGAAATTAGCATCACATACTATTTTTGAAGGAAGAGAAATTAAATTTTTGCATGTTTCTCATCTAAAATATTCTGAATCATTATTGCTAAGATTTTGTCATTTGGTGGTGCTACAATATCTAAATGCCTTCCAGGAATGTTATGAATTGTGACTCCTCCCAATGCCGCTTTTTTCCACCCGAGATGTGTTGGGTCTAATTTATAAACAGGATCATCTTTTGCTCGAAATAAATCTACTTCAAAGTTTTGTGGTTTTAGATGATAGCGATCAACAATTTTCTCGACCATACTATTAGCGATTATAAATTCTTCGAGTGCTAATGCTTCTTGTTCAGTCAGAATATCTTTTTGACCAAAATACGTTTTTAATATATGTTCTTTTTTTGTATTTGTGCGCATCTTAAATGCCTTCCAACTGGTAAGCATTTCCATCAAAAAATCTAATCTTCTATAATTAGCATCATAAATTCTACTTAGTTTTTTTTGCCAATAGTGAGCATAATAATAAGATGAATCTGCATAAGTGTCTAATAAGGCAACAATACTTACTGTTTTACCTTGTTCCTTTAACTGTCGAGCCATCTCAAAAGCAACGATGCCACCAAACGAAAATCCAGCTAATGCGTAAGGACCTTTCGGATTTACTTTCAGTATTGATTCGATATAGCAAGCTGCCATTTCTTCGATAGATTCAAACCAATTATCATATCCATTTGGTCCAATACCTTGAATACCGTAAACCGGCTGATTATCATCGAAATGACTAGCTATATGCTTGAAATTTAAAACATTGAGTCCAGCTCCGTGAACCATAAAAAGAGGAGGCTTAGTGCCCTCAGGTTTAATCGGTACTAAATAGTCTGAATAAATTTCTTTATCTGTATTTAATAGAATAGCAAGTTGCTCGATGGTTGAATGTTTAAATAATGCAGATAGGGGTAATTTTTTCCCTGTTTGATGTTCTATTTTGTTCATCACCCGAACAGCTACTAGTGAATGTCCACCTATTTCGAAGAAATTACTAAAAATATCTATTTTTTCTCTATTTAAACATTCTTTCCAAATAGTGGCTACTATTTTTTCTGCTTCTGTTCTAGGTTCAGCGTATTCAACTATTTTATCTGATTTATAGTTTAATAATGCCTTACGATCGATTTTTCCGCTCAGCGTCGTTGGTAGTTTCTCTACGATATTAAAGTCGTGAGGTACCATAAAAGTTGGCAGTTGTGAGGTCAATTCATCGCGCCATAATCGAATTTGATCTTGTTCATTAATGATTTCAGAATCTGCTTCAATAAATGCAATAAGAATGTCATTTTCAGCTATGACAACAGCTGATTTAATCCCATCGATCGACACTAATGCTTGTTCTATTTCACCTAATTCTATTCGATACCCTCTTACTTTTACCTGATGATCGATACGTCCAAGACATTGAACTTGACCATTAGGTAAAAGCTTTCCTAAATCACCAGAAAGGTACATTTTACCGCCAGATTCGCTATTGAATGTGTCGGTCAAAAAACGCTCATTATTGAGATCAGGCCGATTGAGATATCCTAAAGACACTCCATCGCCAGCTATTACTATTTCCCCTACTTGTCCTTCATTTACTGGCTTTCTATTTGCATCTAGCAAATAAACAGTTGTATTTGCAATGGGCATACCAATGGTTATTGGGTTATCATTTATTGTTATTCGAGTAAGAAAGCAGCATACCGTGGTTTCTGTTGGTCCATAAATGTTCCACAATTCATTACATCTTGAAAGTAATTCGTGAGCCAAAGGCATTGGTACAGGTTCTCCGCCAATTAAAGCTTTTATATTCAACGGTTTTTTCCACCCCGAATCTATCAGAATATGCCATATACTCGAGGTTCCCCACATCATTGTGATTTTGTCTTTAGCGGCTTTTTCCAGCAATAGATTTCCATCCCTTCTCGTTTCTTCATCAACCAGAACAACACAAGCTCCATGCAGTAGGGGTAGGAATATTTCCATTATCATAGCGTCAAATGAGATAGTCGTTATAGAAAATATTTTATCAGCTGCGGTTATACCTGGTTCTTTGGCCATTGAATACACAAGGTTGATAACGTTGCAATGCGCAACTTGAACCCCTTTTGGTTTTCCGGTAGATCCTGATGTGTATATAATATAAGCAGCAGATTCTGTAGGAACCTGAAGATTTACGGGTTCTACAGGTAAATCGACCATTGCTTCCAAAATAGTAGCTATAGAAAGAGAAATTGCTTTATTTGGAAAGTTTCCTTTTGAATTTAAACCGATATAAAATGCAGCATCTGAATCTTCAATCATTAAATTGAGCCTCGCATCAGGATAATTAGTATCTATTGGGATGTAGGATGCCCCACATTGTAATACAGCAAAAAGCGACGCAATTAGTTCAGGAGTTCTATCTAAAGAAATAGCTACAATTTGACCCGGTCTCAGACCTTGTGACCACAAATAATTCGCCATTTGATTGATCATTGTACTTAAGTAACCATAAGTAATTTGAATATCCTCGAATTCAAGTGCTATTGCATTTGGATGTTTTTCAGCTTGTTTGGCAAAAAGTTCGTGTAAGGTGCTTTTTGGATAAGCCATTTTTGGCCCGCTTATTTCAAATTTCTTGTTTGAATAATCCTGAAATGTAATTTGTTCCAAGGTTTTTGATGGATCTTCGACAATTTTTTGCAACACTTGTTCAAAAGAAGCCATCATTTGCTGGATAGTTTCAGGTTTAAAAAGAATCTTGTTAAAAGACCATTCAAAAACAAGATCTTTTTCGCTACCACCAGCATTAAGAAAGATTTCGAAAGATTCATACGCTTTTGGATTGCTTATGAATTTATAGTTAAGATTAGAAAAATCAACGCCATTCGTCATTCCTAAATCTATGTTAAAGGCAACTGGAACTAAAGGTATTCTCGAGGGATCGCGAGCTACATTGAGCTTTTGAAGAAGATGACCAAAGCTTATTTGTTGGTGATCGTAAGCGTCAAATAGTTCTATTTTACGTTTTTTTAGATACTCTTGAAAACTATTATTCGGAACAATATTGCTTCTTAACGGAAGTAAATTCACACAATGGCCTATTAAATTATTCATACCCGAAGCAGCTTGTCCTGCGGAAGGTAGGCCAACAACTAAATCATTCTGACCTGTTAATTGATATAAAAACACTTCAAAACCGACTAACAAAGTGGTCACAAAACTAGCACCAACGCTTAATCCTGTTTTTTTTATAGATGCCAATAGATTTGGATCTAATGTGAAATCTAAGCGTTGACTTTTATAGGTTCGTAGTGATGGTCTTGGATTATCAGTTGGAAGATTTACAATAGGGATAGATTTTTCGTACAATGTATGCCAATACTTTTCTATTTCTTTATAATCATCAGTATTTGCAAATAATTGTTCTGCTACTACATATTCACTAAAACTGAACGGTTCTGGTAACAGAGGTGTTTTATTTTCAACAAGTGCGGAATAAATTATCCCTAATTCTTGTAACATTATCCCTGTTGACCAACCATCGCAAATGATATGATGTTTGTTTATTATCAAACTATGCTTTGCATCAGAAAACTTAATTAAACCAACTTTAATCAAAGGTCCATTTATAAGGTCAAAAATATAATGAGTTTCTTCGTTTATATAATTGTTAAATAATTCCTTTTGAAACTCTTCATCCAAATTGGACAAGTTCAGATTGGTAATTTTTATGGATAGCTCCTTGCAAATAGTCATGTAAACACCATCGGGACTAAAAGTAGAACGAAAGGATTCATGTCGCTTGACCAAAGTTTGAATTGCAAGCTCCATTGCTTGAGTGTCCAGCCAGCCTTCAAAGTTCATTGTGAACAATAGGTTGTAGGCTCTGTTTGCATCATCTCCTCCGAAATAACAAGAAGTCCATATTTCAGATTGTGATTTTGAAGTGTAAATAACTCTTTCGATTTCTGGACCTGCAAAAGGATCAAATTGAGGATTTTCGACTAATGTGTTCATTTTTTTTTATTATTTTTAATGGTGAATCACCATAAGGCACAAATTATTTTCATTTAATTTTTTAACACATATTTTACTTATTTACGCTTTGGTCTATAAATTAATACAGAATGTAATACTTATCTTAAGGATGTTGAAATTCTTGTTTTTGATAGGTTAAAAACAGCATCATCTACAAATAGAAAATTACTATTAACGCAATTTTTTAAACATATAATTGCCGTATTTTTTATAAATTAATTTTAATATACTCTCCATTTTTAGTTGAATCGGCTACAAACCACGCAGGATTTCCCTCTTTATCCTTTCCTAATTTTGCTCCGGAAACAGGAGGTTGTTTGTTGATAATTAAAAAGCTGGACGTTTCAGATTGTTTTAGAATTATAGATTCTGTTTTATTTACAAAGAAGCCTGCAGCAACCATTTCTTCAATGCATTTAATAACAGTGTTAATAATTCGCGTTACATCTTCTTCTATAAATGCTTCTGTCAAAAAACATGAAAATCCATCCCAGATATGTATGCCATTTTCTCGTAATAAAGTAAATAATAATTCACCGTAGAGCACGTCATCATTAAATTTAATTCTCCACAAAGAGCCAAAATGATTGATGATTATGGGTAAATCTCTTTTCTTAAATTCAGTATTTAATTCAAGAGCTAAACGATTGGTCATACCACTAATTCTTTCTTGTAAAGCAGGTCCTTGGGTTTTAAGGTGAATTAGTGAGGCTTTAGAAGCAGCAAGTGCCAATGGATGTCGTACAAAGGTTCCAGCAAAATAGGTAACGCCAATTTCGGGAATAGAATCATCGCCATATTGCCATGACCCACCATCTAAAGCATCCATAAATTTTCGTTTACCAGTTATGGCGCCAACCGGAAGACCTCCACCAAATACTTTTCCGTAAGTTGCGATATCAGCTTTAATATTAAAAAGGGCTTGAACTCCTCCTGGGTGCATTCGGAAGCCAGTAATTACCTCATCAAAAATAAGTGCTACACCAGTTTTAGCGGTTACTTCTCTAAGTTCTTTTAAAAATGCTATGGGTTGAAATTCAGGTCTTCTGCTTTGAACTGGTTCTACAAGCACAGCAGCTAATTCATCTGCTCGTTCATTAATGATACGAAGACTTTCGTCTGTACCGTATTCTAAAATCAACATATTTTGAACCGCTTCAGGCATTATACCAGGAGCTGCTGGAAATGTTAAAAGTTTTTTTGACCCTCTAACAATTACTTCATCCATAATGCCATGGTAGGAACCTGTAAACGCTACAATCAAAGATTTTCCAGTGACCGTTCTAGCAATACGCATAGCTCCTAATACAGCTTCAGAGCCTGTATTGCATAATGCGGCACGGTCATGATTTGTAATTTCGCAAAGTAGTTGACACACCTCTCCGGCTAATGGATGTTGAGGACCCACTTCATATCCTAAATCAATTTGTTTATGAAGAGCTTCTTTAACAAAGTCGGGTTGATGCCCAAAAAAGCACGATCCAAACCCACTTAGCACATCTATATATTCATTTCCGTCCAAATCCCACAGGCGATTTCCTTTAGATTTTTCTATAACTATTGGATAGACAATTTCCTTTGTAAGAGGTTTAAAACCTGTTACCACTCTTGGATCTGCCATTGTATCACGATGTCTTTTAGTAAAGTCTTTACTTGCAGCTGTTTTTCTTGTGTATCGAGATATAAGCTTTTGTAAAAATTCTTTTTGCGAAAAGCTCATTTCATTTACCTGTCTTTCTATTCTAGGTGCTGCACCAAATGGTTTTTTATGCTCTTCTACTTCTTCTTGAGTCCTGACTTCTTCTTGTATTTTTTTTGGACTTCCATTTAACGCTTTTGGTTGAATTGATTCTGGAATAAAATTATTTGGAATAGTATTCATATTTCCTTGTAGGAGTTCCATTTGCTTTCCTAACAATTGAATTTGTTGAGCAATCAATCCTAAAGCGGAGTTATTTTGAGGAATATTTTGATAGTTATTTTGAAGGGTATTTTGATAATTGTTTTGAGGGCTGTATTGATGGTTATTTGTCGAGATAGGATTTAAAGTGGTATTTAATTCAGTAACAGTTGAGTTGAAATCACTTTCTAAGTTATTATTATCATTGTATTCTTCTTTAGGAAGATTCAAATCAAGATAATCAGCCAAAAGAGACGGAGAATCGTATTCTTCGTTTAGTTGTCGAAAGGTTATCGGAAGTTTAAAATCTTTCTTTATACTTATTGCTAGCTGAGTAAGTGTCAATGAATCTAAACCTAAGTAAAGAAAACTTTGAGAAGATGCATCGTTTGGGTAATCGATACCAGATGTTTGGCTAACGATTGAAGAAATTTTACTGAGGATGGTAGTTTTTCTCATAATTTTATTTTTATTATGATTAGTAATCGAATTTACAGTTGAATTTATATTTTGGTTTTGATTTTGTATGTTCACATTTGGAGGATTCACCCAACATGGTTTACGGTCGAAAACATAACTAGGTAAATCAACTTTAAGCCTTTTTTGGTTACTGTAAAAGGCATCCCAATCTGGTTCAAATCCTCTTAGCCACAATTCACCTAATGTATTAAGTAGGGCATTAAATTCATTTTCCTGATTTTTAGGCAAAGGTAAACTTGTAAAAGCAGGAATTATTTTACCTATTCCTTGTTGTTTTGTCAAAGTTGTTAAGGTTTGACCAGGTCCTACTTCTAAGAAAATAGTATTGTCTAATTTTAATAAAGTATCAGCCGCATTTGCAAATCTTACGGTATTGCGTAAATGGTTTGTCCAGTATTTTGGATTTATGGCCTCGTCATCTTTTAGCCAAGTTCCCGTAACAGTAGAAACAATAGGTAAATTAGGTTTGTTAAGTTGGATTTTTTTTACTTTAGTTTCAAAAGTTTCCAAAATTGGATTCATCATATTGGAGTGAAATGCATGACTCGTAAATAACAACTTATTTGGAATATCTTTAGCGTCTAACGATTTGGAAAATTCATTTACCTTTTCATTTTCACCTGCAACTACGCATAAAACATTCGAATTTACTGCTGCAATAGAAAGATCATCGGGGAGGATTTCTAGTAATTCTCCTTCCGAAAGTCTTACTGAAAGCATGCTTCCTCCAGGTAATTCACTTACTAATCGACCTCTAATTGCAATTAAATGCAAGGCGTCTTCTAAATTAAATATTCCCGCTAAATGAGCAGCTACAAATTCTCCAATGCTGTGACCACAAAATACAGTGGGCTTGATTCCCCAACTTAGCCAAAGTTGAGATAGAGCATATTCCGTTACAAATAAAGCTGGCTGTGTGTAACGTGTGTTTTTCAGTTTTGCTTCTGCCTCTGGAGTTACTACTTCAGGGTATAAAATTTCACGGATGTCTAGTTTTAATTCATCCAATAAAATTTCTGCACAAGTGTCTATTGCATCTTTATAAACAGTTTCGTTTTTGTAAAGATTCAAGCCCATTTGAGAAAATTGAGATCCCTGTCCTGGGAAAAGGAAAGCAAGTTCGCTTGGAGCAATTTTTAAAACCGCATTTTTAGTAATTCTACTTTCAGCAGAAAGGAGTTCTTTACTTGCCTCAATGGTATTACTTGATAAAAGAAAGCTTCTGTGTATGAATGTATCTCGCGTTTTGTTAAGTGAAAAAGCTACGTCTGCCAATGGTAAATCAGGTTTTGATTTAAGAAATTTACCTAATTCTTTTTCATAACCCTTTAAACTATTTTCTGATTTAGCAGACCACATTAGTAATTGAAGTTGTCGACCAGTACTTGAAATTGGCTCTTCAACAGGGAATTCTTCTAAAACTAGGTGTACATTAGTTCCGCCAAGGCCAAATGAACTGACACCAGCTCTTCTTGGTCCATCAACATCCCAATTGCGTAATTTAGAATTTACAAAAAATGGACTATTTTCAAAATCAATAGCTGGATTGGGTTTTTCATAACCTAGTGAAGGTGGAATAAGTTTATTATTCATTGACAAGATTGTTTTTATTAATCCTGTAACACCAGCTGCTGAAGTAAGATGGCCCATATTGCTTTTTATCGATCCAATGGCGCAATAACCATTTATAGGTTGTTTGCCAAAAGCCATTTTAAGACCTTCAATCTCTATAGGGTCGCCTAGTGGAGTTGCGGTTCCATGAGTTTCTATATAACTTATTGAATCAGGTGAAATTTGAGCATCATGAATTGCTTTCATAATAGCTATAGCTTGTCCATCGGCACTTGGAGCGGTGAAACTGCCCTTGTTACCGCCATCATTTGTTATACCTATTCCTTTTATGATTCCGTATATTTTGTCACCATCTTTTTTGGCTTCGTCTAAACTTTTTAGAAGTACAACTCCGGCACCATCACTAAATACAGTTCCTTTTGCTGATGCATCAAAAGCGCGACAATGCCCATCAGAACTCAACATAGAGCCTTCTTGATAGAGATGGCCACTATTAATGGGAGCACTTATACTTGAGCCGCCAGCAAGTGCAATATCACATTGTCCACTTCTAATAGCTTCAACTGCTTGAGCTACTGCAAGAAGTGAAGTTGAGCACGCAGAATGAACACTTACAGCAGGCCCATTTAAATTTAAATGATAAGCTGTTCGTGATGAAACATAGTCTTTTTCATTAACTGTTTCAACTTGTAGGTAGCCAACTTGCTCCAACAAATCTTTGTTTGGAAGTATATTTTTTTTATAATAAGAACTGGCTCTAGTACCAGCATAAACCCCAATACTACCTTTATAATGTTTTGGTAAGTATCCTGTTTGCTCTAGTGCTTCCCAAGCAATTTCTAAAAATATGCGTTGTTGAGGATCCATACATTCAGCAAGTTTTGGATTTATTCCAAAAAAAGCCGCGTCAAAGGTATTAGCAGAAGGAATAATTCCGCGAGCTCTTACATACAAAGGATCATTTCGCAGCGATTCTGAAATACTAGCATCAAGTTCTTCAGGTTTGAAAAAGGAGATGGTTTCTTTACCATCCTTTAATACATTCCATAATTCATCAATAGTTTGTGCTCCAGGAAATCGTCCAGCCATACCAATAATAGCGACATCTGCTGACGAATTTTTTCGATTTTGTTTAGAAAAATACGAAGCACTACTAGTTTTTTTATCTTTCTCTAAAAATTCAGAAAGGGCAGCTATAGTTGGATACTGATAGATTGTAGTGGCGACTATATTTAAGTTAAGCTGTTTGTGAAGTAAGGTAACTACCCGTTGCGTTAAGAGTGATGTTCCTCCCAGCTCAAAAAAATTATCATCTATTCCAATAACAGATACTTGTAATTGTTCCTTCCAAATTTTTGTTATTTCTTTTTCGATTTTTGTTCTCGGATTTCTTAAAAGAGGTGCCGAATTGGGTCTAATATATTCAGGTGATGGCAAGTTTTTCTTGTCAATTTTACCATTTGATGTCATAGGAAAATCGTCTACCCAAACAAATACAGAAGGGATTAGATAATCTGGTACAATTTCTCGAAGTTGCTGTTTTATTAAACTGGTATCTTGCAAAGATGTTTTAGATTGCAAATAAGCCACCAAGCGAGATTCTCCATCAGAGTTTGGAATTGCCAAAATATAGGCACGATTAATATCGTTTAGTGAAAGTAAAGCAGCTTCTATTTCTCCTAATTCTATTCTATAACCGCGTATTTTTACCTGATCGTCTTTTCTACCTACAAATTCAATCACTCCTGTTGGAAGCCATTTAGCGTAGTCTCCAGTTCGATACATTTTAGAATTTGCATCAAATGGATCTTGAATAAATTTTTCGGAGCTTAGTTCAGGCAGATTTAAATAACCGTCCGAAACTCCAACTCCTGAAACACATAACTCTCCAATTATACCAATTCCTTGCAGTTTTAATGATTGAGATAAAATATACACTCTGGTATTGCCAATTGGTTTTCCTATTGGGAGTGTATTTTTTAAATCATATTCAGCAGAATATTTATGTATTGTAGAGGTTACTGTGTTTTCTGTAGGGCCATATTTGTTGTAGAAATCACAAACTTTAGCTAATTTTTTAGCTAATGTCAGTGAACAAATTTCTCCGCCAGCTATTATTCTTTTCAATTTATTTAAGTGACTAAATTCTTGTAAAGTCTCCAAAAAACTTGGTGTTGCGTGTAAATGAGTAATACCATTATTTTCTACAAACGATAGTAGTAAATGATTCTTTATTATTTCTTTACTTATTATGTAAAGAGCACAACCATTGGTTAAGGCTAAAAATATTTGTTCCACTGAAGCATCAAAGCAAAAACTCGAAAACTGTAATATTTTTTCTTCTTGATCTATTTTAAATAATTTTGTTTGATAAGAAATTAAATTAACAACAGATTCATGCTTAATCGGAACACCTTTTGGATTACCTGTTGTGCCAGAGGTGTAGATAACATAAGCTAAATTATTAGATTTTAAATTTATAGCAGGACGATTATCTATCGCACTTTTCTTCTTGTCGATATTGAAATCATCAATAAATGTGCTGTCTATCGCAAGTTTACATGCACAATTGCTTCGTATATAATTTTTTCTTTGAATTGGATATTCGGGATCGATTGGAACATAAGCTGCACCTGATTTTAGTACTCCTAAAATACTCACAATCATCCATTCACTTCTTTCAAGCATTATGGCCACCAAATCCCCAATAACAATTTCGTGTTTGCTACTTAAATAATTAGCAAGTTGATTCGAAAGAATGTCAAGTTCTTTATACGTCATTTTATTATCATTAAAAACAACCGCTATTCTATCGGGTGTCTTTTCAACCTGATTGCAAAATAAATCAACTATGGTTTTGTTTTTTGGATAGGCTACTTCTATCTCTGCTTTATTAAAAATATTTAATAAAAGGTCTCGTTCATTATTAGAAAAATAATCAATATTTTCTACATCAACATTTGGCTGAGCTAGAAGGCCAAATAAAAGTGTTTTAAAATGAGTTATTAAGCGCTCCATCATGTCGCTTTCGTATAAATCAGAATTGTAAATGATATCAAAGTATAAAACACTTTCAATTTCGTGAAAGGATATTTCCAAATCTAATTTTGAAGTCTTTTCACCAAGGTATAAAATAGTATTTGAAGTATTGTTTAAGTTATTATTGCCATCAAATATGTTTTCAGTTTTATTAAAAGTAACCAGAATATCAAAAATTGAATTACGTCCTTTATCGGTTGTGATATTCAAGTCAGTTACTAATTGGGCAATAGAATACGGCTGATTTTTATAATCCAACAATTGAGATTTCTTAATCCTATGATAAAAACTATCAAAGTTTTCAAAAGGTTTTAATGCTGCACGAAATACTACAGTATTACCGAAAAGATCATTTGGATTCCCTAAACCTGAATCGTTTTGTTCTATTATGCTTGTTCCAAGAATGATATCTCTTTGTGAAGTATATCTGTAAAATAAAATATTCCAAGTAGCCAATAGGCAAGCAAACAAGCTATCTTCTTCATTCAAAGCAAAATTATGCAAGATTTTAGTCTCTGGTTTCGAAAAAAACGAACGGTAAGCACGGCCTTTATTTGATTTCTCATTTGGACGCGACTTTACGCTAGGAAGGTTTAAAAGAGGAAGGTTACCAGACAATTTATTACTCCAATAACTTTTAAATTCTGGTTTAGATTCGTTATTTTCATAATGTTTGGTCATACTTTAAAATGATTAAATTCAACATTGGATAATCAGTAATGAATTAAATTTTTAAAAAAATAATTAAATTAAATTAAATGCTAGTGATTATGAGAACGAAATCAGTATGTTTTTTAACATTTGCAAAAGTTCATTTGGGCCATAAATAAACACCAACAGATTATAATATTTTTTATTTCAACTATTTAAAAATGAGAGGTTATTATTAAAATTGTATGTTAAATTTCGAAAAAAGTTTTCACAACTAGCTGTATTTTCCGTATAAAGCGATTAAAATCGATGAAATGCATATTCTTATAAATTAATTGTTAATAAATAAAAAAAGCTATTTTTTTTTTGTCTTTATAGCGTTTTTATTTAGGTGTTTATTTTTTTTAAATCTCTTTTTTTGGAATGAGTTTTCAAAAAAATGACAGATGTTCTATCGCTTATCAATAATCCAGTCTTTTTCTGAGTTTTCTGAAAATTTCAATTTGAGGTAAATTTTTTTTATAAAATAGTATAGTAAATTTTTTTTCGTAATCCGTTAATTGAAGAAGTCAAATCGATGTGAATATGAGGATTACAGCAAAATGGTATCTTTTTGATGCTATTTACAATAACTAAAAGTGGAGCTGGAATAATCTTCTGTTTTTTGTCGAATTTTTGGTAAAGTATAATCAATACGATTAATAAAATTGTAGAATCAATTTTTTTGCAGTAAAATTGAGTCTAGATTTATGTCAAAAAAAACCGATATTCGAGGTATTATCTATGTATTTTTTTTTACCGCAGTTATTTTAATATTTGATTTTTTAAATCATTTTTCAAATGGATTCTTATTGAATCTTTTTCCTGCGCAAATTAGTTATCCTTTAATTGTGTTATCTCCAGAAGCTCTTTTACAGTTTTTGGTAAAGTACGAATTACTAGATTTTTTGAATTTGTTGGCGAACTTTCAAAAGCTATTGCACCTAAATAGTTTTCTGCCAAATCAAAACCATGCACTTGCCAGTTTTCGGTAGTTTTCAGTAGTGCCGAATCAATACTATGGAGTCCATTTAGACAAGGAATATTCTTGAAATCTTCATCAATACCTTTTCCTAAAGCCTTGACAAATGCTTCTTTTCGAGTCCAATAGGTGTAAAAAGCGTGTTTTTTATTATCAGCCGTTTGAATAGCCAAAATTTCGTTATCGTTAAAAATATCCGACAACAGGTTATTGAAATCAAAATCTTTAGCACTATATTCAATATCAATTCCAACCTTACTTTGTGAAATTGCAATAACTGCAAAATCCTCAGAATGTGAAATATTGAAATGCAACTCGGGATGAGAGGCTAAGAATGGTTTTTTATTAAATTGGTAATCAAAGTGAATATTCTTCAAATCTGATTTTGAATGTGCTGCTAAAACAATTTTCAAAATCGCTCTGCAAATAATAAATCGGTTTCGATCCTTTTCTTTATGATACCGCTCGGATCTGATTTGTTCTTCAGGATTTAGAAAATGGATTAAATCTTTTGTCAATTCAATGTATTCGGGTAAATGCAGCATATAAATTATTACATCATCGGTATTTACAGAATATCCATTGCAAGTCGATGATTTGTAATCCTCGCTATTTATAAAAGTAATGAAGAGTTTAGATTCCAGCATGTCTTTCGTCTAATATATCCTGCAGCATCCTTGCTAAAATTTTGTCGTGTGGCGCTTTTCTCATATCGAAATCACTAACTGGTATGTTATGTAAAGTAAGACCTTTTTGCGCTGCTTTTTTCCATCCCAAATGTTTTGGAGCTACTAGTTGAGCTGCATAATCATTTGAATTGAACAAATCTACTTTTAAGTTTTGCGGTCTTAGGTGATATTTTCCAAGAATGCCGTGCATCATTGCTGTAGCTTGTGTAAATCGTTCTTGTGCTAGTAGATCAAGTTCAGAAGCGTTATTGTCTTCGATATGTCTTTTTAGGATGTACTCTTTTTTTGCGTTAAATCGTTTTTTAAAACCGTCTATACTCGTAAGCATTTCAGCTAGATAGTACAGCCTTCTTCGAGTTTTATTATAGTATCTAATTAATTTTTTCTGTTTGTGGGTTTTATAAAAGAAGGAAGTATCAGCATACGAGTCTAGTAAAACAGTTAGGCTAACTTCTTTCCCTTGATCCTTCAATTGTCGGGTCATTTCGAAAGCAACTATGCCACCAACACAATAACCCGCTAGGGCATAAGGGCCGTCAGGATTTATTTTTACAATAGCTTGAATATAATTTGCTGCCATATCTTCTATTGATTCATACCAATCATCAAACCCTCTGGATCCGACACCTTGAAGTCCATATAGTGGTTGCTCCTCATCTAAGTGTTTACTCATATTAGCAAAATACAAAACATCGAGTCCGCCTCCATGAACTATAAAAAGAGGTACTTTACTTCCGTTTGATTTTATAGGAACGATACAATCTGAATCAATTTCGCCCCCTTCATTTAAAAGTTTAGCAAACTTTTCGACGGTCGAATATTCAAATAATACCGATAAAGGAAATCGTTTACCAGTACTTTTTTCTATTTCAGCTATAACTTTTACTGCCATAATTGAGGTTCCACCCATTTCAAAAAAGTTATCGTCTATACCAATCTTTTCTATTTGGAGGACTTCACTCCATACTTTTGCGACTGCTTTTTCAGTTTCAGTTTCTGGTTCTCTTAGATGTACCTCTGAATCTTGTCGAACATATTCTGGCGCAGGTAAGTTTTTTTTATCAATTTTTCCATTTGTAGTAAGCGGAAAATCATTGACCCACATAAAAATATTGGGAATCATGAAGCTGGGCACTATTTTAGAAAGTTCTTCGCGGACATTAGGGCGTTTGTCGGAATTATCTTTTGGTTGAAGATAGGCAATGAGACGAGGTTCAGAAGTGTCAAGTTTACTCAATATAACTGAAGCTAGTTTTATTTGAGGCATTTCAATTAGTGCAGCCTCTATTTCGCCCAATTCTATACGATGACCATTAATTTTAACCTGCTCATCAAGACGTCCATAATATAAAAGATTACCATCTGGCATCCATTTTGCCAAATCTCCAGTTTTATACATTCTAGCATTTGTATCGAAAGGGTTCGGAACAAATTTTTCCGAAGTTAAATCCTCACGGTTAAAATATCCTCTTGCTACTCCATTTCCTGCAATATAAATTTCACCTACTTCATCTGCTGGCAAAAACTGCCGATTTTCATCTAAAACATAAATTTTAGTATTTGAAATTGGTTTGCCTATAGGAATACTTTCACTTGAAGGTATAACCTCAAAAGTATTGAATTCATAAATAATACAACCCACAGTTGCTTCGGTTGGTCCGTATTCATTTACTATAGTGGCATCAATACCAAATGATCTAAATAGATTTATATGGTAATTGTATAATGCCTCACCTCCAATAATATACTTATTTGAGAGTTTAGGTCGAGTCTCTTTATTTATTACGGAAATTAATATACTAATGTGGGATGGAGTTAGCTTTATAAAATCAAATGGAGCGTATTTAAATAAATTAACATCATCAAAAATTTCTAATCCAGTTCCTGAGCTAAGAATTATTTTTTTACCAAATATTAGGGGAAGAAAAATTTCTGTAATACTGGCATCAAATGATAATGATAGGTGTGCAAAACATCCAGAATTATTAGAATTGATATCAATATAATCACAAACATTAAATAAATAATGCAACAGGTTACGATGTTCAATCATTACTCCTTTAGGATTCCCTGTACTTCCGGAAGTATAAATAATATAGGCTAAGTCAGTTGGTTTCAAAGAAGTTGAGGTGGGCGCACTAATAGCATATTTGTCTTTAGAATTTAGGAAATTGTCTAGCGCAATAGCATCTAATGTAAATTTACAGTTACAGTCGTTTTGTATATAGCTAATCCTTTGCCGTGGATATTCAGGATCTATAGGTACGTACGCTGCACCAGCCTTAAGAATACCTAAAATGCAAACAATTAACATTTCACTTCGACTTTGCATAATACCAACAAAATCCCCAACAATCACATCCTGTTCGCTAACTAAATAGTGAGCAAGTTGATTTGATAAAATATTAAGTTCATTATAGGTAAGTTTTTGCTCTTTGTACACCACGGCAATGTCATTTGGCGTCTTATTAACCTGCTGGAAGAAAAGATCAACAATGGTTTCTTTTAATGGATTTCTTATTTCAGATATTTGTTTTTTCATAAATGTTATAATTTAAATCACTTATTTTGTTTTAATAAGAATTTATTCACTTCTTTAACATATGGAATAAAAAATTAAAAATCGTATGTCTTTATTATAAAAATCTTAGAGCATTTTAGCTTGCAATTTATCATTTGGGGATCTCCTGTAACAAGATAAGCATTAGGAGCGTTATGGATATTGAGTGCTTTTAAAGTTGCTTTTTCTATCCCGTATGCATTGGATTTATTTTAAAGTTTTCATCATTTACTGCTGTTACTAATTTTCATCTTTTTGTGATTTTATTTCTTGTCCAAGATCCATAAAAATGGGAATCTCCCAAATCCAGATTTATTAAGTATGCTAAATTTTGTTTTGTGTATCTAGTAATTTGGCAAGTTTTTCAATAGTTGGATTTTGAAGTACAGCAGAAAGAGGTATTCGCATGCCTGTCGTTTTTTGAAGTTTAATCACTATTTTTACAGCAATGATAGAATGCCCTCCTAGTTGAAAGAAATTACTAAAAACATCTATGTCCTCTAGATTTAAGCATTCTTTCCAAACATCTGCCACTAATTTTTCAGATTCTGTTCTAGGTTTAGTTATCTGGGTTGTTGAAGAAATATTAATACATTCTTCTTTGAGTAATGCTTTTCTATCTAATTTTCCATTGGAAGTAAATGGTAATCTTTTAATAATTTTAAAATTATAAGGAACACAATATTCAGGTATTTGATTTAGTAATTGTTTTTTCCATTCATTAATTTTATCACTATCAACTACAACATTATCATTTAAAAGAATATACGCAATTAACCTATCATCTTCAACTAACACAACAGCTACTTTAATTTCAACAATATTCAATAGTTGAAATTCTATTTCTTCTAACTCAATCCTGTACCCACGAATTTTTACTTGATTGTCTTTCCTTCCAATATATTCAATGTCTCCACTAGGAAGCCATTTAGCGAGATCTCCAGTTTTATATAGTTTACTATTTTCTATAAACGGGTTATTAATAAATTTCTGTGCTGTGAGTTCAGGTAAGTTCAAATAACCTCTAGATAAACCTAGTCCTGATAGACACAACTCTCCAACTTCTCCTATCCCCACTAATTGCAAAGAGTCCGATAAAATATATGCGCTTGTATTACTAATTGGTTTTCCAATAGGTAGCGAATTATAGTATTCACAATCGGCAGAATATTTGAAAATTGTTGAGGTTATCGAGTTTTCTGTAGGGCCATAACAATTATAAAAATCAAAAACACCACCTAGTTTTTTTGCTAATACAAGTGGGCATACTTCCCCTCCAACAAGTATTCTTTTAAGGGATTTTAAATGCGAAATATTGCCTAATATTTCTAGATAACTTGGAGTAATATCTAAATGTGTAATTTTATTATTTTCTAAAAAGGGTAGTAGTAAATTGTTTTTAATTTCTTCTTTACTTATTATTGATAAAACACTTCCAGTAAGTAACGCTATGAATATTTGTTCAACAGATGCATCAAAACAATAATTTGAAAAAAGTAATATATTTTCGTTTTTTGTTATTTTTAAATTTTTTATTTGATGTAAAATTAAGTTTATTACCCCTTGATGTTCAATCATGACCCCTTTAGGGTTTCCTGTTGTTCCAGAGGTATAAATAATATAACAAAGGCTATCCGGTTTTAAATCAATATTTTGGGGAGATTTCATTGAAAAGCTATCTTTAACTTGAATGAAATCTTCAATCAACTTAGAGTCAATGGTGACCTTGCATTTACTGTCATTTTGTATGAAGCTTATCCTTTGATGTGGATTTTCTATATCTATTGGTACATATGCAGCTCCTGCTTTTAATAACCCTATAATACAAACTATTACTATTTCACTTTTTTCAAGCAGTAGCCCCACTAAATCCCCAACAACGATATTCTGTTTGTTAATTAAATAGTTTGCAAGTTGATTGGATAAATTATTGAGTTCGTTATATGTAAGTTTTTGATCGTTATAGATTACAGCTATGTCGTCTGGTGTCCTATCAACCTGCTGCAAGAATAGATCAACAATGGTCTCTTTTAATGGATTTTTTATTTCAGATAATGGTTTTATCATAAGTTCTCAATTTTAAAATCGTCATTCTTACTATTAATCGAATTTAATTTGCATACCATAAATTTAATGAAGGAAGAGAATTTAAATATTTGCGTGTTTCTGATCTAAAATATTCTGAATCATTTTAGCTAAAACTTTATCATTAGGAGGATCTACTATACTGAGATGATTGCCAGGAACGTTATGAATATTGACTCCTTTTAAAGCTGCTTTTTTCCAACCCATATGCTCAGAGTCTAATTTGTAACCATCATCATCTTTTGCTCTAAATAACTCTACTTCAAAATTTTGTGGTTTTAGATGATAGCGATCAGTAATTTTGTTAACCATAACATTAGCGACTGTAAATTCTTCAAGTGCCAAGGCTTCCTGTTCAGACAAAACTTCTTTTTGACCAAAATACATTTTTAAGATATAGTCTTTTTTTGCTTTAGCTCGCAATTTAAATCCTTTCCAACTTGTCAGCATTTCCATTAAGTAATCCAATCTTCGGTGGGTAATATCAACGTATCGTATAAGCTTTTTTTGAAAAAGCGATGGGTAATAATACGATGAGTCTACATAAGAGTCTAATAAAGCCACAATACTTACTTTTTTTCCTTGTTCTTTTAATTGGCGTGCCATTTCAAAAGCAACAACACCTCCAAACGAAAATCCAGCTAAAGCATATGGTCCCTCGGGATTTATTTTTACTACTGATTCTATATAACAAGCGGCCATTTCTTCGATAGATTCAAACCAATTGTCATATCCGTTCTGTCCAATTCCTTGAATTCCATATACTGGCTGGTCTTCATCGAAATGGCTAATCACGTTTCTGAAATTTAAAATATTGAGTCCAGCTCCGTGAACCATAAAAAGAGGGGGCTTTGTGCCTTTAGGTTTAATAGGCACTAAATAGTCTGAATAAATTTCTTTATCGGTATCTAATAGTTTAGCAAGTTCCTCGATGGTAGAATATTCAAATAAAGCAGATATTGGTAATTTCTTCCCCGTTTGTTGTTGTATTTTATTCATTACTCTAACAGCGATTAATGAATGACCACCAATTTCGAAGAAATTACTATAAATGTCTATTTTTTCTCTATTTAAGCTTTCTTTCCAAATAGATTCTACTATTTTTTCTTCCACAGTTCGAGGCTCAGTAAATTCAACTATTTTATTCGATTTATAATTTAATAATGCTTTACGATCTGTTTTTCCGCTCAGTGTCGTTGGCAGTTTCTCTAAGATATTAAAGTCGTGAGGCACCATAAACGAAGGAAGTTGTAAGGCTAATTCACTTCGCCATAATCGAATTTGATCTTGTTCCTTAACTATTTCATAATTGGTTTCAATAAAAGCAATAAGAATGTCAGTTTCTGCTAAGACAATTGCTGATTTAATCCCGTCGATAGACAGTAACGCTTCCTCTATTTCACCTAATTCTATTCGATATCCTCTCACTTTGACCTGATGATCAATACGTCCAAGACACTGAACTTGACCATTAGGTAAAAGTTTTCCTAAATCACCAGAAAGATACATTTTACCACCTGATTCAAGATCGAAAGGGTTGGTCAAAAACCGTTCATTGTTAAGGTCAGGTCTATTCAGATACCCTAAAGACACTCCATCTCCGGCAATTACTATTTCTCCTACTTGTCCCTCATTGACAGGTTTTCTATTTGCATCTAACAAATAAACATTGGTATTCGCAATTGGCCTACCAATAGTAATTGGATTATCACTCAATGTTATTTGCGTAAGAAAGCAACATACTGTAGTTTCTGTTGGCCCATAAATGTTCCATAATTCATCACATTTTGACAGTAATTCGTGAGCCAAAGGCATTGGGACTGCTTCTCCACCAATTAAAGCCTTAATATTTAGCGGTTTTTCCCAACCAGAATCTAGTAGAATATGCCAAATACTTGAGGTTCCCCACATCATTGTGATTTTGTCCTTTGCAGCTTTTTCGAGCAGTAAATTTCCATCTCTCCTAGTTTCTTCATCAACCAGAACTACGCAAGCTCCGTGAAGTAAGGGTAGGAATATTTCCATAACCATAGCATCAAATGAGATAGTAGTTATTGAAAAGATTTTATCTTTTGCACTTATGCCTGGTTCTTTGGCCATTGAATACACAAGATTGATTACGTTGCAATGTGCAACTTGAACACCTTTTGGTTTTCCGGTAGATCCTGATGTGTATATGATATAAGCAGCAGATTCCTTAGGGACCATAAGATTTACAGGTTCTATAGGTAAATCGCGCATTGAGTCCAAAATCGAGGCAATAGTGAGAGAAATCGCTTTATTTGGAAAGTTTGTTTTTAAGTTTGAACCAATATAAAATGCAGCATCTGAATCTTCAATCATTAAATTGAGTCGCGCTTCAGGATAATTAGTATCGATTGGGACATAAGATGCGCCACATTGTAATACAGCAAAAAGAGAAGCTATTAATTCGGGAGTTCTATCTAGCGAAATAGCGACAATTTGACCCGGTCGCAGACCTTGCGACCAAAGATAATTTGCCACTTGATTTATCATTGTATTTAATTCGCCATAAGTAATTTGTTTATCCTCGAATTCAAGTGCTATTGCTTTAGGAGATATTTTAGATTGTTTGGCAAAAAGTTCGTGCAATGTGCTCTTGGGATAAGCCATTTTTGGCCCGCTTATTTGGAAATTTTTATTTGTATAATCTTGAAATGTAATTTGTCCTATAGTTTTTGATGGGTCTTCGACAATCTTTTGCAATATTTGCTCAAAAGACTGCATCATTTTATTGATAGTTTCTGGTTCAAAAAGAACTTTGTTAAAACACCATTCTAAGACAAGATTTTTTTCACTACCACTAGCATTAAGAAAAATTTCGAAAGTATTGAAAAATAGTCCAGTATTTATTAATTTAAAATTAAGATTTGAAAAAGCTACGTCATCAGTAAGGCCTATCCCTATGTTGAACGCAACAGGAACTAAAGGTATTCTTGACGGATCTCGGGCAACATTGAGTTTTTGCAGCAGATGACCAAAGCTTATTTGTTGATTATCGTAAGCATCAAATAGTTCTATTTTACGTTTGTTTAAATAGTCAGTAAAACTAATATTTGCCTCAGGATTGCTTCGTAAGGGTAGTAAATTTACACAGTGACCTATTAAACATTTCATGCCAGTTACAGGTTGCCCTGCCGCAGGAACCCCAACAACGATATCATTCTGCCCTGTTAATTGGCACAAAAAAACTTCAAAACCTGCTAGTATTGTAGTAATTAAACTAGTACCAGCATTTAAACCTATTTTTTTTATTGAGGCCAACAACTGAGCATCTAATAAGAAATCTAAATGTGCGCTTTCATAAGTTCTAAGCGAAGGTCTTGTATTATCAGTTGGAAGATCTAATATAGGAATAGATTGATCGTACAATTCTATCCAATACTTTTCTATTTCTTTGTATTCATTACTGTTTGCAAATATTTGTTCTTCCTCTGCGTATTCGCTAAATGGAATTGATTCTGGTAATAGCGGTGTTCTATTTTCGACTAGTGCTGAATAAATTATCCCTAATTCTTCCAATATAACACCTACTGACCAACCGTCACAAATGATATGATGAATATTTAGTATCAGAGTATGTTTTAGATCAGAAAATTTAAGTAGACTAACTTTAATAAGAGGTCCTTTTACAAGGTCAAAAACATAACAGGCTTCTTTGTTTGTATACTGTTCAAATGCATCAATTTGAGACTCTTTTCCAATATTTGATAGATCCAGGTTGCTCACAGCAATAGGAAGCTGTTTGAAAATAGACATATGAATACCGTCTGCGCTAAAAGTCGCACGAAGGGACTCGTGACGATCAACCAAAGTTTGAATTGCTAATTCCATCGCTTGACTATCCAATATGCCATCAAATTCTATGGCGTATAATAGGTTAAAGGCCCTATTCGCATCATCTCCACCGAAATAACAAGAAGTCCATATTTCAGACTGCGATTTTGTAGTAAAAATTATATTTTCAAAATCAGTCGACAGCGGTTTTATTTGATTTATATTTGAATTATGCGATTGGTCCATCATTATAGTGTGCAAATTGCGATTAAAATTTTACTTAGAAACTTATTATGCGATTTCAATTACTTTTGTGTGCATCTCTACTTTTTTTATTAAATAAAAGATGCGATTCATATTTTTGCTACTCTAATAAAAACAAAAATACATTATTTCTTATTTTTAGAGGTTGCTCAACCTTCAAATCAAATAGGTTACCAATTTAGAACTATTAAATTGGTTTATTTAATAATTTGGCAAATTTTTCAATAGTTGGATTTTGAAATACAGCAGAAAGAGGTATTCGTGTACCTGTCTTTTTCTGAATTTTAACCACTATTGTTACCGCTATAATAGAATGTCCTCCTATTTCAAAAAAGTTGCTAAAAATATCAATTCGCTCTTTTTTTAAATGTTCTTCCCAAATTTCGGCTACTAACTTTTCTTCATTAGTACGAGGGGCATTATATTGTTGACTAGTTTCCAAATTGGATTTAAACTCTAATAGGGCGGTTCGATCTATTTTATCATTAAGTGTCGTTGGCATTTTTTCTAAAATATGAAATTCGTGAGGCAACATAAAAGCTGGCAATTGTGAGGCCAATTCATTTCGCCAGAATCGAATCTGTTCTATTTCATCCGCTATTTCCGAATTTACTATAATAAAAGCAACTAATATATCGGTTTTGGCCAAAACAATCGCAGATTTGATGCCGGCAATCGACATTAAAGCTTGTTCTATTTCTCCAATTTCAATTCGATGGCCTCTTACTTTAACTTGATGATCGATGCGTCCAAGGCATACTACTTCATTGCTTGGGAGTAGTTTTCCTATATCGCCAGAAAGATACATAATATCGTCTTTTTTATTTGAAAATATATTTGGAATAAATTTTTCTGCTGTAAGTTCTGGTCTTCCCAGATATCCTTTTCCAACACCAACTCCTCCTATGGCTATTTCTCCAACGGTGTCAGGTGGTAGTAAGTTTAAGTTCTCATCGACTATGTAATATTGCATATTTGCAATGGGACCTCCAACGGAGATTAATGTTTCTTCGGATTTTATATGTTTGCAAGACGAAAAAATAGTTACTTCTGTTGGTCCGTATAAATTCCACAGTTCATCGCCTCTTTTTAACAGCTCCTTGGCAGCTGGAATAGGTAGTGGTTCGCCACAGCACCATATCTTGATGGGTAATTTTTTTGTCCATCCCGCATCACATAGCATCAAATAAGTTGTTGTTGTACCGACCATTAACGAAATTTTTTCCTTTTCTAGCATCTCATACAATAGGGTTCCATCTTTTGATGTTTCGTGGTCAGGTAAGACTACAGTCGCTCCTTTGAATAGAGGGAAGAACAATTCAAAACTAGCGATATCAAAAGAAATAGTGGAGATAAAAGGAACTCTATCAGTTTCTTTTATGCCAGGTTCATTTTCTAATGCAAAGAGTAGATTGACGACGTTTCTATTCGATATTTTAGCTCCTTTTGGTTTTCCAGTAGAACCAGATGTGTACAAAAGGTACAATACATTTTCTGGGTTTACCTCTATTGGAAGTTTTGTTGATGGATATTGCTCTAGAGACGCCATAGCATCATCTATTAATAAAGTGTTGGAACATTTAGGCAAGGTCAAAGACAGCGCTTTACTAGTTACTAAAAACTTTGCTTTTGAGTCTTCCATCATATATTCTACACGTTTCACTGGATATTCGTGATCTAGCGGAAGGTATGCTGCTCCACATTGGATAATTCCTAAAATTGCATATACTAATTCTGGACTACGAGGATAAGAAACAGCAATATAATCTCCAGATTGAACTCCTTGTGCGGTCAAGAAATGAGCAAACTGATTACCTCTAATATGCAAATCGTGGTATGATATTTTTGTGTTATTATATTCTAACGCGATATTATTAGGCGTTATTTCTGCTTGTTTATTTAGTAATTGCGATAATGAAACGTTAGGAAATGGCGTTTCTGTCGTATTTAATTTAGTATATTCGCTAGAGAAATCCTGAAAAGTGATTTGTTCTATAGTTTTTAATGGGTCTTCTACAATCTTTTGCAATATTTGCTCAAAAGATTGCATCATTTTCTTGATTGTTTCGGGTTCAAAAAGAACCTCGTTAAAAGACCATTCTAAAATAAGATTTTTTTCGTTATCGCTGGCATTAAGAAAAATTTCGAAAGTATCGAAAGATTTCACTGTGTTTATTAATTTAAAATTAAGATTAGTAAAAGCAACATTATCAGTTAAGCCTAAACCCATGCTGAATGTAACAGGAACTAGTGGTATTCTCGAAGGATCTCGCGCTACATTGATATTTTGTAGCAAATGGCCGAAGCTTAGTTGTTGGTTATCGTAAGCATCAAATAGTTCTAATTTACGTTTATTTAGATAGTCAATAAAACTAATATTTGACTCAGTATTACTTCGCAAAGGTAGTAAATTCGCACAATGACCTATTAAACAGTCCATGCCTGCTACAGGCTGACCCGCTACCGGAACCCCAACAATGATGTCATTCTGACCTGTTACTTGACGCAAGAAAACTTCAAAACCAGCTAATATAGTAGTAATCAAGCTTGTGTCAGTATCTAAACCTATTTTTTTTATCGAGGCCACTAGCTTTGAATCTAATACAAAATCTAAATGTTTACTTTTATACGTTCGAAGTGGCGGTCTCGGATTGTCAGTGGGAAGATTAATTACAGGAATATTTTCCTGGTACATTTTAATCCAATATTTTTCTACTTCTTGGTATTCATTACTATTTGAGAATAATTGTTCTTGATTTGCAAAAGCACTAAAAGCTATCGGTTCTGGAAGTAAAGGTGTTTTATTTTCAACTAAAGCAGAATAAATTATCCCTAATTCTTGCAAAATAACACCAATAGACCAGCCATCGCAAATGATATGGTGTACTGTTATTATAAAGCTATGTTTAACATTAGAAAATGAAATCAAACCAACTTTGATCAAAGGTCCGTTAACAAGGTCAAAGATATAATTAGCATCTTGTTTTTTATAATGCTCAAATGCGGCATTTTGGGATTCTTCATTCAAGTTTTTTAGATCAAGTTTGTCAATACCTAAAGGCAACTCTTTAAAAATAGACATATAAACACCATCTGTACTAAAACAGGCACGAAGTGACTCGTGGCGATTTACTATAGTTTGTATGGCTTGTTCCATCGCTTTAGAGTCTAACAGGCCGTCAAAATCGATTGTAAAAGGGAGGTTATAGGATCTGTTTGCATCAGTTCCGCCAAAAAAACAAGAAGTCCATATTTCAGATTGTGATTTTGTGGTATAAATAGCTTTTTCTATTTCTTGACCTGCAAATGGATTAAATTTTGGGCTTTCTTCTAAATTATACATTTTATATTTTTTATCTCAGATAATTAAATAGTGATCAAGTTGATTTGATAGTATGTTGAGTTCATTGTAAGTAAGCTTTTATTATTTGTAAACAATTGGTATTTCATCTGGTTTCTTATTAACCTGTTCGACGAATAGATCTACAATTGTGTCTATTGTTTTATTTAATTCACTGTAAGTAACTTGCTTATTCTTAAATTCAAATGCAATTGAAATCGAATTTATCGCAGCTTGCTTTGTAAAAAGTTCATCTAAGGTGCTTTGTGGGCATTGCAAAGTTGGTCCCTTTATCTCTTTTTGTTCGCTACTGGCGGCATGTGTTGTCATTTTAATTATCGTAAATTAAATTTTTGCAATATTATTGATAATGTAATTTTTGTTGCGAAATTAATTATAGCAAAAAAAGAAAAAGATTTTCACTTAAATATGTATCTTCTATGTAAAGCCATTATTGTCGATGAATAACATATTTTAGGGTTTGTAAAGATATTTTTTTAAAAATTTTACAAGGACTTTTTGAGTCAATTTTTACAAATAAACTTTTTTTGACAATTGCCATTTTTTTTGCAGATTAATCTATTGAATGATTCATCCCTGTTGGTTTTGTTTTCTTTGTGTACTACTATTTCTTTTCTGTAAATTAATTTTTGGCTCAATTTAATTTCTAAAAATTAAAAAATATTTTTTCAGCACAAATTGTCTTTGCTCTCCTTAAAAATCCTTTCTGAGTTGAACTTTTTTTTCGTAAAATATTTTGGACTTGGGTAATCATAAGAATTTTCAAAAGTTGCACTTAACTTAATTGATAATATTTAATTAAATCCAGATGATTATTAAGACAAATAAATTGAATTTCACCAAAAGAATGCATATTTAATAATAAATAACTCATATTTCTAATAAATTATTTTTTTTATTGAAGTAATATCGTACAAAGATTTCAGTTGGTAATCTATTAACTATTAAAAATTTGACAAATAATATTTATATAGATGTATAGGATTGTTAAATAGATAAACACTATGTATTTCATCGGAAATAGTATGTGTTTAATCGATTTTATTTTAATTTTTAATAATTTTGTTATCATAAAAATGTAAAATTAATTTAATGCCCCTAAAATCGTGAAAACTCATTACTTAAAAATTATAAACCTACTTATAATTATTATTATGCTTTTTTCTTTTAAAAGTTTTAGTCAAAGTACTTTTGATAACAGTAATAATATTATGGAAACCATAAATTCATCTGGTACCAATGCCAGTGGTAATTCAGGTTCAGTTAGCTATTCAATAGGGCAAGTATTTTATACTTACATTGGACAATCAGTTTACGAAATTGCGCAAGGCATACAGCACGCCGAGGTTGATTTACCCTCAGTTGCTGGAATAATTTCTGCTAATCAAGCAATTTGTTCAAATTCACAACCTGCTGCCGTAACTTTAACTGGAAATTTAGGCACTATTCAGTGGCAATCATCATCGGACAATATGGCTTTTACAAATATAGTTGGAGAATCAGCAACTACTTTATCTGGTGCTTCAATTGGAAATTTAACAGCAACTAAATATTTTAGAGCGCTTGTAACTAATGGATTTTCTCCTGCAATAACTTCTGATACAGTTGCGATTGTTGTTTCAACTACCACCTGGAATGGTTCTAGTTGGGATAATGGAGTTCCAACAAGCGCAACCGCAGCAATTATTAGTGGTAATTATAATGTTTCGACAAATATAAGTGCTTGTAGTCTACTTGTCGATAACAATGCTGTTGTTACAATTCCTTCCGGGTATAACGTGACGATCAACGGAGCAGTAAGGGTAAGTTCTGGCAGTTTTACATTGAATGATCATGCCAATTTAATACAAATATCTGATGTTGCCAATTCAGGAAATATAACTGTAAATCGAAATAGCGCTGCATTGTTACGACTTGATTATACTTTATGGTCATCACCAGTAACAAATGATCGTTTTTATTTGCAAGCTTTTTCTCCAACTACAAGTACTAATAGATTTTACAATTACAACACTTCGACTAATTTATATACCGCTATTACGAATCCATCGACAACCACTTTTGCTTTAGGTCAAGGATATCTAATTCGCATGCCGAATGATGCTTCCTCTACACTAAGGACTATTTTTCCTGGGGTCTTTACAGGTGTGCCCAACAATGGAAGTATTCCAATAAGTATGATAAATGAAGGTGCTGGAAAACGTTTTAATTTAATTGGAAATCCTTATCCATCAGATATAAGTATAGCACAGTTTGTTGCTGACAATAGCGCAGAAATTACTGGAACTTTGTATTATTGGAGAAAAACAAACAATTCAGCTAGTCCATCTTATTGTACGTGGACGGCAGGTACATTCATATCTAACGGAGAATCTCAAGTTGAAGATCCTAATGGAATAATTCAATCTGGCCAAGGTTTTTTCGTTGAAGCAGTAAATTCAGCAACTACAGTTATATTTAAAAATGGACAAAGAACAATCGATACTACCAATCAAAATTATAAAACAAAAACTCCTGAAAGAAATACAATTTGGCTAAACGCAACTAATGCAGCGGGTGCTTTTTCTCAAATGGCAGTTGGTTATACTACTAATGCAACACTTGGCGTAGATGAATTTGACGGAAAATATTATAATGATGGCGCTATTGCATTAAATTCATTTCTCGAGAATATTGATTATGCAATTCAAGGACGCCCTTTGCCTTTTGACGGAACAGATGAAGTTCCTTTGAGTTTCAAAGCTACAAACGGAGGCGACTATAAAATAGCTATTGATCATGTCGATGGCTTGTTCACGACTTCACAAGAGGTTATCCTAAAAGATAACGAAAATGGAACAGAAACTAACTTAAAATTAGGTTCGTACGCTTTTACCGCATTAGCAGGGACGACAAATTCCAGATTCTCCTTGAAATATCAAAAAACATTAGGAACAGATACTCCAGTTTTTGATGAAAATAGTATTTTAGTTTTCCAAAATAATGGGAACATCCACATTAAATCAAATGGAACGTCTATTGACGATGTAAAACTATACGATATAAGAGGAAGATTACTAGCCGAAAACACAAAAGTTAATGCAAATGAAACGACTATAGAAAGTTCAAAATATGTCAACCAAGTATTGATAGTTAAAATTGCTTCATCCGATAACAAAGTTGTAAGTAAGAAAATAATTAACTAATAGTAGTGTTGATATATTAAAACTTGTACAATCAAAGGATTTTTTTTGAATAAATTATTTGCGAGTCCTAAACTTTTTCTAAATTTTGAACGGCTCTATTTTTCATCATAGGGATTAACCAAGTTAGCTTACAATTATTTATTGTCATTGTAGATTATATAACTGTGTGCATTCAATTAAAATTATTTTTTTCTAAGCAGAACTAAATATTTTTTATATTATTTAAAAAAGCAAGAGCAACAAAACTCTTGCTTTTTTTATAATTTGAACTAAAAATCTACCTTTCTATTTCCCTCAAACGTTCTTTTTTTTGTATGCCAAGAAGCCGGCAATAACTTCAATATGTTCTTTTATTTTTTTGTTTCTCAATTTGAAAACTAATTTTCCTCAAGGAAATATTTGTTGTGTTAAACTGGAATTACAATTCGATTAACATCAAGGAAAGCCTCTTTTATGAAATATTTTATTGATTGACAAAAATTTATAACCTGCTTAATTACAGGTACTTAATTATTTTATTTGAAAATAGTAAAAATAATTTCATTAAAATTAAGTTCAAATCAATTAATCAATGTATCTTTGTAGTTGTTTAAACAACTATTGTTATGGAAACCATTTTTACGCCTGAAAATTTATACGGGATTTTGTCTGGAAGAACGCATTCGGTTTTTAACAGGGCATTATTAAATAATTTTAGAAAAAACAATATCGCATTGACAAAAGAGCAATGGACAGTTTTGGGAGTCTTATGGCTGGATGATGGTTGCTCCCAACAAACCTTAGCAGATAGAACCTATAAGGATAAGCCGGGAATTACGCGTTTAATTGATAATTTAGAGAAAGAAACTTTGGTAGAACGACGACCCGACGCAAATGACAGACGATTGAATTTAATCTTTTTAACTCCTAAGGGAAAAATAATCGAACAAAAAGTAATCGAAATTGCAAATCAAACAATAAATGATGCCGTAAAAGGAATTAATCCTGAAAACCTCCAAATCGTTAAAGAGACTTTTCAACAGATTTACGATAATTTAGAACCTAAAATGAAATGAAAAAATATTTTGTATTACTAATTATCTCCCTTTTCTGCATTGCTAAAAGTACTGCTCAAATAACAATTTCAACATCTTTGGACGAGGCCATCAACAAGGCTATAGAAAAAAACAGTTCGATTAAAAATAAAGAACTTGAAATTGAAAAAATAAATCTTCAAAAAAAAGGTGTTTGGAACAAATATATTCCAACCGTCGAAGCCAGCGGCTTTTATACGTATTATGACAATAAATTAACTATAGATGCTGCTCCCGTGACAGTTCCGGTGGTTAATTTAACACTGTTTGACGGTAAACAAACTTTCGATAATTATGGAAATATTTTCAATGGAAGCGTTATGGCAAAAACGATTTTGTTTAGCGGAATGCAAATTCCAAATGGAGCAAAAGCTTTGGAACAAAAAGCAAAAGGCGCAGCGTATTTGAAGGAATCCGAAAAAGACATTGTAATCAAGGAAGTCATTAACACCTTTGACCAATTAACCCTGTTGAACGAGGTTGAAAAACTATTGAATGATAGCGATAAAAGATTGCAAACGGAAACGAAAAGAGTTTCTAAAGCAATTGAACAAGGCCTTGCTATTCCCTATGACAGGGATAAAATAAAATTAGCCTCCTTGGAATTAAATTCAAAAAAGGTAGAGTTGGAAGGAAAACGCAAATTGGTTTACCGCAAAATTCATTATCTAACAAATTACACCGATTCAGAAATTAACAATGTCAAACACGATTTGGTGCCCTACCGCATAACCGAAGAAAAATTGAACCCTGAAAACAAGCAGGAAATAAAAGCATTGGAATCATTCAAATTGGCTAACGAATATTTGTTGAAAAAAGAAAAGGGAACTTATCTCCCTACTTTGGGAGCTTTTGGAGGAATGACGTATTCAAGTGCATTTGATACCAATACCATAACTCCTGTGATTCCCGGATTAAATAAACCACTGAATTTAGCAGTAAACGAGTTAACTCTCAGTCCCAATTGGATGATAGGAGCCGCAATGAAATGGGAAATCTTCGCTGGTTTTGAAAGAAAACACAAAATTCACGAAGCCAAAATAAATATCGAACAAGTACAAAACCAAATTGACGATACTAAAGAAAAATTGGAATTGCTTTTAGAAAACAACTATGTGAATTACACGGTTCTAAATCAAAAAATAGAAATCGTGACGCAGCAGGAAAAAATTGCCGACAACAATCTTGTCCTGGCCATAAAACAATACAAGGAAGGTTTAATAAACATTTCGGAGCGCCTGGAAGCCGAAAATGATTCCTACAAAGCATCCGTAAACAAAATAAACACACTTATAGAACAACGTTTGTCTGCTATTGAAACCATCACTGCTACAGGCGAACTCACACAACATTTGTCAAAATAAAACTAACATCTAATGAAAAGAATAATCACTCTACTAGCCATCACATCCTTATTTGTCGGTTGTGAAAAAAACATAAACAAAGGCCAAATTCAAGGCAAGATAGAAAACGAACAAATTGCCGTAGTAAGCAAGATTCCCGGAAAAATTATAAAAATATTTGTGAAAGAAGGCGATTGGGTGAAAAAAGGTGACACATTGGCCATCCTAGACATTCCGGAAGTGAACGCTAAACTAAATCAGGCTGAAGGCGCCGTAACTTCCGCAAAAGCGCAATACAATATGGCTGTAAAAGGAGCAACCGACAACCAAATAAAACAGTTGGAAGCCAAAAAACAAGGTCTGAAAGAACAATATCAATTTGCGCAAAAATCGATTAAAAGGTTGGACAATATGCTTAAAGATTCTTTGGTTTCCCAACAAACTTTCGACGAAGCTTTTGCCAAATACGAAGGGGCACAAGCACAATACAATGCCGTTGTGGCCGAATTGGACGATGCCAAAAAAGGAGGCCGGATCGAACAGCAAACTATGGCTTTAGGCCAACAAGACAGAGCTTTTGGAGCATTGCAAGAAGTGGAAACAGCCGACAGAGAGCGCTTCGTAATTGCACCGCAGGATATGAGCATCGAAACCATAACATTAAATTTAGGTGAGTTGGCTTTGCCGGGATACACCTTGTTTAATGGATACATTACAAACAGCACCTATTTCCGTTTTACCGTTCCTGAAAGTCAATTGGATAAAATAAAAAAAGGTCAGCAAATGACCGTTCACGTTGTCTATAACAAGAAAGACATCAAAGGAACTGTTTCCACCATAAAACAGTTGGGCGCATACGGAAATATCGCAACGGCTTATCCCGATTTTGAAATGCAGGAAAGCTTGTTTGAAATTAAAATAACCCCTTCGAGCATCCAAGAGACAAAAGATTTAATTACAAAAGCAACGGTAACTTTAAAGCTGTAAATTATGCGACATTTCTCCACACTTCTCAACCGAGAATTCAAAATGTTCTGGCAAAACAAAGTGCTTCGATTGCTTTTTATCGGAGCGCCACTGTTATACGGAATTTTGTTGGGCTACGTTTATGGCAAAGGCAAAGTGACCGATTTGCCCATAATTGTGGTCGACGAAGACCGCAGCGAAATGAGTTCAAAAGCGATGCAAATGTTTGAAGAAAACGAAGTCCTTAATATCGCTGCGCTTCTGTATGATCAAAATAATCTTTCGCAAATTGCCATCGAAAAAGAAGCTACTTGTGTTGTGATTATTCCAAAAGGTTTCGAAAAAATGGTGTTGACCAAAAAATATCCCGAAGTAGTAACCATTGTTAACGCATCGAATGTTTTAACTGCCAATTACGCCTCTTCTGCACTTCAACTGTGCCTTGGAACTTTGAAAGTGGGCGTCCAAATGGAAACCTTGCGCAAACTGGGAACGCCTGAAAAATTGATTGGCTCCCAATATGAACCCTTCAAAACAACCTTTATCAAGAAATACAACCGAAGCACAAACTATATGTATTTCCTTTGGCCCGGAGTTTTGGCGGCCGTTTTGCAACAAGTTTTGTTGTTGGGACTGGCATTGTCTTTCGCATCTGAATTTGAACACGGAACATTCAAAAAATTAGTCCAAAAATGCCCGTCAATGTTTAAATTGATTTGGGTCAAAATCATTCCTTATATGATAATGAGTTTTGGACTTTGGATATTATTTTGGCTTTTTACATTGTGGTTTAGAATTCCATTATATGACAATCTATTCCCACTAACAATCATAGCCGGAATATTTGTACTGGTGGTCAGCTTTATGGGGATTTTGGTCAGCATCTTGATTCCCTCACAATTAAAAGCAACCGAAATATTGATGGTTATTGCTACGCCAAGTTTTATTTTGAGTGGTTTTACTTGGCCATTAAGCCAAATGCCGGTTTGGATTCAAGGAATCGCCAACGTAATTCCACTGACCCATTTCTTGAGAGCCTTTCGAATTTTGATTATCGAAGATGGTACATTTTCACAAACCTTTGGAGCCATTTCCAACTTGCTGATTATTGGAGCCATTTGCGCCGTTCTCGCCTACATTGCTTTATATTACAAAAGAAAAAGTATTTTAAGGGAAGCTTAATTTCAACAAAAAAGTCCAATACTTAAAAATATTGGACTTTCATTTTTTATTCCCCGTTCGGGAGTAATGAGTCTTACTTTTCGATTTCTCTCAAGTTTTCCATTTTTTTGTGTGCCAAGAAACCGGCAATATCCTCGAAATGTTCTTTTACTCTTTTGTGTCCAAATTCGAAAACTTTGGTAGCTAGTCCGTCGAGGAAATCTCTGTCATGCGAAACCAGAATCAAAGTCCCGTCAAAATCACGCAAAGCGTCTTTGATGATGTCTTTGGTTTTCATATCCAAATGGTTCGAAGGCTCATCTAGAATCAATAAATTCACTGGTTCCAATAATAATTTTATCATTGCCAAACGCGTTTTCTCGCCACCCGACAGTACTTTTACTTTTTTAGTGACATCGTCTCCGTGAAACATAAAAGCACCTAAGATATCCTTGATTTTTGTTCGTACATCACCTACAGCAACATCATCGATAGTTTCAAAAATCGTTGCGTTTTCATCCAATAGGGCTGCTTGATTTTGGGCAAAATAACCAATTTGTGCATTATGACCAATTTCTGCTGAACCGGAATCAACACCAATTTCTTTCATAATGGCTTTGATCATCGTCGATTTTCCTTCCCCATTTTTACCCACGAATGCTACCTTTTGACCTCTTTCAATTACGATATTGGCATCTTTGAAAACCACGTGATCTCCATAGGATTTTGACATTTCTTTTACAATTACAGGATATTGCCCAGAACGCGCTGCAGGTGGAAATTTCAACTTCAATGCCGATGTATCTACTTCATCGACCTGAACAATAACTAGCTTTTCCAGCATTTTAACCCGAGATTGAACCGCATCGGTTTTAGAAAACGTCCCTTTGAAACGGTCAATAAAAGTTCTATTATCGGCAATCATTCTTTGTTGTTCATCGTAGGCTTTTTGTTGGTGCAAACGACGGTCTTTTCTCAATTCCAAATAATGAGAATATTTGGCTTTGTAATCGTAAATTCGTCCCATTGTCACTTCGATGGTACGATTGGTAATGTTATCGACAAATGCTCTATCATGTGAAATTACCACAACCGCTTTGGCCGAATTGATTAAGAAATCCTCCAACCATTGAATACTTTCAATATCCATATGGTTCGTTGGCTCATCCAGCAAAATCAAATCCGGTTTTTGCAAAAGGATTTTGGCCAATTCGATTCGCATTCTCCAACCACCTGAAAACTCGGAGGTTTGACGCGTAAAATCTTCACGTTTAAAACCCAAACCAACTAAAATTTTCTCGACTTCAGCTTCATAATTCACTTCTTCGATAGCATAGAATTTCTCGCTTAAGTCCGAAACTCTTTCGATTAATTTCATATACGCATCACTTTCATAATCGGTGCGAACGGTCAATTGCTCGTTGATTTCATCGATTTCGGCTTTCATTGAGAAAATTTCACCAAAAGCTTTGGAAGTTTCTTCCATAACTGTTGCGCCATCTGTCGTCAACAAATGCTGAGGTAAATAGGCAATGACAGCCTCTTTTGGTGCCGAAATATTGCCCGTTGATGGTTTGCTTTGACCGGCAATAATCTTCAAAAGCGTTGATTTTCCAGCTCCGTTTTTACCCATAAGGGCAATTTTGTCATTTTCATTGATGGCAAAAGAAATATCGCTAAATAAAGTAGTTCCGCCAAAATGAACGGATATATCGTTGACTGTAATCATAGTTTGAAGTTAGAGATTAGAAGATTTGACAACTTTTAAAAAGTTGTCAAATCTCTTATTTTTTTTAAAAGTGGCAAAGATAACTTAAATAAGGAATTGGGCAATTTTAGGAATGTAGAATTATAATAGACCTACTGATAAACAGCAAAATTAAAAGTACAAAACTAACTTTAAATTATGCCTAAAACCGGACATATTGCCAAACCGTTGCTATCTACTAGGTCAAACTCATTAAACTGTCTGCATTCTCATTTTGTAATTTCATCAATAAAGCTATGCAGTTTTTTAATTTCAATTCTTCCTTTGTTCTTGTCATTCAAAAGGCAAGTTGTAACAATTACCATTTTTAAATCAGGAATAATACAAATTAATTGGCCACCATATCCTGTTGCGACAAAAGCTTGGTGACCATTTGTTTTTCTTCTCCACCAATAATAGCCATAACCATCTGCATTTGGCATGATATCCCAATTATCTAATTTAACTTGCTCAGAGGTAGATTCTTCAAGCCATTTTTGAGATACAATTTGTATGGAGCCTATTTTTCCATTATTGAGGATTAATTGACCAAATTTTATCATATCAGTAGACTTTAAATAAAGTTCTGAACCTGCTAAATTTCTGTTCATTATATCTGTGTCCCATCTTGATGCAATTATATTCAAAGGTTTAAACAAATTGTCATCTGCAAATTTTTTCAAATTTGTCTTAACTACTTTAGAAAGTACTGCACCAAAAATATAAGTTTCTCCAGTGTTATAATTAAAAGTATCTCCTGGATATTCTTCAAAAGGCAATTCTAAAGTAAATCTCACAGGGTCTGATGAATTGCTCATTGCTCTAGAAATATCACTATTTTCAACCCACTTAAATCCACTACGCATAGTCAATAAATGGTTTATTGTCACTGTATTTCTTATAGAATCGAATGTTATTTTGCTTTCTATATTTGCGATATTTTTGAATTTAGTTCTTGAATTATTGTATTCAGGAAGTATTTTCATTACTGGAGTGTTAAGTTCAGGAAGAAGATTTTTATCTTTTGCGATTCCTGCTAAAACAGAAGTTATACTTTTTGTTACTGATTTAACATTGAAATCAGTTTCCTTATTTGAGCCATTAAAATATTGTTCATAGATTAAATTGTTTTCTTGAGAAATAAGTATTGAACCAAGTGAAGAAATACTGTCATTTATCCTGTGAGTAAAATTTTCAAAAAAAGCTTTATTTAATTGATTTTCATTTTTGGTTTGAGATTTTACAGTTATACAATTTAAAGTTAAAATTGAAATAGTTAAAATTTGAGTTATTATTTTGTTGTTCATAATTTATGTGATTTTGTTGGGAGCTTGCAGACAACAGATTTACACCGTTTAATTTTAAAAATATTTATAGACTAGAGACCTGTAGCGAAAAGCCAATAAATTATTTAATCCAAAATAAATCTCCTCACCACTTCAGCAACACCGTGATCATTATTGGAAGCGACAATAACATCCCCAAATTCTCTTAATTCATTATCCACATTATTAACCCAAACGCCTAATCCGGCATATTGCACCATCGTCAAATCGTTCTCGGCATTCCCAACAGCGATGATTTCGCTTTGATGAATATTAAGTTTTTCGGCAATAATTTTTACAGCAGCTCCTTTATCCACACCAAAAGGCGCGGCTTCTAAGAAAAAAGGTTTCGACATACAAACACTCAAATCGGGCATAGCGGCTTTCAGTAATGGTTCAACACTTTTAAGATAACTTGGTTCTTCCAATAATAAACATTTTACCGCTGAAGTCGTTACCGCGTCCTTAAAACTCGGTACAATTACCAATTCTAAACCTGTGATAGTGCTTTCGATATCAATGTATTCCGAATTACTTTCGCTAATGATTTTTCCGTCTAAATACGTAATGATATGCGTATTATTTTCTTGACTAAAATCGTAAATGGAATGAATTTGTTCTTTTGTTAAAGAATGCTCAAAAATCACTTTGTCTTCTTTTAAATCTGTAATTGTAGAGCCATTAAAAGAAATCATAAAGGAGTTATTGACATCACATTGCAATTCTTTGGCATAATTTAACATTGCGGATGTCGGTCTGCCCGAAGCTAAAACTACATACACCCCCATTTCTTGTGCTTTCAAAAGCATCGCTGCATTTTCGTTTGATATTTCGTGATCATCGGTCAACAAAGTGTCGTCCATATCAACCACTAGCATTTTATATTTCATTATTTTGTTTTTTTAATGGTCAGTCAGAAACTGACGAACACATCTTCAAAGTCGATTCTGATAACCATTGGAATTGCCGAGCAGTTTATATACTCAATCTAAATTCTTCTATTATTGGATTGGCTTTTGCAAAATCAGTTTCCTGAATGAACAATTCGACTGCTTTTGTGTTTTCTATACTAGGAAATATATTCGATTGGTTGTTGTCTCTAATGACTGTTTCTATTCCTATTGCTTCAATTTTACTTTTAAGCGAAACTGCTAAAATTTCACTTCCCGAAAATACTTTCATTAATCCCATAATACAGTTTGTTGTTTATTGTTGATTGTTTACTTCGGCAGTTTGCTGAAGCTCGTGAATTGTTTTTTGTAGGTAATTATACTTCTTCTTCTTCTTCTTCTTCTTCTTCTTCAAGACTGTCTTCGTTTTCTTCAAAATCGCTTTCTTCTTCTGATTTGTCGTCTTTAAAATCCTCTTCATCATCAAAATCAAACTCGAAAGGTTCTACCAACATTTTATCGGCTAGAATTTCAACTCTTTCAGTCAAAATATCTGTAAAAATGATGCGTTGGGTTTTGGCAATGCTATTCGAAATTCGCATAATTTTGATCTCGTGACGCAATTTCAAAATAGGATCAGCATCATCCAGAATTAACATTCGCAATCGGTTAACGTTGTAACCTGCTGAACTGAACAAATCATTCAGTTTGTTGGGAGTACCAATCAAAACATCGATTCCTGTTGAAATATAATTTTTATCATAATCGGTATCGCCTTTGTCGTGAACGCCATAGACTTCCAATCCCGAATTCTTTCCGTATCGTTCGAAAAGAGCTACCATTTCCAAAACTTTGGTTTTGTCTTCCACGATAATAAGAGCACGAGGCGATTCTTCACTAGTTCCAGCCAATTTCTGAATCACGTTGATGATAATGGTAGTCGATTTTCCGCTTCCATCTGGAGCAATAATGATACAATCGGCACCACTTTTCAGGGTCGAAAAGGTTTCTTTTTGCATCTCGTTAGCTTGCATCAAACCGTTTGCGATGAGTGCCTCTTGAAGGTTTTCGTTTATTTTTTTTAGTTTCATTTTATTGTTTTTTACACGAAGATTCTCAAAGTAAAAAAAGAAGATTCACGAAGATTTAAATTAAAAAAGCTTTGTTATTCTTTGCGCCAACTTTGTGAATCTTGGTGAAATAATTTATTTACTGGCAAATAGCTGCACGTCGCTTTCTGAGATTTCGGTTCCGCCCAGAATTATCAATCGCTCTACCACATTTCTGAGTTCGCGAATGTTTCCCGTCCAATCGTATTCTTGTAATAATTGAATGGCTTCTTTGGAGAAATGTTTGACTGCATTTCCCTGTTCTGAAGCAATTTTTTCGGCAAAATGTGATATCAACAACGGAATATCATCTCTTCTTTCATTTAGCGACGGCACATTAATAAGAATCACTGCCAATCGGTGGTACAAATCCTCACGGAAACGACCTTCGGCAATTTCTTTTTTCAAATCTTTGTTGGTTGCTGCGATAACACGAACATCTACTTTAATATCTTTATCGGCTCCGACTCGGGTAATCATATTTTCCTGTAATGCTCGTAATACTTTGGCTTGAGCCGAAAGACTCATATCACCAATTTCGTCCAAAAAAATCGTTCCTTTATCGGCTGCTTCAAACTTTCCGGCTCTGTCTTTTACTGCCGATGTAAAGGCGCCTTTCACGTGGCCAAACAATTCACTTTCGATTAATTCACTTGGAATAGCCGCACAATTCACTTCGATTAAAGGGAAACTTGCTCGTTGACTTTTCTCGTGCAATTGATGGGCAACCAATTCTTTTCCAGTTCCGTTGGGACCTGTAATCAAGACTCTGGCTTCGGTTTGAGCGACTTTTTCAATCATCAATTTGATGCGATTGATAGGTTCGCTTTCGCCAATCATTTCGTAGTTTTTGCTGACTTTTTTCTTAAGAATTTTATTCTCAACTACGAGTTGTTTTCTGTCTAAAGCATTGCGGACGGTATTCAATAATCTATTCAAATCGGGTGGTTTGGAGATGTAATCAAAAGCACCCAATCGCATCGTTTGAATTGCGGTTTCCATATCGCCGTGACCAGAAATCATTACCATTGGGATTTCGGGTTTTATTTTTTTGACCGCTTCTAATACTTCGACGCCGTCCATTTTGGGCATTTTGATGTCGCACAAAACCAGATCGTAGTCGTTATTTTTTATTTTTTCCAATCCTTGAAGTCCGTCTTCGGCATCTTCTACCTGATAATAATCATTCTCTTCAGAAAGTATTTTTGAAAGTACTCTTCGAATAGCGGCTTCGTCTTCTATGATTAATATTTTTGACATCTTATGTTTTTTTAGCCCCGATAGCAGTGAAAATCCTTTATTGTTTTTACTTTAAAAACAATAAAGATTGTAACGAATAGCGGGAAATAGCTCCAAATTATTTTAATACTTCAACCATTTATACATTTCTTTCCAGGTTGGTTTTTTGCCATACATTAATATTCCAACTCGATAAATTTTTGCGGCAAACCAAACTACAAAAAAGAAAGTTCCAAAGAGTATCGTGATTGAAATAGCGAGTTGCCACCAAGGAACTCCAAACGGAATTCGCATAAGCATCACAATAGGTGAGGTGAGGGGAATCATAGAAAATACGGTGGCTACTGTTCCGTGCGGATCGTTGATTACGGTAAAAAATCCGATGTAAACAGCGAGAACTAATGGCATAATGATAGGTAAAAGAAACTGTTGTGAATCGGTTTCGTTATCGACTGCAGCTCCAATTGAGGCGTAAAACGAACTGTACAAAAAGTAACCGCCTATGAAATAAATCACGAAACTAACTAGAATAGTTGCGATGGGTAATTCCCATAATTCCTGAACATACATTTGTGCGGTTCCTGTCATTTGCTGATGCGCAGTTTGCATTGCATCACCCGGTAATTTGGGTGCTGGACAGGTTTCTAGTCCTAAAAAGTAGGAAGCTACGAGCATCATCGATAATCCAATTATGGCCCAAATAAAGAATTGTAATAATCCTGCTAATGAGGTTCCGATGATTTTTCCCATCATCAATTGAAACGGTTTTACTGAGGAAATAATGATTTCGACAATGCGATTGGTCTTTTCTTCGATGACACTTCGCATTACCATATTGCCGTAAATAATAATGAACATCATAATAAGGTAACCAAAAGCTCCTCCGATGGCAATCTTGATTTCGTTGAGTCCTTTAACGCTTTGCTCTCCCGAAGCTTTAGCCAAGCTTATCGCCACTTTCGACTCAGCATTTGTTATGGCCAGTGTGTCTAAATTTGCTTTTTGGTAGTTTTCTTTAGTGAGTTTTTTAGCAATTATATCTTGAATATTTTCTATGAAAGACAAGCTTGGACTTTCATTGGAAATATATTGGATTTTAGTTTGCAATTCCTTGTCATTTGTGACTTTCGGAATATAAAGTAATCCTTCGTAACTCTCGTTTTTGATACTATCTTTCAGGAATTTGACATCTATACTTGGTAAATCCAAATATTTATATTCTGAGTCTTTATTGTTCAAAGATAGAAATTCATTGGCAAACAAACCCGTTTCGTCGTGAATCGCAATTAGCTTAGTGTCGGCCTTCATGGTACTCAAATAACCTACAAAAATGGCTATTGCCACAAATAGCAACGGACTCAAAAAAGTCATAACTATGAATGATTTATTGCGGACTTTGGCAATAAATTCTCTTTTTATTATTAGTGATATTATACTCATTCTTCGAAAATTACAAATTTTTAAATACCAAAATCCAATAGTTTAGAATTTGGAATTTAGATCTTTTTTTGGTTTTTATTTTTCACTTACCGCTTGTATGAAAATATCCGTTACGCTAGGAATTTTTTCCATAAAATGAGTTACTTGACCTCTTTGGGTCAGTAGATTCAATAGTTCGTTTGGCATAGCATTTCCTAGCTGTACTTCGAGTTTTATTTCACTGTTGAGTGATTTAAAATTGGTCTGCGAGACTTTAAATTTTTGTGTTAAATCGTACATCAGTCCTTCAACGTTATCGGATAAAATACCCACTTCAAAACTGTTGGTTCTGAATTTTCGTTTCACTTCGTCTAATCTTCCTTCGATGAGTTTGTTCGATTTGTGAATAAGGGCAATATGGTCACACAATTCTTCGACACTTTCCATACGGTGTGTTGAGAAAATTATGGTCGAACCTTGTTTTTGCAGTTCCAGAATTTCCTGTTTAATTACATTGGCATTTACAGGATCGAAACCAGAAAACGGTTCATCAAAAATTAATAATTTGGGTTTGTGCATAACGCAAACCACAAACTGCACTTTTTGTGCCATCCCTTTTGACAGTTCCTGTATTTTTTTGTTCCACCATCCTTGAATCCCTAATCTTTCGAACCAATATTCCAATTGTTCTTTGGCTTCGGCTTTCGAAAGTCCTTTCATTTGTGCCAAATACAAACATTGTTCACCCACTTTCATCGATTTATACAAACCTCGTTCTTCGGGTAAATAGCCAATGTGTTGAATGTGTTTTGGACTTAGTTTTTCACCATCCAAAATTATCTCGCCACTATCAGGCATTGTAATTTGATTGATAATTCGGATCAATGACGTTTTTCCGGCACCATTCGGACCTAATAACCCATAAATACTTCCTTTTGGAACGGTTAGTGAAACTTCATTTAAAGCAACGAAATCACCATATTTCTTAACAACATTGTTTACTTCAAGTATATTACTCATACAGGTATTTAGATTATTTCAGCAGTACGGCACTTTCAGCCTAGGGATGGTAAAAATAGAAAAATAGTGCTAAAAAGGTGTTAAATAAAACAAAAAAACCCACCCTTGTTTTCACAAGGATGGGAAAAATTATCATAATTAAAAATTATGAAAACATATCTTTTACCTTTTCGAAAAAGGATTTATCACTTTTTTCAGGATTGGGAACAAAATTCTCGTTTTCGAGATTGTTTTCAAAAAACTGTTTCTGTTCCTTATTAAGTGTTTTTGGTGTCCAAACATTGACATGAACTAGCAAATCTCCAGTTCCGTAACCGTTAATACTCGGAATTCCTTTTCCTTTTAATCTCAGGATTTTTCCAGATTGAATGCCTTCGTCGAGTTTGATTCTCACTTTTCCGTTGATGGCTGAAATATCTTTTGAAATTCCCAGAACCGCTTCAGAGAAACTGATGTATAAATCGTAATGCAAATTCTCGCCTTCACGTTTCAAAAATTCGTGTTCGATTTCTTCGATGGCTACGATTAGATCTCCAGGAACGCTGTTGCCTGGCGCATCATTTCCTTTATTGGAAACTTTGAGTTGCATTCCGTCAACGACACCTGCTGGAATTTTTATGGTAACCGTTTCGTCTTCGAGAATCATTCCTTGAGAATCGGCTTCCGATGGTTTTTTGTCTAATATTTGCCCTGAACCGCCACAAGTTGGGCAAGTCGAAGCGGATTGCATTCTTCCTAAAATCGTGTTGGTCACTCGCATTACCTGACCTTGACCATTACAAGTCGAACAGGTTTTATAAGAAACTCCGGGTGCTTGAACTTTTCGTTTAACTTTTACTTTTTTCTCGACTCCGTTTGCGATTTCTTCTAAAGTTAATTTTACTTTTATACGAAGATTGCTTCCTTTGACACGGCGTTGTCCGCCACCGCCTCCAAAACCACCTCCGCCACCAAAAGCACTTCCGAAAATATCTCCAAATTGACTGAAAATATCATCCATATTCATTCCACCGTGACCACCACCATAACCGCCTGAACCATCAAAAGCTTGATGACCATATTGATCGTATTTAGCTTTTTTCTGAGGGTCACTTAGAACTTCATAAGCTTCGGCAGCCGCTTTAAAACTTTCTTCAGCCGCAGCATTGCCTGGATTTTTGTCAGGGTGAAATTCGAGTGCTTTCTTTCTGTATGCCTTTTTTATTTCGGCAGCATCGGCATTTTTTGATATGCCAAGTATTTCGTAAAAATCTTTTTTCATTTTTAATTTAGGAATTAGCCCTTCGACAAGCTCAGGAAGATAATTAGGATTTTAGGAAATTAGTTTCCGATTACCACTTTTGGAAAACGAATAATTTTGTCGCCCAATTTGTATCCTTTTTCTATTACATCAACGATTTTCCCTTTCATCTTAGGCGATGAAGCAGGAATTTGAGTTATGGCCTCGGCAAAATCAGCATCAAAAACGTCACCAGCATTTACTTCAACTTGTTCTAATCCTTTCGAAACTAAAGTATTTTTTAATTTTTCCTGAATCAATTCAACGCCTTGAATTAAGATATTGTCATCTGTTTTTTTGATTTCTGATAATGCTCTTTCAAAATCATCTAATACTGGAAGCAAAGAAAGTAAAACATCTTGATTGGCGGTTTTAAACAACTCGATACGTTCTCTGGCTGTTCTGCGTTTGTAGTTTTCAAATTCAGCAAATAAACGCAAGAATTTATCCTTTTCAGAGGCTAAGTCTTGCACTAATTGTTCTTCTTTTGATATTTCCTCTACTCTTTCTTCGATTGAAGAGTCTGATGTATCGGTATTATTTTCATTGTTTTCAATTGGAGTTTGATCAACAATTTCGTCGTTTAGCTTGTTTTCAGTAGTCATTCTTGAATTATTTTTAAAAATATTGGTAAACTTCATTTTTATTCTTTTCTTTAGATTGCAAAAGTACTGCCAAAACTTGAAAAATGTCAAATTGTCACCTCTTAAATCTTTATTATTATTGTGATTTTTTTCTGCTAAAAATTATTTTTTACGAATTTGGAAAAAACTTTAATATAATTTTAAGACTATCGCGATAAAGTTTGTATAAATTTGTACAGTTCACAAAATAGAACATATGTAGGTTAGCTCTTGAGCTCTAAATTATTATTAATTCACTAGGTATTATATTTAAAAAAAGCTTCGTTTTAACAAACGAAGCTTTTTTTTATTTATTAAAAAGTCAAAATCAACTCAATTTTGTCCTAACACTCCATTCGAAATCCATCTCTGAAACTTGTTCTCCTTTTTCATTTGTTCCAATAGATTTCATCCAGAAAGTTTGTCCTTCACCTGTTTCAATTGCCTTTTGAATGGTTTTTGCTGCCAACTGGCCGTCAGCACATACAAAAGTGATTCTTCCTGTGGCCTTTTTTGAAAAATTAGATTTGTTATTGGCCACCAACATTGATATTTTTTTTCCGCTATGCTGAATATGAGTCATTACTAAAGCACCAGTTGAAAGTTCTGCCGCCATAGCTTGTACTGCAAAATACATCGAATTGAAGGGATTCTGATTAATCCAACGGTGTTTTACCGTCACTACACAATTAGTATCTTCAATTTGTTTGACACGAACACCGCAAAAATAGGCAGAAGGCAGTTTGAGAAATAGAAATTTATTGAGATTTGAGACTGAAAATTTCATTCTTATATTTTTTATTTCTGTAAAAATAAGAAAATTTCGCTATAAATCTACTATCCTTAATTTAATTACAATAATTTAATTAACTATCTGTAAAAGAAGTAATTAACTTAATTATATTTGTATATATTTCCGTGTAATATGTTAATTATTTGTTAATATTTACTACTATGCGATACAAGATACTGTCTTTTAGATATATATTTGCATAAGAAATTACTATATACTTTTAAACTATGGAAACAACAAACAACAAAAACCTAGCAACTTTCACTCATTTGAGTGCTTTGAGTCAATATTGTATTCCTTTTGGGAATTACATTTTTCCGATATTGATTTGGAGTTCCAATAAAGACAAATCTGAGTTTATTGACTTTAATGGCAAGCAAGTTCTTAATTTTCAACTGAGTATGTTTTTATACTCCTTAGTTTTAGCAATAATTGCTGTTCCTATTTTGTTAGTGTCAATTTTTAGTACAATTCCTTCAGATGCCATTTTCAATGAAGAGGTGTTTGCGAGAAATCATTTCAGCGTAGAAAATATTACTGGAATTGCAATCGTAGCCATCGTAGCGATTCTTTTATTTGTGGGCTTGAAAGTTGCCGAATTTTTCTTAATTATTTATGCTGCAGTCAAAGCGTCGAATGGAGAAAAGTTTGAATATCCGCTCACGATACCCTTTTTAAAATAATCATCAATAATCAATCAAAAAATGAACAGTTCAATCCAATCCAAAAACAAAAAAGAGAGTTATGAACATTGAAAACACAAAAGCCCAAATGCGCAAAGGTGTTCTTGAGTTTTGCATCTTGTCAGTCCTTAAAGATAAAGAAGCATATACATCAGAAATATTAGACACTTTGAAAAACGCAAAATTATTGGTTGTGGAGGGAACGGTTTATCCGTTGCTCACCCGATTGAAAAACGACGGATTACTCAACTACCGTTGGGAAGAATCCTTATCTGGTCCACCAAGAAAATATTATGGTTTGACCGAAATTGGACAGACTTTTTTAAACGAATTAAATGGCACCTGGACGGAATTGTCTGATGCAGTAAACCTAATCACAACCAAAAAACAATAGTCATGAACAAAACTGTAAACATAAATTTAGGTGGAATGTTCTTCCATATTGACGAAGATGCATACCAAAAACTAACCCGATATTTTGATGCCATAAAACGTTCTTTATCAAATTCATCAGGTCAAGACGAAATCATAAAAGACATTGAAATGCGTGTTTCGGAATTATTAACTGAAAAACAAAAAACAGAGAAACACGTTGTAGGTCTTCAAGATGTTGACGAAGTTATTGCCGTAATGGGTCAGCCGGAAGATTATAGAATCGACGAAGAAGGTATTGGTGCTGGAACAACTAATTATTCGTCAAGTTCTACAACTGGTAGCCGAAAGCTATATCGTGACAAAGACAATGGCATGATTGGTGGTGTTTTAGCCGGTTTGGGTCATTATTTTGGAATCGATAAAGTTTGGTTGCGAATCTTCTTTCTAATTATGTTTTTTGCGTGGGGAACAGGAGTTTTGGCATACATCATCCTTTGGATTGTAATGCCAGAAGCGAAAACCACTGCCGAAAAACTAGAAATGACTGGCGAACCAGTAACAATTTCGAATATTGAAAAAAAGGTACGAGAGGAATTTGAAAACGTTTCGGATAAATTTAAAAATGCCAATTATGACGAAATGGGAAACCGCGTAAAAACCGGAGCTGAGAAAATTGGAAGTTCGTTAGGAGATTTTATTGTGGCAGTGTTGAGAGTTTTCTCAAAAATTTTAGGTGTGATTTTAATAATTGCAGGACTTTTTATATTAGCAGCCTTGTTTATTGCTGTTTTCACTTTAGGTTCTTCATCAGTTATTGATGTGCCTTGGCAAGGATTTATTGAAGCGGGTAATTTTACTGATTATCCGGTTTGGACCTTTGGATTAATAATGTTCTTTGCTATAGGAATTCCGTTCTTTTTCTTGTCTTTATTGGGCTTTAAATTATTGTCGCCTAATTTGAAATCAATAGGAAATATTGCGAAATCCACTTTATTAGCGATTTGGATTATAGCGGTTTCATTGGCAATTGCCATTGGATTAAAACAAGCATCGGCTTTTGCCATCGATGGAAGAGTTGTGGTTAAAGAAAACTTCAACTTGAAACCAACAGATACGCTATTGATCAAATTCAAGCACAATGATTATTTTTCCAAGAATATTGATGACAATGATAATTTTAAAATCACGATAGATTCAACAGGAAATGATGTCATCTATTCGAACAATGTGAGTTTCAAAATCGCGCAAAGCGACACCCAATCAGCTTATATTCAAATCGAAAAGGAAGCGAAAGGAAAAACACTGTTCGAAGCCAAACAAAGAGCCGAGAAAATAAAATATGCTTATAAAATTATTGGAAATCAATTGGTTTTTGACAATTATTTATTAACAGATTTAAAAGAAAAATTCCGTGATCAGGAAATTGAAATAACTTTATTCTTACCTTTAGGCACTTTATTGAAAATGGATGACTCTGTAAGACGATATGACGAAACGAATAGCGATTATTTTTATTGGCATCCAAATGAAAATGAAATTTTTAAAGTGGAGAGTGATAAAATAAAATGTCAGAATTGTCTAAATGAAGACATCGGAAATGTCACTATAGATACTAAACAAGAAGCTGATAGCATTGTTACAACTACCGTAACCGTAAATGGAGAAGTGGTAACAGTTAATAAAACAGGTAGTAAAAAAGGGTTGTCAGTAGGTAAAGATGGTGTAATAATTAAAAACAATTAGTTATGATTAAAATTATCACGATAATAACCAAATTTATTGTAGCCGCAATAATGGCGCTACTTTTTTCCTCTTGTAATCCCTCTTTCCATTTTGGTAATGGTATAAAAGGAAGTGGAAACATAACCACTGAAACTCGAACAGCTAATGATGATTTCAAAAGTATCGAAGTAAGTCAGGGAATCAAAGTAAATGTGGAACAAGGTGATAGCAAATCGATAACGGTTGAAGCTGATGACAATTTGCAAGAACACATTATTACCAAAATAGAAAACGGTGTTTTGAAAATTGAAGCGGATGCCAGTTACAATTCAACTGAAACGCCAATTGTTAATGTAAAAATGCCGATAATCAATGGATTGAGTGCAAGTAGTGGATCTGAAATCAACAGTGCTACAACATTAATTACTAATAATATCAGTGCAAAATCAAGTAGTGGAAGTCGCATCAATATTGAGGTAGAAGCCGATGCAATTACATTAGAAAGCTCCAGCGGTAGCACTATTGAATCGAGTGGAAAAGCACTAAAACTGGAAACTACTTCATCCAGCGGAAGTTCAATCGAAGCCAAAAATTTACAGGCAAACGAAGTGATAGCGCAAGCCACCAGCGGCAGCAGCACCTCAGTTTATCCGATTGTCAAGCTTAACGCAAAAGCCTCAAGTGGAAGTTCGATTAATTATTATAAAGTGCCCAAAACAATAACAAAAGAAGAATCTTCTGGCGGAAGCGTCAGCGAAAATTAAGTTTTACTTTTAATTAAAAATCATAAAAATCATTCATCAAAAGTGGATGATTTTTTTATATTTGTAAAACACATAATCTAACTAAAATGAAAAAATATTCTGTTATAATCCTGTTCTTGTTTGCAACTACATTATCTCTGGCTCAAAAGAAAGAAAAGATAAAAGGTTCGAAAATAGTAACGATTGAGCAAAAGGAAATTGGCAGTTTTGATGCTATTGAAATAAGCGATAATCTCGAAGTGTATTTGGATAGAGGCGAAAAATGCGAATTAAAAATTGAAGCCGACGATAATCTTCACGATATTATAAAAATCGATTTAACTGCAAAAACGCTCCGAATAAATACTTTGAAAACGGCTACGAATTATAAAAAATTAATTGTCAGAATCACTTATACCAATGAGTTGCAAAAGGTAACTTCAAAAGACGAAGCTATTATAAATGCCATTCAGGAAATTCAATTGAATGACATTGCAATCCAATCTTTTGATGATTCTAAACTATTTTTGAACGTAAACACCAAGAATTTTAATTTGCAATCAGATCATAATTCAAAAGTTGAACTCAACTTAAAATCGGAAAAAACAACCATTGAATTGAGTGAAAATGCTAACTTGAAAGCTTTATTAACTGCAACCGATTTGAAATGCGATATGTATAAAAGAGCAATCGCTATTTTAGAAGGTGACGTAACAAATGCCACTATTAGATTAGACAACAATGCTAAATTTTTAGCCAATAATCTTACTATCGCAAATGCTCAATTATTATCCGAGGGTTATTCTAATTGTAGCATAAATATAACTTCATCTGTTAGCATTGACGCGGCTGAAAATGCTGAAATAAAACTCTATGGCGACCAAAAAATAGAAATGCTGCGGTTTGCTGATAATGCTATTTTAAGCAAGAAACCTACCAAGTAATCATAAAAAAAAAGTCTCGAATAGAGACTTTTTTATTTAAATCAAAAAATAGATTTGTACTATTCTAAAGCTGCCAAATATCTTTCGGCGTCCAAAGCAGCCATACAACCCGTTCCGGCAGCAGTAATTGCTTGACGATATACGTGATCTGCAGCGTCTCCAGACACAAAAACACCCGCTACATTGGTCTTTGAAGATCCAGGAACATTCACAATATAACCTGTTTCGTCAAGAGTTAGATAGTCCTTAAAAATATCGGTGTTGGGTTTATGACCAATAGCGGCAAAGAAACCTGTGGCAGGAATGTCGAAAATATCGCCTGTGGTTTTATTTTTTGCTTTTACACCAGTTACTACTTGACCATCGCCTAAAATCTCCACCGTATCGTGGTTCATCAAAATAGATATATTTTCGGTTTTGCGAACACGTGCTTCCATAATTTTGGATGCGCGGAACTTTTCGCTACGAACTAGCATAGTCACTTTGGAACACAATTTAGACAAATAATGAGCTTCTTCACAAGCAGAATCTCCAGCTCCAACGATTACTACTTCTTGATTTCTATAGAAAAAACCATCACATACAGCACAAGCTGATACGCCTCCACCCATTTTTAAATAATGTTGTTCTGATTCTAATCCTAAATATTTAGCTGATGCTCCAGTCGAAATGATTACCGTTTCACAATGCAATTCGATCGTATCATTAATCCAAACTTTGTGAATACCACCACTAAAATCAACTTTTGTTGCCCAACCATCACGAATATCAGTCCCGAAACGTTCAGCTTGCTCTTGTATGCCAACCATCATTTGCGGACCAGTTATTCCTTCCGGATTTCCGGGCCAATTTTCTACTTCATTCGTTGTTGTTAATTGGCCGCCAGGTTGCATTCCCTGGTACAAAACCGGGTTCATATTGGCTCTAGCTGCATAAATGGCTGCAGTATATCCTGCAGGTCCTGAACCTATAATAAGACATTTGATTTTTTCGATTGTAGTAGACATAATAAGTTTCATTTATATTTTTAAACAGTACAAAAATAAGTTATAAATGCTGTAATATGGAAATTGAATTATCATTTTTTGTTATTTGATAATAAATAATTTTTCTACTAAATGCTTAGAAAGGATTTATTTCGCTCATTGGATTCTAAAAAGTATAAACAAAAAAAATATCGGAGTTTTAAATTCCGATATTTTTAGTTTAAAAAATTCTATTTTATATAGATGAATGGAAATTAATCTTTTCCGTGACCGTGATTGCCTTTTCCACCACCTTTATTACCGTGGCCTTTATCTTCGCCTCGATTGTCATTTCCCTGGTTTCTATTATTTCCGTGATTGTCATCATCTCTGTTATCACTTCTATATCCAATAGATTTTTGTGGTTTGCCATATCCTTTATAATATTTTTGTTTGTGATATTTATATTGAGAATACGGTCTTGTTCCATGATAATCATTTAAAACCACTTTATAACCTCTGTTGAGATCATAATTTCTATATTGCTGAGGCAAACGACTTGAACGTATCCAATTTCCTCCATTTAGATAGATAAATTGAGTGGCTCTTACATCGTAATAAGCCTGAACATCCGGAATGTAATAGTAATCTACCGCCGAGTAACCTACGGGTCCCCAAGAAGGTTGTGATCCTATGTTTACATTTACCGAAACTTGCGCTTGCATTGCATTGGAGGCAAAAAGGAGTATCGTTGATAAAGTAATTATTTTTAAAATTTTCATATTGTATGGTTTTTAATTGTTATTAAAATTCTATTTGTTGTTCAACACTTTCTTAAAAACCAACAACTGTGCCAGTAATCTGAAATTTGTATTTAACAGCCTCTGATTTGCTGCTAAATCACTGACATTTATTACAATAAAAGAATTAATAAAAGAACGATAATGATGATAGCACCCACAGATAGATAAACACCATTATTGGATGCTGCCAAAGTGGTTTTAATTTCTCTTACCTCCTTGCGAAGTTCTTTTTTTTCTACCCGAGTCATTGACGATTTATCTAATGCTTTGATTTCTTCCAGACGGTTCATCATAATTTTCACTTCAGCAGGGACTTCTTTTGGAGTAGCTGTAATGGCAGTTGGATCTTTTTCTTTTGCACTCATTGTGGTTGGGAAAACACTTAACGACAACACAGCCATCATTAAATACACAGGTAATTTTTTCATATTGTTTTTTGTTTAAAATGTTAAATTAATTATTTATAAAGATGGAAAAGATTTAGACGTGCTATGTTATACTTTTATGGGCAAGATTTGCAAAATTCACACATTAAAAAATCCCTTCTTTTAGGCAATAAAAAAGAGGATAGGAAAATAAATTCCTATCCTCTTTGCTGTTAACAAACGTTTAGACTAATTCCTAGTCAACTTATTTGCCATTGTTGAAAATATCAATAATCACAGTACGATTATAGAAACGTTCTTCTGGATATTTGTTGTTAAAAGGCGATTGATTTGGATCTTCACCGTAAGCACTAACTTCAAATTTAACATCGTTTCTACCTGATTTGGCTAAAGCATTTTCAAGAATAGTTCTGACATCATTTGCACGAGCTTGAGACAATTTCAAATTGTGAACATCGTTACCAATAATATCTGCGTGTCCTTGAATAATCACTTTTCCGTTTGCAGGAATTTTTGGAGCTACAACCTCAGTTAGGTATTTTTCATAAATTGTTATGGCTTTCGATGCGTTGAATTCATAAATAACACTGTATCTTAAACCTTCTTCAATTTTAGCTGGTTCCCAAAGTACAATGTGTGCAGTAGTTTCTTTGGTTACCACTTTTCCACTTTTTGTTTGTCCAGTCAACGTTATTTTATAATCTCCTTGAGTTTTATCTCCCAAGATAGATTTGCTTGACAAGCTCACACTTTCTTGAGTGTAAGGTCCGAAGTTTTGTACTTTTCCATTTTCGTCAACCATTTGTATTGACCAAGCAGAGAAAGCTTCGTTCGCTCCTTTAACATCAAAAACTACATAACTTTCCATTGGTGCTTCTTGCAATGGCATCGCTGCTGTTTTCGCGTCAGAACCACTTTTAAATTCTTGCAATAAAATAGGAGAGCTACTTTCGATAGAAACCCTTCTGTCTCCATCACGAAGAAGATCTAATTCAAGAGTTCCACCTGGTTGTACTGATGGTAAATTTGGTTTAGATTGTCCTTTCGTACTAATTCTTGAACCACTAATGCCAAAAGTATTTACTAAGTAGAATTTGACTGATTCAGCCATTGCTTTAGCTTGCTGTGGTCCTTCTTCTGATGATCCAACTAAAGTAATCGTTGTTGAAGGATTTTTTATCATACGATCTCCAAGAATATTAATTACATTATAATACACATTCATCTGACGTTCTGAACGACCTGATTGGTTTATAGGGGTTACCATTTCCAATTGATCTTCTCTAAAGTCTTTTACTTCTTCTTTTTTAAGCATTTTGTAACGACTTGGAATTTCAGTTGAACCAGCATTAAAAAATACATAATTACGTAATGGAAAAACTTCTCTTACCTGCACTTTAGTTGGCTCATTTGCAGGAGCACTAACAGAAAATTGAACTTCTGGATCTGCAACTACAACAACTTTGTCTTCTGGAACCGTGACCAAACGTCCTTGACCAAATTTAAGCGCAACACCAGCTCTAATAGTGGTGATGTTCAAAGTTTCGAGAGATCTTGGATTTTGTCCGAAGTAAGGATGAAATGAAGCAAAAGGAGAAAGAACGAATTGTGTTTTGCTTGTTTGTGAAGAAAGTGGAATATCGAATCCAAGTCCGACTTGCATCGAAATAATGGTTTTATTCATATCACTTAAATCTCCTTTTACTTCAGGAGTTGGAGCCTGATTAGGATAAGCTGGGTTGATACCCAATTGGTATGTAAATGATTTATCCATATTGAAAGCCACACGTGGACCAGCAAATAAAAATAAATTTGATTTAAACGGAGCAAAACGCAAACTTGGTTCTACCGTAATGTAACTAATATTTGTTTTTAAATCTGTAGGACAGTTACAGGCAGAATCTACTTGATCAAACGTAGCTTTACGATTGTCGTAACCTGCTTGCAACATAAAACCCCATCTTGTTTCAGGACGGTAATATTCGATAAGCGGTGCTACAAAAAGTCCAACTCCATCCCCTTTGTGAAAAACTACGGGAGGGGTAAAATCAGAAGTCAATTGATGCGTTGAACCTTCATAGAAATTAAAATTGGCTCCACCAGCAACACCAAACCACCAAGATGGTTTTGTATATTGTACTTCCTGTGCCTGAACAGTCGTTTGAATATTGAACCAAACCAAAACAATAAGTAAAATACTTTTGAGGGTTAAGTTCGGGAACCATGTTTGACACGAATCCACATTAAAATTATTTTTAGCTTTCATTTTTATTTTTTTATGGGTTAATAATTCCCGCCCGAAGACGGGATTTATTTAATTAAATATTAAATTTATTTTTAACTTTTAGTTAGGTACGTTAATTACTGTATTTACCATAGTAACCGAAGATACTAATGAAATTGCTCTACCATTTAAAGTAGTCACACTGGCATTAGTACTATTGGCTGGAGAAGACAAAGTCACACCAGAGTTTGCAATAATATTTCCAGTCATAACTCCACCACCGGCGTAGTTAATCACTGCTGAACTTCCAACATACCAAAACACATTTTTAGCCAAAGCACCGCCAATCAATCGGACGCTACTCGGTAATGAATCACCTACTGTTAAAGCAGAAGCACATTGGAAAACAAATATTGCATTTGGATTGCCTTGAGCATCTAATGTAAGATCCCCATTTGTGATGTCGAAAGTACCACTGGCAGATTTATAAATACCTGGTGCTAAGGTTAAACCTCCAAGTTCTCCTGCACCTGGATCAAGACCCCCTGGCATCGAAGCTGGAGATATACTTAAATAGGCATCTCTTGCGGCATCTAATCCCGCTAAAGCAGTAGCAGCTTTAGTAGCATTTCCTGGCGCTGGCGCTGCGGCGAAAATTTCGTTCATAACAAGTCCTTCATTTAATGGAGTTACGGTATAAACATCACCTGTTAAAACTTCTTTGAAACCTGTCACTAAAGTTGCAACAGCTGTTGTTCCAATGTTTCCATTAATAACTGTAAATAATCCCTGATTGGTGATTCCAGCATTGCCTCCAAACACACCGAAGAATAAACCAGTTGTAGCTACTGGAGGCGGTATCACAACTACTGGAACAACTGTTGTAAAGTTCCAAACATAATTGTTAGCCATTGGAATTCCAGCACCATTTGTAGCGCCTGTAGTTATAGTGGCAGTATATACTTTGTCTCCTAACAATGAAATATTTGGAGTAAACGATACTGTTGATCCAGAATATGATATAGCGCCTACTATTGTCGTTGCTCCTTGTTTAATGGTGAATGTTGTTCCATTTAAAGTCGAAGCATTCATTGGCATATTGAAGGTTGCTCTAATTACTTTATTGAGTGCAACACCTGTAGCATTATTTGCAGGATCTGTCGAAACTACCACAGGTACAGTACTAATAGTAGTAAAAGTCCAAACATAGTTGTTGGCTAAGGGAGTTCCAGCAAGGTTTTTAGCATCTGTTGTGATGGTAGCAGTATATAGCGTATTTCCAGCCAATGGTACTGAAGGAGTAAATGATACCGTTGATCCTGTATAAGAAATAACACCCAATACTATAGTAGCACCTTGTTTAACTGTAAATGTTGTACCAATCAAAGTCAAAGCATTCATAGGCATATTGAAAGTCGCTGAAATAACTTTATTAAGCGCAACTCCTGTTGCATTGTTTGCTGGATCGGTAGATATTACAATTGGTCTTAAACCTGTGGTAAATGTCCAAACATAATCACTCGCCAATTCAGTTCCGACAGTATTTTCTGCTCCTTTTGTTATTGTAGCAGTATAGATTTTACTTTCGTCTAATGGAGTAGTAGGAGTGAAGGTAACCATTGTTCCAGCATAAGAAATAGTTCCCGGTATTACAGTAGTTCCTTGTTTAATTATAAATGTTGAAGCGTTTAAGGTCGCTGGATTCATCGACATATTAAAAGTTGCTGTAATAATTTTGTTAGGACTAACATCTACAGCTAAATTTGCAGGATCTGTCGAAACTACAAGAGGATTAAGACCTGTTGTAAATGTCCAAATATAATCTGTTTGCAGTGCATTGCCAGCTACATCTTTAACTGCAGTTGTAACTCTACCAGTGTAAAGTGTATTTGTAGTAAGACGGCTAGAAGGTGTAAATGTTGCTGTAAGACCTGAATATATAATTGATCCTGGAATAACTACATCCCCAGCGGTAATAATAATAGTAGATGTGTTTATAGTGTCTGGATTCATATCTTCATTGAAGCTAACAGAAATAACCTGATTGAGAGGAACGCCAAAAGCTCCATTAGTGGGTATCGTTGATGATACGATTGGGCAAACGCCTACGACTTCATTGAAATCGTCACTGGCACAACCCGAAATTAATGCAATAAATAGTATTGCAAAGGTCGATAGTAATTTTTTTGTTTTCATTTTTTTTTTTTGGGATTTAATGATTTTATTATGGATTAAATTTTATCCAACAAAGGTCAAAAAGTTATCACCTGTAAGAATCATACAATTCTATTTAATAGTTGTATTATTCACATATTTATCCCGATATTATTTCAAATCTTTAATGAATCAATGTAATTATTAAAAATAATTTATCTTATTTTATATTGTTCAACTTGTTCGTAAAACAAAAAAACCGAGGCTTATGTTCCTCGGCTTTCTTTTAAAGAATTAAAATTGTTTCAGCTATTAATTCTCTTATGCTTGAATAATGCTATTATTAACGATTTTTGATTTTTGATTTTTTTGACCCAATTCACAAATAAAGTTTGTCAATTCTCTTGTAAAAACATCAAGTGTAATAGCAGATTGTTTAATGCAATCTATCGATTGTTTAATGTCTTCTGATGAGTTTATCGATTGATCTAACATATCTGAAAAACCAATAATATTCGCAACTGGTTGTCTTACTTTGTGTGAAGTTAGAAACATCATTTCTTCTAGGCCTCTGATATATTCTTTCTGGTTCTCTTCTGCTTCTTTAAGTTCCCGGTTTGCAATGTTTAGTTTTGCAGTTTCAATTTGTCTTTCCTGGGTTTTAAAAACGAGTTTCTTATTGGCTACAATCAGCTCAGATGCTCTTATATTTTTTTCTAATTTTTGAAAATCAAGTTCTCTTATGGCAATTATTAGTTCTACAGCTCTTTTCTCTTTCTCTTGATTTTGAAACACAAGTTCGTGACTTGCAATCAATAATTCAGAAGCGCGTTTTTTTTTCTCTTCTTTTTGAAAGTTAAGCTCAACATTAGCAATCACTAACTCGGCAGCTCTTTTTTCTTTTTCTTCGTATTGGAAAGCTAGTTTAGCGTTTGCTACAATTAATTCGGCAACAAGTTCTCCTCTTTCTTGGTATAAAATACTGAGTTCATTATTTGCCAAGGTCAATTCGTTGGCACTTTTTTCTATTTTATCGTTTTTGTGACCTAATTTTTTATTAGCTGAAGTTAATTTTTTGGCGAGTTTGATTTCCATCAAATCGATGGTTTCCTTTAATACTTCATGTTCTTTAAGAGGTTTCATTGTAACTTCTATTTATTTTTTATGAAAACACAACCCCGCACAATATTTTAATTCTAAAAAAAAATATAGTGCAACAACAGATGAAATTATTTATCGGTTTTGAAGAAAGTAAAAACGGCGACAATTATGTCTAACATGTTTAGCTTTAGCAATATTGTAGTTGCGTAATGACAATCTCCTACTTCAAAACGGTATTTTTCAAATGTTGTTGCACTATTATTCATAATCCAAATATTTGAAATAATAATTTATTTCATTTCTTTTTTTGCAACCATTCCTTTTGCATCGCGCAAAAGATTGTCATATTTGTCAGTAACATCTGTATATAAATCTTCAAATTTATCTTTCAAATCATCCACAAGACCGTTACTTTTATAAACGATTTTTTTTCTGGTTTTTGATCCTTTCTCTGGAGCGAATAAAACTCCCAACAATGCACCAGCGGCAACACCGCCTAAAATTCCTAATATTACTTTAGTTGAATTCATATTTCCTATTTTTTATTAATTAATTATTATATTCCTCTACCTTGAATAAGACGTAATAAAATTGCAACAACTGCAATAACCAGAAGAATGTGTATTATTGATCCGGCGCTGTAAGCAAAGAATCCAATGGCCCAAAAAATAATTAAAATCACCGCGATAGTGTAAAGTAAATTGCTCATAATTGTTTTTTTTTAATTTAATAATTGAATGAATTTGTTCTTAATTAGAACCTGATTTTTTCAGCCAGAAATCACTAATCGTTTCTTACTGATTACTATACAAAGGTGAAATAATTTGAATTTTAATCTGTTATATAACTTTTTAGAATAGTTACAATATTTACAGATTTTTAGAAGGTGGATTTTTTTTCAATAAAAAAGGCGAGAATCAACTCGCCTTTTTGCTATTTTTTATTATCGACCGTCAAGTCTTTAAGGGCTTGGCCTATTTCATCGGTATCGTGCTTGAATTCTCGTTTAAAAGATTGCCAATCACTACTTACATCATTTTTATAGGTGTCCATTTTTACTTTAAGATCTTTATTTTTTTGTTCCATAACATCTATATTTTTTTGATATTCAGCATCTATAGAATTACCAGTGTTTTTCATCTTCAACTTCAATCCCGCAATTCTTAAATTATTTATATTAATGACAGAATCACCTGAATTTTTAAATGCTTTCCATTCTTCGTCGGTTGCTGCCCTTTTGGCAACATCTAAACTATCTTTGGCATCTTCTACATTATCTCTGGCGATTTCAACTTTTTCCTGAGATTCTTTTTCTTCTTTTGTATTGGGTTTGCAACTAATCATTACTATTACCGAAAGGCAAGTAATTATTGTTAAGGTAAAAATTGACTTTTTCATTTTTTATTATATTTAGATTTAAAATTAGTATAAAAAAAAATGATGATTATCATTCAATAATCATCATTTTTTATGTTTTATCGAACGAAAGATTAAAATCTATAACGAACTCCCAAAGCTACGTCTGGTCCAAAATTATTATCATAATAAGAATTTGAATTTAGATACAATTCAGGACGTATGTCTAATGAAAGTTGTAATGGAAAATCAAAATTATATTCAATTCCTAAATCACCAGCCACAAAAGCAAAAGTACCATTGTCATTAAATCCGTCATTATTATCATATTTCCAAGTTCCTAAACCACCACCAAGACCAGCATACCAATTTAAACCACCGTCAAGATTCCATACCCATTGATAGATACCCGCAATTTTAATATTATCTTCATTGTTATGATTTCTCCATCCTAAATCCAATTCTAATCTGTTTTTTGCAGAAAGTCTAGCTTGGTATGAGATTTCTGTTCCAAAACCGTCATTACTACCTAACCTTAATCCAAGTGCATTTTTAGAAATGTTTTGAGCTTGTGTGCTAATAGCTAAACCGAATAGCATAATAGCTAATAAAATAACTTTTTTCATAATTTTTTGTTTTTTGTTTTTTGTTTTTTTTGTTTTTAATTTTATAATTCTCCAATAATCTTGAATAATTCTTCTTTAGTTTTGCCAAGTTTTGTCCCTATTCTTCCTAGCATTTCTTCTTTTTTGCCTTTTAAAAACAGCAAATCATTATCTGTTAAGGCAGCAAATTTCTGTTTTAATTTGCCTTTTTGTTCTTCCCAATTGCCTTTGAATTCTGTAGTGTTCATTTTTTTTTATTAATATGCGAATACATTTCCACAACGATGCAAAGATGATTGTGTTCTTGTCAATATTTGTTACACAACTTTAACAAAAAGTTACATCATTCACAGATTTTTTAAAATTTATTCTTCCTCAATTTTCTTGATTTTCTCTTCAAATACATCCTCAAGTTCTTTGACTTGTTCCACCAGTTCGGCGTATTCTTTTGACAATTCTGTTATTTATTTTTCCGTTTTTACTTCAGAGTTAATGACCGAATTGCTTGCTGTTACGTGCGAGGAAACCAAATCATTTGATTTCAAATGTAAAGAATCTGATAATTTATTGAATGATTTTTGAATTATAAACAAACTCAAAAAGGGGGTTCCAAAAATGATGCCTCCAACAATTTGATGCACATCTGGTGAGGTTAAGATATTGTTGATACACCAGTAAAAAACCAAGCATAAAGCTAAAATAAAGGTAATAGAATTACCAAGAATAGCGTGCGCCAATGAAACTAGTCTTTCAAAGGTATTCTCGGTATATCCTTATATTTTAACTATTCTTTTCAAAGTGATTTTGATATTTTCGTATGATTATCGATGTAGTCTTTTAGTAAAACGCACAATGAATCATAGTATTCTTGTAATACTTTACAGTTTACAACAGGATTTTCTACATTGGGGATGGTAACAGGCATTTCCGAAATATACATTGATAATTCAGGAAATTGAATTTTTATTTTCATAGTAATTTTTAGAATCGCTGCATAAAGTTCTTTTTCGCTTTTCATAATCACAATAGTCTAAGTTACTAAAATAATTTCAATCATTTAATAAAGAGCTGTAGTCAAATAAATTATCCTTTTGAGCCTTCACGGAACAACCATTAGCTTTATTGTAATAGCTTTGCTCAAGTTTGTTGATTGCTTCATTGCGTGACATTGCAACTTCTCGATTAGGCTTTGCATTGCTTGAATGTATAGCAATTAAATTTTGTTGTTGGTCTGAAACAGTTCGTGTTTGGACAGAATTTAGTAGCTCTTTAATTGCTTTCATTTGAGTTGTTTTGTGGTGGATAAAATAATTTTTCCTTACATTACAAAGATGAATGGCTTCCCTTATAAAAATGTTATATAACTTTTTAAATATTTTACAATATTTACATATAAGATGTATATTTTACTAACTAAATAATTCTTTAATTCTTATTGCCAGGACCTTTAACGACAAGAATACCTCCTATTACAATTATAATGATGCCAACAATTGGAGCCCACTGAACAGGATGGTTTTCCTCTTTGTTTATTTGTATCGGACCTATATCGACTACTTTTTCAGTTGTGACATAATTGAAACCCGTATAGATTGTCATTAGTATTCCAATGACTAATAATGCTATTCCAACGCCTTTAGTTTTCATTTTAAGTCTGTTTTTTTATTTGCGGGTTCTAGTCGTTTTTTTAATGCTTCTTGTTTATTGATTTCTTCAGACTTTTCTAATTCATCCTGTTTATCTGATTCTTTTTGTAATTCTTTTTGTAATTCTTCGTCTTTCTTGTCTTCCGCTTTTTGTTGTTTGTTAAAATATCCTCTAAACAAAAAATTATGTTTTGCAGCTTCCATAAGTTCGGTTAGCTGTTTCGATCCCTTTTCGAGGTTGGACATAGTAGAATCTACTTTTGTACCCAATTCTTCATTGTTTACCACTTTTGAAAGTATTCCTTTTCCGTTGTTCATACTAGTTGTAAAACTTGAAAATTCCTTTGTACTGACTTCAAGATTGGTAAGTGTTTTTTTTAAACTATTGGCAAATTCTTTATCATTCATCAATTTGGCCAAAGTACCATCACCGTTATTCATAGTATATGTAAATTCAGCCAGTTGAGCCGTTATCACTCCAGCATTATCCACACTTGTTTTTACACTTTTCATTAAATCCTCCATTTCAAGAGGACTTTTTGATTTAATATAGTCGTTGTCTTTCACAGTTTCATTAGACAAGATTCCAGGTGAAATTGTCATCACTTTGTCACCCATCAATCCATCGGAACCAATGCTTGCCATTGCATCTTTCTTAATGTATTTCTGAACGTCCTCTTCCATCAATAAAACCACCAAAACAGACGAATCATTTATTATTTCTATTTCGCTTATTGTTCCTACATTTATCCCTGAAAAGCGCACGTTGTTCCCTACCTTTAAACCACTTACGGTTTTAAATTTTGATTTTAAATGAAAAGTATCTCCAAATAGATTTTGCTGTTTACCAACAAAATATACCGTGATAACGAACAGCAGCAATCCAACGATTACAAACATTCCTAATTTCCAATTTGATCCTTTATCTTTATTCATAATGTTGCTATTTTTTT
>CAMAQD010000011.1 GCA_945860385.1 Flavobacterium psychrophilum
GAAAATTGCCAACGCAATTAGTAGATTCTTTCAAAAGTACGCTCGATGAGGTCCGCGAAGCTGATTTGTTATTGCACGTTGTCGATATTTCGCATCCGGAATTCGAAGATCATATTGCATCGGTAAATCAAACTTTATTGGACATCAAAGCGAATGACAAACCTGTGATTATGGTTTTCAACAAAATCGATGCTTACAAACATTTGACTATTGACGAGGATGATTTAATGACCGAAAAAACGCCAAGACATTTCACGCTCGAAGAATGGAAAACCACTTGGATGCACCGTGTGGGAGAAGAAAACGCTTTGTTTATTTCGGCTACCAATAAAGAAAATTTCGAGGAATTCAGAGAACGAGTTTACGAAGCCGTGAGACAAATTCACATCACGCGTTTTCCGTACAACAAGTTTTTGTATCCTGATTATAAGGATGCTGTGGAGAAAGAAGAAAAAGAATAATTTTCTTTAAATATAAAATACAACAATCCCTTTTGAAGTTTTCATCAGGGATTTTTTTATTTGTAGTGTCTTTTATTTCGTATATTCATAATTAATTAGGTTTGACGATGGTGAGACTTATCTACCAAAAATGGGAATTATTTGTATGACTTTCTTAGGCTTTTATAAAAGTTGTTGCCAATTTTACGTGAACGGTGAATGGTTTATCTCTTACCCTTGCTTGGCGGTTTTACAGGAGGTCTATTAATTTTTAAAGGTCTATTAATTTTTAAAGAACCAACAATTTTTTCTATTTTTTCGGTTTGTCTAACTCCTTTTGACGTTATTTTCACAACTTCTTTATTTAAAGCTACTCCGGCTACAGCATTCATTTCAGTCCAACCTTTTTGATTTAGCTTTTCAATTAAGTGAATAATAGTAGGTAAAGCAATATCTAAACTCTGAGATAATCTTTGAAAGGAAATGGAATTTTGAGAAATTTTGAGAAAATTTAAAATGAGAAATTCTGGAAAAGTGATCTGAATTTTTTCATTTTCTTCTTGTTGAATAAACTTCTCTTTTAATTCCGTAAATTTCATAATAACTTGACAAGTTGAAAAAATTCTTTCTTCCATACAAGTTGGACAATTCATTTTAAATCTTTTAAATTCATTTATTTCGGAATAAGGAAATTCGTGACCTTTATCGCATCTAATTACCTGCGTAGAATTGAAATAGTCAACAATCAAATTATTAAAATTAAATGTAGGGGTTAATAAATGACTGTTTGTTTTAGCTATTCCTGGACGCCCATAGATTAAACTGAATTTTTTACATAATCCATAATCTAAACTATAAACAGTAGAAAAAATATTTAGTGAATCCTTAATTTTATTATATGTTGATATAAAACCATTTAACTCAAGGTTATCGAGCAAGTAAACTAATTCATTATTAATAAAGAAATGACTAGTGTCCTTAGAGGTCTTGGCTATTAATTTATTTGAAACTTGTCTTTCTACAATTTGATTTAAAAGTTCAAACTGATGTTCATTCGAAATTTTGTCTTCAAAAGGCTTGCAAATAAATTCATTCACTAAAAAGTATTTTTCAACGATATCAGTATAAAATCTTAAAGCTGCATTTTCTATTGCTGCATTGCCAATTTTCGTATTATGTATTAGTGATGATTCATAACAATACGACAAAATAAATCCCATTTTCCTTGGTGTATTCATAGTCGTAGTAAATAATAATTCATAGAGCTCGTCTGGATTTATTTCAAAAAAACGTTCCCAATTATTGTTTGGAAAATAAACATTAAATCTATTTTCTATGAGCCTTTTTGTATAATCTAACGCCAAATGTTCCATTCTTGAAATATCTATTATATCACTTTTTTTTTCGATTGCGTAAAATGCATCAAAAAAATCTAGAGATATTTCATCTATTTTGGAATTATCTAACTTTCCATAATAAAACCTTTTTGGATAAGTAGCTATTTTAAATTTCACAAAGTCATCACTTAAATTATTAACTGGTGCTATAAACCAATCCATAAATAAAATCTGTGCATGTTTATCAATTTCAGAATAATCATCAAGATAAATAAATAATGTTTTTACATGTAAGATCTCACGTATTTTAACAATATTATCTATGAAGCTTTTTTTCAAATCTAAATAGCTAACTAACGTATTGTCAAATTCCTTCTTGATATTTTTGGTATTTGAATTTGTACTATCAGCTTTAGCGTTAAAACCTTCATTACTGAGTCCTACTTCAATTGAATTACTTTTTTCAACTGATGAGTCAATCGTATTCTTAAAACAGGTAATCAATGTCGCATTTAATTTTTTAAATACTGAATCAATTGAATCTTCAATTGCATCAAGTTCCACAAAAACTTCATCTAAAACTACTTCACTCAAACCAAAAAAATTGATGGCGAAATTCTTTTCAACTCTTTTCTTCAGTTTATCCTTAGTCTTTAAAATAATCTCTTTAATAAAATTTGAATAAATTAAGTACTTAATCAATTCTTCTGATTCTGGTAATTTTTGAATATCAGGTGGTAAAGTTGGTGTGGAATTGTCGTATAATGATTTTACGTCAATATATAGTGATAAATATTTCTTGTTTTTATCAATTTCTTTTTGCGACTTCTGAAAGATAGTAGATTTGCCTGTTCCTTTTCTTCCAACTAATATAGTTGTTCTAGGCAAATTTACTTTGTTAATAACACCGTTATTAGGCAAAAGGTCTGTATATATTTCATCAATTATGGATTTGCCATCAACTTCAGCTTCATCATTACGCACTAGTTTTAGTGATTCTGCAAATTCTAAAAATTTATCGAGATTCTCCATAATTATTATAGTATAAGTAATACGAAATTATACAATTATTTTTACATTTTTACTATTAACATTAAAATAATTAACAAGAATATTTTTTAAATAACTAAAAAACTGCCAACAACATCGGTTTTTGCTCACTTACTTGTCTGTTCCAAGTAGAAAATATAAATTTCGAAACTTCGTTTTTAGGTAATGGAAAAAAAAGCGTTCCACAAGTCACAACTTAAGCAAATCCAAAAAACGTTATACAAAAACAAAAATCCCTTTTGAAATTCACTTCAAAAGGGATTTTCGCTTAAAAAGATAAGTTTTAGAACCCGTAATTAACGCCTAAACCAAAGACTTCTCTAGTTTGAAATCCTTGAAAAGCATTGTCGTCGTAAATGGTTTGAAAGGTAAAATTGGCCGACAACGTTTTATTGATGGTCATCACAATATTGATTTGATAATCGATGTCAATGTTCATCGGTTTGTCTAAATAATTAGAATATAAACTTAAGAAGTTTTCTGCCGAAACGTTTTTCATCAAAATAAATTTATAGTAGGCCGAAGCATAAAAACCGAGTTCATAACGCATACTTTTATTGGCATCTACACCAAAATAACTTCCGTCAACATAACCCAATCCCGAAGTATAATCACTATTTACGAAAGTGAATTTTGAGGTTAGTGGTGCCAAGTTTACTTTTAGATTATCACTTTTCTTCCAATAGAGACCAGGTCCAAAAGTGACATAGGCAGGCGAAAAAATCCCTGTGTTTTCTACTCTTGTTTCAGCACCGTTAGCGTCTTTTCCATAAATATAACCTGTAGTAAATTGGGTTCTAAAGTTTAAAATGAATGAAAAATACCATTCTCCAAAAGCTTTTTTCCCATAGATACTGTTGTACTCAAAGCGGTCGTCGGTTTTCTTTTCGAAATCGGCATTTTTAGTTTGTAAGAGACCATAATTGGCAAGAATTCTGTTGTCCCAAGTGGTTTTATCATTCTTATAATGGAACTCATAATTGATTCCCAGGGTTCCGGAAAAGCTACTTTCGCCTCCAGCAATCCAGTTATTGAAGTTGGCTTGGTTAAATAAAAAGGATAGATTTCCTTTTCTTGACCAGCCATTTCCAGTGGTATCTGCAATCGCTTTTATGGCGCTTTCAGTGTTTTTGATTAAATCTTTCTCAGTAGTTTGAGCTTGGATAAATGTCGTTGAAGCTAAAAAAGCAACGCAAAATAGCAATTTTTTCATTGTTGAGTTTTTGAGTTAGAGAAACAAATATAATAAAACTCTTTAAAAACTTCAAAAACGACTTAATTTTATGTAAATCAAGGACTTATTTTTTTATTGCTTTAAATAATGGCACCGCCGAACAAGCTTCGCCATACATAATACTTCTGGCAAAAGGTTGCAAATAATGGGCAGCCAAAATATAAGCACGCATGGGAACTGGTTTTTTTGAACAGCCTTTTATAATCACGGCTTTGTTGTCATAAGCCGAATAATCCATTTTGGAAAGGATTTCTTCATACAAAGCGGCATCCAAATCTTCGATAGTTCCGTTGACGATTTTCTTGGCAAAAGGAGCCAATTGAATCGCAACCAAAATCGTAGCCCAAGCCGGAAAAATGGCGTCGGTACTGCAATTAATGGCTACATACTGGTTTTGGTATTGTGACCAGTCATGCTCTTGTAAATGCGCTCGAAAGTCTTTTTCTTTTAGCAAAAAACCTTCCAGAAACCATTGCGAAATATCAATTTGCGCACGAATTCCCTTTGGATAATAATCTTCTAAATCGAAAACTTCCAAAGCACTATTGGCTACTTTATTTACTATTTCTTCCATTTTTTAGATTTCAGATTTCAGATTTCAGATTTCAATTGCTTCTGCAATCTGCTACCTGAATTCTGCCATCTGCAGCCTGAATATTAAAGCATTCCCAATTCTAATTTAGCTTCTTCACTCATCAAATCTTTATTCCAAGGCGGATCGAAAGTGATTTCTACTTCGGCGCCTTTGATATGTTCGATAGATTTTACTTTTTCTTCCACTTCTCTTGGCAAACTTTCTGCCACAGGACAGTTGGGAGAAGTTAATGTCATCAAGATTTTTACTTCAAAATCCGTGCTGACCATTACGTCATAAATCAATCCTAATTCGTAAATGTCGACAGGAATCTCCGGATCGTAAATCGTTTTAAGTTTGGCTACGATATCTATTCCTAATTGGTTGGTGTCTATTGCTTGTTCCATAGTTTTTTAATTTTTTGCATCGAAAGCCAATGCATACATTTTTATATTTTTTATCATCGAAACCAATCCGTTGGCTCGTGTTGGTGACAAATGTTCTTTTAAACCAATTTCGTCAATGAAATCCATATCGGCATTCAAAATGTCCATTGCTTTTTGGTTCGAAAACACTCGAATTAATATGGCAATTATTCCTTTGGTTAAAATCGCATCACTATCGGCAGTGAAGACGATTTTGTCTTCATTTTGTTCTCCTTTTAGCCAAACTTTCGATTGGCAACCTTTGATGATATTATCCTCGGTTTTGAATTCTTCTTTGATTAACGGGAGGTTTTTACCCAAATCAATAATATATTCATAACGTTGCATCCAATCGTCAAACATAGAGAATTCGTCTATAATTTCTTCTTGTATTTCTTTTATTTTCATTGTTTTTCTTTAGCGAATGAATTTATTTTAACAACTAATTTTTTGATGTTTTCCGGCGGATAGCCGTGATCAAAAGAGGTCGTTTCATATTTTTTATCTTTATAGCTTACTTCTAAATTGGCAATGGCGGCTCCATCGTGAAAGCGTTTTTCTGTGGGTGCTTTTAAAGTCGGTAAACTATCTAGTTCAATCGTTTCAAAATAACCAACTAATTCCTTCCAATCTTTATCCGAAATTTTCGTGGCAACAGTTTTGTCATTGCCGCTTCTATCTTTCGAAACAGAAACCATATGGTCTTGTATTGTTATCTTTTGATAAAAACCCCTAGTGTTTGCGGTATATTCTAAAACTGCTGTTTTCAAGTCGTTTTTGGTTTGACCTTCGCAACTTTTGCTGAGAAACAAACTTAAAAAAATCATTGTAAATAGTTTCATTTTTCTTGATTTTAAGACAACATCATTTGTGCTTTTTTAATGGCTTCTATCATAACGTCAATTTCTTCTTTGGTATTGTAAAAAGCAAACGAAGCGCGAATCGTTCCCGGAATCTTGAAAAAGTCCATAATCGGTTGAGCACAATGATGTCCTGTTCGTACTGCTATTCCCAATTTGTCAATGATTGTGCCAATATCATATGGATGAATTTCGCCAACATTAAACGAAACCACAGAGGTTTTTTCCTTGGCCGTTCCATAAATTTTCAAGCCTTCGATTTCTAATAATCGTTTTGAGGCGTATTCTAATAACTCTAATTCTTGTTGTTGAATGTTGTCAAAACCAACTGAATTCATATAGTCCACGGCAGTTCCCAAAACAATCCCGCCAGCCACATCGGGTGTTCCCGCTTCAAATTTATGGGGCAATTCGGCATAAGTAGTTTTTTCGAAAGTCACTTCCTTTATCATTTCGCCACCCCCTTGATAAGGTGGTAATTTGTTGAGCCAAGCTTCTTTTCCGTATAAAATTCCAACACCAGTTGGTCCACAAATTTTGTGTCCGGAAAATACATAAAAATCGCAATCCAAAGCCTGAACATCGGGTTTCAAATGGGGAACGGCTTGCGCTCCATCAATTAAAATAGCTGCGCCAAATTCGTGCGCTTTGTCAATCATATATTTTATGGGATTAACGGTTCCCAAAGCATTTGAAATATGATTCACCGTCACGATTTTGGTTTTATCCGAAAGTAACTTATCGTATTCAGCCATAATCAATTCTCCGTTTTCATTCATTGGAATTACCCTTAAAACAGCACCCGTTTTCTCGCACAACATTTGCCAAGGCACAATATTGCTGTGATGTTCCATTGCTGAAACCAAAATTTCGTCCCCCGATTTTAATAGCGAGGCAAATCCATTGGCAATAGCATTAATTCCGTGAGTCGTTCCCGACGTAAAAATTACTTCGTGGGCGAATTTGGCATTGAGGTGATTTTGGATTTTACCACGAGAAGTTTCATAAGCATCCGTGGCTAGTTGGCTCAAAGTATGCACGCCACGATGAATATTGGCATTGATTTCCTGATAATATTTAGTAATAGCATCAATTACGATTTGTGGTTTTTGAGAAGTGGCTCCGTTGTCGAAATAGACCAATGGTTTTCCGTTGACAGTTCTGGAAAGTATTGGAAAATCGGCTCTAACTTTAATTATATCTAACATTTTGTTATTTAGAATTTTTCTAAATACAAAAGTAATAAAATAGCGAGCTATATTTACTAAACAGGTGTTAATAATTAGTTTAAATATTTACATTTACCTTAAAATAACCTAGTTCACATTGTATGAAAAAAATAGTCAAAATTCTGGGTCTTCCTGTTTTACTCCTTCTTGTTTATTATTTGTATATCAATTATCCGTTGGATATCATTTCGGGCTATTCTGCCAAAAGTATTGCGTCTGGTCATTTCATAGACCAACGTTCGCAAGAAATGATTGAAAATGGAGACAATGATGTTTCCATAATTTTCTTGGCTGCAAATAAAATTGACGACAACGGAAAGTTTGCGACAGCTTCAGTATTTGGATTTAAAGAACGAAAAGCCATTTACCGCGAAGGTTTGGGAGCCACTTTAATCAACGATGATTTCGACGTTTCGAAACCGTACGAAGTTCCCAAAAGAACAATAGTAAAAAATAATTTGCCTTTTCCTTATGGCAATAACGAACCGAAAGACACTGTTTTTGCCAATATTGATTATGCCAAATTAGTAAAGGCTGTTGCCAATGCTTTTGACAAAAAAGGGGAACTAAGCAAAAGAACTCGCTCGGTTTTGGTAATTTATAAAGACAAAATCATTGCTGAAAAATACGATTCGGGATTTGACAAAAACTCTAAAATTTTGGGTTGGTCAATGACGAAAAGTATCACAGCTACACTATTTGGAATCCTTCAAAAACAAGGCAAAATAGACATCAATAAACCGGCCCCAATCACCCAATGGGCAAACGATGAACGGGCAAAAATTACTATCAACGACTTGCTTCATATGAATTCTGGCTTGGAATGGGAAGAAGATTATGGCAAGCTTTCGGATGCCACTAAAATGCTGTTCCTCTCCGAGGATATGACAAAAACCCAAATCGATAAACCGCTGGTAGGGAAAACGAATGCCACTTGGAATTACTCTTCAGGAACCACTAATTTATTGTCTGGAATTTTACGAAAACAATTTAAAACACATCAGGAATATTTAGATTTTTGGTATTCGGCTTTGATTGATAAAATTGGTATGAATTCGATGGTAGTCGAAACTGATATGGCAGGAAATTATGTGGGTTCGTCTTACAGTTGGGCAACGACAAGGGATTGGGCAAAGTTTGGATTGCTGTATTTGCATAAAGGAAATTGGAACGGTGAGCAACTATTTAATGAAAGTTGGGCAAAATATGTAGCCACACCAACTAATGGTTCCAAAGGAGATTATGGCGCACACTTTTGGCTCAATGCTGGAGGACATTTTCCAAATGCACCACGAGATATGTATTCTGCTAATGGTTTTCAAGGACAAAAAGTTTTTATCATTCCGTCAAAAGATTTGGTTATTGTTCGAATGGGTTTGACCGAGGACGCCAAGTTTGATTTTAATGGGTTGGTGAGTGGGATTGTGGTGAGTTTAAAAAAATAAACTTAACCACTAAACGCACAAAATAAAAATCACAAAGGGCACAAAGTTGAATAAATAAACTTTGTGCCCTTCGCGTAAACCTTAGTGAACTTTGCGGTTAAAACTACAAATCAAATCCAATTTTCACGCCTAATTTATCAGCGATAATTTTGGTAATTCTTTGTTTTAATTCTGGTATTTTGATGCTTTCGATTACGGCATTCGAGAAGGCATACATCAACAAAGCTTTGGCTTCTTTCTTAGGAATTCCACGTTGTTGCATATAAAATAGTGCGGTTTCGTCTAATTGTCCAACGGTGCAACCGTGAGAACATTTTACGTCGTCGGCAAAAATCTCTAATTGTGGTTTGGCATTTATGGTCGATTTGTCGCCCAATAAAATGTTGTTGCTTTTCTGGAAAGCGTTGGTTTTTTGGGCTTCTTTTTCTACATACACTTTCCCGTTGAAAACACCGGTTGAATTATCCGAAAAAATTCCTTTGTAATCTTGAAAGCTTTCACAGTTTGGTGTAGCGTGATGCACTAAAGTATAATGATCCACGTGTTGTTTTTCGCCAATAATCGTAATTCCGTTTAGCGTGCTGGTCAATCTTTCACCAAAATGATAGAAATTCAGGTTGTTTCTGGTCAAATTTCCTCCAAAGGAGAAGGTTTGAACCGAAACGTGACTTTCCTGTTTTTGGGAAACGTAAGTGTTGTCAATTAAATTGGCTGCGTGATTGTCGTTTTGAATTTTATAGAAATCGACAATGGCTCTTTTTTGTGCAAAAATCTCAGTAACCGAATTGGTCAAAACCGGATTTTCATTCAGACTTTGATGTCTTTCTATGATTTGAACGTGTGAATTTTCTCCAATAATTATCAAATTTCGAGGTTGAACCATCAGTGCCGCTTCAGTGCCTGTCGAGAAATACATAATCTCGATAGGTTTGTTTACCACCTTGCTTTTCGGGATGTTGATGTAGGCTCCTTCATTGGCGAAAGCCGTATTCAAAGAAGTCAAACTCTCGTCTTTGCTGGCGATTTTGTTGAAATAGGTATCGATCACCATTTTGTATTTTGGCTTATTCAATGCCGATGACATCAGGCAAATATCCAATCCTTGGTGCGTGGTTGAAGATAAATTCGAACTAAAAACACCGTCGATAAAAACCACTTTAAAAGTATCGATTTCGTGGATGAAATATTTTTTTACATCCTTGAATTCAATTGAGTTTTCGTTTTTTGGAAACACCGTGAAGTCATTTTTCAAGATGGCGTTTAGCGAAGTATATTTCCAGGATTCCTCTTTTTTGGTCGGAAAACCTTTATTTTCAAAGTTTTTTATTGCCTCGGTACGCACATCGTGAAGTTCGGAATGAACATCAATTTGCTCCTCAAAAGCCATAAAAGACGATAGTAATTTTTCTTTTAACATCTTTGTTATATTTTAGTTTTTAGTTCATATCTTCATTGTTCAACCACGAACAACAAACTATAAACTACAAACAAATTTTATGCTTCTTGTTCTTGTTTGATCCAGTCGTATCCTTTTTCTTCGAGCTCGTAAGCCAATTCTTTTCCGCCTGATTTCACAATTTTTCCGTTATACAAAACGTGAACAAAATCTGGAATGATATAGTCCAAAAGCCTTTGGTAATGCGTGATAACGATGATGGCGTTTTTGTCGCTTTTGAGTTTGTTTACGCCATTGGCCACAATTCTCAATGCATCAATATCCAATCCCGAATCGGTTTCGTCAAGAATGGCGAGTTTTGGTTCGAGCATTGCCATTTGGAAAATCTCGTTCCGTTTTTTCTCTCCACCAGAAAATCCTTCGTTCAAGGAACGGGACAAAAATTTACGATCAATTTCTAACAATTCCGATTTTTCACGAATGAATTTCAGCATTTCGTTAGCTGGCATTTCTTCCAGTTTGTTGGCTTTGCGGGTTTCATTGATAGCCGTTCTCATAAAGTTGGTTACTGAAACTCCCGGAATTTCAACAGGATATTGGAACGAAAGGAAAACGCCTTTATGTGCTCTTTCTTCGGGAGCTAATTCCGAAATATCTTCGCCTTCCAGAAGGATTTCCCCTTCGGTTACTTCGTAATTTTCGTTTCCGGCAATGATGGCAGAAAGCGTACTTTTTCCGGCACCGTTTGGTCCCATAATCGCGTGGATTTCTCCCGCTTTTACTTCAAGGTTGATTCCTTTTAATATTTCTTTGTCTCCAATGGAGGCGTGTAAATTTTTTATTGATAACATTTTCGAATGTGTTTTATACTTTATTTATGATTATCCTACTGAACCTTCAAGTGAAATTTCCAATAATTTCTGCGCTTCCACGGCAAATTCCATTGGCAACTTGTTCAAAACGTCTTTGCTGAAACCGTTTACGATTAAAGCGATGGCTTTTTCAGTTGGAATTCCACGTTGATTGCAATAGAAAACTTGGTCTTCGCCAATTTTACTCGTCGTGGCTTCGTGTTCTATTTTGGCCGATGGATTTTTGCTTTCGATGTAAGGAAAAGTATTGGCGCTGCAATTATTTCCCATTAATAAGGAATCGCATTGCGAAAAGTTCCTGGCGTTTTCTGCATTTGGACCAACTTTTACCAATCCTCTATAACTATTGTGTGATTTTCCGGCCGAAATTCCTTTGGAAATAATCGTTGATTTGGTGTTTTTACCAATGTGGATCATCTTGGTTCCAGTATCAGCTTGTTGGAAATTATTGGTGACAGCAATCGAATAAAATTCGCCTACTGAATTATCCCCTTTTAAGATACAAGATGGATATTTCCACGTCACTGCAGAACCGGTTTCGACTTGCGTCCAAGAAATTTTTGCGTTTTTCTCGCATAAACCTCTTTTGGTCACAAAATTGAAAACTCCACCTTTTCCTTCTTTGTTTCCAGGATACCAGTTTTGAACTGTCGAATATTTGATTTCGGCACCCTCCATTGCGATAAGTTCAACAACTGCTGCGTGCAATTGATTTTCGTCACGACTTGGAGCGGTACAACCTTCCAAATAGCTTACATAACTGCCTTCGTCGGCAACTAGCAATGTTCTTTCGAATTGTCCTGTTCCGGCCTGATTAATTCTAAAGTAAGTTGATAATTCCATTGGACAATGAACGCCTTTTGGAATATAGCAGAAACTTCCATCAGAGAAAACAGCCGAATTCAAAGCAGCATAGAAATTATCTTTTTGCGGCACAACAGTTCCAAGATGTTTACGAACCAATTCAGGATGTTCCTTAATCGCTTCGGAAATACTCATAAAAATGATGCCTTTTTCGCCTAAAGTTTTCTTGAATGTCGTCGCTACTGAAACTGAGTCGACCACAATATCCATCGCAACATTGTTCATCATTTTTTGCTCATCGACAGAGATTCCCAATTTTTTGTACATTTCTAAAAGTTCAGGATCCACATCGTCCAATGATTTATTGGGATCAATCGCTTTTGGAGCAGAATAATAGGAAATAGCCTGAAAATCTGGTTTGGGATAATGTACATTTGCCCATTCAGGTTCTTTCATTTGTTCCCAAGCACGAAAGGCTTCGATGCGCCAATCAGTCATCCATTGTGGCTCTTCTTTTCGGTGGGAAATGGCACGAACAATGTCTTCGTTTAAACCAACAGGGAAAGTATCCGATTCTATATCAGTATAAAATCCGTACTCATATTCTTTGCTTTCGAGTTCAACTCGTAAATGATCTTCGGTGTATTTTGACATTTTTTTTATTTTTTACAAAGAGAAACTCTCTCCACATCCACAAGTTCTACTCGCATTTGGATTATTGAAAACAAATCCTTTTCCGTTTAATCCACCAGAAAATTCTAATATCGTTCCCGCTAAATAAAGAAATGATTTTTTCTCTACGGCAATTGTTATTTCGTTGTCAACGAATATTTTATCATCTTCACCTTTGTTTTTGTCAAACTTTAAATCATACGACAAACCAGAGCATCCGCCGCTTTTCACGCCTACTCTCACGTAATCGATGGCAGCATCAAAACCATCATCTTTCATCAAATCGATGATTTTCTTTTTGGCAGTATCAGAAACTTTTATCATAATCGTTATTTATATTTTGTCTAAATAAAAGGCAAAGATATCACAATTAAAGCTTTTTGTCAAACATCATAACATTTTTATAACTATAATTGGATAGAAAAAGTTGATTTGGCGTTTGCGTTAAAGAAAATGTATTCCCTAACTTTGTTTTTAATTGAATGTCAACAATAATATTATGAAATTATATTCTATAGAATCTGGAAATTTTAAGCTTGATGGTGGCGCTATGTTTGGCGTTGTGCCAAAAACAATTTGGAACAAAACCAATCCAGCTGACGACAAGAATCTCATCGATTTAGCCACACGATGTTTGCTCATCGAAGACGGAAATCGCCTGATTTTGATTGATAATGGAATGGGAAACAAACAGTCAGAAAAGTTTTTTGGCTATTATTCACTTTGGGGAACTCATTCCATCGACAAATCATTGGCAAAATATGGTTTTCATCGTGACGACATTACAGATGTCTTTCTAAGTCACCTGCATTTTGACCACTGTGGCGGCAGCGTGCAATGGAACAAGGACAAAACCGGCTATGAAGTGGCGTTTAAAAATGCCAAATATTGGACCAACGAAAACCACTGGGAATGGGCGACAAAACCAAATCTTAGAGAAAAAGCTTCATTTTTATCAGAAAATATTTTGCCATTGCAAGAAAGTGGTCAATTGAATTTTATACAATTACCCGAAGACGATTTTGTTCAAAAGTCGGAACTTGATTTTGGCATTTTTTTTGTAAACGGTCACACTGAAAAAATGATGATTCCACACATTCAATACCAAGACAAAACGATTGTTTTTTGCGCAGATTTATTGGCGACAGCTGGACATATTCCTATTCCGTATGTGATGGGTTATGACACAAGACCAGTATTGACAATGCCCGAAAAAACAAAATTTCTAACTGCTGCAGCCGAAAATAATTACTATTTATTCATGGAACACGATGCCCACAACGAAATCATCACTGTTGAAAAAACTGAAAGAGGTGTTCGATTGAAAGAAGTTTTCAAAAGCGAGGATATCTTTAAATAATGTTAATTTTGTTTTGATATGTAACAAAATTGATATTTTTACATCAAATTTTAACTTTCTTAAAAAATAACCTATGAATAATTTTAAACCAATTTTTATCTCTGCCTTTGCAGTATTGGTATTAGCGGGATGTGGAGCTTCAAAAAACGCTTCGAACAGCACTACATTGATGATTCAAGCTCCATTAAACGTTAAAAAAAAGACAGCTTTAAAAGAAGCTGATTTAAACCGTTGGAGTCATTTAGATATTGTAAAAGATACCATTCCAGGAATGAGTGTTGATAGAGCTTACACTGAATTACTGAAAAATAAAAAGGGCAAAAAAGTAATCGTAGGAATCGTAGATTCAGGGGTTGACATTGAACACGAAGACTTAAAAGCAGTTGTCTGGACAAATAAAAAAGAGATTCCAGCAAACGGAATTGACGACGACAAAAATGGATATATCGATGATATACACGGTTGGAATTTCCTTGGTGACATTACCAAAGAAAATATGGAATACGAAAGAATTATTGTCAATAAAAACCTTGTTGATGAGGCAACGTATTTACAAGCAAAAGCCTTGAACGATAAAAAAATTGTAACCTCAACAAACGGGAAAACTCAATTAGAGAAAATGTCATCTGATGCCACCAATGCCGATGTGGTTTTGACAAAACATTTGGGAAAAACAGGCTATTCAATCGAAGAAGTGAATGCGATTAATTCTGAAGATGCTGAAATTTCTAAAAGTAAAATGATGATCCAGCGAGTGAACTCTTTTGGAATGACTTTACCAGAATTTAAAACAGTGCTACAAAAGGAACTCGACGGATACAATAAAGTAATTAATGGCGAAAACCTAACAACTGATTACAGAAAAGTATTAGGAGACAATCCAGAAGATATTACGGATACGAAATACGGAAACAATAATGTTATGGGTCCTGACAAAGAAGAAATTCTTCACGGAACTCACGTAGCAGGAATTGTAGCTCAAGTAAGATACAACAATCTGGGAGGTGATGGAATTGCAAATAATGTAGAAATTCTAACTGTTCGTGCAGTGCCAGACGGAGATGAGTATGACAAAGATATTGCTCTTGGTATTCGTTATGCTGTCGATAATGGAGCAAAAGTTATTAACGGAAGTTTTGGAAAAAGTTTTTCTCCACACAAACAATGGGTTTATGATGCTATAAAATATGCCGAAAGCAAAGATGTATTGATTGTTCACGCAGCCGGAAATGACGCAAAAGATATTGATGTTGCAAACAATTATCCAAATGATTCTGATGATAAAAAAACGGAATTTTCCGATAATTTAATCACAATCGGAGCTTTGAATTATGATTATGGAAATAAGGTAGTAGCAGGTTTTTCTAACTTTGGAAAAATCAATGTTGACGTTTTTGCTCCTGGAGTAAAAATCTATGCTACAACACCAAACAATACTTATAAATTATTGCAAGGAACGTCAATGGCTTCACCAAACGTTGCTGGAGTTGCCGCTTTGATTCGTTCGTATTATCCAAAATTATCAGCAAAACAAGTGAAACACATTTTGATGGATTCTGGAGTGGCGATTACTACAGATGTTATCGTTGGCGGAAAACCAGCCGATGTTCGTTCGTTTACCAATTTGTCTAAATCAGGAAAAATAGTCAATGCATACAATGCTTTATTGATGGCTGAAAAAATGTCAAAATAATAAAATTTTAATTTTAATTTAAAAATGGAAGAGATAAAAAAAACTCTTCCATTTTCTGTTTTATCAATTATGAAAAAAATATTTTTAATTGCTATAATTTCTTTGAGTTACGGAAGTCTTTTAGCGCAAAGTTCTGGATATTGGCAGCAACAAGTCGATTATAAAATGGACGTGGTGATGAATGTCAAAAATTACCAATACAAAGGCAAACAAGAATTGGTTTACACCAATAATTCGTCCGACACTTTAAAACGTGTTTTTTATCATTTGTACAATAATGCGTTTCAGCCTGGAAGTGAAATGGATGCTCGGCTTCAAACCATCAAAGACCCAGACGCCAGAATGGTTACCAAAATGAAAGAAAGCCGAATTAAAACCTTGAAACCGCAGGAAATTGGGTATTTGAACATTTCAAATTTTAAGCAAGATGGCCTGGTTGCCAATGCAAAAACTGTGGGAACCATTCTCGAAGTGACTTTGGCCAAACCTATTTTACCCAATTCAAAAACGACTTTCACTTTAGATTTTGATGGTCAAGTTCCAGTACAAATTCGTCGTTCTGGCCGAAATAATGTTGAAGGAATCGAATTATCGATGGCGCAATGGTATCCAAAAATAGCTGAATTTGATTTCGAAGGTTGGCACGCCGATCCCTATATTGCCAGAGAATTTCACGGAGTTTGGGGAAATTTCGATGTGAAAATCACTATTGATAAAGAGTATATTTTAGGAGGTTCTGGTTATTTACAAAACAAAAACGAAATCGGTTATGGCTACCAAGATGCCGGAATCAAAGTGGTGCTTCCAAAAAACAGTAAAACTCTGACTTGGCATTTTTATGCTCCAATGGTTCACGATTTTGCGTGGGCGGCCGACAAAAATTACCTTCACGATGTAATCAAAGGACCAAACGATGTCGATTTGCATTTCCTGTATAAAAATAATGCAAATATTATTGACAACTGGAAAGCTTTGCAACCATTAATGGTAAAAACTATGGACTTATTTAATAAGACCGTTGGCGATTACCCTTACAAACAATATTCGTTTATTCAAGGTGGTGATGGAGGAATGGAATACGCAATGTGTACTTTGATGCTTGGAAACGGCACTTTGAAAGGATTGTTGCAAACCGCTCCACATGAGTTGGGACATTCTTGGTTTCAGCATATTTTAGCATCCAATGAAAGTAAACATCCTTGGATGGATGAAGGCTTTACCTCTTATTTAGAAGACTTGGCACTGAATGATATTACCGATAAGAAAGTTGAAAACCCATTTGAATCGGCATACAAATCTTATTATAAGTTAGTAGAATCAGGCAAAGAGCAACCACAAACTACCCACGGAGACCGTTATGACGAAAACAGACCTTACAGCGTTTCTTCCTATAGTAAAGGAGAAATTTTCTTAGCACAATTAGAATATGTGATTGGAAAAGAAAATGTATTGAAAACTTTGAAAAAATATTTTCAAGATTTCAAATTCAAGCATCCAACACCTAACGACATCAAGAGAACTGCCGAGCGAGTTTCGGGAGCCAACCTTGATTGGTATTTAACAGATTGGACACAAACCACAAACACGATTGATTACGGAATTAAGGAAGTAAAAGAAGACGGAAAATCTTCTAAAATCACCTTAGAAAGAATCGGTAGAATGCCAATGCCAATTGATATTTTGGTAGAATATACCGATGGAACAAAAGAGAGTTATTATATTCCTTTGCGAATGATGAGTTTTGAGAAAGAAAATCCAAATCCAGCAATAAAAAGAACGGTTTTGCGTGATTGGACTTGGGCTTATCCAACGTATGAGTTTAGTATTTCTAAAAACAAAACTGCCATCAAAAAAATCACCATCGATCCAAGCAAATTAATGGCCGATGTGAAACAGAGTGACAATTCTTATGAAATAAAATAATTCACGCTTTTTAACAAAAACAGCAGCGAATTAAACCCAAAAATTTGTTTTTAACAACTAATAATATAGTTTTGGGGAAAAAACAAATGAAATCATTTGATGTAGCGATTATCGGAAGTGGACCTGCTGGTGCCTCCGCAGCATTAGAACTCGCCAATGCAGGAATTTCAACGGTAATAATCGAGAAAGAAATTTTGCCTCGCTACAAAACTTGTGGAGGCGGATTGGTTTTTCGTGGGAGAAACAGCATTCCATTTGACGTTTCATCTGCTGTAGATCAAGAGTTTTATGAGGTTGATACTTATTTTGCAAAAACGAAAATTAAATTTACAACCAAAAGGAATCAGCCCATTGTCAGTATGATTATGCGCGATGCTTTTGACAATTTAATTGTAGAAAAAGCCAGAGAAAAAGGGGTTACTCTTTTGCAAAACCATAAAGTATTGGCCATTACTTTCGACGAAATTCAAACCATTCATACTTCGGAAGGCGATGTAAATGCAAAATTTATTATTGCTGGTGACGGTGCTTTAAGCCCAATAGCTAAAATGGCAGGATGGCAAGAAACCAGAACAATTATTCCAGCCCTTGAATACGAAGTTGAAGTTCCTCAAGCTGATTTTGAAAGACTATCAAAAAATGTGCGTTTTGATGTTGATGAAGTGCCTTTTGGTTACGGCTGGTGTTTCCCCAAAAAAAATCATCTGTCCATTGGAGTGGGGGTATTTGTAAAAACAAAACAAAAAATAGATTTAAAAAAATACTATAGGGACTATCTGAAAACCCTTGGAATTACTGAAATTGTAAGTGAAGAAGCTCACGGTTTCGTCATTCCTGTTTCACCTCGAACAGACAATTTTGTGCGAAAAAATGTTTTTTTAATTGGTGATTCAGCCGGATTTGCAGATCCTGTTGTAGCAGAAGGAATTTCAAATGCAATTTTAAGTGGTATACTTGCCGCAAAATCAATAGTAGAAAGTAACCTTGACCCTATAAGAGCTGCTGAATTATATTCTCAAAAATTAGAAGACAGTATTTTACCAGAAATTAAAACAGGAGTAATTTTGTCTAAATTATTCTACGAACGAAAAAAATTCCGAAACTTTTTTATTAAAAAATACGGACAGTCATTGGCTGAAGCTATGACTGATGTTTTTATGGGAGACAGATCGTATCCTAAAGATTACAAAGCAACTATTCGAAGAAAAATCAAAGAAGCAATTTTTTAAAGCTATTCAATCTTCTTCAAATGTTCTAACATATCCACAGTCATACTTTCTAAATTAAATTCGTGATGCCAGTCCCAGTCTGCTCTGGCTTGCGAATCATCGATACTTGCAGGCCAACTATCCGCAATAACTTGACGAAAATCTGGTTGGTAAGAAACCGTAAATGCAGGAATATGTTTCTGGATTTCGGCAGCAATTTCGGCTGGAGTAAAACTCATCGCAGCTAAATTATAAGAAGACCGAATCTTGATTTGTTCAGCTGGTGCTTGCATAATTTGAATCGTTGCCGTAATAGCATCGTCCATATACATCATCGGCATTTTGGTTTCTGATGATAAAAAACACTCGTATTTTCCATCGCTCAACGCTTTATGATAGATATCTACAGCATAATCTGTCGTTCCGCCTCCCGGTGGAGTTGACCAACTAATTAATCCCGGATAACGAACACTTCGAACATCAACCCCAAAATGAGTATGGTAATATTCACACCATCTTTCGCCAGATTGTTTGCTGATTCCATAAACCGTTGAAGGCTCCATGATAGTAAATTGAGGTGTATTTTCTCTTGGTGTTGTTGGCCCAAAAACTGCAATACTCGATGGCCAGAATATTTTTTTTACTTTCTTGGCTTTGGCCAAATTCAGGACGTGAAACAAAGAATTCATATTTAAATCCCAAGCAAAAGCAGGATTTTTTTCGGCTGTTGCCGATAGTAATGCCGCCATCAAATAAATGTCGGTGATGTGATGCACTTCTACCAGATGTTCAATTTGATTAAAATCTAAGGCATTCACCACTTCAAAAGTGCCGGAATTTACAATATCATTATTCAACTTTCGAATATCGGAAGCGACGACATTTTCGGTTCCGTAGAGTTGTCGAAGTTTATGAGTTAATTCGGTTCCAATTTGCCCGCAAGCGCCTATAATTAGTATTTTAGGATTCATATAGATGATTTAAAAAAACAAAGATAACGTTTTCGTTAATAGCAAAATTTCACGAAAAATGGAATAAATATAGCGATATGATGTTAATAATCTTGATTAAATTCTTAATTTTCTATTCTTAAAAATGAGGAAAGCAACTCTTGGATATTAAATTGTTATTCTAAATGTTCGAATTCATAATTGTAAATTTACTTCGTAACTTTGCAACTTAAAATATTACGAATGAAATTTAAATATATATATGTCTTTTTGCTAATTTTTGGCTTGTTTTCGTGTAAAAACGAGAACGAAAAACGTCAAGCAGAATCCATAAAAGACATTAAAAAGAAAGAAGTAATTTTTTTGATTATTGAAGAAGCCTGGGTTTTTAATGCCAAACCTTTTAATGAAACTTCGCGCTCCACCGCATTAGCATGGAAAGAATGGCGGGAGTTTTTGGCTGAATTAGATCAAAAACCAAAAAAAACCATTGGAGCTTTTCAGAAAAAATCTGCCGAGTTGTCTAAAAAAGCAATGGCATTGAATAACCTGATTCCTGTAGAATTTAACAAACCTCAAATAAAAGCCAGAATAGCCATCTTGGTAACCAAGGTTCAAATGCTGGATTTATACATTCATTTAACAGACATTCCCGAACAAAAAGTGATTGCTTTGATTCCCGAAATCAACATCCAATTAGTCGCTTTGCAAAACGAAATGGACAAAATTGTTCAAAAAAATAAAATTCCACTTGAAGAAGGAGAATCCGATTTGTTGAAGATGTTGGATACCGCAAGAGCTATTCCAAACACCCCAAAACCTGACCCAAATATTCCTCGCGTTGAGTAAAAAAAATCTATATTCCATCTACGATAATTCGCCAAAAATTAAGCAAATTGTCGATACTTTGCAACAAGCCGACCCAAAAATCCAGTTGAATGGATTGATAGGTTCGTCGCTTTCGTTTGTGGTGCAATCGCTTTTCAAAAAGACCGAGAAACCGTTTTTAGTTATCCTGAATGACAAGGAAGAAGCGGCTTATTATCTGAACGATTTGGAGCAAATGATTGGCGAAGAGGACGTGCTTTTTTATCCCGGCTCCTACCGTCGTCCTTACCAAATTGAAGACACTGACAATGCCAATGTTTTGCTTCGCGCTGAGGTGTTGAATCGGATCAATTCCCGAAAGAAACCTGCAATAATTGTCACTTATCCCGAAGCACTTTTCGAAAAAGTGGTTACCCGGAAGGAATTGGACAAAAACACTTTGAAAGTGGCTGTTGGCGACAAAGTTTCTATCGATTTTATCAACGAAGTGTTGTTCGAATACGAATTCAAAAGAGTTGATTTCATTACTGAACCTGGCGAATTCTCCGTTCGTGGAGGAATTGTTGATGTGTTCTCCTTTTCGAATGATAATCCGTACCGAATCGAGTTTTTTGGTGACGAAGTCGAAAGCATTCGAAGCTTTGATGTGGAAACTCAACTTTCTATCGAAAAGCAAAAGAAAATCACGATTATTCCCAATGTCGAAAACAAATTCTTTCAGGAAAACCGCGAAAGTTTCTTGGAATACATCAACAACCAAACGGTTATTTTTATCCAGAATACGGATTCTCTTTTCTCTAAATTGGATAAATTATTTGCCAAAGCGTCCGAGATTTTCGAAAATCTGAATGCTACGGTAAATCACGTTGCACCAGAACAATTGTTTTTGAACCAAAAGGAATTCATCAAGAAAAGTCTCGACTTTTCTATTGTCGAATTGAGTTCGAAGCCCATTTATAAAACGAAAAAAGCATTTGATTTCCATATCAAACCGCAACCGTCGTTCAACAAACAATTTGATTTGTTGTTGAATAATTTGAATGACAATCATTTTAACGGGTACAAAAATTATTTGTTTTGTTCGAATGAGGCCCAAGCCAAAAGGTTTCACGATATATTCGAAACTTTGGACGAAGAAAACGCCGAGAATATTCGAAAACAATACAACACAATCGTCTTGCCCATATATCAAGGATTTATAGACGAAGAAAACCAAATTGCGTGTTACACCGACCATCAGATTTTTGAGCGTTATCATAAATTTAATCTCAAAAGCAATTATTCGAAGAAGCAAAATATCACTTTAAAAGAGTTGACGACTTTGTCCGTTGGTGATTATGTAACTCACATCGATCACGGAATCGGGCGATTTGGTGGCTTGCAAAAAATTCAGGTCGAAGGCAAAACGCAGGAGGCCATCAAGCTCGTTTATGCCGATAATGACATCGTTTATGTGAGCATTCACTCCTTGTACAAGATTTCGAAATACACCGGAAAAGACGGAACGCCACCTAAAATTTATAAACTCGGTTCGAATGCCTGGAAGATTTTAAAGCAAAAAACCAAGGCAAGAGTCAAACATATTGCGTTCAATTTGATTCAATTGTACGCCAAAAGGAAATTGGAAAAAGGATTTCAGTTTGCACCGGATAGTTATTTGCAAAATGAATTAGAAAGTTCTTTCATCTATGAAGATACGCCCGATCAGACCAAATCAACCGCGGAAGTCAAAGCCGATATGGAAAGCGACCGACCAATGGATCGATTGGTTTGTGGCGACGTAGGTTTTGGAAAAACTGAAGTAGCGATTCGTGCCGCTTTCAAAGCCGTTGACAACTCAAAACAAGTTGCAATTTTGGTTCCCACCACGATTTTGGCTTACCAACATTACCGCACTTTTACCGAAAGATTGAAAGATATGCCGGTTTCTGTGGGTTATTTAAACCGTTTTAGGACCGCCAAACAAAAAGCGGAAACTCTGAAACAATTGGCGGAAGGAAAACTCGATATTGTTATTGGAACGCATCAATTGGTTAACAAAAATGTGGTTTTCAAAGACCTTGGATTGTTGATTGTCGATGAGGAACAAAAATTTGGTGTCAACGTAAAAGATAAACTCAAAACCATCGCCGCTAATATTGACACTTTGACTTTAACGGCTACACCAATACCGAGAACCTTGCAGTTTTCGTTGATGGCAGCGCGAGATTTATCAGTAATCACAACGCCTCCGCCCAATCGTTATCCTATAGAAACGAATGTTGTTGGATTTAGCGAAGAGCTCATTCGGGATGCGATTTCCTATGAAATTCAGCGCAATGGACAGGTTTTCTTTATCAATAATCGAATAGAAAACATTAAAGAAGTTGCCGGAATGATTCAAAGATTGGTTCCAGATGCGAGAGTTGGAATTGGTCACGGACAGATGGAAGGTCGAAAACTCGAGGAATTAATGTTGGCTTTTATGAATGGCGAATTTGATGTTTTGGTGGCAACAACTATTATCGAAAGCGGATTAGATGTTCCAAATGCGAATACTATTTTCATCAATAATGCTAATAATTTTGGACTGTCCGATTTGCATCAAATGCGAGGTCGAGTAGGGCGTAGCAACAAGAAAGCGTTTTGTTATTTCATTTGTCCACCATATTCGGCAATGACGGATGATGCCAGAAAACGAATTCAGGCATTGGAACAATTCTCGGAACTGGGAAGCGGTTTCAATATTGCGATGAAGGATTTGGAAATTCGTGGTGCGGGAGATTTATTGGGAGGTGAACAAAGTGGTTTCATTAACGAAATTGGTTTTGACACTTATCAAAAAATTATGAATGAAGCCATCGATGAATTGAAGGAAAACGAATTCAAGGATTTGTATGAAAACGAAGATAGCGGAGCTGAAAAAGAATACGTGAAAGAACTGCAAATTGACACCGATTTTGAGTTGTTATTTTCAGATGAATATATCAACAATGTTACGGAGCGTTTGAGCTTGTACAACGAACTGGGCAATGTGAAAAACGAAGAAGAATTGGTTGTTTTCCAAAATAAATTAATTGACCGTTTTGGACCAATGCCGCCACGAGCGAATGCGTTGATGAACAGTATTCGCATCAAATGGATTGCAACCAGAGTAGGAATTGAGAAATTGGTAATGAAAAAAGGGAAGATGATCGGCTATTTTGTGGCAGATCAAAACTCGGATTTTTACACTTCGAAACGTTTCCAGCAAATGTTACAGTTTGTGCAAAAAAATACCAGTATTTGTGTAATGAAAGAAAAACAAACGCCCGCCGGTTTACGCCTTTTATTGACTTTTGATAATGTGAAAACGACTAGGAGAGCTTTGGAATTGATGGAGATGTTGGGGAAAAATTAAGAGATTATTTAATCAAATAATCATACTCTTTCAATCTTCCTGCTTTTCTAATTTCAAGTAAATCCTTAAGATAATAGTCGTAATTTACTGTGATTTTTCCATCACTTATTTCACTGTAAGCTTCAGGAAAAATTTCTGTCATTTGTTTTGAAAAAATTTCTTCATATTCAAACTCAATTGGAGTGATGAAATTGATTTTTTTTTGGTTTAAATACGTCGGGAGAAATGAAATTGTTTTTTCCCAACTAATTTTTTAACTTTACAATGCTATAAATAATAACTTTATAATTATGAAATGGTTTTTTAAAATAGTGGCACTTTCATTAATACTCCAAAGTTTTCAATGTAGTGATTCAGAGGATTCGTCTGGCGATATAACCGCAGCACAATTAGAAACCAAAAAGCAAGAAATTCAAAATTACATTAACGGTTTTAGCTGTTCAGAAAGTGTGGGTTGCGGTTTTATAGCTTTTGGTTCAAAACCTTGTGGAGGTCCTAGAACGTATTTGCTTTTTTCAAATAGCGTCAACTTAACAAAACTGCAAGAAATGGTAAAAACCTACAATGAAATGGACGAATCTTACAACATTCAAACCGGCGCAGTTTCTGATTGTATGTTTGTTTTACCTCCAACCGAAGTAAAATGTGTCAATGGCATTTGCACCATTATCAAGTAAAAATTAAATTTTCTAAATACGCTAAAACCACGTCAAATCGTGGTTTTTTATTTTTCCCTTTGTGAACTTTGCGCATTCATTGTGAACTTTGTCGTTAATTTTTCTACTTTTGCACAATTATTTTTCTCAACTTAACCTGTTTATAGCATGCAACTGTACAACACTTTAAGCGCAGAAGAGCGAGCCGTCATGATTGATGACGCCGGAAAACAGCGACTCACGCTGTCTTTCTATGCTTATGCGCATTTACAAAACCCAATCCAATTCAGGAATGAATTGTTTCTTGCTTGGAATCCTCTCGATGTTTTAGGCCGAATTTATGTTGCCAATGAAGGAATTAACGCCCAGTTATCGCTTCCGGCAGATAATTTTTATGCTTTTAAAGACACTATCGAAAAGTATGATTTCATGAAAGGGATTCGGTTGAATATCGCCGTCGAACACGATGATTACTCCTTTTTGAAACTCACCATAAAAGTCCGTGACAAGATTGTTGCCGATGGATTAGAAGACAAAACTTTCGATGTGACAAATATTGGAGTTCACCTAAAAGCCAAGGAATTCAATGAATTGCTAGAAGATCCAAATACGATTGTGGTTGATATGCGCAATCATTACGAAAGTGAAATTGGTCATTTTACTAATGCCATAAAACCCGATGTGGACACTTTTAGAGAAAGTTTACCCATTATCGAAGACCAACTTTCTCAGCATAAACAAGACAAAAAACTTTTGATGTATTGCACAGGCGGCATTCGATGCGAAAAGGCCAGCGCCTATTTCAAACACAAAGGTTTCGAAAATGTCTATCAACTCGAAGGTGGAATCATAGAATACACACGACAAGTAAAAGCCGAAGGTTTGGAAAGCAAATTTATTGGTAAAAATTTTGTTTTCGATCACCGCTTAGGCGAAAGAATTACCGACGATATCGTCTCACAATGCCATCAATGCGGAAAGCCTTGTGATGTGCATACGAATTGCGTCAACGAAGGTTGTCATTTGCTTTTTATCCAATGTGAGGAATGCAAAACCGCTATGGAAGGCTGTTGTTCTTCGGAATGCAAAGACATTATTCATCTTTCGGAAGAAGAACAAAAGGACATTCGCAGAGGCATAAAAAACGGAAATAAAATTTTCAAAAAAGGGAAATCTGATGTTTTAACTTTTAAAAAAATAATTTCAGAAAATGAATCTTTATTAAAGATGGCTAAACAAGATAAAATAATGCAAAAAATAGAATTAATGGCTCCGGCTGGAAACTTCGATTCGCTTCAGGCAGCCATCGATAATAATGCAGATTCGGTTTATTTTGGTGTAGAGCAATTAAATATGCGTGCCAGAGCAACCGTAAATTTCACGATGGATGATTTAAAAGAAATCGCCCGTCGTTGCGAAGCCAAAAAAATAAGAACGTATTTGACTTTGAACACCATTATTTATGATCACGATTTGTCGGTTGTAAAAACCTTATTGGCCAAAGCCAAAGAAGCCAATATTACTGCGGTAATCGCTTCGGATCAAGCTGTGATTGCAATGGCGAGAACTATTGGAATGGAAGTTCATATTTCGACCCAATTGAATATTACCAATATCGAAACTATAAAATTCTACAGTCTTTTTGCCGATACGATGGTTTTGAGTCGGGAATTGAGTTTGCGCCAAGTGAAAAATATTACTGAGCAAATCATTAAAGAAGATATCAAAGGTCCAAACGGAAAATTAGTAGAAATTGAAATTTTTGGTCACGGTGCTTTGTGTATGGCAGTTTCAGGAAAATGCTATTTGAGTTTACATTCCGATAATTCATCAGCGAATCGCGGTGCTTGCAAGCAAAATTGCCGTAAGAAATACACACTTACCGACCAAGAAACAGGTTTCGAAATTGAGGTTGACAACGAATATTTATTGTCGCCAAAAGATTTATGCACGCTAGATTTTCTTGACCAAGTGATTGATTCAGGCATTCAAGTCTTGAAAATTGAAGGTCGTGGTCGCGCTCCAGAATATGTGGCAACAGTAATCAAAACCTATCGCGAAGCAATTGATAGTTATTATGAAGGCACATTTTCAAAAGAAAAAGTAGCAGTTTGGATGGAAGCATTGGGTACAGTTTACAATCGTGGTTTTTGGTCAGGCTATTATTTGGGACAAGAATTAGGCGAATGGAGTGATGTTTCAGGTTCTATGGCCACTCAGAAAAAAGTATATGTTGGAAAAGGAACGCATTATTTCCCAAAAGCTTCTGTCGGACAATTCAAAATCGAAGCTTATGACATTCAAATTGGAGATAAAATATTGGTTACAGGACCAAGCACAGGAGCGCAAGAAATGATTATCGAGGAAATGTATGTCAATGATACCTCTGCTGACAAAGCTACAAAAGGAGATGACTGCACTTTTAAATTGCCTTTCAGAATCCGAATGTCCGACAAATTATATAAAATTGTGGAAGCCTAATGGTCATTGTAACGCTCCAAAGAGCCAAATGTATTGGATGCAATTATTGCGTTGAAATGGCGCCTGTTCAATTTCAAATGTCTAAAAAAGACGGTAAATCGGTTTTGATAAAAAGTGTCAATGCCAAAGGGTTTTTTACTTTAAAATCCCCCGACCACACCATAACCGAAAGTTGCGAACTCGCTGCAAAAGCGTGTCCAGTGAAAATAATTTCGGTGAAGGAAACATAATATAAAAAAGCAATTCCTTCTTGTATCAAATAGCCTCAATTTCCATAAAAAGAAATTGAGGTTTTTTTTGAAAATTGGAAATGGTAAACTTGAAAATCAAAACTAAAAAAAATACTATCTTTACAAACTAAACGTTTAAGAACTTAAGTTGTGCTCGTCACAACACTACATATATAATTATGGCATGTACAAGTTGTTCAACTTCTGATGGCGGTGCTCCAAAGGGTTGTAAAAATAATGGGACTTGCGGCACCGATAGCTGCAACAAATTAACGGTTTTCGATTGGCTTTCGAATATGAGTTTACCCAATGGCGAAACTCCTTTTGACTGTGTCGAAATACGTTTTAAAAATGGAAGAAAAGAATTTTATCGCAATACCGAAAAACTCACTTTAAGCATTGGAGACATTGTCGCTACCGAAGCTTCGCCAGGACATGACATAGGAATTGTGACGCTGACCGGAGAATTGGTGAAAATCCAAATGAAGAAAAAAGGAGTCAATCACACCAGTGCTGATGTTGCTAAAGTTTATAGAAAAGCATCTCAAAGAGACATCGATATTTGGTCAATTGCACGTGATAAAGAAGAACCAATGAAGGTTCGAGCCCGTGAATTAGCCATTTCTCAAAAACTAGAAATGAAAATTTCTGACATTGAATTTCAAGGCGATGGATCGAAAGCAACCTTCTACTATACAGCTAATGACAGAGTTGATTTCAGGCTGTTAATCAAAGACTTTGCGAAAGAATTTAGCACCAGAGTCGAAATGAAACAAGTAGGCTTGCGCCAAGAAGCAGCTCGTTTGGGCGGCATTGGATCTTGTGGAAGAGAACTGTGTTGTTCTACTTGGCTAACTGATTTCAGAAGCGTAAACACCTCAGCGGCACGTTACCAACAATTGTCTTTAAATCCACAAAAACTGGCCGGACAATGCGGAAAATTAAAATGTTGTCTGAATTATGAACTCGATACATATATGGATGCCTTAAAAGGGTTTCCTGATTTTGACACCAAATTAGTAACCGAAAAAGGAGATGCTATTTGCCAAAAACAAGATATTTTCAAAGGATTAATGTGGTTTGCTTATACCAATGATTTTGCCAATTGGCACGTTTTAAAAATCGAACAAGTCAGAGAAATTGTTGCCGAAAATAAACTTAAAAACAAAGTGGCGTCTCTTGAAGACTTTGAAATTGTGATTACTGTAGAGCCTGAAAAACACTTTAATAATGCTATGGGTCAGGAAAGTTTGACTCGTTTTGACCAACCTAAGAAAAAGAAAAAGTCAAATAAAAAACGTAACACTGGTGACAATTTAATTGTTGCAAATAATAGCACTAACAGTGGCAATAATAACACCAACAACAGCAACAATAAACGGCAAAATAATAATAATAACAAGCCAAATAATAATGCAAAACTTACTGCTGTAAACAATGAAAAACCTGTAGTAGCCAGAAAACCTATAATTATTACTAAAAATGAGAATAAGGAATAGCGCATTACTAATTTTAGTTGCAATTCTTTTTTTTTCGTGTGACAAAAAAAGAGTTTTCGACGAATACAAATCCGTAGGAAGGGCTTGGCACAAAGACAGTATTGTAACCTTTGATTTACCCGAATTAGATTCTACAAAACGATTCAATCTTTTTGTAACTTTGAGAGACAATAATGACTACCCTTTCAATAATATCTTTTTGATTGTGGCTTTAGAAATGCCAAATGGCTTTACAAAAGTAGATACGCTCGAGTATCAGATGGCTAATCCCGACGGTTCATTAATGGGAGATGGCTTTTCGGATATAAAAGAAAACAAACTTTTTTATAAAGAAAAAGTAAAGTTTAGAGGAAAATACAAAGTGAACATCAAACAAGCAGTACGTGAAAACGGAAAAGTTCCCGGACTAACAACTTTAGACGGAATCACCGAAGTTGGTTTTAGAATAGAAAAAATAGATTAAAAAGTAATTATGGCTAGTCAAAAAAACAATATTCAGACAAAAAATACCGAAAAAGATATTAATTACTATAAAATGAAATTTTGGAAAATTTTCTTTTATGGACTTGGAGGAATATTATTATTTTTCTTGTTTGCCTCTTGGGGACTTTTTGGTTCGATGCCTTCATTCGAAGATTTAGAAAATCCAGATTCTAATTTAGCCACCGAAATCATCTCGGCTGACGGAGTGATTCTAGGTAAATATTTCGAAAAAAACAGATCGCAATTAAAATATTCTGACTTACCTAAAAACCTTGTTGATGCCTTGGTAGCAACGGAAGACGTGCGTTTTTACGAACATTCAGGAATAGATGGCAGAGGAACTTTAAGAGCTGTTTTCAGTTTAGGAACAAGCGGAGGTGCGAGTACACTGACACAACAATTAGCCAAACAATTATTCCACGGCGAAGGCTCCAAATTTCTACCTTTTAGAATTGTCCAAAAAATAAAGGAATGGATTATCGCCATTAGACTTGAAAGACAATATACCAAAAACGAAATCATTGCGATGTATTGCAACGTTTATGATTTTGGAAATTATTCCGTTGGTGTAAGTTCGGCTGCGCAAACCTATTTTTCAAAAGCACCCAAAGATTTAACCATTGACGAATCAGCAATCTTGGTAGGAATGTTTAAAAATTCCGGATTATACAATCCTGTAAAAAATGCACAAGGCGTTAAAAACCGTCGAAATGTAGTGCTTTCGCAAATGGCAAAAGGAGGAATTATTACCGAAGGACAAAAAGAACAACTCCAAGCCTTACCTATCAAGCTAAACTTCAAACTCGAAAGTCACCGAGAAGGAACAGCCACCTATTTCAGAGAATATTTGCGTGATTATATGAAAAAATGGATGGAAGAAAACAAAAAACCCGATGGTTCCGATTATAACATCTATAAAGACGGCTTGAAAATTTACACCACCATCGATTCCAGAATGCAATTGTATGCCGAAGAAGCTGTTGAAAAACACATGGCAAACCTGCAAGAACAATTTTTCGAAGAAGCTAAAACTAATAAAAACGCTCCTTTTGTAAACATTTCGAAAGCGGAAACGGATCGTATCATGAAGCAAGCTATGAAAGCCTCTTACCGTTGGACAGTAATGACAGAACTTGATAAAAGCGAAGAAGAAATTATAGCTTCTTTCAGCCAAAAAACCAAAATGAAAGTCTTCACTTGGAAAGGGGAAAAAGATACTATTATGACTCCTTTGGATTCCATAAGATATTACAAACATTTTCTGCAATCAGGATTAATGGCTATGGAACCTCAAACTGGAAATATTAAAGCTTGGGTTGGCGGTATCAATTACAAATATTTCCAATACGATCACGTAGGTCAAGGCGCGCGACAAGTAGGTTCAACATTCAAACCGTTTGTATATGCAACTGCTATCGAACAATTAGGAATGTCACCTTGCGACACCATTCTAGATGGACCATTTATGATCCGTAAAGGCCGTCACCACGTAACCGAAGATTGGGAACCAAGAAACTCCAACAATTCATACCGAGGAATGGTGACTTTGAAACAAGGATTGGCCAATTCAATCAATACAATTTCGGCCAAATTAATTGATAAAACAGGCCCCGAAGCCGTTATTGAATTAACCCATAAATTAGGCGTAAAATCCGAAATTCCTGCGCAACCTTCAATCGCTCTTGGAGCTGTAGATATTACTGTAGAAGATATGGTTGCTGCTTACGGAACTTTTGCCAACCAAGGAGTTTATGTAAAACCACAATTCATTAGTCGAATCGAAGATAAGAGTGGCGTAGTCATTTACGAACCCATACCAGAATCTCACGATGTGTTGAATAAAGACATTGCTTTTGCCGTAATCAAATTACTCGAAGGTGTTACCGAAACTGGCTCCGGAGTAAGATTACGAACCGAAGGCGGAGGAAGCGGTGACAATCGCTGGACAGGCTATCCGTATCTGTTTAGAAACCCAATTGCTGGTAAAACCGGAACCACACAAAACCAGTCCGATGGTTGGTTTATGGGAATGGTACCTAACTTAGTTACCGGAGTTTGGGTAGGTTGCGAAGACCGTTCGGCACGTTTCAAAAGCCTGACTTATGGTCAAGGAGCAACAGCCGCGTTGCCAGTTTGGGGCTATTTTATGAAACTTTGTTACGAAGATGAAACCCTAAAAGTGTCCAAAGAAGAATTCGACAGACCGGCTAATCTTTCTATAAAAGTAGATTGCTACACACGTCCCGCCGTTGTAAAAGACACCACAGCAGTAGAACAAGAAACTGAGGAATTTGGGTTGTAGTTTTTAGGAGCTATTTCCTGCTGTACACTGTATCTTTTGTGGTCTCGTTTTAAGGACGAGACCACAAAAGGATGCCGTTCCCATCAGGGCTATGGCACTTGTTTCAAAATAACCAATCCTGAAACCACAATACTTTGAAAACTTAATTTTAATGGTTTAAAAAATCATTTTATAGTTATGATCAACAAAAAAGTAAACAACGTCCAAGAAGCGCTCCAAGGAATCGAAAATGGAATGACCCTAATCTTGGGTGGTTTTGGATTGTGTGGCATTCCAGAAAATTCCATTGCCGAATTGGTGAAAAAAGAAACTACCAATCTGACCTGTATTTCCAACAATGCCGGAGTCGATGATTTTGGTCTTGGATTACTGTTACAAAAACACCAAATCAAAAAAATGATTTCTTCCTATGTGGGAGAAAATGCCGAATTCGAACGCCAAATGCTTTCTGGCGAACTCGAAGTAGAACTCATTCCACAAGGAACTTTAGCCGAACGTTGTCGTGCGGCCCAAACTGGAATCCCTGCTTTTTTCACACCAGCCGGTTTTGGAACAGAAGTCGCCATTGGCAAAGAAACCCGAGAATTCAACGGAAAAATGCACGTAATGGAACTCGCTTTCAAAGCCGATTTTGCCATCGTAAAAGCTTGGAAAGGCGACACAGCAGGAAACCTCATCTTCAAAGGAACTGCCCGGAACTTCAATCCTTGTATGGCTGGCGCAGCAAAAATCACCATCGCCGAAGTCGAAGAATTAGTCGAAGCCGGAACCCTCAACCCCAACCAAATTCACACTCCCGGAATCTTCGTGCAACGCATCTTTCAAGGCGAGAAATACGAGAAGAGGATTGAGCAACGTACAACCAGAAAAAGAGACTAATTATGGCACTTGGAAAGGAAGACATAGCAAAACGAATAGCAAAAGAAGTCAAAGACAAATACTTTGTAAACCTCGGAATTGGTATTCCAACATTGGTAGCCAATTATATCCCAAAAGGAATTGACGTGGAATTTCAAAGTGAAAATGGCGTTCTCGGAATGGGACCTTTCCCTTTCGAAGGCGAAGAAGACGCTGATTTAATCAACGCTGGAAAACAAACCATCACGACTTTGAAAGGTGCTTCTTTCTTTGACTCGGCAATGAGTTTCGGAATGATTCGTGGGCAACACGTCGATTTAACGATTCTTGGCGCGATGGAAGTTTCCGAAAACGGCGATATTGCCAACTGGAAAATTCCCGGAAAAATGGTCAAAGGAATGGGCGGCGCTATGGATTTAGTCGCTTCGGCCGAGAATATTATCGTCGCTATGATGCACGTCAACAAAGCAGGAGAAAGTAAAATTCTCAAAAAATGTACTTTACCCTTAACAGGCGTTGGCTGCGTAAAAAAAGTCGTAACCGAATTAGCGGTTTTAGAAATAACTCCAAAAGGCTTTAAACTCTTAGAACGTGCGCCAGGCGTTTCCGTAGAACATATCATCGCTTCCACTGAAGCCGCTTTAATTATCGAAGGAGAAATTCCCGAAATGGTTATTGATTAAACTGTATAAAAAAAATTACCGCAAATTCGCAGATTACTTTAAAAATCTGAGAATCTGCGGTAAATATAAATTTTGATAGTTACCGATTTAGCAAAACTCGTTGAAAGCGTCTTTCAAATTGTCCGCTATCAATTCCGCAGCACGACCTTCGATGTGGTGACGCTCTAACATATGAACTAATTCGCCATCTTTGAACAAAGCAATACTTGGTGAAGATGGAGGAAAAGGAAACATATGTTGTCTAGCAGCATCTACAGCCTCTTTATCTACTCCTGCAAAAACAGTAATTAAGTGGTCTGGTTTTTTGGAATTGTCTAAACTCATTGCCGATCCTGGACGAGCATTTCTAGCAGCGCAACCACAAACTGAATTTACTACCACTAAGGTTGTTCCTCCTGCTTTTATTGCAGCATCTACTGCTTCGGCACTGTGTAAATCTTGAAACCCAACTGATGTCAATTCGGCTTGCATTGGTAATACCATTTCTTCTGGATACATATTTTTATATTTAAAGATTATTGTTTGAAAGTCGCAAAGTTACAAAGATTCGAATCAAGTTATAAGATTGAATTATAAAGTTTTGTTATAGTTTTATAACTGTGTATAGATTGCAGGTATTGTAATTTAGATTTGTCTAAAAAATTTATTTGATTCATAAAAAAATAATTATATTTGCTTTAAATATTATTTTATGAATCATTCGTTAGAGGAAGTAAATCAATCGGTTGCTACACAAAATAAAACCTCGACTTTTAGAAAAATTCTTGCCTTTTTTGGTCCTGCTTATTTGATAAGCGTGGGTTATATGGATCCCGGAAATTGGGCAACTGATATTGCTGGTGGAAGTCAATTTGGTTATGCGTTGCTTTGGGTATTATTAATGAGTAATATGATGGCCTTGCTTTTGCAAAGTTTAAGCGCAAGACTCGGAATAGTTACCCAACGCGATTTGGCTCAAGCGTCACGCGAAACCTATTCGAAACCAATTAATTATATTCTTTATTTTCTTGCCGAAATTGCCATAGCTGCCTGTGATCTTGCTGAGGTGTTGGGAATGGCTATCGGGATTAATTTATTGTTTGATATTCCGCTGATTACTGCAGTTTGGATTACCGTTTTGGATACATTTTTATTGCTTTTTCTGATCAACAAAGGCATTCGGAAAATGGAAGCTTTTATTATTGTATTGGTTGCTATCATTGGAATTTCCTTTATTTTCCAAATGATTTTTGCGCAGCCCGAAATGGGAAAAGTGGTGTATGGTTTAATCCCGTCAATGCCCAATTCGGCTGCACTTTATATCGCAATCGGAATTATTGGAGCCACGGTTATGCCACACAATTTATACCTTCATTCGTCATTAGTACAAACTCGAAAATTCGACCGTAACGTTGCCGGAATTAAGCAAGCTTTGAAATACAATTTAATCGATAGTACGATTGCCTTGAACTTGGCTTTTTTTGTAAATGCCGCTATTTTAATATTGGCCGCAGCCACTTTCTATAAAAATGGTATGTTCGAGGTAGCGGAAATTCAGGATGCTCACCAGTTTTTAGCGCCTATTTTAGGAACCAAATGGGCACCTATTTTATTTGCTGTTGCTTTGATTGCAGCTGGGCAAAGTTCTACAATTACAGGGACATTAGCTGGACAAATCGTTATGGAAGGTTATTTAAATCTAAGAATCCAACCTTGGGTTCGAAGAATAGTTACTCGTTTAATTGCTATAGTTCCTGCCGTAATTGTCATTTCTATTTTTGGCGAAAGCGTGACTGGAAAACTGTTGATTTTGAGTCAGGTTATTTTGAGTTTACAATTGGGTTTTGCCATAATTCCGTTGATACATTTCGTGAGCGATAAATCTAAAATGAAGGGTTTTCACATTAATAAATTGACTCAAATTGGTTCCTGGATTGTAGCCTTGATTATCGTTTCGCTGAATGTAAAGTTAGTATATAATGAAATTGTAGGTTGGCTCGAAACTTCAGAAAACCCAATTATTTTATGGTTTACGGTAGTTCCATTGGCTTTTAGCTTTTTGATTTTGTTGTTGTATATTGTTTTCAAACCGTTTATTACCAAAGCAAAACAGGAATTTCAAAATCATTCTCCACACAATTTAAATCTGCAATTCTCTGAAATTGGTACTTACAACACAAAGCGAATAGCCATAACTGTAGATTTCTCTTCGGCTGATACAATTGCCATAAATAGCGCTTTTGAATTGGGAGGAAAAGAAGCAAAATACACCTTGATTCACGTCGTTGAAACAGTAGGTGCGATGGTTTATGGCAAAAACATTGAAGACCACGAAACCTTGATTGACGCAAAATTACTGGCTGAATACAAAGAAATGCTTTCGCAAAAGGGATTTAAAGTAAAAACAAAATTGGGTTATGGAAAGCCTGCTAAAGTGATTCCTGAAATCATCAACAAAGGAAGTTTTGATATTTTAGTAATGGGAACACACGGTCATACTGGTTTTAAAGATTTACTGTTTGGCACAACCGTAGATAAATTAAGACATAAGATTTCAATTCCTTTGTTTATTGTAAAAAATTAAATAAAGTATTAAGATAAAAGAATTCCTTCTTTACCTCTAACTTCTAACTTCTAACCTCTATCCTCCAAATGACTTTTTCAGAAGAGAATTATTTAAAAGCGATTTATCATCTTACCAATGTAACCAATAAAGAAGTGAGCACGAATGCCATTGCCGAAACGATGGAAACCAAGGCTTCCTCAGTGACGGATATGTTGAAGAAATTGGCCGAAAAAGATTTGGTGAATTATAAAAAATACCAAGGCGTTTCTTTGACCGACAAAGGCAAGCTTACCGCTAAAATGATTGTGAGGAAACACCGTTTGTGGGAGGTTTTTTTAGTCGATAAATTGAATTTTGCTTGGGATGAGGTTCACGATATTGCCGAACAATTGGAACATATTAAGTCCGAGCAACTTATCAATAAACTAGATGATTTTCTTGGCAATCCCACTGAAGATCCACACGGAGATCCTATTCCGAATGCCAAAGGGCAAATGATTGCCATCGAAAAACAGCTGCTTTCTGAATTGGCTGAAAATCAGATAGGAATTTGTGTGGGTGTAAAAGATTCTTCGGCAGAATTTTTGAAATATTTAGACAAACAAGAAATTGCTTTGGGTTCCAAAATTGAAATTATCTTTAAAGAGAGTTTTGATTTATCTACGAAAATAAAGGTAAACGGAAAAGAATTAACTATTTCGAATAAGATAGCCAATAATCTTTTTGTGAAAGTGGGTTAGTTAATGACAATTGCAATCTTCTCCACAGTTTTTATCGTTTTTTTTCTTTTTGAAAAAGAATTTTCTAACCAAAAAAACAATTGCAATTCCTAAAGTAAGGTAACTTAAAATCTCTTGAATCATAATAATTATTTTAATAATTGGTAAGCAATCAAAGCTACTACATAAGCAAAACTACTCATAAAAACCAATTGTCCTAAAGGCCATTTCCAGCTATTGGTTTCCTTTTTAGTAACGGCTAAAGTGCTGATGCACTGCAACGCAAAAGCGTAAAAAAGCAATAACGAAATTCCAGAAGCAAAATTAAATATTTTTTCACCCGTTTCAGCATTGATTTCCGTTGCCATTTTATTTCTGATAGTGTTTTCATTATCAGTGCCTCCAACGCTATAAATTGTAGCTAATGTTCCAACAAAAACCTCTCTTGCTGCAAAAGAACTGATGATAGCCACACCAATTTTCCAATCATAACCCAATGGCGAAATAGCGGGTTCGATGGTTTTTCCCATTAGTCCAATATAGGAGTTTTCTAACTTGAAAGAAGCTACTTTGTTTTCAATTTCTATTGTAGAAAGGGTTGCATTTTCAGTTTTTGATGTGATAATCGTTTTGGCATTTCTAAATTTTTCGCTTGGCCCATTAGAAGCCAAAAACCATAATATAACTGATATGGCCAGGATGATTTTTCCGGCTCCAAAGACAAAAGCTTTGGTTTTTTCGACAACAGTTATCATCACATTTTTGAACAATGGCAACTTGTAATTGGGCATTTCCACTACAAAGAAGGTTTTGCAATTAAGCTGAAGCACTTTGTTGAGCATGTAAGCAGAAAAAATTGCCATTCCAAAGCCTAAAACATACAATAACATCAAGGTTAATCCTTGTAAATTTAAAATTCCAAAAACATATTGATCGGGTATTACAAGGCCAATAATTATAGCATAAACCGGTAATCTTGCCGAACAGGTGGTAAAAGGAGTGACCAAAATGGTAATCAATCGCTCTTTCCAGTTTTCGATATTTCGTGTCGCCATAATGGCCGGAATAGCACAAGCAGTTCCAGAAATTAATGGCACGACACTTTTCCCCGAAAGGCCAAATCTGCGCATAATTTTGTCCATCAAAAAAACCACACGACTCATATAACCGCTTTCTTCAAGAATGGAAATGAATAAGAATAGAAAAGTAATTTGAGGAATAAACATCAATATTCCACCAATTCCGGGGATAATTCCTTGTGCAATCAAATTGGTAAAAGCTCCTGGAGGTAGATTTTCGCTTGCCGATGCACTCAAACCGGCAAAACTACTATCAATAAAATCCATGGGAATTTTTGACCAAACGAATATCGACTGAAAAATTCCGAATAAAACAACAAAGAAAATCAGATACCCCCAAAGTTTGTGCGTGAGCACGCGATCGAGTTGGCTTCTGAAATCAGTTGCTGTAGAGGAATCTACTTTTTGACCAATTTTCAAAGTGTTATTGATAAATTGGTAGCGCTTGATGGTTTCTTTTTGCTGTAATTTTTTAAGTTCTGATTTGCTTTTTGTAAACGATTCGTTTTCAAGCGTATTTCTATTTAAATCCGCAAAATTTACATCTTGAGTAATCACCAACCAGAGTTTGTACAGAGATTGATTTGGAAATGTTTTTCGAAGCGTATTGAAATACTCGTCATCAATAGAAGACGCATTCAAACAAGGTTCAGTCGAAATGGTTTTATAAGTGGTGATTAACGTTTTTAGTTCATTAATTCCAATATTTTTTCGGGAACTTACCAGCGCAATTTTAGTTTTTAGCTGTTCTTCGAGAAAGGGAACGTCGAGCGTAATGCCTTTAAGTGTCATTCGGTCAATCATATTGATGACCAAAATAGTTGGAATTTCCAAGTCTTTTATTTGAGTAAAAAGCAACAAATTACGTTTCAAATTCTCCACTTCAGAAACCACAACAATCACATCGGGAAAGAGTTTGTCTTTTTTGTTGAGCAAAAGTTCAATCACGACACTTTCGTCGGCAGAACTGGCATTCAAACTATAAGTTCCTGGCAAATCGATTACGTTTGCATTGATATTATTGGATAATTTGCAAAAACCAACTTTTTTCTCGACGGTAATTCCAGGATAATTTCCCACTTGCTGGTTTAAGCCTGTTAGCTGGTTAAAAACCGAAGTTTTTCCCGTATTTGGATTTCCAATTAAAGCGACATTGATATTTTGTTTGCTCATTACGAGTTATTTTTTGATAATATCAATCTCAATTTCACGAGCAGTTTCGATGCGAATGGCAAGGTGCGAGCCATTTATATCTAAATATAATGGATCACCAAAAGGGGCAATTTGCAGTAATTCGACCGTATTTCCTGGCAAACAACCCATTTCTAATAATTTTAACGGAATAACATCAGCATCAAAATCTTTGATGATGGCTATTTGTCCTTTTTGCAGGTTGGCTATTGTAGTTCGCAATTCTTATTTAGATTGATTTTAGATTGCAAAAATACAGTAAAAATTAGAATATTAAATGACAATTGTCAGGTTTACTTTTTCTCGTCTTCCAATAGCCAATTTATATCTTCAATTAGCTTTTGAATTTCCAATTTATTTGTTCCGTCATAAAAACCACGAACTCGTTTTTTGGAGTCCACGAGCACAAAGTTTTCGGTATGAACCATATCGTATTGCTCTTCGGGTTTTCCTTGCTTTACGGCCAAATAAGATTTTCGAGCCATCGTGTAAATCGCTTTTTTGTCGCCGGTGACCAAGTTCCATTTACTATCGATCACTCCGTTTATTTTAGCATATTCTTTCAAAACAGAAACACTGTCAATGTCAGGCATAACGGTAAAGGAGAGCAATTTTACTTTTGGATTATCAAGAAAGGCCTTTTGCACATCGATTAAATTTGTTGTCATTTTTGGACAAATAGATTTGCAGGTGGTAAAGAAAAAATCGGCTACATAAATTTCATCTTCATAGTCTTTTTGGGTAATGATTTTTCCGTTTTGATTGGTAAACGAAAAATCAGCAATCGTGTGGTATTTGCTTATGTATTGCACTGTAGAATCGACCAATTCAGGATTTACATCCGATGGATTGAAAATAGGCAGCGATTTCTTGGGTTTTAATGCGGTATAAAAAAAGGAAATCGTAATGATGGAAAATACCAATAGTACTCCAAAGAATTTTCGATATTGATAAAAAAAGGATTTCATAGATTTTATTTGGGCAAAAATACGGAAAGGGTATTTGTTTCAAATCGGCATCTAATTTATTTAACAAATATTAACATAATAGTTTGAATTTAATAAATAGATTTGTCATTATTACTAAACTATAAAAATAGATGAAAAAACATTTACAAAAACAACTAATTTTTGTTATTCCTGCAATAATTGGACTAACAACTATTAACGCTCAAAACAACTCAACGAAAAAAGAGCCTGGAATTAATCTTTCCTATATGGATACAAAGACAAAGCCAAACGACAACTTTTTCAGATTTGTAAACGGAAGTTGGTTGGATAAAACGGATATTCCAGCAGACAAAACTACGTGGGGAAGTTTTAATGAATTGCGTCAAAAAACGGATAAAGATGCGTTAGAAATTTTGGCAGAAGCCTCAAAAAATCCTAAATATAAATCCAATACAGACCAAGGAAAAGCTATAAATCTGTACAAAACCATTATGGATACCGTTGGAAGAAATAAACAGGGTCTGTCTCCGTTGAAACCGTATTTAGCAAAAATTAATGCAGTAAAAAACACCAAGGATTTACAGGCATTAATGATTGAAATGGATCCCATTGGAGGCATAGGATTTTTTGGCGTAGGCATTGGTTCCGACGCGAAGAATAGTAATAGAAATGTTATAAATCTTGGACCTGGAAGTGTAGGTTTGCCTGATCGTGATTACTATGTTTCTGACGATAAGGATTCAAAAGAAAAAAGAGATAAATATGTTTTGCATGTGACCAGAATGTTGCAGTTTTTAGGCGAAAACCCAGCCAAAGCAAAAGCAGACGCCGATAATATTTTGGCATTAGAAATCGCAATGTCAAAACCAAGATTTGACAGAGTGGAAAGAAGAGACCGAAGAAAATCATACAATCCGATGACGGTTGCTGATTTGCAAAAATTGACTCCTTCCATAGATTGGAAAAATTATTTAACCAAAATAGGTCTGACCAAAGCAGATTCGCTTATTGTTTCGCAGCCTAAATATATGGCAGCCCTAGAAACTATTTTCAAAGAAAATAAAGTAGAAGATTGGAAAGCTTATATGCGTTGGACCTTGTTAAGTAGATCATCAGGCAGATTATCAACTTCTCTAGAAACTGCAAATTGGGAGTTTTATGGCAAAACGCTAACTGGAGCCGTACAACAAATGCCCCTTAACGAAAGAGCTTTGCAAGTAATCAATGGCGCAACTGGCGAAGCATTGGGAAAATTATATGTGGAGAAAAAATTTCCGGCTGAAGCTAAAGTGAAAGCCGAGAAAATGATTAAAAATATTTTTATTGCTTTCGAAAATAGAATCAATAATTTGCCTTGGATGTCAGCAGAAACAAGAGTTAGTGCTATTGCAAAATTACACAAATCCCAAATCAAAATAGGATATCCCGACAAATGGAAAGATTATTCAGCCTTGACTTTAAATAGTCCAGAAGAAGGAGGAACTTATTTCGAAAATACTCTTAGCATTTCGCGTTGGAGAAATAAACAAGATCTAGAAAAACTGTTTAAACCAGTTGATAAATCGGAGTGGGGAATGTCACCACAAACGGTAAATGCGTATTACAATCCTTCTTATAACGAAATTGTGTTTCCAGCAGCTATTTTGCAACCGCCATTTTACAATTACCAAGCAGATGAAGCGGTAAATTATGGAGGAATTGGAGCCGTAATCGGTCACGAAATCTCTCACGGATTCGACGATTCAGGATCTCGTTATGATGCTGACGGAAATCTAAAAGATTGGTGGACAGCAGACGACCAAAAACAATTTGCAGCTTTGACCGGAGCACTTGCCGATCAGTACAGTGCTTTGCAACCATTACCGGGAACTTTCGTAGACGGAAAATTTACGTTAGGCGAAAACATAGGTGATTTAGGTGGAATAAATGCCGCTTACGATGGTTTGCAAATCTATTTGAAAGAAAATGGAACTCCAGCATTAATAGACGGTTATACGGCAGAACAACGTTTCTTTATTTCTTGGGCCACGGTTTGGAGAACAAAAATGCGTGACGAAGCCATAAAAACCTTGGTAAAAACCGATCCACATTCTCCAGGAATGTATCGCGCTTATGTTCCTTTGCAAAACGTAGATTCCTTTTATAAAGCATTCGATATTAAGTCAGGAGACGGAATGTATATTGCTTCAGAAAAACGTGTAAAAATCTGGTAATAAATAAAATTTAAATAAAAATTCCCAAGTGTGAGCTTGGGAATTTTTTTTGAATTATTTTATTAAATAGTCCTGCATAAAACGAATTACTGCTAATCGCTGAAAATCCACATTAGCTTTTTTCCTGAAACCGTGACCTTCGTCTTTGGCCTCCAAATACCAAACAACATTGCCATTAGCTTTTAGTTTGTCTCGCATTTGGGTAGCTTCTGTAACGGGAACTCTTGGGTCATTTGTGCCTTGAATGATAAACATTGGTTTTTTGATTTTGTCAATGTTATTTAGCGGCGCCATTTTTTCGAAAAAGGCTGCCATTTCCGGAATTCTCTCATCACCATATTCCACTCTTCTTAAATCTCTACGGTATTCTTCGGTGTTTTTCAAAAAGGTGTTAAAGTTGGAGATTCCAACAATATCAACGGAACATTTGATTTTATCAGCATAATGATAGGCTGTTGCCAATGTCATATAACCGCCATAACTTCCGCCCATTATCATAATTTTGTCTTTATCTAATTCGGGTTGTTGTGCAATCCAGTCTAATAATGCTCCAATATCTTTTACGGAATCTTCTCTTAAAAAACCATTGTCTTTGGCAATAAATGTTTTGCCAAAACCAGATGAACCACGGACATTTGGAAAAATTATTGCAACTCCCATTTCATTAGTATAATAATTATTGGAACCCAAGAATGAAGCCATAGATTGTCCTTCTGGTCCACCGTGAATATTGATTAAAACGGGTCTTTTTCCGCTGAATTTTGCGGCAGCAGGATAATAAAAACCTGAAATTTTAAGATTGTCAAAGCTTTTCCATTCGATGAATTTTGGAACAGACATATCCGATTGTTGCATTTCGCCCAACTCGCTTTCTGTCCAACGTTCAATAATGCCAGTTTTAAGGACTAGTTTATAAACATCCGAAGCCGTTTGTGCGGTAGATTGCGTGAAGAATATAGCCTGTTTGTCTTTGGTGAAATTGGCACCTCCAATTAATCCTATGGGAATATTTTTTACTGCCGAATAGGTTTTATCGGTTGCATTCATTAAATACATCTTGTTCAACCCCGCTTCATTGGTTATAAAAACGATTGACTTTTTGTCTTCGGATAAATTGTAGTTTTCAACATTCCAAGGGATATTTGAAGTGTAATAGTTTACTTTTTTTGTATTTAAATTCAACGTAGCAAGACGTTCAAACTCATTATCCTTGTCCGTTACCAACCATATTTCATCAGTTGCATCTGAAAAGGAAGCACCGGATTGAATAATTCCACTCGATTTTCGATCCGTAACTTCAGATAATTTTCCAGTTGCGGTTTCCAATAGCCAAATATGAGATTCATTGGCCGAAACATATTCAACAATTAAAAGTTTTTTGCCGTCATTTGAAATATCCGATATTCCCCATCCGCCACCTTTTACTTGCAGAATCAGTTTATCCGATTTTGGGTTATTGGGATCCATATAATAAATATCACGATCGCCTCCATTTCGTTTGGTCGAAGAATAATAGAAACCTTTTCCATCTTTACGCCAAGTTACACCCCCATTTTGAGAACGACCACCGTCTGTTAAAAGTTTGGATTGCAGCGTTTTTAAATCGAGTTTATATAATTGTCCAAATTCGTTGCCGCCAATATCTTTGGAATAAACAAGATATTCGCCTTTCACTGGTTCGTAAGAAGCGCCACTGACAGGTTCGTCAAAAAAAGTGATTTGTGTTCTAGCTCCCATTGGTTGCGAAACACGGTGCAATTGTGAAGTCGAACTAAAACGAGTATTGATAATAATTTCGTTTTTTGTTGGATGAATTTCAGCCAAAGAAGCACCACGAGATTCGGCGTATTTTTTTACTTGATTAGCCAGTTCTTTTGGGATTTCGGCAATATTCTCGGTAATCAAATTTTCATTGGGAACAACAAGGTTCTTCTTTTCTTGAGCATAAAAGGCTAAGAACGAAAAAAGGACAGGAATCAAAATAATTTTTTTCATTTTCATAATGTATAAATTAATTGGTTTATAATTGAACTAAATACGAGCTTTCCTTAGCGAATAATTGACTAAATACAAACCGCACAATGTTACAGCACCGCCAATTGCAATGGCCATTGTGAGTGGTTCGCCAAAAATTATCGTGCCTAATAAAATTGCTACAATTGGATTAATGTAGGCGTAAATACTGTTTATTTCTGACGGAAGTCTTTGAATCATATAAATATAAGCTATAAATGTAAGCACGGATCCAATGATGACCAAATACCCGATTGCCCACCACGAATTTACGGGAATCGAACTAATAGTAACGCCAGTTCCAGTGGCTCCCACAATTGCTAAAGTGATGACACTTGAAATCAGCATCTGCAATCCTAAACTAAAATAGGGATTAAAACTAGCTGCTTTTTTCCTGGTGTACATCGTTCCAAAAGCCCAACTAAATGTAGCAATTAATGAAATAAAAATACCAAATCTAAAATCAGGTTTCAAAAAATCAGCCAGATGATCATAGAAAATAACGCAGATTCCTCCAAAACTTACGACTAATCCCAGAATAGATAAACGGGCAATTTTTTCGCCTCTAAAAACGGTAATTAATACAATCCACAAAGGGAAAATGGCGCCAATAATTGCACCCAAACCACTGCTGATGTATTTCACGCCCCAAGTGCTTAGTCCGTTACTTAATACAAAATTAAGGATACTCAGAATAAAAATGGTTTTCCATTGTTTCCCTTTTGGCCAAGGTGTTTTTTTGTATAAAAAGAAACCAACATATAAAATTCCGCCAATCAATTGTCTGATTCCAGCAAGTTGCAAAGCCGGCATATGTTTCACGCCTTCTTTGGATGCCAGCCAAGTCGTTCCCCAGAAAAAACTCACCCAGCATAAAGCCAAAATGGGCAATCCAATGGCATTAATTTTGGACGAAAAAGCGTTTTTTATTTTCGTTTTCACTTTATAAATTTGGTTTTATAAACTTGTATTCTAGAACATTTTCGACTTTAGAACTCAAAATTGTTTTTCCAAAAGTAAGATTTTCCGAATTAAATTGGGGCGGAGCCAAGTTGAAATCAATGGCTTTTTGAGTATAATAGTCCTTTCGGCTAGGATGAAAAGGTGAAACTGCATTGAAGGTTTTGTTCCAACAATCAAAGGCTATAATTTTTAAAATGATGCCAATGCAATCGTCTTGATGAATCAGATTTATGGGAGCATTTGGGTTTTCAAGATTGGTTTTTCCAGCCAAGAATTTTATCGGATGTCGGTCCTCGCCAATCAATCCGCCAAAACGTAAAATGGTAGTTTTAAAATTCGGATTGCTTTGCAAAAGTTGCTCAGTTTTTACTAATTGTTTGCAGCTTTCCGTGTCGGGATTCAGTTCTGTTTCTTCGGTGACAATCAAATTGTCTTCGCCATAAACCGATGTGGAACTGATGAAAAGTACGTTTTCAACGGTAGATTTTTCGATAAATGGAATTAATTTTTCAATCTTTCCAACAAAATCTTCTTTGGAGTTTCCTCTTAATTTGGGAGGAATATCGATAATCAAGATTTTAGAATTTTCTAAAAAAGAATCGACCTCGCCTAGAATTTTCGTTTCGGACAATTCAATTTGGAAAGCTTGAAGGCCGAAGTTTTTTAGAACCAAAAGTTTGTCAGTCGATGTTGTTGAACCGTTTACAGTAAACCTAGAGTTTAGCAAGGCTTTCGCCAAAGGCAAACCCAGCCAACCGCAACCTAGAATACTAATTTGAGTCATTATAAAAAAATAGGATGCTCAAAAGTAGTTTAAATACAAACCATTTGGAAATGGATTTGCCTAAAACAGCCCGAAAAATTTTTATCCCTTAGAATATTTGTGAGAGCAAATAATCTAAGGGATAAAAAAGTAGTACAAGTCTAATGGTTAAAATCCGAATTCAGGTTTTATGATTTCTTCTTTTTTTCCTGTTCCTTCAAGATAGTACTTAAAAAAGGAGCAGTAACTTTCTCCATTTCACCTGCAGAAATGGTCAAAGCTTTTGGATCTTTAACGAGTTGTAACCAAGGTTTTGGTGCGCCAAAAGGATAACTTCCAAAAACAACTACCGGAGTTCCCTTGAATTTCACGTTTTCTTCGTCGGCCAATACCCATTGATCTGCCCATTGGTATAAATATTTGGCATCTTTTTCTTGTAGCCTCAAACAAGAATGTGAGGCTGGATAACCCGGCAAATCGTATTGGTGAAACCCAACACCTTTTTTGTTTTCGATGTTAAAATTCCATAACAATTTCCATTCATCGTCAAAGGTGCTAATGGTTTCTTCGGCTTTCCAATTGGTAAAAAACAACCCTGTTGGAGTTGGATCTTTTTTTCTACCCATATTGGTTGGGCCAGTGTAAATCAAAATTCCGTTTTCGTATGCTGCAAAAGTTTGGGTCGGATACGAAAAGAAAAGAATTTTATCCACATTAACCAAATATGGAACTTCAACTGGAAAAGGCAAATAAAATGCAATGTCGCCACTCATATCCGTTGGAATAATAACGGAATCCATTTTGGTAAAAAACGCTTTATCGGTTCTGTTTACGGCAATTGCAATGGCAAAATTTGCGGAATCTTTGTTGGTTTCTAACCATTCTTTGGTATTTTCTAAAGTATAGTTAACTGCTTTGGGTGCTTTTCTAACAGGTGCTTTTTTGATAATTTTAGCAGGTTGTGGTGTGTTCTCAGTATCCGCTTTTTTGCAAGAAAATGAGACAATCGCCAATATAAATCCAAGGAGTACAATCGATTTTTTCATAAGGTTTTATTTTATGTAAAAATGATGGAATTATGGAAGTAAATTGTTACATAATTATATGGAATTATTATAGATTTTACGGCTTCCGCAAACTGTCTTTTTCAATCGTCAAACTATCTTTTTCAATCGCATTTCCAACATTCAAAGCAATTGGTTTAACCGTTTTTGGCGAAGGTTTTATTTTCTCTTTAATAATCACGGCATCATTCAAAACATAAGGTGTTGGCATCATCCAATCGGCTCTTTTTACCATCTGAAAAAGTGGATTGCTCATTAAATCGAAAGAGCTTTCCATTAAATCCAAATCCAAAACACTTGAAGCGGCAACGCTAAATTCTATTTCCAGAGGCAATTGATTCACCACATAATAGCTTAACAATTTCTTGCCTTTTCTTTCGTATTTGGAATTTTTTTGTCCCAACAAAGACAAACTATTGGCTTTGAAATTTTGAATAACCAAATTTTCATTGGCAAAAACATCATAACGATTGACTTTTCGGGATGGCGTGATTCGAATTTTCAAATAGCGATTTATTCCAACAACGCTGTCTTTTAGGAATTCTACAACAGGTCTCGAAAGGACCTTCAAAGGCGCGTCGGCAGTGAATGTAAATCCAGAATTGTATTTGCTTGTTAAAGTATTTGTGCTCAATACTGCGGCATCTTTTGGGTTTTGGCCCAAATACGTTTTAGTCCATTCATCCAAATTGGTGTCATAAGTTGCCCAAGTTGCCTTGTTTTTGTCGGCATCTAATATATAGACCAAACTATTGGATTTGGCTTTGCCCAATTCATAACCTGAATAATAATGCGCTCTGGCAAAAACCCCAATCGCAAGAGCTAACAAAATCAATGATGACATTCCTTTTCGCATAAACGAACCAAAAACAGGCAGCAATAAACCGAAGGCGAAAACGGTGAGAATGGCACTTCCAAACAATACTTTCAGTCCCAAACCTATTGGAAACATTTGGATAAAAGGAGCTATAATCAGCAAGGCTGGAATGCTCAAAAAGAGGTTTAAAATCCATTTAGATTTTTGGGTAAGTACAAAAGAAGCCAACATCAGCAATCCTGCAAAAGCGGGAATGATTAAGAATCCTGCGCCTTTCAGGAAGAAAGCCAGCAATAAATTAATGAGAATCCAAAGGAATAATGGTGCAACATAATGGTTTAGGGTCACTTTTTTGGCAGAGAATTTTTGGTAAAAAGCAAAACAAATTGATAAAGTCAACAGAGTGAAAGCGGCAATGTAATCGTGACCGTTATAGGTAAATCCGTTGAGCAAATCATTGTATTGTGGGTAAATTATCAGTAATAGTTTCCAACCTAAAAAAGTGATTAATCCCGAAACTATTATCGAACCCAAAAACGGAATGAATCCCTTCGCCATTTCTGGAAAAGACAATAGGCGTTTGCCCATTCCGATAAATATTAAAAATAACAACAGCACGAAAGCAATGATGACCATTGGCAAAACCCAATAAAACGAGTAACTGATGAAAGTAAAAGGAATCGAAAAATAGACATCATCTTTGGTGGCTTGTGTCGAATTCAAATCGGCATTCGAAAAATAATCCAGCAACGGCATTAAGTATTTTCCTTGATGTGCCAGGGTGTTTTTGTTTAAATGATTGAGGTCGTCTTGAGCAGTATGGTAATTGTAATGACCGTCTATAAAAGCGAAATTGTAGCCTTGAATATTGCCTTGTTCTCTGAAAACAGTCAAATCAGTATCGTTGGGCAACATTTTGTAAATGCTGTACATCAAGGAATTAGCAACAGGAAATGGGGTATTTGCAGCAGCAAATTCTTTGACCAATCCGGCATTTCCAGCATTGGTTTCCATTAACATATAACTTGGTCCAGAACTTCCCCGAGCTTCAAAATTCAATACCAAACCGACTTCTTTTGCCCAATTGTGTTGTGTTACAAAAAGTGCCGCACCATTCAATCCCAATTCTTCCGCATCCGAAAACAGAATAATAATGTCGTTTTTGTGTTGTTTTTTGTTGTAGGTAAAAGTACGAACGCTTTCGAGAATGGTTGCCACGCCAGAACCTGCATCACTTGCTCCGTGAGAGTAGGAATGTGGCGCGCTGTCATAATGCGAAAGCAGGAGCAAGGCTTTGTTGCTCTCACTACCTTTTATTCGAGCCAAGATATTTTTGCTTTTTGTCAAGACTCCCTTATCTGAGAAAGAAAAACCTTCTTGAATGGAAGTTTCCAAACCCATATTTTGCAATTCTTTCACCAAATAATTGGCAACCACATCGTGATTTTCCGAACCTACAAAATGCGGTTTTTGCGAAATGTTTTTGACTTGTTCCAAAGCTCTTTGGGTAGAAAACTCCGAAAACGGGATATTGCCATTTAATGTCCATTGTGGCATCATCGTGAAGAAAATAAATCCAAGCGTTCCAAGGAGGAATAGCACGGACAAAACGGAAGAATAACTTTTTTTCATCGGGGAAAGAATTAAGTTTTAGATTTCTTTTTTGACAAGCAAATAATAGTCGTCATCCAATAAGCGATAACCTTGGTCGTAAACAAAATAATAAGTATTTCCGGTTTTGGTTGCCAAAATATTGGTAAAAAACTCAAAATCGAATCCTTTGCTCAACAGTTTCGACTTGGTGGTTTTTCCTTTTCCATCGACATTTAATGCCGATAGAATCCGATAATTTTTGCGCAATTTGTTGTTCACGTTGCGCATAAAATTAGTGCTGTCTTTGTTTATTTTGTTGTTGTAGGCGTTACGGCAACCATCGCTGCAAAACTTTTTGTCTTCGCGACCCACAATTCTGTCTCCACATTCCAGGCAGGTTTTGTCCATAGTTTTTCGTTTTTTTTAAAAATGACCTTTGTGCAATAAAGCTTGTTCGATATGCGCCAAATGATGGTTGCAATGCCAAGCATAAACTCCAACAGTTTCTTCTAAACTGGATATTTTCAGATTTTCTGGATGAAAAAATTGTCGTTTTAATTCTTTTCCTCCAAGACTTTTCAAAAGCAAAACCCAGCGAGCGTGCACGCCTTCGATGATTTGAAGGGATGATGAAATATCATTAGAAGTTCCATCGGCGAGTTCTGCCCACAATGCTTCTTCGTAGGGTTTTATTGTCGGAACATCTTCGGTCAAAGCTAGTTTGAATCGCACAAAACTATTGATATGACTGTCGGCACAATGATGCACGACTTGTTTGATATTCCAACCTTTTGGACGATAAATCCAATTCAATTCTTTGACAGAAAGGGTTTCGGTCAGAGATTTTATTTTGGATGGAAAAGTTTCAATAGTGGCTATCCAAGTTTCCAAATCATTTTGGGATACATCATCTATTTTTGGACATTTTCCTACCGGAAATTTTAGCTTTTCTATGTCTAAATTATTTTTCATCACGCTTTATTTACTCTTTTAATTTCATATAAGTCGCTTCGACGGTCTTTTAGGATTCGGGCACTTCCGTGTTCGTGCAATTCTTTTAACAAATTTAAATCGACATCGACAATCAAGGTCATTTCGGTATTGGCAGTCGCTTCAGCTTTTATTCCAGTACTTGGAAAGGCAAAATCCGAAGGAGTAAATACGGCAGTTTGCGCATATTGAATATCCATATTGTTTACTTTTGGAAGATTTCCAACACAGCCAGCAATGGCGACATAACATTCGTTTTCGATGGCTCGGGCTTGTGAACAATGTCTCACTCGAGTGTAACCACTTTGGGTATCGGTCAAAAAAGGTACAAATAAAATATTCATTTCCTTATCGGCCAATAGTCTGGAGAGTTCTGGAAATTCAATATCATAGCAAATCATAATGCCTATTTTTCCACAATCGGTATCGAAAGTTTTAATTTGGGAACCGCCTTTCATTCCCCAATGCAAGACTTCATTTGGAGTGATGTGAATTTTATAATACATTTCGGAAGTTCCGTCTCTTTTGCAGAGGAAACCAACATTGTACAAAGTGCCATTTTCTAAATAAGGCATACTTCCCGAAATGATGTTGATGTTATATGAAATGGCAAATTCCTGAAATTTTTTGCGAATCGGCTCGGCATATTTTGCTAATTCTCGGATGGCGTCTGGTTCCGATAAATGATTGTAATCCGCCATTAATGGGGCGATGAACAATTCGGGAAAAACGGCAAAATCACTTTTGTAACCGGAAACTGCATCAACAAAAAATTCGGCTTGCTCGAACAAAGCTTCCAAGTTGGCCAAAGAACGCATTTGCCATTGGATTAATCCGAGTCTAATGACACTTTTTTGGGTGTTGATTAATTGTGGACTTTCGTCATAATAAATATTGTTCCATTCCAATAAAACGGCAAATTCTTTGGAATCGACATCTCCTTCGAGATAGTTTTTCATAATCCGCATCACGTGAAAATCATTACTCAACTGAAAGGAAAGCACCGGGTCGTGCAATTCTTTTCGTTTTACTTTGTCGATATATTTTTTTGGAGTGAGTTTTTTAGAATGTTCGTTATAGTTTGGAATTCTTCCGGCAAATATGATAGATTTCAGATTTAACTGTTCGCATAATTCTTTTCGGGCGTCATACAATCTTCTTCCGAGGCGCAATCCTCTATAATCGGGGTTGATAAACACGTCGATTCCGTATAAAATTTCACCTTTTGGATTGTGTGTAGAGAACGTATAATTTCCTGTTATTTTAGCGTAATTGGGATTTTTGTCTACTAAAACTTCGTCTAGAATTAAGGATAAAGCTGCGCCAACCACTTTTCCATCAGCAATAATCACTAATTGTCCATCGGGAAAAAGTTCTAGTAAAATTTCAATATCTTGCTCTTTCCAGTAGGAGTCTTCCATCTCAGGATAAGCCATTTTCATTGATTTTTTCAGCTCTTTATAGTCTTCAATTTGCAGATTTCGTAATTCTACTTTCTTTATTTTAGTTTGCATAAGTTTTTGATACTTGTATTGAATAATCTCATTGTCTGTAAGGATTTATAGAGGGCCGAGGAGTTAGACAAATTTTGATTAGTTTGATTCTTGTTTATAAATTTCAATTTTCTCTTTAGATAGTCTTTTTTGCAACCACAATTTTAGTTTTCGTTTGGATTCATCGGTCAAATTGGTTTTGCTATCATAAATCAAAACAGGACGAACAGAAGCGCTGTCTTTGTTTTTAATAAAATTGTGATTGGATATAGAGATGTTTTCAATTTCGGGAAAAATAATTTTTATTTCATCCAGTAATGCTCTATCGTTGTATTTGTTAGATGCAATTTCATTTTTTAATAGGTTGATTGTGATATCTTTTGCATCCAGATTGGATTTTCCAGAATTGATTTGGTCAAAAATATATTTCTTAATATCGGTGGTATCTTGACTGATATTCAATTTTGTGTTTTCAATTTTATAATTGAGTAAGGATTTGTTAAGCGACTTAATTTCTTCAGTATTGAATTTATGTCGTAAAAAGGCAAGGTCAATTTTTTTAGGGTTGGTTTTCAGATTTATTTTTTTGTAAACGATAGTGTAACCTTTATTGGTAAATTCGTTTTCGATAAAAAGATTAATTTTTTGGTTGGTTTTTTTTTCCTGAACAAGGACGTAGGCAAAAAATATGCTTGGAATCATCATCGCCAATGTCAAGGCTGTAACTCCATATTTTATTTGTTTTTGGCGTTTGATATTGACTTGTTTTACAGCTGGATATTTCAAATATTTTACAATTAGAAAAGTCGAAATGCAAATAAAAACACAGTTGATAGTATATAAAAACAGCGCACCCAAAAAGAATTTTAGGTTTCCAATGGCCAAGCCATAACCTGCAGTACATAAAGGAGGCATCAAAGCTGTGGCGATAGCAACACCAGGAATTGGGTTTCCTTTTTCGACTCTTGTGATGGCAATAACACCTACAAGGCCGCCAAAAAAAGCAATTAACACATCATAAATATTAGGTGATGTTCTTGCTAATAATTCGGATTGGGTTTCTTTAAATGGACTCAAATAAAAATAGGTTGTCGAGACGACTAAACTTACGATAGTGGCTATCAGAAGATTTTTTAAGGCTTTTTTGACTAATTCTGAATCGTACATTCCGAGTCCAAATCCAGCACCAATAATCGGTCCCATTAAAGGTGAAATTAACATTGCTCCGATGATTACTGCTGTCGAATTTACATTCAATCCGATGGAAGCCACCACGATAGCACAGGCTAAAATCCAAAGGTTTGAACCTCGAAAAGAGATATTGGACTTTACATTTTCCAATACTTTTTGTTTGTCTTCTTCCCCAAAATGGAGGTCGGTAAATTTTAATATTTTATAAAGCATTTCTTTTTTATGATTTTTAATTGAAATTTGTTAGGGCATCAAAATCTTTATTAATTCTTTTAAAATCAATCAAATATACTAAATAATTTCCATTTACAAACGGTTACAAATAGTTACAACCGAAAGTAAGTAGTTATCAACCGAATAAATTTTGAGAGCTGTCGCATCTTTGCCCTGTTGATTTGAACGAACAATTCAACAAAACTATATATAAACAATTTAAATTTTACACGCCATGAATGCAATGAAAAACACAGTACAGTTAATCGGAAACGTAGGTAACGATCCAGAAATCAAAACTTTTGATGGAGGAAAAAAATTAGCCAACATAACCATCGCCACAAACGATAGTTATAAAAATGACAAAGGAGAAAAAGTGGAAACAACCGAATGGCACAAAGTAGTTGCCTGGGGAAAAACCGCTGACATCATTGAAAAATACGTCACAAAAGGTCTTCAAATCGGAATCGAAGGAAAATTGACGCATAGAAGTTACGACGATAAAAATGGTGAAAAGCGATATATCACAGAAGTAGTTGTGAATGAAGTGATGCTTTTGGGCAAGTAGTTTAACTTTTAAACACCATAATTATGAACATAAAAGTTTTTAATATTCGACTCGATAAGGAGCATTGTCAGGAAGACCAAAAGAAGATGAATGAGTTTTTAGATGCCGTAGATATCAAACTCACTTCTACTAATTTTGTTACAACAACAACTTTAGATTTTTGGTCAGCTGTTGTTTTTTTTGAACCCAAAAAAGATAGTAAAGCTGTTATTGATGAAAGTGAATTAACAGTTGAAGAAAAGAAAATCTATGTTGCTTTAAAACAATGGAGAAACGATTTGGCAAAAGAATCTGGATGGTCTGCTTTTAGGATTTGTCATAACTCGCATTTGATTTCTATTGCGAAAGCAAAGCCTCAAACTGTAGATGAACTTAAAATAATTAAAAGTTTTGGAGAAAGCAGAACGGCTAATTACGGAGATGATATAATTTCTCTTTTGAATGCTCTGTAAAATTATAATAGCTTAATCCTTCAAATTAATTAAGGTTTAAAATCAAAAAAAATGCCCTCTCAATCGGAGGGCATTTGTATTTTAAACTAGGATATTTTTTTCTTTACATCAAACCTTGGACAGTTATCGCAACGTTTTTTTTCTCCTTTTTTGTATTTATCACAACATTTAGATTTACATTTATCCCCTTTCTTGATTTTGTCAGGATTGTCTTTTTTATTTTTTTTCTCTTTTTCCTTTTCTTTCTTGCTCACTTTACAAAGAATTATAATCCACACAAAGATATATTATTTTTATCTATTCTAAATAAGCAAGGTTGTTTTTATAAAAAAAAGTCTTGAAGAAAACAGAATTCCTCAAGACTTTTTTAAATTTATTTAAGTTGTAATTATTTTGGTGCAGCAGCGCTGGCAGCTACAGCAATTAATTGAATGTCTCGGTCGAATAAATACAATCCACCTTTGTCATCGCCAATCAAATTGATTTTGTCCAATATGGTTTTGGCAGTGGCTTCTTCTTCAATTTGTTCAGCAACATACCATTGCAGGAAGTTATGAGTGGCATAATCTTTTTCTTCAAAAGTAATGTGTACCAGTTCATTAATAGAATTTGAAACAAAAAGTTCGTGTTGGTAAAGTGCGTCAAACATTCCTTTGAAAGTTTCGTACGAAGTATTTGGAGCGTTTAAATCGGTGATTTGCGAGTGACCACCACGTTCGTTAACATATTTTATTAATTTGAGCATGTGCAGGCGTTCTTCGTCTGATTGAGCGTACATAAATTTGGCGATTCCTTCCAGGCCATTAATTTCTGCCCAGCAAGCCATTGATAAATAAATCTGAGATGATTCGGCCTCAATTCTAATTTGTTTGTTTAAAGCGATTTCTATGTTTTTCGATAGCATAATGAAGTAGTTTTTTGCAAATTTAAATAAAATAATTTAAAGCCGTTGTTAGCTTTGAGAAAAGATTTTTTTTCGAGTAAGTCTTTTGAAATTTAGGTTTTTTGTGAAAAAATTCATTTTATCGAAAAGGGAATGAATACAAACTATTGATTCATTAATTCTTGAAAACAATCTATAAATTGACTCACGTGAAAACCATCCATCAAACCGTGATGCGCGTGAATAGACATCGACATCGTTCTTTTTCCGTCATAGGCAATCATCATTTTTCCAAAGGAAATTTTAGGGCAACTATCCGGAAAAGTGTAGCTTCTAGCGTGAGTAAGTGAGCTGAAATTTATCCAAGGAACTGCCGAGAAATGAATCAAATTATCGTTTGGAAATTCTCTTGTAAAAAGTCCCGAACTGTTTTGGATTCTCTCAATTTCCTTAAAAGTATTGACAGCAAAAACGTCAAAATCCGGAGAATATTCAATCAAAGAAAAACCGAAAGTTTGGTCCTCTCTCATTATCGTAGCCGATACATCAATCGTATCATAAATGTAAATGGCATCGTCTTTAATTCGATAACGAAAGCATTCAATAGTGTTAACAGCAACGATGGTTTTGTGCAAATAATACACAAAAAAAGAGGTTCCTGATTCTTTTGCAGTGGCATAGGCTTTTGTGCAATCTATTTCGACAGTTAATCCAAAAAAAGGTTCTTCGAATTGTTTGAAAAACAAAAAATGTTCTTTTCGGTTCCAATTGTCAAGGTCTAAAAGGGTTTTCATTGCGTTTCAAAATTTTAATTTTTCAAAAGTACTGCAAATCTTTTAATATATCTGCTACGATTGTTCAGCCCAAAACAAGTCAAAAAAAAACCCTAAAAGAAAATTTCCTTTAGGGCTTTTAAGATGTTAAAAAGTAGTTTATTTTATTATGAAAGTAACTTTTCTAACTAATTTTCTAGCGCCTTCAGAAGTTTTATCAACTGAAGAGTCTTCGCCGGCAGAAATTACATTCAATCTTGAAGAATCAATGTTTGCTTTTAATAAAATGTTTTTCACATTCGTAGCTCTTGCATTAGCTAATCTGTCGTTGTATTCAGATCTTCCAACTTCGTCAGCGTGACCAATAATATCAACTGAAGCAGTAGGATTGTTTCTTAAATAGGTCAAGATAAAATCAATACCTTCGGTAGAAGTGTTATTAGGTTTTGCAACATTGAAATCAAAATAAGTACAAATATAGCCATTGTTAATGGTGCTTTTAATCTGGTCATTATAGTTTAAAACTTGAGTACTATCAGATTTACTTGCGTAATTTTCCAAGACGTAAGCTTCTGTTTTATCAGCAACACCGTTATTGTTTTTATCAATAGATCGTCCTTTAGTATCAACCATTGCTCCAGCAGGTGTTTCAGGTTCTTCGTCTAAATAATTTACTACACCATCTCTGTCACTATCAAGCATTCTATTTTCAACAGCAGTAAATCTTGCGTCAATTGCGGCAAATCTGTCATCATTGTCCATAACCCAGTCAGCATGTTTGGCTTTTTTACCTAAATAAACCGTGATTCCCGCAGTTCCTGTAAAAAGACTTCCGTTGAATCCTCTGATGTTATTATTGCTTGCTCCATCAAAAGCGAAATTTTGTTTTGTATTAGAAATCGTTGTGAAATCTCCTGTTAGCACAATTCTGTCAGTCAATTTGATTTGACCCGTTACACCAATCATAAAATTCCCCATTCTGTCTTTTAAATACGTAGGATCTTTTCTTTCCAAGAAAGACAAACCAAAACCTGCGTGGACTAATAAACCAAATGTGTTTGTCCAAGTTTCAAAACTCATTATTCTTCCCAAGTTGGCAACACCTTGTAAATCTGCTCTGTAATATTTTGTATCAAAAGGCATTGATCCTTCTTCTTCAGTAAAACTGTTGTATCCGAAATCACCTTTTAAACCAAATTTGTTGTTGAACATGTAACGAACACCTAAATCTACAGTGTAGGGACTAACCACAGTAGTGTAATATCCAGAGGTCATTGGTCGTTGCGGTTTGTTAAAACCACCAGATAATTCGATAGACCATTGATTAAAATCAGTTGTCTTGGCTACAACTGTTCCGTCTTGCGCGCTTATTGTTGTTAAAGCGAATGCAAAAATTAATGTAAGTAATATTTTTTTCATAATTTCATAATTTAAATTCTCGACAAAACTACATTGCGTTGTTCGATATAAAATTTAAATCAGTTAATTATGAAAGTAATTATTTTAATTTTATAAGTTATGGGTAAATGTGTTATTTAAGTCATTGAAAATCAATATCTTGAAAATTGTTAAACAATGAAATATCCTTCTTATTGCAATTTTATTAAGACATCGGTCATCTTTTCGAAAGTGTAGAAGTTTTTGTGTTCCACTTTATAATCAATTCTTTCGTGTGCCCAAGTGGTGTGAAACGGAATATGAACGGCGTGTCCACCAATGGCTAATACTGGCAAAACATCTGATTTCAGGGAGTTGCCAATCATAAAAAATTCTTTGGGCTGAATCTCCAAACGTTTCAATAAATCGGAATAATCTTTTTCCTGTTTGTCGGCCATCACTTCGATATGGTGAAAATAATGTCCCAAACCAGAATCGTGCAGCTTTCGGCGTTGATCCAATAAATCGCCTTTTGTAGCCACAACGAGTTTGTATTTTCCCTGCAAAGCGTCTAAAGTTTCTTCAACGCCGTCTAATAATTCAATAGGTTTTTCGAGTAAATCTTTTCCGTATTCAATGATTTTTTCAATTACTTCGACAGGAATGGTATTATTCGAAATTTTCATCGCCGCCTCGATCATCGAGAGAATATAAGCCTTGATTCCGTATCCATAAATTTTTAAATTATCGATTTCGACCTTAAAAAGTTCCTGCGAAATCCCTTGATGCGACAAATAATCACTCATTAGGCCACAGAATTTTTGTTCCGTTTCCTGAAAATAAGGTTCGTTTACAAATAAGGTGTCGTCCGCATCGAAAGCAATTACTTTTAGGTTCATAAGGTTGAATTAATCTTTAAACTTGCGAATTGTATATTCTTTTGTTGTATTATCGTAATATCCAAAATAATAGACATTGTCCAATTTATATAGTGTTTGTGAAGAAACATTCGTATCCTTTTCAAAAAAGACACGTATTTTATCAAAAGCCAATGGGTCTATTTCGCCTTTGATATGATTGGCGTCTTTGTCGAACAAACCATTGATGTACACCACTTTTCTATTGGCATAAGCATTAAAACTTTCCATTGTAGGATTCGAAATGGCAGCATCAATCATTGAGCCAGCTATGGAACCTATAGCACCAAACATTCCGCCAACAATTGCGCCAGTACTCGCTTGTTGTTGTTCTTGTGAAACGCTTCCTATGGTAACTAAGTAATTATCGTTCAATTTATAGCACGAAATTCCTGCAGTCAAATTATTGATTTTTCGAATGAATTGCGATGACGTGTCTAAAATTCTTGTTTTAGTTGTGCCGCCATTTTCTTGAACATAATTACTGTTTTTAAAATCAATAATTGGGTTTTCGTCCAATGCTTCGTAACTTTTAATCAAATTATCCTGTAAATCCTTCATAGTTAAAATCAATTGATTCGAAGAAGATTTGATTTGATATAAATGGTCGTGAATCAAAAATGAATTGGAGTTTAATTCGTAACGCTCAGTATAACTTATATATGGTTTTTTTATAAATTTTTCACTTGCCTTGAAATTATCTAGATCTAAAGTAATCAATTGGGTATAATCTAGATTGGAGTCAAAAGTTATTACAATTGTGTTACCATTCGAATAACATTTTCTTCTCTTAGAACTTTCAACTAGCGATGTTGGGTTTTCGGGTCTGATTTTTTGTAAAGAAAAAGGCAATTCAGTGGCGTAATAACTTTCATCAAGTACACCGTAAAATGTTGTTTTTTGATAATCGGATTTAAAAAATTTAAAACCTGTTAAATCAATTATTCTTTCTGCTAATTTTCCATCGGTATCAAAAACATATAATTTCAACTTATCACTATTTTTTAAAACAGTCATAATATAAAATTTACCATTTTGAGAAAAATTTTGAACGAATTTCTCGTCTTTTAAAGACAAAGTATAAGTCTTGTTTTCCGAATTTGGTTTGTCAAAATTAAATTGCTGAATAAAAATATCTTTGTGACTAGAGGAAGTCCAAAACAAATTGATATTGGATTTGTCCTCATTATACCCAATCATTCCAACATACAACTTCGGATTTAATCTTTCAGTCGATAACGAATCAATAATTTGCATATCGCTGTTGAGGCGAATTGCTTTTACTTTTTCTTTATCACTAATAAAAAGAGTTGTTTCTTTTGTAAAATCATTTACAATTTGAAAAACAGATTTCCCTTTTTTGAGGGCAACGGGTGTAGAGTTTACGATTTCTTGAGAAAATGAAATAATGCTGCATAACAACAATGCAAGTAGGATACTTCGTTTGTACATTTTGGGATAGTTTACGATAAATTTGTCTGTTTTTTGTTACGAATGTACAAATTATTTATAGTAAAAGCCTTTAATTTTATATTATTATTTCTTTAATTTATAGTCTCTCCATTTCCAACATTATCCGCATCAGGATTCACGAAAACTAATTTTCCTTCGGCGTTATTGGTCATCAAAATCATTCCTTGACTTTCTACTCCACGAAGGTTTCTTGGAGCCAAATTCACTAAAACTGTCACGCGTTTTCCAATAATATCTTCGGGTTTAAAACTCTCTGCAATTCCTGAAACAATTGTGCGAACATCAATTCCTGTATCTACTTTCAAAATCAACAATTTGTTGGCTTTTGGCATTTTCTCTGCTTCGAGAATCGTTCCCGCACGCAAATCCATTTTAGCAAAATCATCAAACTGAATCAAGTCTTTTTGTGGTTCAGCCACTTTATTTTCGGCACTGTTGGCGGTTTTTGTAGCTTCCAATTTATCTATTTGTTTTTGGATTTCTTCATCTTCAATTTTGGCGAAAAGCAATTCCGCTTCACCAATTTGGTGTCCTTCAGGAATCAAATCTGAGTCATCTGAAACTGTTTTCCAGTCAATCTTATCTTCAATTTTTAGGATTCTTGATAATTTCGTGGCTGTAAACGGCAAGAAAGGTTCGCAAAGGGAACTCAAAGCTGCGGCAATTTGCAAAGCTACATACATTTGGGTTTGAACACGAGCCGCATCTGTTTTTATCATTTTCCATGGCTCTTCGTCGGCAAGATATTTATTTCCCAATCGGGCAACATTCATCAATTCGCTCAAAGCTTCACGGAATCTGTAACGTTCCAATGAACTCGAAATCACGGCTGGATACGCTTTCAATTCTGTCAAAGTCGCTTCGTCCACTTCTGAAAGTTCATTTGAAGCTGGAACAATTCCTTCGTAATATTTATTGGTCAACACTACTACACGATTGATGAAGTTTCCAAAAATCGCCACTAATTCGTTGTTATTTCTCGCCTGAAAATCTTTCCAGGTAAAATCATTATCCTTGGTTTCCGGTGCATTCGACGTCAAGGCATAACGCAAAACATCTTGCTGATTCGGAAATTCTTCCAAATATTCGTGCAACCAAACGGCCCAGTTTTTTGACGTTGACAATTTATTTCCTTCCAAATTCAAGAACTCGTTTGCAGGAACATTATCTGGTAAAATGTAGCTTCCTTCGGCTTTCAACATCGCTGGGAAAATGATGCAGTGAAAAACAATATTGTCTTTCCCTATGAAGTGAACCAATTTCGTATCTTGATCTTTCCAGTACGGTTCCCAATCTTTTCCTTCTCTCGCAGCCCATTCTTTCGAAGAAGAAATGTAGCCAATAGGTGCATCAAACCAAACATATAATTTTTTTCCTTCGGCACCTTCAACAGGAACATCAATTCCCCAATCGAGGTCACGAGTTACGGCACGAGGTTCTAGTCCGCCGTCAATCCAAGATTTTACTTGACCGTAAACATTGGGTTTCCAGTCATTTTTATGACCAACGAGAATCCATTCTTTCAAGAAATCTTCATAACGATCCAAAGGCAAAAACCAGTGTTTCGTCGATTTCAAAATAGGGGTTTCTCCAGTAATAGTCGATTTTGGATTAATCAAATCCGTTGCGTTTAGTGTCCAACCACATTTTTCGCATTGGTCGCCATAGGCTTCTTCGTTGCCACATTTAGGGCAAGTCCCAACAACAAAACGATCTGCTAAAAATTGATCTGCTTTCGCATCATACAACTGTTCGGTTACTTCCTCGATAAAATCACCTTTGTCATACAGCGTTTTAAAAAATTCCGAAGCCGTGTCGTGATGAATCTTGGCCGAGGTTCTGGAATAATTATCAAACGAAATTCCAAAATCCGAGAATGATTTTCGGATAATTCCATCATATTTATCGATTACTTCCTGAGGCGTAACGCCTTCTTTCTTGGCTTTCATCGAAATCGCCACGCCGTGTTCGTCGCTTCCGCAAACAAACAAAACGTCTCTTCCCTGCAATCTTAAATATCTGGAATAAATATCCGAAGGCACGTAAACACCCGCCAAATGCCCAATGTGAATGGGTCCGTTTGTATAAGGCAATGCCGCCGTAATGGTATATCTTTTTGGATTCTGTAACATAATTCAGTTTAATTTGCTGCAAAAATAAGCAATAGAATTTTTATTTGAAGCTATTTCCCGCTATTCATTGCAATCCACGTCCAAAAGGGAGAGATTTTTACATATATCCGGTCTAGGAATTACATAATGTCCAAATAATATTGTAAATCATTTCAATAATTATGTAACATTCATCGAGGGCTATACCGCTAATTTTGTCTTTATTAATTTAAAAAATATAATTATGAAAACGAAAAGCATATTAATTGCCTTAGCATTAAGTATCGGATTATTTGCAGTATCTTGTAGTAGCAGTAATGAAAATGATGGAAATACAATAGCTCCAATAATTGGGAAATGGGGTATTGTTAAAGTGGGCACCAATATTAATGGTGTAGAAACATTGACTGATGCACCGCAAAATCAAAACGGCTGTGACCACGATTTTATAAATCTAAAGATTGATAATTCATTAACTACAGGAGATTATAGTTCTCTTGTAAGCCCTTGTGCACTATCAACTTTATCAGGAACTTACACTAAATCAGGTGGTACATTAACCACGGTAATAAATGGTGCAACTACAACTTATGATATAGTTAATCTTACGCTTTCTGAATTAAAACTGAAAGAAGCCAATGGCGCTGTTTCAGTCTATATTAGATAATTCATTTATATAGCGATAGATTATAAATCTTAATGAGATGTAGTATATAACGGAAATAACTTTTAAAGTTGTTTCCGTTTTTTTTTGTGGATTTAACTTTTTTAGGAGTTGTTTCCTGCTGTATGCTGTATCTTTTCTTTTTTAAAGAAAAAAAAAGGATGCCGCTTCCATCAGGGCTAGGGATCAGGGATAGAAATCCAATTCTCATTTTTAATATGGCTTTGTTTATATTTGTCAACAGAAATTATTGAGATTTTTTATTATGTCAAAAGGACCAGAAAAAAACACTAAAAACAAGGCTTTGCACACCAAATTACTCAATCGAAAAAAAGCTAAACTTCAAGAAGAGAAAAAAGAAAAAGCTTTACGATTAAAAGCTTTAGTAGTTAAAATAAATCAGAAAAAAGAATAATACTAACACCTTTGTCAAAGTTCAAAACTTTGACAAAGGGTACAAAGTCTGAAGAATATTTCTTTCCTGTTTTTATTTAACGGAAATTTGTGCGATATTTAAAACTAGAAAATATGGAATTCGGCAGAATAATAGTTTCGGAAACAGCCTTCAATAGTGAAAACCTTCAGGATGTAATTCACTCCAACATTTCTGTAATCAACCTGATGCGGGAGGAAAAAATCGACGACGAATTCATTCACGAAGATGCCTTGATGAGTTATTATTTAGACTATTATTATTCCCAATGCGTTACGGGAAACTTTGCGCAATTTGTACATTCTTCAGGTTGGAATTCCGAATTAAACGAATTAATCGAAGAAGGTTTGGCCTTAATTGGTGCCCAAAAACACTTGGAATTATTCCAACAACAGTCTAAAAAAGTAAAGTTAATGAGCAGCGTGAAGCTCAATAAATTCCTGAAGGGGAAATTAGAAGGCGTAAATCCAGTTCGAGATACATTAATCAGCGACACTTTTTTCGAATTAGATGAAAATCTAATTGCCTTGAATGCCGATTTCTTGAAAACCCATCCCGATACTGAGGTGCTTTCTATAGATGAAATGTTCGAAGTTTTAGAAGAATTTGTGGGTCACGAGATTAAAAGGGAATAGGGTTTTTGCGATTCTTTAATGAACTGTGTAATTCAATTGCGTTATTTTCTTAAAGTATAAATAATACCTATTGAAGAGGTTAGCATATTTCCCGTAAAATCGCCATAAGTACCACTTCCAGTTCTTCCATCAAAAGTTAATCCTTGTTTAAGATGCATTAAACCAGATATATCTAAACTTAAATCTATATTTTTATTTATTTTATATGTTCCCGTTAATCCATAAATAACGTTGATCATTTCATCATTATATATTTTAGCATTACTTGTAAGTTGTGAAACACCAAATCCTGAGTGAAAATATATTCCTATTGGATCAGGTTCATCATAAATCATAAAGGCATAACCCAAATCGATGACCCCTTGAATATCAAATCGAATGTACTTGCTGCTAAATTCAGGAGTATCTGGTTTGTTTTTAAAAGAATCATAACCAACATCTGCCTTTAAACCAAAACCTGGTGCAATAGTATATCTAGTTCCTAAATCAATATGATATAAGGTAGGATCTGAAGTTTGATAACCAGGGGTCATAGTACGAAATGGCTTGGTAAAACCAATATTAAATTCAATAGACCATTCTTTATAATAACTATTATCTTGAGCATTCAATTTTGAAGCAACTAAAAGTACAAGTAAAATAAATATTTTTTTCATTAATTTATAAATTAGAGCATTACATAAAAAGTAAATTTATATGTTTTTTAGATACAAATGCTAAATCGTCGCAAAATTTATCAATCAAAACTTGGAACCAAAGTTTAATCTAATAGATAAAATTCAATACTTGATTTAGATTACTTAGAAAGGGTGCTTAAAAGAAAATTAGTTTCTAAAAAAATAATAATCCCTAATGAAGAAGTAAATAAGTTTACATTAATATTAGTCAAAGGATTATTTTGAGTTCTGCCGAGATTAAAAGAGAGTAGTTGTTTCACAAAGTCACACCAAGAAAAACACGAAGGCACTCGAAGAATTTTCAATAAAATAAAGAAAACATCGTGAATCTCTGTGCTTCTTTTGCGAATCTTCGCGAAATAGCTTTTCCTATAAAAACTTTGTCACAATGGTATCAAACATTTCCTTAAATTTGTGACCGTTATAAAAAAGTGAGTTTTTAAAAAATCAAGATATGTTACAAATCGCATTTATTAGAGAGAATCAGGAAAAAGTAATCAGGGCTTTGGCCAAAAGAAATATGGATGTCACCGCTGTCGTTGAAGAAGTGGTACAATTGGATGAACGCCGTCGCGCCACGCAAGTGGAGTTGGACGGAATTTTATCAGAATCTAATAAATTGTCCAAAGATATTGGCGAATTGATGAAAGCTGGCGAAAAATCAAAAGCTGCCATCTTAAAAGAAAAAACGGTTTTATTGAAAGAAAAAAGCAAAGTTTTAGCCGAAACTGCTGATGCACTTGCCGCAGAACTTTCCGAAAAATTATACACTTTACCCAATCTTCCTGCTGATATTGTTCCAGAAGGTAAAACTCCCGAGGAAAACCTAAACGTTTTTCAGGAAGGCGATATTCCGGTTTTGCACGAAGGTGCACAACCACATTGGGAATTGGTAAAAAAATACGACATCATCGATTTCGAATTGGGAAACAAAATTACCGGCGCAGGATTTCCGGTTTATAAAGGAAAAGGAGCCAGATTACAACGCGCTTTAATTTCTTATTTCTTGGACAAAAATACCGCTGCAGGATATAAAGAATATCAAGTTCCTCATATGGTCAACGAAGCTTCGGCTTATGGAACGGGACAATTGCCGGACAAAGAAGGGCAAATGTACCACGATGCCACTGACAATTTATATTTGATTCCAACGGCAGAAGTTCCCGTAACGAATTTGTTTCGTGACGTGATTCTGAACGAAAACGAATTGCCGGTTTTGGCAACCGCTTACACACCTTGTTTTCGTCGTGAAGCAGGTTCTTATGGAGCTCACGTTCGTGGATTGAATCGTTTGCACCAATTTGATAAAGTTGAAATCGTGCGAGTGGAGCATCCTGATAAATCCTACGAAGCTTTGGACGGGATGGTAGAACACGTAAAAAGCATTCTCCAAGAATTGAAATTACCCTATAGGATATTGCGTCTTTGTGGAGGCGATATGGGATTTACATCAGCTTTGACGTATGATTTCGAAGTGTATTCTACAGCGCAAGAGCGTTGGTTAGAAATCAGTTCGGTTTCTAATTTTGAGACTTTTCAGGCGAATCGTTTGAAATTGCGTTTCAAGGACAAAGACGGAAAAAACCAATTGGCACACACCTTAAACGGAAGTTCATTGGCTTTGCCAAGAGTTTTGGCTGGAATTTTAGAAAATTACCAAACTGCGGAAGGCATTGTAATTCCTGAGGTTTTGCGAAGCTATTGCGGTTTTGATATTATTGATTAAATTAGTTTTCGGTTTTCAGTCGTAGTTTTCGGAGCTACGACTGAAAACTAAATCTTCAATAGAAAAACAGAAAATGAAAAAACTCTTTCTACATATTGCCCTGTTTTTTTCATTGGTTTGTTTTTCGCAAAACGAGCAATTGGCGCAGTATTATTTCGACAAAGGCGATTTCGAGAAAGCAAAAATCAGTTTCGAGGAATTATTAAATAATCAGCCGTCAAACTCTCAATATTTTCAGCGAACTATAGATTGTTACCAGCAATTACAGCAATTTGATGCCGCCGAAAAAGCCATTCAAGCACGGTTGAACATCTATAAACAAGGCAATCTTTTGGTCGAATTGGGTTATAATTTCCAGTTGCAAAAGAATGAAGCTTCCGCCAAAAAGTATTACTACGAAGCCATTGACCGAATCAAGAAAAATCCAAATGAAGTGTACAGCATTGCCAATTCTTTCGAGAGAAAAGTGCTGTTGGACTATGCCTTGAAATCCTATCAAACGGCAACGGAATTACAACCCAATTACAATTTCAATTATCAAATTGCGCTGCTTTACGGACAGTTGGGCAATACGGAAATGATGATTTCAACCTTTCTCGATGAAGCCTACGCCAATCCACAAAATTCGATACAAATCCAAAACCAATTGGCTCGTTTTATGGTTGAAGAAGGTGATGAAAATTTCAACGGAACCTTGCGGAAAGCATTAATTATAAGAGCTCAAAAGAACCAAGATGTTTTTTGGAACCATTATTTGAGTTGGTTTTATGTCCAACAAAAAGAGTTCGGAAAAGCCTTTATCCAAGAAAAAGCAGTTTACAAACGCAATCCCGATTCGCTTTCGGACATCGTAAATTTGGCACAACTCGCTATTGAAGAAGACGATACCGAAACAGCCAAAGAAATTCTGGGTTTTGTATTGGAAAACACCAAAGATTTAGAGTTGCTGATCCAAGCCAATTCTTATTTACTTGATATGAAAATCGAAAAGGCGCAGGAAAAAGATTTTGCGGCTATCAGTTCAGAATTAGAACGTTTGTTGACTGAATACGGAATAAGTCCATTTACGCTATCTTTGCAACTGATTCAGGCACATTTTGTGGCTTTTAATTTAAAAAATCCCGAGGAAGGAAAAGCAATAATCAAGAAAGCACTCGAGTTGCAATTGAACGATTATGAAGAGGCTCAGTCCAAAATGGAGTTGGCAGATATTTTGCTTTTCGAAGAAAAATTTAATCAGGCATTAATTTATTATTCCCAAATTGAACTGGATTTAAAAAATGATGTTATTGCACACGAAGCAAGTTTGAAGGCTGCTAAAACTAGTTATTTCAAGGGAGATTTTGCCTGGGCATTGAAACAGTTTAAGGAATTAAAATCGGCAAGCACACAATTGATTGCCAACGATGCTTTGGAATATTTCCTTCTAATCAACGACAATACCGTGGCCGATTCGACCCAAACCGCTTTGAAACAATTTGCCAAAGGCGATTATCTTTTGTATCAAAACAGGAATCAGGAAGCAACAGCACAGTTTCAATCGATTTTGAAAAGCTTCAAAGGACAAGACATCGAAGCAGTAACTTTGTTGCGATTGGGGAAAATTTATGAAAAAAGCAGCGAATATAATTTGGCTTTAAGCCAATATCAAAATATTAACGACCATCACGCGGATGGAATTTATATAGACGAAGCGCTTTATTTATCGGCAGAAATTTATAACAATAAGTTGCAACAACCCGAAAAAGCAAAACCGCTTTACGAGAAAATAATTTTTAATCATCAAGACAGTATTTACTTCATTGAAGCGCGAAAAAAATACCGGCAATTGCGAGGAGATACGAATCTTTAAAAAATGGTTAATTGTTTAATCGATTAACCAGTTAAACAATTAACCGATTAACCCAATTTACAACAATGATCATTTACAACGTTACCACTAACATACACGAAAGCGTCCACGAAAAATGGATGACTTGGATGCAACACAAACACATTCCTGAAATGTTGGCCACAGGAAAATTCTCTTCGGCAAGAATGGTGCGTGTTTTAATCGAGGAAGAAATGGGCGGAACAACCTATTCTATCCAATATACAACTGACAGCAAGGAAACTTTGGAAAAATATTATCAGGAAGACGCACCAAAATTGCGTGATGAAGCGCTAAAATTATTTGGAGATAAAATGCTGTCTTTTAGAACGGAACTGGAGTTGATTTCAGAACATTAGTTTAAGTATTCAGTTGCAGTATTTAGTTTGGAATAAATTTTTTTATCTATGAATTATGAATAGTCAAAATCTTTCTGATTACGACATTTCGTTGCGAGGTCAATTATCGGTTAATTTACCAGTGACAGTGATTATTGTTTTTACTGCATTTGGGTTGAGTATGTTTTTGGATGTGAATTTTAAAATTGCATTATTTATTGGAATGGTTTTAGGCTGGAGCTATTGGAGTTTTTCTGTTAAAAAATGGATTCAATGGGCGACTAAAAATGACGTTGATGTAGATAGACTGGTTAAAATTGGAAAAAAAGGATTATTAGTTTGGAGTAAAAATACTGTTGAAACAGTAACTAAATATAATAAAACTCCCTTTATATATAATAAAAAACCCTAGAGCCTTCGGGTATTTGCGGTAAAATAAACTTAAAAATATGTGAGATTGCTTCGTGCCTCGCAATGACAAAATGGAAAAAGTAAAAGCCAAAAAACATCTCGGACAACATTTCTTGAAAGACGAAAGTATCGCCAAAGCTATTGCAGACACTTTGAATCTCGAAGGTTACGAAGATGTTTTAGAAATAGGACCGGGAATGGGTGTTTTGACCAAATATTTATTGGAAAAACCAATCAACACCTACGTTATCGAAATCGACACGGAATCGGTGACATATCTTGACGAGAATTATCCAAAATTAAAGGATAAAATCATCTCCAAAGATTTCCTGAAATACAACATTAATGAAGTTTTTGAAGGAAAACAATTCGCTATAATCGGTAATTTCCCTTATAATATTTCGACTCAAATCGTATTTAAAGCTTTGGAATATCGCAACCAAATTCCCGAATTTTCAGGAATGTTCCAAAAAGAAGTTGCCGAACGCATTTGCGAAAAAAAAGGAACAAAAGCCTATGGAATTCTATCAGTTTTAGTTCAGGCTTTTTACGATGCCGAATATTTATTCACTGTTGACGAACACGTTTTTATTCCACCACCAAAAGTGAAATCTGGAGTTTTGCGTTTGCGTAGAAAGGAAGATTACAGTCTGCCTTGCGGCGAAAAATTGTTTTTTACGGTGGTGAAGACTGCTTTCCAGCAACGCAGAAAAACCTTGAGAAATAGTTTAAAAACATTAAATTTGTCCGATAGTTTGAGGGAAGATGAGGTTTTTAACCTTCGTCCTGAGCAACTTAACGTAGAACAATTTATAGCACTTACTCAAAAAATAGAAGCCGATGGAGTTTAAAATCAGCAAAGAACTAATTCATGAATTAGAGCAACTTATTCAGAGTAAAAACGACCTGCAATTGGGAGTTTTGCTGAATGACTTGCACCACGCTGATATTGCCGAAATCCTCGATGAACTCGATTTTGATGAAGCCACATACATTTTTAAGGTTTTAGATTCAGAAAAAACCGCCGAAATCCTGCTGGAATTAGAGGATGATTTGCGAGAGAAAATATTGAGCCGGCTTTCGCCAAAAGAAATTGCGGAAGAACTTGATGAACTCGAAACGAATGATGCCGCTGATATTATTGCCGAGCTTTCGCAGAGTAAAAAGCAGGAAGTAATCTCGGAACTTCAGGACGTAGAACACGCCAAAGACATTGTCGATTTGCTGCGCTATGACGAAGATACTGCGGGTGGAATTATGCACAAAGAGTTGGTAAAAGTCAACGAAAACTGGAACGTTTTTACCTGTATCAAACAAATGCGAATCCAAGCCGAAAACATCTCCAGAGTACATTCTATTTACGTGGTGGACGATGAAGACAGGCTCTTGGGACGTTTATCCCTCAAAGATTTATTGACAACTTCTTCAAAAACACCTATTAGCGAAGTTTATATCAAGAAATTAAACTCCGTAATGGTCGATACAGAAGATGTTGAGGTGGCTCGAATAATGCAAAAATACGATTTAGAAGCCATTCCCGTTACGGATGAAATGGGGCGATTGGTCGGTCGAATCACCATCGATGATATTGTAGATGTAATTAAGGACGAAGCCACCGAGGATTACCAGTTGGCTGCCGGTATCTCGCAAGACGTTGAAGCTGATGACAGCATTTTGGAATTGACAAAAGCCCGCTTACCTTGGTTAGTGTTGGCACTTTTGGGCGGATTTGTGTCCGTAAAAGTCCTCGGATTATTTGGAGGAGCAATGAATCACCATGGGAATTTATTCTTTTTCACGCCTCTAATTGCGGCGATGGCAGGAAATGTGGGAGTACAATCTTCAGCAATTATTGTGCAAGGTTTGGCCAATGATACTTTGAGCGGTTCCTTGTTCAATAGATTGATAAAAGAAGTTTCCCTGAGTTTGTTGAACGGACTAATTCTGGCTACCATTTTGTTTTTGGGAAGCCATTTTCTCTTAAATGTAGAAATTATTATCGGAATTATTGTTACTATTGCCTTAGTGTCAGTAATTATTATTGCCTCACTAATCGGAACATTTGTCCCCATATTATTGGATAAATTCGGAATTGATCCTGCACTCGCCACGGGACCATTTATCACGACCAGCAATGATATTTTCGGAATTCTTATTTATTTTACAATAGCAAGATTAATTTTAGGTTTTTAACAAACAGACAATATGAAAGTACATATTATTGGAGGAGGAAATCTTGGAGTTTCCATAGCTCTGGGATTAGCCAGATTTTCTAAAGACAACCAAATTACTATTACCAGAAGAAATACAGCAAGTATTCTGTATTTAGAAGAACTGGGTGTTACAGTTTCAACGGACAACAAACACCAAATACAAGATGCGGATATGATTATTCTCACTATAAAACCATATCAAGTAAGTACAGTTTTTGCTGAAATTCTTCCCGTAATTTCAAATAAAATAATAGCTTCTGCGGTGAGTGGACTTTCTATTGAAATGCTTCAAACTAAAATTGGGCAATCAAATAGCGCCATCCGAATTATGCCTAATATCGCATCGCAATTTGGTGCATCGGCTACTTGTATTGCGTTTAATGAAAAAGACAAAGACAAGGCTGAAAATGTCGTGACTCTTTTCCAAGATCTGGGAACAGCACCTATAATTGACGAAAAATTGATGGACGCAGCAACGGTTTTGGCAGCGAGTGGAACAGCATTTGCCTTGCGTTATATTCGCGCTTCGATGCAAGCCGGAATCGAAATTGGGTTTGACTGGAAAACCGCTTTGGCCATTTCAGCACAAACCGTAAAAGGAGCGGCCGAAATGATTTTGGAAGAAAACATTCATCCGGAACAATTAATTGACAGAGTAACAACACCACAAGGATGTACCATCGCAGGATTAAACGAAATGGAAATGCACGGATTCAGTTCATCATTAATTAGAGGAATCAAGACTTCTTTAAAACAAATCAAGGGATAATTATTTGGGCATTCCCACGCTTTCACTATCGTTCCAGCGTGGTCGGGCTGTACGTTCCCGCTTTTTTTGTGACGAAAAAAATCGTCACAAAAAAGAGCTCCACTGCCATACCTAATGCAAAAGCGTAACTTACAAGACCTGACAGGTTTTTAAAACCTGCTAGGTCAAATAAAAATCTATAATTTTGAACACACCTATCAAAATCCTCCACATCGACAGTAATCATCCTATACTTTGGGAACAATTGCAACAATCAGGATTTACCAATCACGAAGATTTCACTTCAACCAAAGAACAAATCGAATCCAAAATCCAAGATTATCAAGGAATCGTTATCCGCAGCCGATTCAAAATTGATAAAACATTTCTAGACAAAGCCTCCAATTTGCAATTTATTGCAAGAGTTGGAGCCGGATTGGAAAGCATCGATTGTGATTATGCATTGTCAAAAAACATTCAACTTATTGCTGCACCGGAAGGCAATAGAAATGCCGTTGCCGAACATACTTTGGGAATGATTTTATCGCTTTTCAATAATTTGAATCAAGCCGACAATGAAATAAAATCAGGACATTGGAACCGAGAAAAAAACCGCGGTCACGAACTTGACGGTAAAACCGTGGGCATCATTGGTTACGGAAATATGGGAAAATCCTTCGCCAAAAAACTTCAGGGTTTTGATGTTGAAGTCTTGTGTTATGACATTCTGGAAAATGTTGGTGATGAAAATGCACGACAAGTTTCTCTAGAAGAATTACAACAAAAAGCGGATGTTTTAAGCCTACATATTCCTTGGACACCCGAAACTGATAAGATGGTCAATGCGAATTTTATAAAGGCTTTTGCCAAACCTTTCTGGATCATAAACACTTCAAGAGGAAAAAATATTGTCACTGCTGATCTAGTGGAAGCGATGAAAACGGGAAAAATTCTTGGAGCTGGTTTAGACGTTTTGGAATATGAAAAGTTGTCTTTTGAAACCCTTTTTCAAGATAAAGAAACCCCCGAAGCTTTTCAATATTTATTGAATGCGAAAAATGCAATTCTTTCTCCGCACATTGCCGGCTGGACTATTGAAAGCCACGAACGTTTGGCACAGGTTATTGTCGATAAGATTAAGGCTATTTATAAATAAAAATAAAAATTTTGATATAAATAACACTATTTTTCTGTAAAACTACTATATTAGCAAGCGCAATGGAGTTCAGAAACCAAAAAACGAGGCGTAACCGAAAAGCCACAAGAGTAGGAATCAGCTAATATTTTTAATTATGATTGAATGGTACAAAAAAGTAGTTTTCGAAAACTACGCAAATTTTAATGGCAGAGCCAGAAGAAGTGAGTATTGGTATTTTTTATTAGTAAATTTTATTATAGCTATTATTGCCGCAATTATTGATAGTGTTGCAGGTTTAAATTTTGAACCACTTCCTTATGGTTGGTTGTATTTTGCTAATGCTTTGTTGGTTTTTATTCCTGGACTTGCTGTAGGTGTCCGTCGTTTGCACGATGTTGGTAAAAGCGGTTGGTTTTTCTTTATTGCATTAATTCCCATTATTGGTTCAATATGGTTGCTAGTTTTGTTTTGTACAGATGGAGATCAAGGCGTGAACCAATACGGTTCCGATCCCAAAAATAATTTTGATGAAATCAACGAAATTGGAACCACTGAAGCATAATCAAAATTGAAATCTAAATTATTTCAATAATTTTTATATTTTTACCCTAACCAATTAACAATCAAAAAAATGGAAAACACAATAACCGAACATTGGAATAAACCAAACAATCCAATTCCCGTATTCAAAGTAGATCCTATTTTAGTATTAATTCTCGGATTTATCACTTGCGGATTGTATCTTATTTATTGGAATATAAAAGTTGCTGAAGTATTGAATGCGGTGGCAGAACGAGAAGTTATTTCTCAACCCATAGCTATTTTTGCAGGATGTTGTTTTCCTATAAACATATATTTCTTTTATTTGGCTGGTAAAGATGCATTGCCTCAAGTATACAAACGTATTGGCTATCCACAAAAAGACGATTCAACATTATTGATTGTTTTAGGGTTTTTCTTCCCAATGGCAGCCGCAATGATTGTTCAAAATGACATCAATAAATTATACAATTAACACAAATTCTAAACGCAAACTTTACGGAATCATCGGCGCAATATTAACGCTCATGGTTCCGTTTTTTTTACTATTTTTCAATCAAAGTGATCATCTCGAAACCGACCAGTCTTTGTGTCCTTTAAAGATGCTTAGCGGTTTTCCTTGTCCGGGGTGTGGAATCACAAAATCGATGGTTTATTTTTATGAAGGAGATTTAATAAAAAGTTTGTATTATCACATCCTTGGACCATTTGTCATTGCCTTTTGTGTAGTTATTATTGTTGTCCTAACAGTTGAATTAATTACTAAAAAGGAATATTTTACCCAACTCCTTTACAGTAAAAAACTGGCTTATGGTTTAGCTATTTTTCTGGCAAGTTATCATTTTATTAGAATCATTTATTTTATAAATAATAATTCTCTGGATGATATTTTGCGTCAGTCTATTTGGAGGTAAATTTTTATTTAAAATCTTCAAGTATTCTATTCCAATCTGTAATCTGCAATCTGCCAACTGAATTACTCTTCTTTCTCGGCCAACTTTCTTTCCAATTCAGCCTGAAATTCTTCCATTACCGGTTTTACGGTGCTGTCAGGAATATCAGAAATCCGAATATACATAAGTCCATCTATAGCATTATTAAACATTGGATCAACGTTAAAAGCCACGACACGAGCATTTTGTTTGATGTATTTTTTGATTAATACAGGCAATCGTAAAGCGCCTGGTTCCAATTCGTCAATCAATTTGTCAAATTTATTCAAATCGGCTTCCGCTTCATCAAAAATAAAATCTTTGTCGGCATCTTTTAACTTGACTTTAAAAGCTTTTTTAGGATGGATATATTGAGCAATATATGGATCGTAAAAATTAGATTTCATAAATTCAATCATCAATGATTTCGAAAAATTAGAAAACTGATTGCTGATACTCACTCCGCCAAGTAGGAATTTGTGTTCTGGATGGCGCAGTGTAATATGAATAATTCCTTTCCAAAGTAAGAAAAGCGGCATCGGTTTTTGTTGGTATTCTTTAATGATAAAGGCGCGACCCATTTCTATAGAGTGGTGCAGCATATCGAATAATTCGGGTTCAAACCCAAACAAATCAGTCAGATAGAAACCTTCAATTCCATATTTTGGATAAATTTCGGAGCCCAATCCCATTCTGTAAGCTCCAGCAATTTTTTTTGCCTCGCCATCCCACAAAAACAAATGACGATAGTGCGTATCATAGGAGTCAATATCTATAGATTCATTGGTGCCTTCACCAACTTCTCTAAAAGTAATTTCGCGTAATCGCCCAATTTCGTGCAAAATATTTGGCATTTCATTGGCTTTAGCAAAAAACACCTCGTAGTTTTTACTTTCCAATAATCGGCAGTCGTTATCGCGCAAGACGTTAATTTCTGCAATCATTTTTTCTTGACTGGTAGCAGTAACAATTTGCTTCGGATTCTTAGGTAGTTTTAAATTGGGTTTTGGCAAAAACGGCGTTTCCTTTTCGAAAGGATTAGCCAACATATAGGTTTTTCGTCTTAAAAATTCTGAAAAATCTTCAATTGATGTCAGTTCGTTTTGCTCTGATACAGAAATGGGTTTGCCAATACGCACTTTTATCGCGCGATGTTTTTGACTAAATACTTCTGATGGTAATTTTGCCGTACGCATTGTATCGCTGATTTTCGAAAGCAAATAAAACAACCAGCTATTTTTGGCGTGAAAATAAATAGGAACAACAGGAACTTGCGCTTTTCTAATCACTTTTATGGCACCTTCTTCCCAAGGTTTGTCCACCATCAACTTTCCATCTTTGTAGGTTGAAACTTCTCCAGCGGGAAACATTCCCAGTGGTTTTCCATCTCTCAAATGACGCAAAGTTTCCTTGATGCCAATCACGCTAGACTTCGCGTCTTTGTGATTTTCAAAGGGATTTACCGGCATTATATAAGGTTTCATAGGATCGATGCGATGCAAGAGAAAATTGGCAATAATTTTGAAATTAGGTTCTTTTTCTAACATTAATTTCAATAATAAAATACCGTCAATTCCTCCAAGAGGGTGGTTTGAAATGGTTATATAAGCACCGTCTTTGGGTAAACGTTTAAAATCTTCTTCTGGAATTTCAAATTTGATCTGAAATTCATCCAAAATAGCATTCAAAAACTCCACTTCACTCAAGTGTTTGTTTCTGTCGTAAATTTTATTTAAGGTGGAAATTTTCAAGACTTTCATCAACAACCAACCAGAAAAAGTACCTAGAATTCCATACTTATCTGTGTTTATTGCTTTTGCAACTTCTTTTGCGGTTACTAAACCCATATCTAGCTTATGATTTTTTGAGCAAGTAACAAAGATAGCAAAAAACTCCATTTTTCATCTTTTTTTGCCATCAATCTTTGTACTTTTCATTACTTTTGAAACTCAAATAAATAATATAATGAAAATCATTTCTTATAACGTCAATGGCATTCGATCCGCAATTTCAAAAGGTTTTATCGAATGGTTACAACAAGCAAACCCCGATGTAATTTGTCTTCAGGAAATTAAGGCAACTCCAGAACAAATTCCGCTTTTAGATTTTGAACTTGCAGGTTATCCTTATCATTATTGGTTTCCGGCGACCAAAAAAGGCTATAGCGGCGTGGCCATTTTATCTAAAATAAAACCCAACAACGTAGTTTTTGGAACTGGAATTCCCCACATGGATTTTGAAGGAAGAAATGTCAGGGTGGATTTTGATGAACTTTCTGTTATGAGTTTATATCTTCCATCGGGAACTAATATCGAAAGATTATCACACAAGTTTATGTTTATGGACGATTTTCAAAATTATATTAACGAACTGAAAAAAGAAATTCCCAACCTTGTAATTTGTGGCGATTATAACATTTGCCATGAAGCAATCGACATTCACGATCCCATCCGAAACAAAAAAGTTTCGGGATTTTTACCCGAAGAAAGAGCTTGGCTGGATGGTTTTATGAAAAGCGGATTCATCGATAGTTTCCGATTTTTGAACAAAGAACCCAATAATTACACTTGGTGGACAATGCGATTTCCCTCAGCAAGATTAGAAAACAAAGGTTGGCGCATCGATTATTGTTTAGTTAGCGAACCTTTAAAACAAAAAATAAAAAGAGCCGTTATATTACCCGAAGCCAAACATTCTGACCATTGTCCTAGTTTGGTGGAAATAGAATAGTCTAAATTTAGAAATAAATGCCCCTCAAATCATAAATCTTGACCACTAAAACTAAATGAAAAAACTATTATCAATTCTATTTTTAGGATTCTTTTATTGCCAGTCTTATTCTCAGGTTAAGTTTGAAAAAGCCTATTTTATTGATAATGATAATGTTCGAACAGCATGTTTTATAAAAAATAAAGACTTGTATCAAAATCCAAATTCATTCGAGTATAAACTTACTCAAGAGGAATTGGATGTAAAAATTGGAGATATTAAAAACATCAAAGAATTTGAAATTGCCAATACTATAAAATTTGTACGGAATTTTGTGAAAATTGACGTTTCATCCCCAGATTTAGGACAAATAAAAGATGTAAGAGAACCTGAATGGGTAGAAAAAACTCTTTTTTTAAAAGTCTTAATAGAGGGAAAAGCTTCTCTATATGAATTTAAAGATAAGGCTTTAAAACGATTTTTTTATAAAACAGATAATATACCCATTACCCAACTTATTTTTAAAAAGTATTATATTCCAAATACTAATTATATGAGTTTGGGTGTAAATAATGATTTCCAAAAACAAATTTGGGAGGAGATGAATTGTGAAAATCAGACTTTAGACAAGGTTTTAAAATTGCAATACGAAAGAAAAGATTTGGTAGACTACTTTATAAAATATAATAATTGTAAAAATATCGGTTATAAAGACTACAATAAAAATATATCGAAAAGCAGTTTTAACATTAAAATAAAAGGAGGTTTCAATGTGAGTCCTTACAAAGACTATGATAACGCCGACGAAAAGGTAGACTTTTCTGGAAACAAACTCTTTTTAAAATATGGAGGAGAGTTTGAATATATCACCCCTTTTAATAGAAACAAATGGGCTATTTTTATGGAACTAACTTATCAAACTTATAAATTTAGTGCAATAACAACAGATTATAGTACTTTTGGGGAGGCATTTGACAGAACAAGTGAATCTAGCTATTTCGAGAAAGGCTTTTTTACATTTGTTGGCGTAAGATATTATATGTATCTAAAAGACAATTCTAGAATATTTATAAATGCAGGACTTTTCAGGACTTTTGGATTGGGTTATAGTTATAATGATAAGTTTAACCTAGAAACCCGCTATGCTAACACAGGTTTGTCCAGATACTCAGTAATTTTTGGATATACCCTTTTTAATAATAAAAAAAATAAGTAAAAATGATAAAAAAAATTTCCCTCGGATTGCTAATTCTAGCCCTTTCCACTTCTTGCGTTTCCAAGAAAATATACAATGATTTAGAAAGCAAATACGCCGATTTAAAAAAAGAAAACAGAAGTATTTCAGATGAAAATGCCAATTTATTAAAGTCTAAAGCACAACTCGAATTAGAGCAAGAAGCTTTGAACAAGGAATTAGCAAAAATTAAATCTGACCGCGAAAAACTGCAGGCTGATTATGCGGCTTTATCCACTAAAATGGATGTTTTGAAGGACTCTTATGCAGCTTTAGAAAAAAACAGCAGCGAATCGTTGAAAGCCAATATGGCCAAAAATCGTGAATTATTGGAACAATTGGGAGCCAAAGAAAAAGCATTAGCGTTAGAACAAGAAAAATTAAACAAAAATGCACAACGTTTACAAGAGTTAGAAGCTTTGATAGCAGCTAAAGAGGAAAGTATGCGAAAACTAAAAGAAACACTGTCGAAAGCCTTGAACAGTTTTGAAGGTAAAGGTTTAACCGTAGAACAAAAAAACGGAAAAGTATATGTTTCTATGGAGAACAAATTACTATTCAAATCAGGAAGTTGGGCGGTAGGTTCCGAAGGTAAAACCGCTGTTGTCGAAGTGGGAAAAGTATTGGGAGACAATCCAGATATTTCTGTTTTGATCGAAGGTCACACTGATGATGATCCATTTGGAGGTTCAGGACCAATAGCCGATAACTGGGATTTATCGACCAAAAGAGCCACTGCAATCGTTGCCATTTTGAGCGAAAACAAAGCTGTCAATAAACAAAATTTAACCGCTGCCGGAAGAGGCGAATTCTCACCATTGGCTAGTAACGCTTCTGCCGAAGGAAAAGCCAAAAACCGTAGAATCGAAATTATCTTAACTCCAAGATTAGACGAGATCGCTGAGATGTTGAAGGAAATAAATTAATCTTCGAATAAACAAAATGTAGAAAAGGTTCGCGTGGAAATGCAGAACCTTTTTTCTTTTTAAAAAATTGTTAATGTTCCATCTAATCGTCAGACTAAACTTTACTTTTGTACCCAATAATTTTATCGCTTTAAATAAATGAAATACACCACTTTGCCCAATACCGATATAAAAATCAGTAAAATTTGCCTTGGCACCATGACTTTTGGTCAGCAAAATTCCGAAGCCGAAGGCCACGACCAAATGGATTATGCGCTTGAAAATGGAGTGAATTTCTTTGACACCGCCGAAATGTATTCGGTTCCGGCACGTCAGGAAACCTATGGCAGTACAGAGAAAATTATTGGAACTTGGTTTAAAAAAACAGGGAGAAGAGAGGAAATAATTTTAGCTTCGAAAATTGCCGGACCAAGTCCTAGTTTTGGTTATATGCGTGATAATTTAGATTTTTCTCCTAAAAGTATTAGAGTGGCTTTAGACCAAAGTTTGCAGCGTCTTCAAACAGATTATATTGATTTGTATCAACTACATTGGCCGGAACGTAAAACAAATATGTTTGGACAACGTGGTTTCAAAGTGCAAGATGATGCTTGGGAAGACAATATTCAATCTGTTTTGGAAACTTTAGACGGTTTTGTCAAACAAGGAAAAATTAATCACATTGGACTTTCTAACGAAACGCCTTGGGGAGTAATGCGTTTTTTGGAAGAAAGCAAACATCAAAATTTACCACGAGTAAAAACCATTCAAAACCCTTATTCTTTATTAAATAGAACTTTTGAGAGTGGGTTATCAGAGATTTGTATTCGAGAAAATTTGGGATTGTTGGCGTATTCGCCCTTGGCGTTTGGCATCTTATCGGGTAAATATTTATCTGGAATCAAGCCTAATTATAGAATTGCATTATTTCCTCAATATAGCAGATACAATAGTACTAAATGTACCGAGGCTACTATTTTGTATCAAGAAATAGCACATAAACACGGTTTAACTTTGACCGAAATGGCCCTAGCATTTGTAAACCAACAGGCTTTTATGACAAGTTCTATTATCGGCGCCACGACTTTGGAACAATTAAAAGAAAACATAGCATCAATAAACGTAGTTTTATCCGATGAAATTTTGAATGAAATAAATGCCGTCCAAGCTATAATTCCAGATCCTGCACCTTGATTATTTGACCACAAAGGTCATAAGAAGTTACCAAGTCCACAAAGAAAATTGATTCTTTGTGGACTTTTTTATGATAAGACAGGTTTCAAAAAGATGTGAGGTTTATTTTTTTTAAAATTCTAAAATCTTGAGAAGCTTTGTGCCCTCTTCGCTTTTAAATCAAAACTCAAATGGTTCTTCCACAGACAACGAATCTACAGCGATAGAATCTAGCACTTTTATATTCAGAAGAGAATGTGCATTTCCTGTAAGTTGCAACGGAATGCTTTGTCCAATGGTGTCTTCTGCGGTTAGAATTCCTCTTCGCAACATCAAATTACTAAGGAATTTTTGCTGCTGTCTGGCAAAGGATTTCAGGTTTCCTTCGTTGTCAAATTGCCACATAAATTTCTTTGGTTTAGGGACAATGGTTGCCAAAAACAAACATTCTTTCAAGGTTAAATTGGCTGGACTTTTCTGGAAATAGAATTGTGCGGCTTCGCCAATTCCGTAGACATTTGGTCCCCATTCGATAACGTTGAAATAGACTTCGAGCATTCGCTCCTTACTAGCAATTCTGTTATTTTCGAGGATATAAACCAACAGGATTTCTTCTAATTTTCTGGAAACAGTTTTTTCGCGGGTCAGAAACACATTTTTGATTAATTGCATACTAATCGTGCTAGCACCTCGGGAGAATTTCTTGGTTCGAATGTTTTTGAGAATCGATTGCTTGAAAGCTTCGTTGATGAAGCCGCGATGCGAGAAAAACGAAGGATCTTCCGAGGTTAAAACACATTTTTGCAAATAAGGCGAAATTTGATCCAATGGCGTGTAATTTGGATTTTCAGAACCTACTAAAACCGGGCGTTGTTGCACGTTTTGTATGATGGCGCGATACACAAATTCGCCGTTGAGTTTGTTCAGATTAGCTTCGCCATATTTGGTTATTCTTAGATTTTCTTTCTTCAATTTACTGTCAAAAACCAGTCGATTCGGTTTGTTTTTATTGAACATAAAATCTAACTTGTATTCAAAATTACCTTCGGCTTCCATTCCTTGAAAATGGGTAAATAAACCATCTGGAAGCGAAACAATAAAGTCTTGTGCTTTCATTTTCGGAATCGTCACTTTGAGTTTGTATATTGTATCTTCTTCGGTTTCATAAGCCAGATAAGGATGGAATTTTACCTTGTTGAATTGAACAGTCGAACTGCTGTCAATGGAAATAAAATCAGAACCCAATAGGAACCGAAAGTCAAATTTGGCGTTTTTGATAACTACATCTTTGTTGGCAATTTTCTTGTGATTTATCATCAAATTGGCAATGGAAGCAAAACCGTCGATGTGCAATTCTCCACCTGATTTGTCTATATTTTGAATGTTGATTCTGATAGAGTCAAAACTCGATTTCAGATTGAATCGTTCGTCAAGATAAGGCACTTTTATTGCGCTGGTATCCATATTGAAAAACCGAATATCGGCAGTTTTGTTTCTTGGATCCGCAAAACCTTCGATTCTGATTCTTTGAATAAATGCTTTAGTTTCGACTTTGATGGAAGTCTCCAATTGCTTGTTGACCAATCGTAGTTTTTGAAAAATTATCTTCGTTTTTTTGCCATTATCATCCAGTCGAAACGCGAGGTTTTCTACTTTCATATCCGTTGGAACCAAATTCAGCACTTTCGAAATGAGTCTATAAGCTACTTTGGCATAATCTCTTTTTTCGTTAGAAGAAGTCGTGTTTTCGTCTTTTTTTAGGAAAGCATCAAAATTTCGTCCTTTTTTATTTTTCACTAATTGCACATAACCATTTTCGATTTCTAATGTTCCCAGTTGAACATCGCCAACCAACAATCGCCATAAATTGACGCTGGTTTTCATTTTATGAATGTTGAAAAGAGTATCGGCATTTTTAGGAACTAAAATTATTTCGGAAAAACTCAGACCAGAAAACCCAACAAAAGAGGCTTTTTTTACAGTAAAAGTGCTGTTGTATTCGCTTGCCATTTTAAAGGAAACTTTTGCGATGGTTTGCTTTAACAAAGCATTTCTAAAAACAAAAAGAGCTATAATTAGTGCCAAAAAAGTTGCGGTAATTATTTTTACAGCTAAAATTATTTTTTGTTTTCGGGTTCTCATAAAGTATTTGCACTTGAAATTTTCTACGCATAAAGAAAAGCAAAAAAAAGGGAATACGAATTAATTTTGTGATTCCCTTAGAGATTTTCTTGATTATTGAAAACAAAAAAACCACAATATTTTTGTATTGTGGTTCTCGATGGTTTTAAAAGTTTAAAATTTATAAACGATGCGCCAAATTAAGTTTACGTTTTAGCGGATTGTAGAAGTCTTTGACATGAGCTACAATCTCATTCAAAGTCATCTTGTCTGCTGTTTCTATCGCTTTTAGTTTAATTTTGCCAAGAGATTTTTCGTCTCGTATTTTTTGTTCCAATTTTAGTTTTGTTTCGGCGGGACCAAAAACATAGAGATAATCTGCTTTCTTAATGTGGTTCATTACTGCTTCCAGATAATAATCCATTTGCTCTTTTTTGCGGTTGTCAAATTTCGTTTCGCTGTCACTTTGTTGACTTCCGGAGAAAGTTCCTTTGTTGCTTTCTTTGTTGTGGTAAATTCTGTTTTCAACTTCAGAATCTATCTCAATGATTTTTTCTTCTTTTTGACCTTCAAGAGCAACAATAATTGCTTTTTTAGTATCAATCCAGATTCCGACTTGTTTTTCCATAATTTTATTTTTTAAATTTTTTTCGTTGGAGAAAAATCAACATATAAATTTACGAATAAATAATGTAAATCACTTATGTTAAGCGAGATAAAAAAGTGTTAAATTAAAAAGCTAAAAAAATTTAACAGCTATAAAACCTAAGGCAGTTCCTATTACAATTAAGAAAAAAATATTTCGACTCCATTTATCTTTAGATTGTTCATCTTTCAAATTTGTTTTGCAAAATTTAATTAATAGCCACCAAATCAACCTCCTAAATAATGTAAGAATGGGAATCTCATAAATAAAAATTCTTTTGTATTATATTTTTCTACCCAAACAACTCACTCGCCACATCTTCAATTTTCGCCACCAATCTTATTTTTATTATCGTGTTTTTCAATGCGATTTTATTGTATTTCGAAACAAAAATGGTTGAAAATCCTAATTTTTCCGCTTCCTGAATGCGTTGATCCACCCGATTTACGGGACGAATTTCGCCTGAAAGTCCGACTTCGCCAGCAAAACAAAAATCTTTATTCACGGGAATATCTTCATTGGATGATAAAATAGCGGCAACAACTGCTAAATCAATAGCGGGATCATCCACAGAAATTCCACCAGTTACATTTAGGAAAACGTCTTTGGCGCCAAGCCTAAAGCCAGCGCGTTTTTCTAAAACGGCCAAAATCATATTCAGTCTTTTGGCGTTATAACCCGTTGTGCTGCGTTGTGGCGTTCCGTAAACTGCGGTGCTAACCAAGGATTGAATTTCAATCATTAACGGACGCATTCCTTCGAGAGTAGAGGCGATGGCGGTTCCTGATAATTCTTCGTCTTTGTGTGAAATCAATATTTCTGAAGGGTTTGATACTTCGCGCAAACCGTTGCCCAGCATTTCATAAATTCCGATTTCGGCAGTGGAACCAAAACGGTTTTTAAGAGAACGCAAAATGCGATACACGTGATTTCTATCGCCTTCGAATTGTAAAACGGTATCGACCATATGTTCTAAAATTTTGGGTCCGGCAATATTTCCATCTTTGGTAATATGACCAATCAGAATCACGGGAACATTCGATTCTTTGGCAAATTTTATGAGTTCGGCGGTGGTTTCCCGAATTTGCGAAATGCTTCCCGGGGTCGATTCGATATAATCGGTATGAAGCGTTTGAATGGAATCGATGATGACGATTTCAGGTTCTATGGCTTCAATTTGTTTGAAGATATTTTGGGTTTTGGTTTCGGTAAGAATGTAGCAATTATCACTGTTCGGCGTGATTCGTTCGGCACGCATTTTTATTTGTTTTTGGCTCTCTTCGCCCGAAACGTACAAGGTTTTATAAGGCAATTTTAAAGAAATTTGGAGTAAAAGAGTACTTTTTCCAATGCCGGGTTCGCCGCCCAAAAGGATTAACGAACCAGGAACTATTCCGCCGCCCAATACGCGATTAAGTTCCCCGTCAAGCGTATTCATTCTTACTTCTTGGCTGGAATCAATTTCGTTGACTTTCAGGGGTTTCGAAACTCTTTTCGAATCGGTAGTTGTAGGTTTCCAACTTGATTTTTCTTCTTTTTGAATAATTTCTTCGACTATTGTATTCCATTCTTTGCAGGAATTACATTGTCCTTGCCATCTTGAATATTGGGCACCACAATTTTGGCAAAAAAAGGAAGTTTTTACTTTAGACATTTTTTATTGACTTATTTCGTTTGTGTAAAAATAAACTAAAGCATTCCAATAAAAAATTATTTGCAGCAATTAAAAACAAGTCGAGTTAGAAAAAGTATTTCTAGCTTAGGTCAATGAATTGTCATTTTCATTAGGGAAAATAACCCATGGTTTGAAGGTTTTGGCTTCCTCAAAATCAAGCGTTGCGTAAGAAATAATGATGATAATATCGTCTTTTTGAACTTTTCGAGCTGCTGGCCCGTTAAGCGTTATTTCGCCTGAATTTTTTTCGCCAACAATGACATAAGTCTCAAAACGTTCGCCATTATTGATGTTGACAATCGATACTTTTTCGCCTTCAATAAGATTTGAGGCGTTCATTAATGCTTCGTCAATAGTAATGCTACCGATGTAATTTAAATCGGCGCCAGTGACTCTAACACGGTGAATTTTTGATTTTACTACTTGTATTTGCATGGGGCAAAAGTAAATTAATTTAATGAAATGGTATCAATCAATCGAATATTCTTAACAAATACAGCTATGAAAGCACGATATTTCTTGTTTTTGCTTTTTCGAATGCAAGGCAAAAGCGTTTTTTCGTCGGCAATTTGAAAGTATTCTAAAGTGAAAGTAGAATTGTTTTCAAATTCTTTTTGAACTTCTTCATTTACCATTTTGGCACTTAATTTCTTGAATTTTTCTTTAGATTCGATTAACGTTTTATAAATAATGGAAGCTTCTTGTTTTTCTTTTGGAGATAAAAGTTCATTTCGAGAACTCATCGCTAATTGGTTTGACTCTCTATAAATTGGACAACCCACGACGTTAACGTTGATTTTGTTTTTAGCGACCATTTTCTTTATAATTTGCAATTGTTGAAAATCTTTTTCACCAAAATAGGCGTTGGTAGGTTGTACAATTTCGAACAGCCGTTTTACGATGGTACCCACTCCGTTAAAATGTCCTGGTCTGAATTTGCCTTCCATTTGATTTTCTAGCCCGTCAAAATCGAAAAATTGCGACGAAGGTTTTCCCTCATAAATATCATCAATAGTCGGGGCATAAACTATAATTTCAGGATTTAAATCACTAATTTTTTTTAGATCATCTTCTAATGTTCTAGGATATTTTGCGAGATCTTCAGGATTATTAAACTGGGTAGGATTGACAAAAATACTTACAACTGTTGTTTCGTTTTTTTCCATTGATTGCTGCATCAATGATAAATGCCCTTGATGCAAGGCACCCATAGTTGGAACAAATCCGATAGAGGAATAATTCGTTTTAATAGATTTTAAATGGTCTATTAAAGCTGCTTTTCCGGAGAAAATATACATAGCTGTTTTATTGAAATAATATGCAAACATAATATTTTAGTCTATAACTGCATAAATTTTTGTAATTTTGCATGTTTTACAAAGCCAATAAATTAAGTAATTTACAATATGGAAGATAAGAGGATATTATATGTATCATCTGAAGTGGTGCCGTATCTAGCTGAAAATGAGGTCTCTTCAATGTCCTACGAAGTGCCAAAAATGATAAATAATCAAGGTGGACAAATTAGAATTTTCATGCCTAGGTATGGAAATATAAACGAAAGAAGACATCAATTGCATGAAGTAATTCGACTTTCAGGGATGAATTTGGTGGTAAATGACTTGGATATGCCTTTAATTATAAAGGTAGCATCGATTCCTAAAGAGCGAATTCAGGTTTATTTTATTGACAATGACGAATATTTTAAGCGGAAAGCTACATTTACTGACGAAGAAGGCGTGATGTTTCCGGACAATGACGAGCGAGCTATTTTCTTCGCTAAAGGTGTCGTTGAAACGGTAAAAAAATTGAATTGGGTTCCCGATATCATTCACGTCCATGGTTGGATGGCTGCAATGTTGCCCATTTACCTGAAACATTTTTATAAAAACGAGGCATTATTTTCAGAGACCAAAATTGTAACTTCGGTTTACAGTCAGTCTTTCGAAGGGACTTTAGATATAGAAATGATCAACAAAATAAAATTTGACGGCATTCCGAATGAATCTATTTCAGATTTGGAAACTCCAGATTACGAAAGTATTATGCGGGCAACCATCCATCATTCTGATGCGGTTATTATTGCTTCAGAAAACCTCTCTTCAAGTTTAACAAAATTTATAGAATCTTCAGGAAAACCTTTTTTACCTTTCACCCCGAAAGATAAATTCGCCGAAACGTATTCTAATTTTTATAAAAATTTTGTTCTCTAAATTAAAAATTTTCCTTTAAACATGCATAATAGTTCCATTTTCAAATTCCTATTATTTTTTACAACCAGCTTACTTTTCGTCTCTTGTGACAAAGAGTACAGCGCAGTTGGCGATGCCTTAATTGGTGATAATAATTTCGAATTAGTTAAATATCCATCGAATGTGGTGGCCTATAACGAAAAAATCACCCCAATAGAATCGAATAATCTTGCTGTTAATGCCTTTGGTATTTATGACAATCCTGCTTTTGGTAAAACGTCTGCTAGTTTCGTCACGCAAATAATATTGGCAAGCGCGAATCCAACAATAAATCCTGCTTTAAATCAAGTGATAGAAAGTGTTGATTTAGACGTGCCTTATTTTGTCGATGCTACTCAAACTAAACCTCGAGATGCCGGAGGATTTACATATGTTTTGGACTCTATTTATGGAGAACCTCTAGCAAAAATAAAACTGAGTGTTTATGAGTCAGGTCGATTTATGGGTAGTCAAGACGGTAATCCTCAAACTTTTTATACTAATCAAAAGGATGAATTTGATAGTTTTAAAATTGGAAATCGTTTGAATAATGACGCAAATGTTGCTCAAAACGATTCTTTTTTCTTTGATTCTACTCAAAATTCTGTTACTACAAAAGATGCCGCTGATAAAGAAACCACTACGTATTCAGCTCCAAGTATGCGATTGAAATTGAATGCTACTTTTTTCAAAGACAAAATATTTAATGCGCCATCCGGAAGTTTGGCTTCCAATGATGTTTTTGTCAATTATTTTAAAGGTTTATATTTCAAAGTAGAACAATCAGGGTCTGATAAAGGAAGTTTGGCTATGATCAATTTTGCCAAGGGAACAATTACCATTAAATATAAAGAAGATCTTATTACCGAAACCAAAGATGCTAATGGCAATATTGTAAAAACAACAACAAGAGTTGATAAATCAATTATTCTTAATATGTCGGGTAGTACAGTAAATTTGCTAGAACAAAGCAACCCAAATACTGGTTATGAAAATGCCATAAGCAGTCCAAATAGGTCTCTTGGCGACAAAAAATTGTATTTAAAGGGAGGCCAAGGTTCGGTAGCAGTTATTGATATTTTTGATAAAAAAGATTTGATTGGTTATGATACAAACGGAAGTTTAACTGGTCCAAATGGGGTTTCGGATGAATTAGATAAAATCAGAAAGGAAGGATGGTTGATTAATGAAGCTAATCTTCTTTTTAATATTGATGTTGAAAATTCAGAATTTAAAAATAGCTACGAGCCAGAAAGAATTTATTTGTATAATTTCACCAATAACGCTGCTATTTTAGATTATGTTTTAGGAACTTCAGCAACAAATAAAAGCACTTCTAAATTTATATTTGGTGGTTATATAAAAAAAGATGCAACTTCTAAAAGAGGGGTTTCTTATAAAGTGAATATTACGAATCACATTAGAAATCTTGTGAAATATTCAGATGCAATAAACGTTAAGCTAGGGGTTGTTGTAACTGAAGATATAAATGTTTCAGATTTCAAAAAGTTGAGAACTACAAATGACTTTATTTCACAAGCCCCAAAAGCTAGTGTTATGAATCCATTAGGAACGATTCTTTATGGAAATAATCTTCCTGATACTGATGTAAATTACAGCAAAAGATTACATCTAGAAATCTATTATACAAAACCTAAATAAACCAAAAATATGTGCGGAATTGTCGGATACATTGGCTATCGAGAAGCTTATCCTATTGTAATAAAAGGATTAAAAAGATTGGAATATCGAGGTTATGACAGTGCAGGCGTTATGCTATATGACGGCGAAAATATAAAACTTTGTAAAACAAAAGGTAAAGTTATAGACCTTGAAGCTAAAGCCGCAAACGAGATTTCAACAAATGGAACGATTGGAATTGGTCACACTCGTTGGGCAACTCACGGTATTCCAAATGATGTAAATTCTCATCCTCACGTTTCTAATTCAGGAGATTTAGTAATTATCCACAACGGGATTATAGAAAATTATGCTCCTCTGAAAGTAGAGTTAATAAAAAGAGGCTATATTTTTCACTCCGATACCGATACAGAGGTTTTGGTAAACCTTATTGAAGAAGTACAAAAAAAGGAAAATCTAAAGCTGGGAAAAGCAGTTCAGGTAGCATTAAATCAGGTTTTTGGAGCTTATGCTATAGCCGTTTTTGACAAAAAAAATCCTGATGAAATTGTAGTTGCGCGTTTGGGAAGTCCATTAGCTATAGGAATTGGCGAAGGCGAGTACTTTATTGCGTCAGATGCTTCACCATTTATAGAATATACTTCAAATGCCGTTTATTTAGAAGATGGCGAAATGGCAAACATCAGGTTACACAAACCGATGAAAGTTCGAAAAATTAAAGACGACTCTTTGGTTGATCCTTATATTCAAGAACTTCAAATGAATTTGGAGCAAATAGAAAAAGGGGGTTATGACCACTTTATGTTGAAAGAAATTTATGAACAACCTAGCGTAATTAGAGATACCTATCGCGGAAGACTGCATGCAAACGAAGGTATTATTCAAATGTCGGGAGTGGAGGATAATTTAGAAAAATTTCTCAACGCCGAAAGAATCATTATTGTCGCTTGCGGAACCTCTTGGCATGCAGGACTTGTAGCTGAATATATATTTGAAGAATTTACCAGAATCCCTGTTGAGGTAGAATATGCATCTGAGTTTAGATACAGAAATCCAATTATCAACAGACGAGATGTGATTATTGCCATTTCGCAATCAGGAGAAACTGCTGATACGATGGCAGCAATAAAATTAGCCAAAGAAAAAGGAGCCTTTGTTTATGGAGTGTGTAATGTAGTTGGCTCGTCTATTTCTCGAGAAACACATGCCGGTTCTCATACGCATGCTGGGCCTGAAATTGGGGTGGCTTCTACAAAAGCATTTACAACACAAATTACAGTATTAATAATGATGGCGTTGCGTTTAGCAAAAGCTAAAGGAACATTATCTAATACGGATTTTCATAGGTATTTACAGGAATTAGAAATTATTCCTGAAAAAGTGAAAGAAGCTTTAGAAACAAATAATAAGGCAAAAGAAATTGCTGAAATTTTCAAAAACACTCAAAACTGCTTGTATTTAGGAAGAGGTTATAATTTTCCTGTTGCACTTGAAGGAGCGCTGAAACTTAAAGAAATTTCTTATATTCACGCCGAAGGCTATCCTGCAGCCGAAATGAAACATGGTCCAATCGCTTTAATAGATGAGCATATGCCTGTGATTGTAATTGCACCTAAACAAGGGCATTATGACAAAATTGTAAGTAACATTCAAGAAATAAAATCACGAAGCGGTATTATCATAGCTGTGGTTACAAAAGGAGATACTCAAGTACGAGATTTAGCAGATTATATTATTGAAATCCCTGAAACTTCCGATGCTTTATCACCATTAATTACTACTATTCCATTGCAATTATTATCGTATCATATTGCTGTTATGAGAGGCTGTAATGTAGATCAGCCCCGTAATTTAGCTAAATCAGTTACCGTTGAGTAAGTAATTTTCGAATATTTTTATCTAAAGCGAGGTTTTTTACCTCGCTTTTTTTATGTCAATTTTTTATTGAAACACTATTTTTAAGGTATTATTTTATATGCGCGCATAATAAATCGTAGTTTTTTAACTAAATCGCATAAATTTGTTTAACGTTTCTCAAAAAGCCTATTTATAATGAAATTATATAATCTGAATTTTTTTTAGTGTTTTTTTATTAATATCAAAAATATTTGTACTTTGGTCGCATTAACTAACAAAATTCAATCAAATGAGAAGCTATTTACTTATTTTGTCATTGTTTTTTTGCGGCATTTCTTTTGCGCAAAATGCAATAACAGGTTCGGTTACAGAAAGTAACAACCAACCCATTCCTGGTGCCAATATAAAAGTCGTTGGAGACAGAGCAGGAACGGTATCAGATGCTGATGGAAAATTTACATTGACGACATCACTAAATCCCCCATTTACAATTGAAGTAACAAGTTTAGGACACCAAACCAAAAAAGTTAGTGTTACTTCTATTAATCAAAATGTAAGCATTAAACTTACTGATGCTCAGACATCATTGGATGAAGTGGTAGTTTCGGCTTCAAGAACTCCTGAGAGAGTTTTAGAATCACCCGTAACTATAGAAAGAATGGGTCTGAAGGAAATTAAAAAAACGGCTTCACCAACCTTTTATGATGGCTTAGAAAACCTTAAGGAAGTGCAAATGAATACTAGTAGTTTGACTTTCAAATCTATAAACACTCGTGGTTTTGCCACTGTTGCTAATACTCGTTTTATGCAATTGGTTGACGGAATGGACAATTCTTCGCCGTTATTGAACTTTGTACTAGGGAATATGATTGGCGTATCGGACATTGATGTTCAAAGTGTAGAGTTATTACCCGGAGCATCATCTGCTTTATATGGTGCAAATGCTTTTAACGGAATTATGTTTATGAATAGCAAAAGCCCTTTTACTTACCCAGGTATTTCAACCTATTTAAAATATGGAGCCACAAGTCAAGAAGCTGCTGGAACCAATAGTTTTTATGATTTTGGTATAAGAATGGCACATACTTTCAATAAATATTTTGCCGCAAAAGCTAACTTCACTTACATGCAGGGAACGGATTGGTTTGCAGAAAACTATGACGACAAAGCCCGTCAAGGACAAGGAATAACAAGAAGTGACGTGAATTATGACGGTATAAATGTTTATGGTGACGAAGCTTCAACAAATTTAAAAGTAGTTGGACAGGCCTTGGCTGAAAAGGGGCTGATTCCAGCTTCGGCAGTAAATTTGCTTCCCAATTATAATGTGAGTAGAACGGGTTACAATGAGGTAGATTTAACAGATAACAAAGCAGCGAATACAAAAATTGATTTCTCTTTTCATTTAAGACCATTGGGCGATGAAAGATTAGAAGTAATTTGGCAAAGTAAATTTGGTTTTGGAAACGCAGTTTACCAAGGGGCCAATCGTTATTATTTAAATAACTTTTACATGTCACAACATAAATTAGAATTAAAAGGTAAAAACTTTTTTGTAAGAGGATATACTACTACAGAAGATGGAGGGAAATCGTATGACATGCTTTTTACCGGTCTTAATGTAAATAGAGCTTGGAAAGATGACAGTACTTGGTTTGGTCAATATGCGGGCGCCTTTGTTCAAGCAACATTAGCTGGGCAAACTCCTGAAAATGCCCATATCATTTCAAGAGGCGTTGCCGATACTGGTAGATTACTTCCGGGAACTCCTGGATTCCAAAGTGCATTTAATAAAGTTATTACCGATCCAGATGTGTTAACAGGTTCTAAATTAGTAGATAATTCCAGAATTTATCATGCAGATGCCAATTATAATTTTAAAGACCTCATTAAATTTGGAGAAATTCAAGTTGGAGGTTCCTACAGAGAATATCAATTAGATTCTCATGGAAGAATTTATACAGATGATAGTGGGCCAATTTATTATAATGAATATGGTGTTTATACACAGTTACAGAAGAAATTCATGGAAGACAGATTGAAATTTACAGGATCTGTTCGTTATGATAAATCCAAAAACTTTGATGGTAACTATTCTCCAAGAGTATCGTTGGTTTATTCTGGAGGTGAAAAAAAGCAACATAATTTTAGAGCCTCTTATCAAACGGGTTTTAGAAACCCAAGTACTCAAGACCAATATATAGGTTTCAATGTTGGAAGTGCTGTGTTAATAGGTTCAGCTCCTGACAACTTATTGAGATATTCTGAAACTAGAGCCGTTGCAAATGGTACTCCAGCAATCGGACAAGTATATGCAGGAGGTTCATCTGTAGTAATGACGGGAGTAAATGCCTATCAAAATTCATACACAAAAGCATCTGTGGATCAATTTGCTGCATTTGCTGCAGCCAATCCCGGAAATACACCTGGAGCAGCCGCATTGTTAAGAGTAACAAATGTAAATAATGTTAAACCAGAAGAAGTACAGGCTATCGAATTAGGATATCGTTCTCAATATAAAGACATCAATATTGACTTAAATGGATATTATAACACTTACAATAACTTTATCGGTAACACGGTATCAGTTGCCCCTTTGTACGGAACAGTTAGCGAAACTTTCAATTTTGCTCAAGGAGCTCCATTGTATTTAACTAATCCAGCAGTTCAAACTCTTCATGCACTTGGTAATGGGAATTTTAGAGCCTATCAATTATATACCAACACTGATTTAAAAATACAATCATTAGGGGTTGGAATAGGATTGTCTAAAAGAATGTTTGGCAGTTATGATTTCGGAGTTAGTTATAACTATGCTCAGTTTGATTTTGATCAAGCAAAAGATCCAGGTTTCGAAGCTGGTTTTAATACGCCAAAACATAGAGTTAAAGCTTCTGTTGGTAACGATAAATTATTCGAAAACTTTGGATTTAATGCAAGCATCAGATGGAATAATGAGTATTTATGGGAATCTACAATGGTTGATGGTATGATTGAAGCTGCCACAGTTGTTGACGCTCAAATTAATTATGGTATTCCAAAAATAAAATCTTTACTAAAATTAGGAGCTACTAATATAGGAGGTAAAGAGTACACACAAGTATTGGGAGCCGGAGCAATAGGACAACAATATTTTATTTCTTGGACAATTAATCCGTAATTCAATCAGTCAACAACATTAAAAATATAAGATTATGATAAAAAATTTCAAATGGCTCCTATTGGTTTCTTTAACCTTTGTAGCGTGTAATAATAGTGATGAAGAGATTGTAGTATATAATACATCCGATGGTTTAGTGCCAACTGCAGGTACAGCAAACTTTTCAAAATTTGTTTCCTTAGGGAATTCATTAACCGCAGGATATTCAGACAATGCCTTGTTTATTGATGGACAAAAAGTGTCCTATACCAATATTATGGCACAGCAATTCGCAACAGTTGGAGGTGGAGAGTTTAAAATTCCATTTATGGCGGATAACATTGGTGGATTTAAAATTAATGGAGTGCCATATTCAGGACCTAGATTGGCTTCGTCAGGAGGTCAAGCTCCAGCACCTGTTTCAGGTACTCCGTCAACTGAGATTATGACTTCAATTGCTGCGGCTGGTCCCTATAATAATTGTGGGGTTCCAGGTGCCAAAAGTTTTCATTTATTATCGCCAAGTTATGGAAGTTTAGCCGGGATTTCATTAGGAACAGCAAACCCATACTATGTTCGTTTTGCGCCAAATGCAACCACATCAGTATTAGCTTATGCAGCTTCTCAAACACCTACATTCTTTTCGCTTTGGATTGGAAATAATGATGTTTTGGGTTATGCAACTTCGGGAGGTGATGGTACAAACCCAATAACGCCATCCGCAGGTGTTGCAGGTGTTGGTTTTGATGCCACTTACGATGCTTTAGTAAACACTTTAACTTCTACTGGAGCCAAAGGAGTTGTTGCAAATATTCCTTATGTGAATACGGTGCCATTTTTTACTACTGTAGGAAACAATCCTGTGCCTTTAGTAGCGGCTCAAGTTACAGCTTTAAATTCAGCATATGCAGGATATAACGGAGGTTTAGTAGCTGCAAAAAATTTAGGACTAATTACCGAGGCTGAAAGATTGCAAAGAACAATAAACTTTGTAGTGGGTAACAATGCACCCGTAATGATTGATGAATATCTTACTGATATAACTGCTATAAGTCCTGCACTAATAAAGTTAAGACAGACATCAAGTGCTGATTATATTGTGATATCTTCTAATGGTACTTCAATTCAAACGCATCTGGGCGCTGGGAATGGAACCCAATTTCCTTTGCAAGACAGATGGGTTTTGTCTAAAAATGAAGTAGCAGAAGTTAAAACAGCTACTGACGCGTATAATGCTAAAATTAAATCAATTGCAACGGCAAAAGGAATCGCTTTTGTAGATACAAATGCCCTTATGACACAAATTGCAAATGGTGGAATTTCAGCTAATGGATTTACTGTGACAAATGCATTTGTTACAGGAGGTGGTTTTTCTACAGATGGAGTTCATCCCTCACCAAGAGGATATGCTTTGATTGCAAATAAATTTATTGAAGCAATAAATGCGACTTACGGCTCGAATCTTAAAGGAGTAAATCTTGGAAATTATAGAATTTTATTTCCAAAGACCCTTTAATATTAGAATAATATTTACAAAAACCATCACGTCTAACGTGGTGGTTTTTTGATTTATAGCTGTTTTTATCTTTTTTTACTTTTCTTTGAGAAGAACCTGGAGTAAACCCTGTTTTTTTATAAAAAAAGTATTGATTTTTATATTTTAAAAAATTACCTTTGCACACTGAAAAAGCATCCAGTCGGAAATTATCGATAGGTAGTCATTCATAAACCCAAAAAATAGCTATTTAATAAATACATAAGCAATGTCAAAAGTAATAGGAAAAGTTGCCCAAATCATCGGACCAGTTGTCGATGTAGTTTTCAACGGTAAAGATGTTGAACTTCCAAAAATTTATGATTCATTAGAAATCACAAAAAAAGACGGAACTTTGTTAATTCTTGAAGTACAATCTCACATCGGTGAAAACACTGTTCGTACCATCTCAATGGATTCAACAGACGGTTTGAGCAGAGGTTATGAAGTGGTTGGAACAGGAAATCCTATCAAAATGCCAATTGGAGCAGATGTTTACGGACGTTTGTTTAATGTAATCGGGGATGCTATTGATGGTCTTGGAAACTTGCCAAAAGATGGTGAAAATGGGATGTCTATTCACAGACAAGCACCAAGATTCGAAGATTTATCGACTTCTTCGGAAGTTTTATTCACAGGTATTAAAGTAATCGATTTGATTGAGCCTTACTCAAAAGGAGGGAAAATTGGATTGTTTGGTGGAGCCGGTGTTGGTAAAACAGTATTGATTCAAGAGTTGATCAATAATATTGCAAAAGGTCACGGTGGACTTTCAGTATTCGCAGGAGTAGGAGAAAGAACGCGTGAAGGAAATGACTTACTTCGTGAGATGTTAGAGTCAGGAATTATAAAATACGGTGACGAATTCATGCACTCTATGGAAAATGGAGGATGGGATTTGTCAAAAGTAGATATGCCAGGAATGAGAGAGTCTAAAGCTACTTTCGTTTTCGGCCAAATGAACGAACCTCCTGGAGCTCGTGCTCGTGTGGCACTTTCAGGATTGTCAATTGCGGAATATTTCCGTGATGGTGCAGGTTCAGACCAAGGAAAAGACGTATTGTTCTTTGTGGATAATATCTTCCGTTTTACACAAGCAGGTTCTGAGGTATCGGCACTTTTGGGTCGTATGCCATCTGCGGTGGGTTACCAACCAACATTGGCTACCGAAATGGGAGCGATGCAAGAAAGAATTACATCAACAAACAAAGGTTCTATCACATCTGTACAGGCGGTTTACGTTCCTGCGGATGATTTAACCGATCCAGCGCCAGCAACAACGTTTGCTCACCTTGATGCAACAACAGTATTATCTCGTAAAATTGCTGAGTTAGGTATTTATCCAGCGGTGGATCCATTGGATTCAACTTCTAGAATCTTGACTCCACAAATTATTGGCGATGATCATTATAACTGTGCACAAAGAGTAAAAGAAATTCTTCAAAAATACAAACAATTGCAAGATATTATCGCGATTTTGGGTATGGAAGAACTTTCGGAAGACGATAAATTGGCAGTCTCAAGAGCCAGACGTGTACAACGTTTCTTGTCACAACCTTTCCACGTAGCAGAGCAATTTACAGGATTAAAAGGAGTTTTGGTTGACATTAAAGACACCATCAAAGGATTTAATATGATCATTGACGGAGAATTAGACCACTTGCCAGAAGCCGCTTTCAACCTTAAAGGAACCATTGAAGACGCTATCGAAGCTGGAGAAAAAATGTTGGCAGAAGCTTAAAAACAGTTGGCAGTTTTCAGTTGGCAGTTTTTAGAACTTCTAACTCCTAACTTCTAACTTCTAACTTAAAATTATGATTTTAGAAATAGTATCACCAGAAGCAAAATTATTTTCAGGCGAAGTAACCTCAGTTTCCGTTCCGGGAGTTGATGGACATTTTCAAATGTTAAATAATCATGCGCCAATAGTTTCCATACTTCAAAAAGGACTTGTAAAAATTTCAGCTCCAAGTTTTAATTTCAGCAGTGAGTCAGAAGGCTTGTTTACGAAAGTAAACGATCAAAACTTCACCCTTGCTATTAATTCTGGAACCATCGAAATGAAAGACAATAAAGTAATTGTTTTAGCCGACTAAAGCAATTCGAAATAAAAACCAAAAGCCAAGCAGTAATGTTTGGCTTTTTTTTTGGAGCTATTTCCAGCTGTCCACTGTATCTCTTGTGGTCTCGTCCTAAAAACGAGACCACAAGAGGATGCCGTTCCCATCTGGGCTAGAATAAAGAAAAAGAGAATTATTCCTCTTTCACAAATTCCATAATGTCGCCTGGTTGGCACTCAAGAATCTCACAAATCAGTTCCAAAGTCGAAAACCGAATAGCCTTAGCTTTTCCGGTTTTCAAAATAGAAAGGTTGGCGGTGGTGATTCCCATTCGATCTGCTAATTCATTCGAACGCATTTTTCTTTTGGCAAGCATTACGTCAAGGTTTACAATGATTGGCATAGCTTAAATTGTTAATTCGTTTTCTTGCTGAAGTGCGATACCTCTTAAAAAAAGTTGGTAAATAAAATACAATATTCCTCCAAAAAACAGAAAAGCGCTCCCTTGCCCAATGTGTTCTGACAAATGGGGAAAATACATTCCTTTATCACCAAATTGTTCAGCGTAAGCCATAGCGAATACGCTCAGAAGTCCTATGATTAAAGAATATAAAGCCATTTTTTTAATCAATTTACTTATACTTTCGTGAAAAGGACTGATAAAATTAATTTTTCGGAAAATTTGAATAACGGTATAAAACAGTAAAGCTTGTGCTAAGATGATAGCAACAATACCTATAACTAATGTTGCGTAACCTACTTCGTTAACTGCTTTTAATTCAAATAAATTCAATCCCATATAGAGATTTTTTGCCGCAATTTTGTTGAGATGCATACTAACCCAAAAGGAATATAAAAGTGCTCCTGCTTTTATACAGAGTCCCAAAAACACCACCCAGGTGATGACATTTAAAATTTTTAAAACATAAGTTGATTTAGTTTTCATAATTTGATTTCATTTAGATTTTATAATTATACAGTTAGGTCGTTTTCTTCTTTCATTGTTTTTGCTTCCTCAAAAATGGAACTTAAAATCTGAAAAAATATTCCTAATAATATAAAAAACAAAAATGCAGTTTTGCCAACGCTTTCTGCAAATACACCATTGGCATTCTTAAAATTAAAAAAGGCGTTGTAAAAGAAACTCGGCATATATATTAGTAAAGTGGAATAACTCAAATAATTACCAATCTCCTGAAGCAGTCGAATAGAATCGTTGGTAAAAAAGTCTTGGTTCATAAACAAAGAAATTAATTTCTTTAGTTTAAAAAGCACTACAATATAGATAACATTCCCTATTGCCATAAGAAAGACAATAATTCTAATATAATTGTCAATTGCCTCAATTTGATTTTCACTGATTAGCGAATTAATATTTGGCAAATCATTGAAGAATAATGCAACCAATAACAAGGCTGTTGAAATAATAGTAAACGTTGCATAAATACTGAGTAGAATTTCCCACGAAATTTTTAATTGTTTAATTTTTTTCATAATATTAAAGTTTTAAAGTTCGCTACAAATATATAAAAATTATTGATAAACAATAATAAAACATATAAAAACAATAATTTTATTCCTGATTCAACGCTTATTTAATTTTGTTGGCAATCAACTTTGATTAGTTAGCATTATTCACAACATCATACGCCTGTCTCAATTTCTTGACCAGAATTTCTATTTCTTCCTCATTCAAATGACCAAAGCCCAAACGGATTGCACAGGTGTCTTTGTCTTGATAAAGAATGGTTTTGGGCAAAAATAAATCGTGGTTTAGTGCTTGCTCTGAAAGTTGAACTAAGGAAATGACGGTAGTAAACTCCAACCAAAGCGCCAAACCACCCGTTGGCTTTTTAAAGCGGACAGCGTCCTTAAAATTTTCTTCCAAACACTGACATAAAAAATCCCGTCTCCGTTTATAGACCAAAATATTTTTTTTGAGTAAGCGATGAATTTCGCCTTCATAAATCAATTCAGACAGCATTTGTTCCCGAATTAAATCGCCTTGCCGATCCAGCATTTGCAAATAATTCTTGGCTTCTGAAATTAAATTTTCCGGAGCAACTACAAAGCCTGTTTGAAAACTTGGAAATAAAGATTGGCCAAGCTTTCCCAAATAGATGACCATTCCATCAGAGTCCGAACTAGCCATAGGTTGCCTCGCCATGCCTTCAAACTGAAAATCATAATCAAAATCATCTTCTATAATCGCAAACTGGTATTCCTTTGCCAGTTCTAAAAGTTTTAAACGACGTTCCAAACTTAATGAAACGGTGGTAGGATAATCCCGATTGGAACAAAGATACACACAGCGAATTTCACCTTTTGTAAAATGTGTTTTAATATAATGCACATCTAAACCTTGTTCGTCAACAGGGATTGTTTTGATAACGGCACCTGATTGTTGAAAAATCATATTGGCGGCATAATTGCTCAAATCCCCAACCAAAACCACATCTTTTTGGCAAATTAAAAGTTGTGATATAATGTACAAACTCATTTCAGTGCTTCTGGTGCTGATGACGTTTTGAGGTTTAATGTGAAGTCCTCGAGTGGCATTCAAATAATTACACAATTGGTTTTCAAATACCGAATATCTTGCTTTTTTATTTTGATTCCACTGCGAAATCAGTGATTTCCGTTTCATCGAAGCGCCATACCATTTTGAAAACTCGTGAATGGGATGCAACCTTAAGTCAGGTTGTCCATCATTTAGTTCATACTTTGCTTCCGAATATTCTTGTGTTGATGTTAAATTAAAAGAGGTTTGAAAAGGAAATCCGGTTCCTTCGGCAAAACTATTTTGGTCACCAATTCGGTTCGAACCCGCTTTTATGGAAGCTGTTTTTTGTTCAGGAACCAATATAAAAGTGCCTTTGTTGGCAATTATTTCAACCCAACCTTGAGAAGCTAATTCATCGTATATTGCCACGGCCGTATTTCTGTGGATATGCAGTAATTGACTCAAGATTCTGGTTCCCGGCAGCAAAGTGCCTTCTGCCAAATAACCGCGCTGAATGGCGTTGATGATTTGTTGCGAAATTTGGATATACACCGAACAGGCACTTGATTTATCAAAGTGGAGTAGCTCTTTTAGCAACGCATTAACCGGACTATCTGTCATTTTAAAACTGGACTATTTTAATAGTCCGGAAAGTTACGACTTTTGCATCGTTTTAAAATTATTCAAGATCGTAACTTATGAAAAACAAATACTTTTTACTTTCCTTTTTTATCTCTTCTTTAATCGTAACCGCACAGGAAAATAAACCAAAGATAGATTCCCTACAAGAAGTCATTATTTCCTCCACAAGGATTGATTTGCCTTTCAGCAAAAATTCCAGAACGATCCAGTTGATTACTGCTGAAGATATGAAAAAAGCGGGTGTTACCAATGTTGCCGATGCTTTACAGCAAATTGCAGGCATTGATATAAGACGTCGCGGAACCAATGGCACGCAAGCAGATTTATATATACGTGGCGGGAGTTTTGACCAAACTTTATTGCTGGTAGATGGTATTAAAGTAGATGATGCCCAAACGGGACATCACACGATGAACCTCGCTTTGCCTATCGAAGTCATCAAAAGAATCGAAATTATAAAAGGTCCTGCCGCGCGTATATTTGGTCAAAATGCTTTCAATGGCGCCATCAACATCATCACAAAAGATGTGCCTGACACGGATGTTTCCTTGCGCATTCAGGGCGGTTCCTACAATCAATTTAATGCTTCCATTACCGCGGGAATTAATTTGGACGACAGCAGTCATATTATTCATTATTCTAAAAACACATCCGAAGGCTACCGCTTCAACACCGATTTCGACAATCAAAATTTTGTTTTGAAGAGTACTTTCAACAAGAAGAATTTGCCCATCGCGATGTTGATTTCTCTTTCGGATAGAAATTTTGGTGCCAACGGTTTTTATGCTTCGCCGGCCGCCACAAATCAATATGAGGAAACGATGGCAAGCTTGATAGGTTTTTCGACAGTGATCAAAAAGGGTAATTTTACTTGGAAGCCAAGGGTTTATTGGAGACGAAATGAAGACGAATATGTTTTTGTTAGAAACAATCCTTCCATTTATCGAAATCTGCATATTTCAAACAAAATTGCGGCCGAATTAAATGGATCCTACGCTTCAAATATTGGAGTTACGGGTTTTGGTATCGAAACCGCCAAAGTATATCTTTCGAGTAACAATCTCGGGGACAACAATCGCTTTGTAAGTACCTTGTTTTTGGAACATCGCCTCGAATTGTTAGACAACAAGATGGATATCACGCCGGGAGTGGCCGTAACTTATTTTTCGGACTTCAAATTTTTTGCTTTTCCAGGGATTGATATTGGGTATCAAGTGCTAGATAATCTAAGAGTTTATGGCAACTTGGGTTACACCTATCGGGTTCCAACTTTTACCGACTTGAATTATAAATCACCAACCACAATAGGAAATCCTGACTTGGAACCAGAGAAAGCTTTTTCGCAAGAAATAGGTTTGAAATGGAATAGGACGCGTTTTAATGCTTCCGCGGCGGTCTTTAATCGCGACTCCAATCGATTGATTGATTACGTGAAAATGCAAAACTCAGACCCTTGGCAACCCCAGAATATTCAGGATGTGACTACCAAAGGTTTTGAAACGCAACTCAATTATACGTTTTCTTTGAACTCCTTCGACCAGAAATTACAGTTGGGCTATACCTTTTTAGACGATACAATAAAGCAAAGCAGTTTTAATTTTTCGCAATATTCCGTAAATTCATTAAAGCATCAAGTGGTGGGGAGTTACTATATGCAATTCTTTAAAAACGTTACCAATTCGATTTTATATCGCTACTCGGAACGAACTAGCGGAGATTCATTTTCTGTTGTAGATATGAGTGCGGCCTATACTTTAAAGGCTTTTGAATTTTCTTTATTCGCCAACAATATTTTCAATACAGAATATACCGAGACGAATTTTGTTCCAATGCCAAAAGGGAATTTGTTGTTCGGAATTTGCTATAATTTTAGATAATTTTAGATAATTGCACACGCTTTAATGCTAAAGTCCCGCCATAGAAAGCGGGACTTTTTTGTATAATGATTTGGCATTTCATTGCAACTGAACACTCAAAAACTGATTATTTATCACTAATTTCTAGTTCCTTCACTTTATCGTAAACCAAGTTGCTCTCAAAACCTCTTCGAAGCATATAATCACAAAACTTTTTTCGTTTTTTTAAAGCATTTGTTTCTCTAATAGTTTTCCAATGCCTTTCGGCCAATGCGTGAAAAGTTTCCAGATATTCTTCAGGAGTGATTTCCTTTAGTGCAAAATTAATTAAGGTTTGAGATATGTTTCTGAACTTCAATTCGTTGACAATCCTGATTTTTCCCCAATGTTTGATGCGGTGTTTCCCTCTGGCAAAACTACGAGCAAATCGTTCCTCGTTGAGAAAATTCGATGCAATAAGATGTACCATTATTTGGTCTATTTCATCTGACTCCATTTTCATTGCATACAATTTAGAAACTACTTCTTCGTGGCAACGTTCTTGATAGGAACAAAAAAATTCTATCTTTTGTATGGCTTCTTTTATGGAGAAAACGTCTTTCATTGGGTATTTAATATTTTAATATAGATGAATTTAGATTGTTTTTCAGGACAACAAAATTAGGTTTTTATATTTTGTAAAGTAGCATTACGTCCAATCATTGTAAAAGAGTAATATAACTGAAAACGATGTAGTTTGTCGACTTTATTTTATGTTTTCGCTAAATTATTAGTACTTTGATATACGTTATGAACTCATTTACAGTACTATATATTGCAAATGCAAATGGCAAGCCTCAAAGCCATTGATTGTTTTAAATTTAGTTTACTTACAATTTTTAAAGCATAGATTCTTTTATCTCTTTTGATTGAAGGATTATTGGAACATTCAATATCTTCACTATGAAGAAAAACTACTCTTATATAAATCTAGATTTGGTTTATAAAACACGGACAAATAGCTTCATTGATAAAGCTAAGATTTTTATGTTTTTTTGGATCGCTTTTTTTCTTGTTGGTATAAGTACAGAAGTAAAAGCACAGTCTGGTATTTACGAGAGTTATGCTATTTTGAAAATCAATGGCGGAGGAAATGTTTATTATGATTTACAAGCAATTACAGGAAATACAGATTTTCAAGGATTAAATCTAGGGACTTTTTATTCGGGGAATAGTTTAATTTTAAATGGTGCACAGAATAAAACATTTAAATGTAATACTGATGATATTACGAATGGAAAATTTTATTATCGAATTTATAAAACAACTGATCTAGCACCAATATTTACAGAATCTACAATTTTTTGGACCTCAAATGATGGACTAACAGGATCGAATTGTGGAGGCTCTGATCAAAATCAAACTTGGCAATCAAGTGGGGCTAATATTAATATTTTAAATGGGTTAAGTTCGGGAAATTATTATTTAGAAGTTTACACAACGGCTGATTTTACTTATACTGCAAGTGGCGGTGGAAGTGGTACTCATTCTGCAAATAATTCTGGAAATTATTACAAAGCTACTTTTACTTTTTCTCCTGTAATTCTAGTATTAACCTCACAAATAAATATAACCTGCTATGGTGCGTCCACAGGTGCAATAGATATTACAGCATCTGGAGAAGCTCCATTTACTTATGATTGGGCAGATATTGCAGGAACTTTTGATACAGAAGATAGGACCAATCTTGCTGCAGGAACTTATTCTGTTGTGGTAACAGATGCAACTGGTTTTTCAACCACTTCTTTATCAATAACAATTACTCAGCCAGCAGCAGCGTTGACATCGAGTTCAACCCAAACCAATGTTTTGTGTTTTGGTAATTCTACTGGTGCTATCGATATAACAGCAAGCGGTGGAACAAGCGTATACACTTACGATTGGGCAGATATTGCAGGAACTTCCAATATTGAAGACAGAACGAATCTTCTTGCTGGAACTTATTCAGTAATCGTAACAGACGCCAATGGATGTTCAACAACTACTTTGCCAGTAACCATCACCGAACCTTCATCATCAATATCAGCAGCTTTGACTTCTCAAACCAATGTTTTGTGTTTTGGTAATTCTACTGGTGCTATCGATATAACAGCAAGCGGTGGAACAGGCGTATACACTTACGATTGGGCAGATATTGCAGGAACTTCTAATATTGAAGACAGAACGAATCTACCTGCTGGAACTTATTCCGTAATCGTAACAGACGCCAATGGATGTTCAACAACTTCTTTGCCAGTAACCATCACCGAACCTTCATCATCAATATCAGCAGCTTTGACTTCTCAAACCGATGTTTTGTGTTTTGGTAATTCAACTGGAGCAATTGATTTAACAGTAATAGGTGGAACAGGAGTTTACACTTATGTTTGGACAAAAAACGGTTTCCCATTTGCGCCAACAACTCAGGATTTAACTGGATTAACTTTTGGAACTTATAATGTAACCATAACCGATTTTAATGGATGTACTACAACCGCATCGGCTACCATTACGCAACCTGCTGATGCATTGGCTGCTTCAAGAACATTTGTCAATGTACTTTGTTTTGGCAATGCCACTGGCTCGGTAGATTTGACAGTAACTGGAGGAACTTCACCTTATACTTATGTTTGGTCGAATGGAGCAACCACTCAAGACATCACAGGACTTATTGCAGGAACTTACACTGTAACCATAACCGATTTTAATGGATGTACTACAACCGCATCGGCTACCATTACGCAACCTGCTGCTGCATTGGCTGCTTCAAGAACATTTGTCAACGTACTTTGTTTTGGCAATGCTACAGGTTCTGTAGATTTATCGGTAACTGGAGGAACTTCACCTTATACTTATGTTTGGTCGAATGGTGCAACCACTCAAGACATCACTGGACTTATTGCAGGAACTTACACAGTAACCATAACCGATTTTAATGGATGTACTACAGCTGCATCGGCTACCATTATGCAACCTACTGCTGCATTGGCAAGCTCAACTGCTCAAGTCAACGTGCTTTGTTTTGGCAATGCCACTGGCTTGGTAGATTTATCGGTAACTGGTGGTACTTCACCTTACACTTATGTTTGGTCGAATGGTGCAACCACTCAAGACATCACTGGACTTATTGCAGGAACTTACACTGTAACCATAACCGATTTTAATGGATGTACTACAACCGCATCGGCTACCATTACGCAACCTGCTGCTGCATTGGATGCTTCAAGAACATATGTCAACGTACTTTGTTTTGGCAATGCCACAGGCTCGGTAGATTTAACAATAACTGGAGGCACAAGTCCTTATACTTATCTTTGGTCGAATGGAGCAACCACTCAAGACATCGCTGGACTTATTGCAGGAACTTACACTGTAACCATAACCGATTTTAATGGATGTACTACAACCGCATCGGCTACCATTACGCAACCTGCTGCTGCATTGGCAAGTTCGACTATTCAAGTCAACGTGCTTTGTTTTGGCAATGCCACTGGCTCGGTAGATTTGACAGTAACTGGAGGAACTTCACCTTATACTTATGTTTGGTCGAACGGTGCAACCACTCAAGACATCACAGGACTTATTGCAGGAACTTACACTGTAACCATAACCGATTTTAATGGATGTACTACAACCGCATCGGCTACGATTACGCAACCTTCGGCAGTAACAATTACCACAATTTCTTCAAACACACCAATTTGTTTTGGTGCTACTTTAAACCTTACTTCAAGCGCTTCAGGTGGAACCGGAGTTATTACGTATAGTTGGACAGGACCAAATTCATTTACTTCCAACATTCAAAATCCTTCCATATTAGGGGCTACAATTGCGGCTTCAGGTACATATAATTTAACGGTTACAGATGCTAACGGATGTTCTATAAATTCAACAACAAACGTAATTGTCAATCCATTGCCAACTGCGACTGCAGGTGGAACACAAACGATTTGTTCCAATGATGCAGCAACTGTAAGCGGAGCAACATCATCAAACGGAACTATTTCTTGGTCTGAAAATGGTGCTGGTTCTATTACCGCAGGCGCAACAACCTTGACACCAACGTATACTGCCGCCGCCGCCGATGCAGGAAATGCTGTAACTTTAACAATGACGGTAACAAGTAATAATGCGTGTGCACCTCAAACTGCAAATGCAACTTATACCCTAATTGTAAATCCAGTGCCAACAGCCTCTATTAGCGGTTCTACCATCGCTTGTCAAAATTCGGCTCCTGCACCTAATATAACATTTACAGGTGCTAACGGCGTCGCTCCTTACACTTTTACTTACACCCTAAATGGAGGTTCAAATCTAACGGTAACTACTAGTGCTGGAAACTCGGTGACTGTTCCTGCTTCTACTGCAATTACTGGAAATTCGGTTTATACATTAGTTAGCGTTGCTGACGCCAATGGTTGTTCGCAACTCCAAACAGGTAATGCAATTATAAATGTAAAACAAACTCCAACATCAGCAACCATTGCTGGAACAACCATAGTTTGCCAGAATGCTGGAGCTCCAAATCTGACTTTCTCTGGTTTTGGAGGAACATCTCCCTACACTTTTATTTACACTATCAATGGAGGGTCAAACCAAACGATTAGTACTGTTGGAGGAAATTCCATATCCGTTGCTGCCCCAACTGGAACGGCTGGAACTTTTACCTATACATTAGTTAGTATTAATGACAATAATAGTTGCATTCTACCCCAAGTGGGTTCAGCTATTGTTTCTGTAAATCCATTGCCAACGGCCCAAATAGCAGGGACAACAGCGGTATGTTTAGGTGGTACATCACCAATTATTACTTTTACTGGAGCCACAGGGACTGCACCTTACACCTTTACGTACAAAATAAATGGAGGAGCCAATCAAGCCATAACTACTGCTACCGGAAATGCTGTAACAGTTGCTGCACCAACGGGTACTTCAGGAACTTTTACCTATTCTTTGGTTAGCGTTTCTGATAATAACGGTTGCTTACAAAATCAAGTTGGCACAGCTACCATAACAGTAAATACTTTGCCAACGGCCTCAATAAGCGGAACATTGGCAGTTTGTCAAAATGCTTTAGCTCCAAACATTACTTTCACTGGAGCAACCGGAATAGCACCATATACATTTACATACAATATCAACGGAGGAACCAATCAATCGATAACTACCATTTCTGGAAATTCAGTTACCGTTGCTGCCCCTACAGGAACAGTTGGAACTTTCAATTACAATTTAATAAGCGTTTCCGATACTAATTTGTGTACTCAGCCTCAATCGGGAACTGCCATAATTACTGTTAAAACAAATCCTACGGTGGATGCAGTTGCTAACGCAATTTATTGTAATGGTGCACCAGGAGCAGCCATTAGTTTTAGTAGTAATCCTATTGGCGCTACATTTAGTTGGACAAGTTCAGTGGACATAGGTTTTGGCACAATCGGCAATGGAAATATTGCCTCATTTACAGCCATAAATGCGGGAAGTTCAGCTGTTATTGCCACAATCAGTGTGATAGCTACTGCCAATAGCTGTCCCGGAATTGCAACAACTTTTACCATTACGGTAAATCCGTCACCTGTAGTTAATGCAATTAGCAACGTTTCAAATTGTAATGGTGCTTCTATTGCTGGAATTAGTTTCTCCAGTGCTACAGCCGGTGTAACCTATGATTGGACAAGCTCTATAGATGTAGGATTTGACCTAAATGGCACGGGAGATATTCCTGCATTTATAGGACAAAATCCGGGGACTACCTCTGTTACAGCGACTGTAAGTGTTGTCGCTTCAGCAAATGGTTGTACTGGACCTCCTCGAATATTTACAATAACAATCAATCCTTCACCAGTATTGACTAGTTCCCTTGCACCCGGAACGATATGCAGTAATTCATTGTTTTCTTATGTACCTGCTAGTTCACTTGCTGGAGCCAGTTTCGGCTGGACTAGAGCTGTTGTAGCAGGAATAAGTAATCCCGCAAATGCAGGTATTGGAAATATTAATGAAACATTGGTAAACACCACCGCAAATCCTATAGGAGTACCTTATGTTTACACTTTACACAGCGGTGGATGCTCAGATACTTTTACTATGGCTGTAGTGGTAGTTCCAGCTCCAACAGTAACGGTAACAGCAACGCCTTCAACAATTTGTGTGGGTGGTAGTACTTCGCTTAGCTCATCTTCCTCAATTGTAGCATCATTGCCGACTACATTATTAACTCAAAATTTTAATGCAGCTCCTGATCTTTGGACAACAACCAATACCTCAACGAATGGGACTATTTCCGATGCATCTTGGAAGTTGAGACCAAATAATTATAACACAGGACCTGGAGGGAATACGATTAGTCCACCTGATAACTCCTCGTTTTATCTTTCTGACAGTCGGGATCAAAATGGCTCAACAACCTCTACAACGCTCGTGTCCCCGGTTATGAATACAGTTGGTTATACAGGTTTGTCATTAAATTTTTGGCATTATTACAGATTTGATAATGAAAACAATGAAGCGGCGCGAGTACAAGTTTCTACAAATGGAACAATTTGGTCAACTGTTGCTACTTATACTAGTAATCAAGGAGGTGCAACCTCATTCGCAAACCCAATAATTTCTTTAAATAGTTATGTCGGAAATACAGCATTATATATTCGATTTTACTATTATGCAGGTGGAAGGGCGCGATATTGGGCGATAGACAATGTCACTATCACGGGAACTTCACCAACAGCCACTGTGAGCTGGAGTTCAGTTCCTGCAGGGTTTACTTCGTCTGTTGCTAATCCTGGTGCTGTGTCACCAACTGTAACCACGGTTTATACCGCTATTTATACTGATCCAAATAATCTCGCTTGTCCGGGAAGTAAATCAGTAACGGTTACCGTAAATCCGAAACCTGTAATTCCAAATCAAACGACTTCTGTTTGCACAGGTAGTGCTTTTACAGTAACGCCTGTAAATGGAGTTCCAACTGCTGCAACAATAGTTCCTGCTGGAACAACATATTCCTGGGTAGCACCAGTGGTAACGGGTGGTATGATAGGAGGAAGTGCCCAATCAGGTCAATCCTCGATTAGTCAAATTTTAACAAATAACTCGACTACAGTTCAAACCGCAACTTATACCGTAACTGCAACAACAGGAAGTTGTGCTGCAAGTGCGCCTTTTACGGTAGTGGTTTCAGTTAATCCTAAACCAATTGTAAATAATATTACAGGAGCTCCATTTACGTATTGTAATGGAGTAGCAGCTCCTGCCATCAATTTTTTTAGTACAACAACACCAGCTGGTATAGTTTCCTATGCTTGGACTAGTACGGTTGATGTAGGTTTTGGATTGAACGGAACTGGAAATATTGGTGCATTTACAGCATTAAATACTACAAATGCCCCTATTACTACAACAGTATCAGTTGTTGCATCGACATTGACTGGTTGTTCAGGAGCACCTAAAACATTTACTATTACCGTAAATCCAACACCTACCGTAACGATTACTGCCAATTATTGTGCTGTGCCAGGAAAAATTCAATTAACAGCAACTGGAGGTGGTACTTATTTATGGAATACGGGGCAAACAATTAATCCTATTCTTGTTGACGTGGCAGGTGTTTATAGTGTTACGGCCACAGTATTGGGATGTTCAGGAACCGACTATTTAGATGTATCCCAAGAATTAGTTGTCAATAGTAATTTTACTTCTGGAAATATTGGATTCACAACTGGATATACCTATTATCCTGACATTGTAGGCTACAATCAGGAATTGGTGCCTGATAATGGAACTAATGGATATGCAGTGGGAACAAGCGGTCAAAACTATCACTATGATTTTTGGGGAATTGATCATACCAATAACGCTGCTGGTCCAAGAAATTTTATGTTGGTAAATGGTCATGGTAGTGCTATAACAATTTGGCAACAAACAGTAACTGTAACAGCCAATACCGATTATTATTTTTCAGCTTGGGCTATGAGTTTAAATGATGTAGGGCCTTATGCCCAATTGCGATTTGAAGTAAACGGTGTTCAAGTGGGTACAATTGCCGTTTTAGAACAAGGCCCTTCTAATGCAACACAGGCTGCAGCGAATAATTATTGGAAACGTTTTTATAGTACTCCATTCTGGAACTCAGGTTCAGTAAGTGGGCCTATTACGATTAAAATAGTTAATTTAGAAGATGACGCATATGGTAATGATTTTGCTCTCGATGATATTTCCTTTGGGACATTGTCCGCGGTGCCTTTTTCTATCAGTCCTACTGGAAATTCAGGAACCTTATGCGCTGGACAAACGTTCAACTTAAATGCTAATCTCACGAATGGGAAAGCTCCAATTACCTATTCTTGGATAGGTCCAAATGGATTTACTTCTAATTTAGCAAACCCAAGTATATTAAATGTTACTCCTGCAAATGCAGGTAATTATACCTTAACCGTTACAGATGGTTACGGCTGTGGTGCGCAATCGAGCACTGTTCCTTTAGCAGTTACTCCTTTGCCAACTTGTTCTATTTCGGGCAATAATAATGTGTGCCCAAGTTCAACAAATACGTATTCTGCACCAGTTGGAATGACCTCCTACAGTTGGTCAGTTACGGCAGGAAGTGCAACTATTTCTGGATCTTCTACCGGTCAAACGGTTGCTGTTGTAGCACCAGCCATTTGCGGAACCTACACTTTAAGCCTTACTATAGTTAACAATAGTTGTAGTAGTACGTGCGTACAAACCTTCAACGCCACAGATATAACAAACCCAGTAATTACATTGGCAGCAGCCACAGTTTTGGGATGCAATGCTAGTGCGGCAGATGTTGCGGCAGCTTTTGGCACAGCATCAGTAACCGACAATTGTAGTGCAGGACTTGTAGCTACCGGAATTATTGCTCCAGAAGTAGTCTCAGCATGTACGGTTTCTATCACCAAAAATTGGACAGTTACAGATATTTGTGGCAACATAGGAACCAATTCTCAAACCGTAAGTTTTACTCGAGATACAACAATTCCGATAATTGCAATTACAGCAGCAACTGCGCTTGGTTGTAACCCATCGGTAGCCAATATTAATAATGCATTTGGAACTGCAACGGTAACAGATAATTGTTCATCAGGATTATTGGCCACCAGTTCAACCGCAGCGGAAATAAATACTTCGGGTTGTATTTATTCCACCACAAGAACTTGGACAGTTACAGATAACTGTGGAAATATTGGTACAAATTCTCAAACAGTAACTTACACGAGAGATACTACAGCACCAGTCCTAGTTGGAGTTCCAGCCAATACAAGTGCACAATGCAACGCTTTGCCAGTAGCTGCTACAGTAACTGCAACTGACGGTTGTAGTGTTGCAACGGTTAGTGCAGCTGTTGATGTAATTACTCCTGGTAGTTGTTCAGGAAATTACAGTATTACAAGGACTTGGACAGCAACAGATTTGTGTGGTAATTCATCCACAGCTTCGCAAATTATTACGGTAACGGATACCACACCTCCAGTATTGTTAGGAATTCCTGCTAATGTAATTGTCCAATGTAATGCAATCCCTGCCGTTCCGGGAGTTGGTGTTGTAACCGCTACCGATAATTGTGGTACAGCAACAGTTACAGGGCCAGTGATTGTTAACACCGCAGGTTCTTGTGTAGGTTCTTCTATTATAACTAGAACCTGGACCGCTACTGACCAATGCGGGAATAGTACGACTGCAACACAAACAATTACGGTTACTGATACTACAGCACCAATATTAGCAAATATTCCATCGAATGTTAGTGTGCTATGTAGTTCAATCCCATCGCCACCAGCATCAGGCGTGGTAACTGCAACCGACAATTGTAGTGCGGCAACGGTTAGTGCTTCTGTTGATGTTATAACTCCGGGTAGTTGCTCAGGCTCATTTATAATTACCAGAACGTGGACAGCAACGGATCAATGTGGCAACTCCGCTACGGCATCTCAAATTATTATGGTTTCAGATTATATTGCGCCAGTATTATCCAGTATTCCTTTTAACACCACGGTTCAATGTAACGCTGTACCAGTTGCTGCCACAATAACTGCTACGGATAATTGTGATGTTAATCCAATAATTACATTAAGTGAAATTATTACGCCGGGTTCTTGTCCAAACACTTATACTTTAGTGAGAACTTGGACTGCGATGGATTCTTGTGGAAATAGCTCATCAGAATCACAAACAATAAATGTTATTGACAACACACGACCAGTAATTACTTGTACTTCGAGTCAAACATTCTGTGAAGTGGCTGGAAACAATTATGCTATTCCAACGCTAGTTGCCAGTGATAATTGTAGTGGTGCTTTGAATACAACATTTAGTATTACAGGAACTACAACTAGAGGTGGCTCAGGAACTAATGCAAGCGGGTTATTTAATTTAGGAGTTTCAACGATTACTTGGACAGTAATTGATGCTTGTGGTAATACTTCCAATTGTTCCGTTATAGTCACCATTAACGCTATGCCAACTGCGCCGATAGTAGGAACTATAACTCAACCCGATTGTATGATTCCAACAGGAAGTGTGGTTTTAAGCGGCTTGCCAGCAGGAAATTGGACAATAAATCCTGGCGGAATTACCGGAAATACAGCTTCGGTTACAATAACAGGATTAGTAGCCAATACCCATAATTTTACAGTCACTTTAGGAACTTGTACTTCTACACCTTCTGCAAATGTTGTAATACAAGCAGCAACGACTGCCACTTGGAACGGTTCAGGATGGACAAATGGACCACCAACTATTGATCAAGCACTCGTTTTTACAGGAAACTACAATTCAATCGGAAATTTAGAAGCGTGTTCTTGTACAGTTACCAATGGAGCGGTTGTCTTTAATCCAAATCACACTTTAAAAATTACCAATTGGGTTCACGTCAATGGAGGTTCATTAACTTTCAAAGACAGTGCAAGCTTAGTACAAGTAACCGATGTTTCGAATACCAATTCGGGTACTATTTTTTACGAACGAGAAACCACAGAAGTTAGTAATATGGATTATACGTATTGGTCTTCTCCTGTAGCAGGTTTTACTCTAGGTGGAGTATCTCCATTAACTCTTGGAGACAAATTCTATTCTTATGATTCTGGTATAGAAAATTGGAAACAAGAATGGGCATCAACACCAATGGCGATTGGAGTTGGATACATTATTCGAGGACCTCAGACACATAAAGCTCCAGCTGTTCCAAGTAGAGCTTTGGCCAATTTTAATGGAGTGCCAAATAATGGGCCATATACTATTACCGGAATAATTCCTGATAGGTCGTATCTTTTAGGAAACCCATATCCATCGGCTTTAGATGCAGACACTTTTTTACTTCAGAATAACAATGTTCTCGATGGAACCTTGTATTTCTGGACTCATAATACACCTATTGCCATTGGAACACCTGATCCAGGAACTGGATTATGGGCCTATTCCGGTTATGACTATGCTTCGTATAATGGTTTGGGTGGTGTAGCCACTAAAAAGGCTACAAGTGGAGTTTTTGGTATTAATAATGACAATATTCCATCAGGTAAAATCACTTCGGGTCAAGGATTCTTTGGGTCAAGTATAGCTGCGCCTAGTGGTTCTACTATTCATTATAACAATACTATGCGGGTTGGTGTTGGGGGAATTACTGGAAATAATTCTCAGTTTTTCAAAACTAAAAATCCAAATCCAAAAACTGCAATTGCGATCGAAAAACACCGAATTTGGTTAGATTTAATTAATGCAGAAGGTGCTTTCAAGCAAACCCTAGTAGGTTATGTTGCCAATGCTACCAATGGCTATGAAGGACGTTTTGATGGCGAAAGTTATGACGGAAATGACTTCCTTGATTTTTATAGTATCCTTCAAGACAAGAATTTGGTTATTCAAGGTCGTGCCCTGCCATTCGATGATAATGACGAAATCCCTCTTGGATATAGAGTGGCAGTCGGAGGAACATTCTCAGTAGTCATTGACCAAACCGATGGTTTATTATCAAATCAAAATGTGTTTATTGAAGATAAATTGACCAATACCCTATTTAATTTGAAAGACGGAAAATACACTTTCAATACAGCAGCAGGAACATTTGATAATCGTTTTGTTTTGCGTTACAAAGACAAAACATTAAGTGTTGATGAAACAGACGCAAACGACGGAATTATTGTTCTATATTCAAGTAATTATAAAACATTAATCATTCGAAATACGGTGAAAGATGCCACAGTAAATTTGGTTACACTTTACAATATAACAGGACAAAAAATTGCCAATTGGGATGTGAAAGGACGAGAACAAAGCAGCATTCAGATTCCTATAAAGAACTTACCTGCAGAAATTTATATTGTAAAAATTAAAACTACCAAAGGTGATTTCAGTAAAAAAATTATCATTAAATAAAACGGAAAAACTCTTCAATGCGTTTCGATGGTAGTGCTTATCTAAATTTGGCTGGTAACAAACGCACTTTAACTTTGAGATTTTCATCAAAATAAGAATCGAGTCCCAATAATTCTTGGGACTCATTTTTTATTTTATTATTGAGTAGTTTGCTTTGCATTAAAAAATGAAAGTCATTCACTTCAATCAAAATTGAGGTAAAAACATTTTTTAATCGATTTCTTAACCACTTCATAGTCCTGTTTGTCTCAAAAAAACTTACCCAGTTAGATTTATAATGGAATTCATTTATTGAAACTCAAAAGCAGTAATTGTACTACTTTTATTCCGATATAACTCAATGATTGTCATAATAGTAACAATCAAAAAATGTCAAATGGAGACTCTTCTGTTTTTTTTAACAGTATTTATCTTCAGAAACAAACATTTTTAAGATAATAAACAGTTGTGTACCCACTAAATCAGTTTTTTATCGAATTTTTTTTGATGCTTATTAGATTGCTATTATTTTTGGCCTTTTTAAATTAATAAAATTTTAAATACATCTAAATATTTTAAATTAAATTAAGATAGCCACCCATCTATCAAAAAATAAGTTACCTACTATACTATGAATAATTCTTACTTAAGTTCAATTCAGAACGCCGTTTTGTTGTCAAAACCTGCAACAACAATTCGTTTGTTTTTGATGGTTTTGCTCGTTTCAACAATTTCATTTGTCTCTTTTGGGCAATCACCACAGACTTATACTACTTCTGGAACTTTTACTGTTCCTCCAGGAGTTACTTCTATTACAGTTCAGGCGTGGGGAGGCGGTGGTTGTAGTGGTAATAATACTGGCGGAAGAGCTAGAGGCGGTGGCGGTGGCGGTGCTTTTACTAGCGGTACTATCAGTGTTACACCAGGGGCAACTATAACAGTAAATGTCGGAGCTGGTGGAGTGTATAATAATAGTGATACATCAACTACTAATGGAGGAAATTCTTCAGTAGGATTAATAGTTGCTAATGGAGGTGTAAGAGGACTGATAGCTGATAACTCAATTACTAATGGGGGTGTAGGTGGTACAGCATCTACTGATCCTGGAGGTGTGACTTCGTTTCTTTCTTATGCAGGAGGTAGTGGAGGTAGCGGATATGTTGCAGGAAATAATGGTGGAGGAGGAGGAGGAGGAGAATCAGCTTCTTCTATAGGAATTGGTAATAATGGATCTGACGGTTTGTCTAATGGAGTTGGAGGAGTAGGTGGTACGGGTAATACAGGAGGAGGTAATGGTGGTAGAGGAGCAGATAACGATGGCAACCCAAATTCTTCTAACGGAACTTCTCCAGGCGGCGGCGGCGGAGGAAGCGGGGATAGTAATGGTAATGATAGAAATGGCGGTAATGGACAGGTAATAATAAGTTATACTTGTCCAACTGGTGCTGGAACATTATCTGGAAACCAATATATTTGTAACTACACTAGCAATACAACTACTTTATCGTCAACAGTTCCTGGTGGTAGTTGGTCAACTAGTAACTCATCAATAGCAACAGTAAATTCGTCGACAGGAGTAGTAACAGGTATTGGATTGGGAACTGCTACAATTACCTATACAATTACCTCAGCCGGATGTACAAACAGAACGGCTACAAGAGTTGTTTATGTTGCTAGTGGGCCTGGGGCTGGGCCTTTAAGCGTAAATGGTTCCATTACACAGTGTAGAGGAGCTACTACAACTTATAGTATAGTACCAGATACTTACTCGTATGATTACAATTGGACTTATGATGGGACTGATGTAACTGTTACTGTTGCGCCGGACAAACTTTCTGCAACGTTTACTTTTGGAGCAGCTGCTACTGGTGGAAATATTGTCGTGTCTTCTACCAACGGTTGTGGTAGTGCTGGAGGAAAGTATCTATATGTAACAGTGCCTTATTGGGATGCAGGAGGGACAATTGCAGGAGGGACAGTTTCAGGCGGAACAACTATCTGTTCAGGAAGTACTAGTGCCTTATTGACTTTGTCAGGAAACTCAGGAACAATTACAAAGTGGCAATCGTCAGTAAGTCCATTTACATTATGGACAGATATAGTAAATACAGCTGCAACTTACACATCGGGGGCATTAACAACAACAACACAGTTTAGAGCAGTAGTTCAAAGTGGAAGTTGTATTGCAAATTCAGCTACAGCTGCAGTAACGGTTTCTCCAGCCTCAGTTGGTGGATCAATCGCTGGTAGCGCAACAGTTTGTACAGGAACAAATTCAACTGTATTAACTTTGAGTGGTCATACAGGTGCTATTACCCGTTGGGAATCATCTTTGAATAACTTTGCAACTGCAGGAACTAG
>CAMAQD010000012.1 GCA_945860385.1 Flavobacterium psychrophilum
CGCCTAGTTAGAGAACCAGTTAAATAATCATTACAAACAAATCTTTTAAATTCTTCTGAATATATAGATTGCCACTTTGAACTACTTACTCTTGAATATCTTTCCATATTTTTACACTTTTGTGTAAATCTATTTTAGGACAAGACAAACACAAGAAAATATTTTTTTTTAATTTGGAATGGGCACGAGCGTGACGCTCGCGCTAGCCAAACTAGAAAAATCTGTTTCCACTATTTTATGATTTTTATCTTTCGTTATTATGAAAACAAAACGTAATCTCCATCCCCTCGCTGCAGCACAAAATGAAACGAACGCAGCGACTGATGAAGTACATTCGACTAACTCAATCATTTCGTTTGGTTGCCTATTTACTTAATCACACCCATTGATATCACAACTAGTATCGGTGGAGGTGTTCAACAGCGTTACTTTCGAGTAAAAATGTCCTTCTTGCCACACTTTTTCCAAAGTTTGTAAAAAAGCCGTTGTGGGTTGTGCACCGGAAATGGCGTATTTATTGTCGAAAACAAAAAAAGGAACACCCTGAGCACCTATCGCATTGGCCTCTTGAATGTCTTGTTTTACGTCTTCGCTGTAGTTATTGGAATGCAAAACTTGGGCAACAGCATCAGCTTGGAGTCCCACAGCAATTCCCAATTCACTCAAAGTATTCAAACTATTCAAATCTTTGCCATCCGTTAGATACGCTTTGAAGAACAATTCTTCCAATTCGTTGGCGAGATCATTTTTTTTGGCTAAATGCAACAATCGGTGGGCGTTGTGAGAATTAGCCAAAACAGCTTTCTCAAAATGAAAATCCAATCCGGCTTCTTTAGCATTTTGGGTCATATTGTCGACCATAGTTTGGGCCCAATCGATATCTTTTCGGTATTTGTCGGCTAAGTGTTCAATTAAATTATCATCAGCAGATGGAATGAAACTAGCATCCAACTCAAAGCTTTTCCATTCAATGGCAACAGCTTCTTGATGTTCGAATTGACTTAAAGCTTCTTCGATTCTTCTTTTTCCTATATAACAAAACGGGCACATAATGTCCGACCAAATCTGTATTTTTAACTTATTTTTCATCTTGGGATTACTTTATTGGCATTGCCACTTAATTTTGTGCTGCAAAAGTAATCAAATTGGTTTTGGGCTGTTTTTATTTTAGTTTTTTATTGGGAATCGTGCGAATTTAATTTTGGTTTTCATTATTATCCGATTAAAATTAAAAAAAACTAATTTCCCTAACATATATAGTCCCTACGGGACATTTGCACTGGCGTAGCTTGATTTTTTTTCTACCGATATTTAGCTCCTAACGGAGCATACCTCGTAGAGGTTAAATATTGGTAGAAAGATGGTTATTGATTACAAATTTTGTCCCGTAGGGACTATACTTTGTTATTATCAGACAATACTGTTTGGTTTTAAAAAACGTTTCGTTTAGATATCCAAATATTAATGTTCTTTCTAGACAAAACATAAATTGCCCGATCACGCGGATATCCAAAATCGCTAGCATCGAACTGGATGGTCTTGGCTGATGCTGTCTTCTACGCTACCTATTTGCCGCTGGTCTCTGGAAATTCCTTGGATTTGTTGCATCACCAATTTTACAAAAACTTTATTTTTCTTACAAATATTTTAGTATATTTGTTGATAGGATTGTGAATGTTTTTTCACACTCTGACGTTAGCGGTAATTATGAAGAACTTCAAACTTAAATGGACAAATATTACAAAGTAGGATGTATTATATATAATTTGGGGTTAATTATTTCATTAGCTCTTTGTTTGCTTATATGCATTTTTATTGGTCAGCGAAGTGAACTTCGAATTACGCACTATTTGATACTATTACAAATCATAGCAAGTTTAATATTTTTTAATATGCTTACGAGAGTTCAACAGAAAAATCGTAATTTATTTAAAATTATAAAAGTTATTAATATTGTGCTTTTAGGAATTAGTTTTACATCCGCAATAAGTTCTTTGATTACTGTCTATTTTTTAGCACTTGAAAGCGAGTTTACAATACTTGCTACTCTAGCCATAACAGTATTTTGTCTGTCAATTGTCATAATCATAAAGCAGTTAATTAAAAACCACGATCGCTCGGATATCCACAATCGCTAGCGCAGAATTACTTCGTCAGTTCGCAAAAGCTCGGGTGCATGCTGTGCCCACAAACGAGAGCAGACATAACATAACACAATAGCTATAGAAAATATTTTTTGTAGCTATTTTGCATTTATAAATTGAAAATTATCAATCTTTGTAGGCATACAATCCAACCCAAGTAAAATCTTATGATCGTATCCGTCACTAAAATCGAGTTAATTTCCTATTTCAAACTGATTGCTTTTTTTAAGTTCAATAGTCAAATCATAAAAGAGCTACAACAAACCAACTGCAAAAAACACAAAGTAACCGGAAGTTGGAACTTGAAAGTTTGGTACACCATGACTTTGTGGGAAAATGAAAAGGATATTACTGATTTTTACAGAAATGGTACCCATTTAGAAGCAATGAAACAATCCAAAAAATTCTCTTCTAAAATTCAATCCCATCGGATACAAAAGCAAGAATTGATGAGTTGGCAGGAAGCAAAAAAGGTATTTGACTACAACTAATCCACAAGCTGCCACACAACCCTAGCTCCGCTAAGTCTCCAGACTTTGAGGTAGTGAATTTCGGTTGCCAACCGCTATCCGAAAAAATAACCTCGAAGGATACAAATTGTATAGCTAAAGTAGGATTTATTAAATAACCTGTATAGTTATTTTAGGACAGAACAAGGACGGGACACCGGTATAGCTGAAGTATGGCTGAAGTATGGATAGTGTATGGATAGTGGATGGATAGTGTATGGATAGTGTATGGCTGTGGTACCCCTAAAAACTACCAAAAAAAAATAACAATCCTTTTTACCGCTGCCAAATCCCCCGCTAGCACGAGCGTCACGCTCTTGAACACAAACACTAGCAAATATTTTTTTTTAATTTGGAATAGGCACGAGCGTGACACTCACGCTAGCCTAACTAGAAAATCTGTTTTCACTATTTTATGATTTTTATTATTCGTTATTATGAAAACAAAACGAAATCTGTAGCCCTGATGGAAGCGGCATCCTCGTAGCGAAGCGAAGAGATACAGCGGACAGCAGGAGGATTGGTTTTGAAAACACAAATTGTTCTGCTCCTGAAAAAACCTCCACTTGCCAAGTCGTTCATAACTCCTAAAGATTTCATTTCGATACCAATTTCAAAATTCCTACTTTGCAGCTTCAAATTTAGCATCAAAAAATGAAGGTCTGTATTGCCGAAAAACCAAGTGTCGCCCGCGAAATCGCATCCGTTCTGGGTGCCAATACCAAACACGATGGGTATTACGAAGGCAATGGCTATTTGGTAACCTATACTTTTGGGCATTTATGTACTCTGAAAGAACCCAACGATTACAAACCGCACTGGAAAAGTTGGGACCTCAACAACCTTCCAATGTTGCCCGAAAAATTCGAAACCAAGGTGGTCGAAAACACAGGGATTCAGAAGCAGTTCAAAATTATAAAAAGCTTGTTCGATAAAGCCGAATTGGTCATCAACTGCGGGGATGCGGGCCAAGAAGGAGAACTCATTCAGCGTTGGGTGATGAACGAAGCCCAATACAAAGGCGAGGTCAAACGCTTGTGGATTTCCTCCCTAACCACCGAAGCCATCAAGGAGGGTTTCCAAAACCTGAAACCTTCCGCCAACTACGATAATTTATATTATGCCGGTTTTTCCAGAGCCATTGGCGACTGGTTATTGGGTATGAATGCCACGCGTTTGTACACCGTAAAACACGGCGGTTACAAACAAGTATTGTCTATTGGTCGGGTGCAAACTCCAACTCTGGCAATGGTTGTGGATCGCTTCAAGGAAATCGAAAACTTCAAACCGCAACCGTATTGGGAGTTGCAAACCTTGTATCGGGAAACCCTTTTCAGCTATGAGGAAGGACGCTTTTTGAAAAAGGAAGATGGCGAAATCTTAGCCAACAAAGTCAAGGAAAGCGAGTTTGAAATTGTGTCTGTCGAAAAGAAAAACGGGAATGAGTTTGCTCCCAGGCTTTTTGATTTAACGGGTTTGCAAGTCTATTGCAATACCAAATTTGGTTTTACAGCAGATGAAACGCTTAAAATTGTCCAGACTTTGTACGAACAAAAAGTAGTTACTTACCCTAGGGTGGATACGACTTTTTTACCCAATGACGTTTATCCAAAAGTAGCTGGGATTTTACAAAACTTAACTAATTATGCTGCGTTGACGCAACCGCTGTTGGAAAAAAAGATTAAAAAATCGCCCAAGGTTTTCAATGATAAAAAAGTAACCGATCACCACGCGATAATTCCCACGGGGATTCAAAGCAATTTGCAATACAATCAGCAACAAGTGTATGATATTATTACACGGCGTTTTATTGCCGTATTTTATGACGATTGTTTGGTTGCCAATACCACAGTAATGGGGAAAGCTGCCGAAGTACTCTTTAAAACCACTGGAAAAGAAATCCTAAAAAAAGGCTTTCGAGTAGTTTTTGAAGACCCGAACGTTAAAGAAAAGGAAGCCGATATTTTGCCCAGTTTTGTTGTGGGCGAAAAAGGACCACATCAACCCTCGTTCTTGGAAAAGGAAACCAAACCACCGAATCAGTTTACGGAAGCCACCTTATTGCGCGCTATGGAAACTGCTGGAAAACAAGTTGACGATGAAGATTTACGGGAATTGATGAAGGAAAATGGCATTGGCCGTCCATCGACACGAGCCAATATTATTGAAACCCTTTTTAAACGTCAATACATCATTCGAAACAAGAAACAAGTACTGCCAACACCCACAGGAATTCAGTTGATTGATACCATTCAAAATGATTTGGTCAAATCGGCAGAATTGACAGGCTCTTGGGAAAAGCAGTTGAAAGACATTGAAAAAGGAACTTTTACCGCTGGTGCATTCATCAAGAATATGAAACTGATGGTAGAGGAATTGGTCTATGAAGTCAGAAGAGAAACCCGAGGCGCCAATATTTCGCACTCAGGAAGTGTCCAAAAACAAGAAGCTGTAATCGAGAAAAAGAAAGCGGAAGGGATTTTGTCTGAAGTCTGTCCGAAATGCAAAAAAGCCACGCTCATCAAAGGAAAAACCGCTTATGGCTGTGGAGATTATAAAGCAGGCTGTCGTTTTGTATTGCCGTATACTTTTGCCGATAAAAAAATATCCGAGAATCAATACTTGCGATTGCTCCAAAAAGGCTCGACCGTAAACCTGAAAGATTTCAAAACCGCCGCTGGAACTGTGGAAGGCTTGCTCCGCTTTGATGAGAATTTTGAACTCAAATTAGAAGAGAAAAAAACAGTCGTAAAACCAATATCAGATGCATTGGCTTGCCCAAAATGCAAAAAAGGAACGGTTCTCAAAGGAAATACTGCTTACGGCTGCAGTGATTACAAATTGGGTTGTGATTTCAAAGTGCAGTTTGAGGTGGTCAGGGCAAAACTAAAAGACCAAAAACCTAGCAAAGAATTGGTTTATACTATTTTAAAAAAAAGTTTTTAAGAACAATCACCACTATTTTTTTTAGGAGCTTGATCCAGCTATCCGTTGCAATCTTTTATGCCGAACCCCGGCATAAAAAGATTTCCACTACTATCTGGGCTAATTGCAAACGAAGTTCACTAAACTCAGATAAAAATAAATGTACCGTGAAGTAATCTTTTCCCTAATTTTGAGACATTAAATAATCAAATGATTCGTCTTTATGAAAAAAGCAATTCTTTTCCTGATCATAACCTTGGCATTCTCTTCTTGTAAAAAATCAAAGAATATTTCCAAAATAGTGGGCAACGATTGGTTGTTAGGAAAATGGGAGAACAAATCGGATGAGGGCAATCTTTTGGAAATTTGGAAAAAGACAAACGATAGCCTCTTTATTGGTGAAAGCTATTTTATAAAAGAAAAAGACACTTTACATTCGGAAAAAATGGAGTTGCAACAAAAAGGGGAAAATCTATTGTATGTCTCGACCATAAAAGGGCAAAACAATGACAAACCCGTAACCTTCAATCACAATATTGAAATTGAAAAACAATTGGTTTTTGAGAATCCCAAAAGTGAATATCCCAGAAAAATCGTTTACAAACCTATGTCTAAGGACAGAATTTTCATCGAAGTCTCCGGAATTCAACAAGACAAACCTAGTTCAATCCGATATTCGATGAAGAAAACGGAATAAAATCAACTTTTTTAATCCAATTTAGGAATCTTGCTCTTTTGAGCAAGATTTTTTTTTGGCTTTAAATCACTGATAAACATATCTTAATGAATTGTTAAAAAATATTATTTATATTTAGTCTAAATAAGAATTGTATATTCAGAAATGGTTTCTATATTTGCATCACTATTTTTATTAAGTCTAAATAAGCATTTATGAAACATCTTTTATTACCCGCTGTACTCTTCTTACTATGTCAGTCTGGTTTTGCCCAAGAAACCGCAAGTGTACCCGAAAAAACAAGTACTTTGGATACATTTGAAACTTTTTATGATACCATAAAAAACAAAAACAAAATAATTTTAAAAGAAGTTGTTGTCACGGCTAATCAACTACCAAAACCCATAACTGCTTTACGTTCAGCATTAAAACCAATGGATGTACCACAAACCATTCAGGTAATTGGAGCTGAAATTATCGAGCAACAACAATCCATTCGATTGAGTGAAGTACTAAAAAATGCCAATGGTGTTTATGTAGGTTCGTCTCGTGGCGGAGCTCAAGAAACATTTTTCTCAAGAGGTTATGATATGTCTGCAAACAATATGTTTAAAAATGGTTTCCGTTACAATGCGGGTTCCATTCCTGAAGTTTCAGGTCTTGAAAAAGTAGAATTCCTAAAAGGAGGTTCCGCATTATTATTTGGAAATGTAGCTCCTGGGGGCATATTAAATTTGGTTACCAAAACGCCTTCTTTCAAAAGTGGCGGAGAAATTGCAATTCAAGCAGGAAGTTATTCTTACTACAAACCCTCTGTCGATTTTTATGGCCCTTTGAATAAATTTATCGCCTACAGAATTATTGGTTCTTATGAAAACTCAGAAAGTTTTAGAGATGTGGTAAAAAACGAACGCATTTACATCAACCCTTCTTTACTATTTAATGTTACTAATAAAACCCAAATCACACTTCAAGGCGATTATTTGAGCGCCGATTGGACACCCGATTTTGGAACAGGATCCTTTGGAAAAGAGATTGCAGAAGTCTCTAGAAACAGCTATTTTGGCTCACTTTGGTCTAATGGACAAACGAAATCTACCAGTGCTTCTGCCCAAATCAATCACGACTTTAACAAAAATTGGAAATTAAACTTCAACTCCTCTTTCCAATCTTATGACAGACAATCTTTTGGTACAGAGCGAATTCAACCCAACGATGAAAAAAACGAAACTGTTTTTGGAGATACCAACAGACCATTGGGAAAAAACAAAAATCTAGAACAAATAGTTGGAGACCAATTGAGTTTACAAGGATGTTTTAAAACGGGTAGCATCAAGCACCAACTCTTTACAGGAGCCGATTGGGAAAATTCATTGGCAACTGCTTATACTTTTACCTTTGCAGAAAAAGCAATTTCGATTAATAATGATGGTAAATATGTTGCCAATTATTATGATATGATAAACCTATTTTCTTTCGACCCAGCGACACAAAGAAATGATATTCCCCAAAACGTAACCAATACACAAATAGTTACTACCAACAGCAACCGTTTTGGAATCTTTGCACAAGATTTAATTTCATTCACAGAAAAAATAAAACTTTTAGCAGGAATCCGTTGGTCGTGGCAAGAATCACAAGCCGATACTAATAATTTAGTAAAAAATACTATCACAGAAAGCGCAAAACGTTTGGATAATGCTTTCTCTCCAAAATTAGGATTGGTTTATCAACCTACAAAAGATATGTCGGTATTTGCCAGTTATTCGAACTCGTTCACTCCAAATACTGGGACAACAGTAGATTTGAAACCCATAAAACCTTCAATTATTGACCAATATGAAGCCGGAATCAAAAAAGATTTCTGGAAAGGAGTAATGAGTACTAATATTACCGTATATCAAATTACCAACAGCAATTTAGCCCAAACAGCTGAATTCAAAGCTGACGGAATCACTCAAAACATAGACACAACTATCAAAACATTGAGCGGAGAAACAAAGAGTAAAGGGGTGGAAATTGACATCACCGCAAGACCATTTGACGGAATGAATATCATTGCAGGCTATAGCTATAACGATATGCGTTACACTAAAACTACAGGAGCAAACGGCAGTTTCATCGAAGGAGATCGCGTAGTTAGAACTCCAGCAAATACAGCCAATTTAAGCATTTTCTATACCTTACAATCGGGTGCATTAAAAGGATTCTCTTTGGGAGCCATAGGTAATTATATCGGAGATCGCCTTGGTGGTTGGAATGATCAATATGATGTTACCAAACCAAATGGAATCAATGACCGAGACATTCCACTAGAAGGCTACACCACAATTGATGCTTCGGTGGGTTATAATTGGAAGAAATTTTCGATCTTGTGCAAGTTATCGAACATTACAAATGAATTGAATTATACGGTGCACGAAAATTACAGTATCAATCCGATTGCACCACGCCAAATTATGACAAGCTTAAAATATAAATTTTAACATTAAACCTTTCTTCAAAAAACTCGTCAAACATTTTTAAATCAACTTAACAAAAAATGAAAAAAATCAATTTCAGAAACTTACACCGAGATTTGGGCTATTTTTATATCGGACTTATTGTTTCTTTCGCCTTTTCAGGATTATTAATGAACCACCGCGAAGCTTGGCATCCTGATAAATACACCACCGAAACCAAAGCCATCGAGGTAAAACTTCCAGAAGAAAGTGAAATCAACGAAAAATTTGCAGAAGATTTAGGAAAAAAATTAGGCATCGACGATAAAATGAGACGTCATATGGTCAAAAAAGGAGAATTTAAAATCTCTTTCGAAAACCACGATGTCGAAATCGATATGAAAACTGGCAAAGGAGAAATTGTCTCTTTCATCAAAACGCCAATCATCAGCCAAACGATGAAATTACACAAAAACACCTCTAATTTCTGGATTTATTATTCGGATATTTTTGCGATAAGTTTAATCATCATCGCCTTAACCGGAACCATAATGATCAAAGCGGGTAAATTCAGCTGGAAAAACCGCGGTTGGAAATTGGCCGTTGCCGGAGTAATTTTCCCTTTGTTATTTTTGATTTTGTTTGGTTAGAAACTAATTTTTAAACAGTAAAAATTCCAATCCTGTAAAATAAGCATTGGATTTTAACTTTTAAGAACGGCCCAAAACCATACATCCCTTATAAACATATCGTTAGCGCAGACATACAGTTGCCAAAGACCAACTTTTCGTAGAAGTTTCCGGATTAAAATAAAACAAACCTAATTCAATCCGATATTCGATGAAGAAAAAGGAATAAAAAATCTAACATTTATCGACATAATAAAGAATCTTGCTCCTTAAAAGCAGGATTTTTTTTGGCCATAAAACAGTAATAAACGACACTTAAAAAAATGTTAATAAATATTATTAAGATTTAATCTAAATAAGCTTTGTAGATTCGAAAATGGGTTTTATATTTGCAGTATTATTTTTATTAAGTCTAAATAAAGTATTTATGAAACGCCTTTTAGTATCCGCAGTATTTGCAGTTTTATCTCAGTCTGGCTTTGCCCAAGAAACAACCGAAAAGAAAGACACCATTCACAATTTAAAAGAAGTTACTGTCAATTCCGATGTTATCGTTGGGAGTAAATTCAAAGCCAAAAACCGTGCTGGCTCCACCTCGTTTATTTCTCCAGCCGATTTAAAAACATTTCATTATGCCGACGTTTCCAGAATATTAGCCAAAATACCCGGCGTAACAGTTCAGGAAGAAGATGGTTTTGGGTTAAGACCCAATATAGGAATGAGAGGAACAAATCCCAATCGCAGCGAGAAAATCACTTTAATGGAAGATGGAATTTTAATTGCTCCGGCTCCCTACGCAGCTCCTGCCGCCTATTATTTTCCGACTACAACCAGAATGCAAGCCTTCGAAATTATCAAAGGGGGAAGCCAGATTCAATATGGTCCCTATACCACTAGTGGCGCAATCAATATGGTTTCTACTCAAATTCCAAGCAAATTTACCGGAAATATTACAGCGACCTACGGGAATTACAATACCAAAAGAACCTATATGAATATTGGTGACAGTTATGAAAATTTTTCCTATTTAGTAGAATACAACAATCGAAATTCGGATGGATTTAAAAAGATTGATTATAGTGCTAAAAAGACTGGTTTTCAGGGAAATGATTATGTAGCCAAATTTAGAATTAATACCGATTTTGATGCAAAAATATACCAATCGCTAACTTTAAAATTGCAATATTCTGAAGATAAGGATAATGAAACCTACCTAGGTCTAACCGATGCTGATTTTAAAGCCGACCCTTTTAGACGATACCTTGGTTCAAATGAAGACAATATTGATACCGAGCATTTTCAAATGATGGCAACACACTATATAAAGCCATCAAAAAACTTGACTTTTACCACAAAAGCATATAGAAACACCTTCGCCAGAAACTGGTACAAATTGGATGGAGTTAACTTAGGAACAACAACCGTTTCAATAAATAACATTCTTGAAAACCCAGTGAAATATACTGCGGAATACAATGCCATTTCAGGCGTTTCCAATACTATTGCAAACGCTTTGCGAGTGAAAGCAAACAACAGAAACTACGAATCCCAGGGAGTTCAGACTGTTGGAAACTTTAAACTAGAAAAAAATAATTTTAAACACGAAATCGAATTTGGAATTCGCTACCACGAAGATTATGAAGATCGGTACCAATGGGTAGACGGTTATGCAGTCAATAACAAAGCTATGAACAGAACCAATACAGGAATTGCAGGAACAGATGCTAACAGAATTGCAAGCGCCAATGCTATTGCAAGTCATGTTTTATACAATCTAAGTTTTGATAAATTTACTGTATCGCCAGGTATCCGATATGAAAGTATCCACCTTAGATCGTTAGATTATGGAAAATCGGATGTAAACAGAACTGGAGCAAACCAAATTGTAGAAAAAAATAATGTCGGAGTCTGGATTCCTGGAATTGGTCTATTGTACGATATAAATAAATTTTACAATGTATTTGCCAGTGTTCATAAAGGGTTTTCTCCTCCGGGTGCAAAAGCTGGTGAAGATGCCGAAAATAGTCTAAACACAGAAATTGGATTTCGCATGAATAAAAACGCCTTTTCTGGAGAATTAATTTATTATTATAATGACTTTTCAAATCTTCAAGGTTCAGACAATATGTCGGGTGGCGGTTCCGGAACAGGAGATTTGTTTAATGCCGGAGATGCGATTGTAAACGGAATAGAACTGGCAGCAACTTATGATTTCCTTTACAACAATAGCAATCAGTTCAGACTTCCGGTAACGTTAAGCTACACCTACACTGATACCAAACTAGAATCTAATTTCGTCAGTCCAATCTGGGGAAATGTTGTTCCTGGCGATGACATTCCATACATTCCAACAAATCAATTATCACTAATGGCTGATTTTGAGTTCCATAAATTTCAATTTGCTGCGGGATATCGCTTTGTAGATGCTTTCAGAACCAAAGCGGGACAAGGAACAATTCCAGCCAATTATAAAGTGGATAGCTATTCTGTTTTTGATATTTCGGCGAAATATCTCGTATCAAAAAATGTGACTTTTATGGTAAATGTTATCAATTTATTTGATGCCGAAAATGCGGTTTCCAGAGTTCCTGCTGGGTTAAGACCAGCTCACCCGTTTGGAATCAATGCCGGAATTTCAGTACATTTCTAAAACCTATTTTGTTTGAATTATCAAACATCTGTATATTTTTAATTCAACTAAAAGGCACTACAAATTGAGAATTTGTAGTGCCTTTTTTAATTGAAAGCGAATAATGCAAATAAGAGTTGGATTTATATCTTTTTGATTCACAATACAGACCTAACAGGTTTTAAAAACCTGTTAGGTCTAATAGTGTATTGTTTCAAACTTTAATTTACACGAATTAAACCTATTTTAACCCCACCAAACTTTGTTCCAATGTTGCAATCTTCGAAAGTGCATCGGCTTCTTTTTGTCTTTCGTTTGCCAAAACTTTTTCTGGTGCTCCGTTGACAAATTTCTCGTTCGAAAGTTTACTTTGAACTAATTTCAAAAAGCCTTGCGTATAAATTAACTTGGTTTTTAATTTTTCAATTTCAGCTGCAACATCAATATTTGCGGTGATTGGAATGAAGTATTGCTTCGATTTTACACAGAAAGACAAAGCGCCATCCACTCCTCTGAAACATATTTTAATGATATGATGTTTCCTCATTTGGTTTCCAGCACCTCAACAAATGTGTACTGCTTAATAAACCTATCATTATGCGAAATATGGCATTCCTTCATTCTTTACAATGCCTATTTTCAAATAAAAACCATTTTACTCCCTACATAATTAGTTTCAAAGATTAAATATTCATTTATAATCTTCAAGAAAGGTCGATAAACTGATGCCTTTTTTTCGCGTAACAGTAAATCTCACAACCTTTTCCTGAAATTATGTAATACTTATTTTAGGTAAGATAACCAACTTTGCAAACTAACGATTCAGTTTTAAATGAAATAATGTCACAACAGACGAAAATAAAACAAAGGAGAATTAAAAACCCAGAAAATTAAAAACAAAATGAGCAACACAAAAAATTTGAAGAACAATGAAGCCATTGAAAAACTAAAAAATTTGGTTGATGAAATAATGATTTGCCTTTTCTGTACCAACCTTAAAACAGATGATGGTTCTACCTGCAGACCAATGTCAGCTATAAAAGTTTGTGATGAAGGCAATATTTGGTTTTTCAGCGAAAAGAACAGCGATAAAAATATAGCTATTGAAACAAGTAAAAATGTACAACTCTTTTTTTCGCATCCTGGCAAGAGTAGCTACTTAGTTGTAAACGGTGAAGCCGAAATAATTCTAGACCAAAAACAAATTGAAGCACTCTGGACACCTGCAGCTAAAATTTGGTTTAAAGGAGGTAAGGACGACCCCAATATCTCCATAATAAAAGTAAATCCAACCAATGCTTACTATTGGGATACGGACGGCAACCAAATGATAAATTTTATCAAAATGATAGCATCTGTTGCCACAGGAAAAAATTTAGTTACTGGCAACCAGGGAACTTTAGAAGTATAGTCAATCGCCAAATTCAATTATTGATTTCTCCAACGATGTTCAATATTAATTTAATAAAAAAGCGACAATACAAGAACAGTTTTGTGTTAATTTAAATTCAAAATTATGATAGTACATTTAGAAAATTTACCCGCTAATATGGCAGGCTTCAAAGCAACTGGAGAAATTACAGAAAAAGATTTTTCGGACACCGTAATGCCCAAAGTAAAGTCACTAATTGACAAAACAGACAAACTAAATTACCTCTTGGTACTTGAAACTTCTTTAAAAAATTTCAGCATTGGAGCCTGGATGAAAGATGCCTTAATGGGCATAAAACACATAACTAAATGGAACAGAGCAGCCATTGTTTCTGATGTAGAAGTTATCCGAGATTTCACAGACATTTTTAGCTACTTTATTCCCGGAGAGTTTAAAGGATTTGAACATAAAGACCTTAAAGAGGCTATTGACTGGGTTTCAGAAAAAATTTAAATAAAAAATAAAATGAAAATTATAGAGGCACTCAAATGGCGATATGCTGCCAAAAGAATGAATGGAAATAGTATTCCAAAAGAAAAACTAGAAATAATTTTAAAAGCAATTTCACTTGCACCTTCTTCATTTGGTTTACAGCCCTATTCAATTATAGTGGTTCAAGATCCTGACATTCTTGAAAAAATAAAACCCATTGCAAGCATGCAACCGCAAATTACAGAGGCTTCTGCAGTCTTGGTTTTTGCAGCTTGGGACAATCTAACACAAGAAAGAATAGATAATTATATCACGCTGATTACTAAAGTAAGAGAGGTGACTCAAGAAAGTTTGCTGCCGATTAAAAGAGTAATTGAATCGCAACTCGCAAAAACAGAAGAACAAAGTTTTAATTGGAACGCTAAACAGGCCTATATCGCATTAGGAATAGCATTAGTAGCGGCTGCAGAAGAAAACATAGACAGTACACCTATGGAAGGCTTTGAACCCGAAAAGCTAGATGAAATTTTGCAACTCAAAGAAAAAGGATTAAAAAGTGTCGTTCTCTTAGCATTAGGGTATCGCGATGAAAAGACAGACTACTTAGTTGATCTAAAAAAGGTAAGAAGAGAAGAATCAAAACTGTTCACAACACTAAATTGATTTATTGTCCCTGATAAAACATAATTATCATGAAAAAGTTAGAAAACAAAATAGTATTTATCACGGGAGGATTATCTGGCATTGGTAAAGCTTGCGCCATTGCAGCAGTTAAAGAGGGAGCTACTATAGTTATTGCTGACATGAAATCTGATGAGAGTGAAAAAGTGATGGGAGAAATCAAGAAAGAAAATCCCAAAGCCCTCTTTATTGAATGTGATGTTTCAAATTTCACTCAGGTACAGGTAGCAATTGAAACGACAATTGCAACTTTTAATACCCTTGATATTGCATTAAACAATGCAGGAATCCTTGGTCAATCATACAAAATAGCAGATATGACAGAAGAAGCTTGGCTCAAAGTCATTGGTGTAAATCTAAATGGAATGTTCAATTGTATGAAACATGAGTTAGCGCAAATGGCAAAACAAAAAAGTGGCGTTATTGTAAATATGTCATCTATACTTGGCAAAGTTGGTTTTGCAACTTCCTCACATTATGTAGCTGCGAAACACGGCGTGATAGGACTAACGCAAACTGCAGCATTGGAATATGCAACCGAAGGAATCCGTGTGAATGCAATTTGTCCAGGATTTATTGATACTCCGCTATTAGCCGAAGGAGAAATTAATGATCATAAAGATGTCAAACAAAAGCTTATTGACTTACACCCTATGAAAAGACTTGGCAAAGCCGAAGAAATTGCAAATGGCTTTATATTTCTCGCTTCAAATGATAGCTCATTCGTAAACGGAACTTCTCTTGAAATTGACGGTGGATACTTAGCTATATAAATATTTAATCTGAACAAAAAAAGCATTGCGACCACAAAGCAATCAGCAGCGATTTATATTCAAACTTTTGTTCGAGTTAGCCAAGGCGTATAGCACTGAATTCGTGGAAATTCCTGAAACTACTACAAAGATTCAATAAAATTATGCTAAACTATCAAAGCTTGAGCATGAAATGACCATCACAGTTCCTTACTAAACTTATACGGATTTTTAGCACGGTTTATCTTAGATGACCTTACATTTGTTTTCATTAAGTGGATTTATAAATACATAACTCATCGTCAATTATTATCTCTTTTATCCAACATTAACTTCTAAAAATAAACTTTAAAATTCTATTATGGAAAATACAAATAAATTACCTACAGTTTGGAAGTTTATAATTGCAATTCTCCTATGTGAAAGTATAGGAATTAGCAGCGGATTATTAGCAAGTGCCAACAATAACGAATGGTTTGACACGCTTATTAAACCAGCCTGGAATCCACCTGCTTATTTATTTGGCCCAGTTTGGACGACATTATATTTATTAATGGGAATTTCTTTAGCCATCATTTGGAGCAACAAAGAAGCTGAACTTCACAAACGCAAGGCTTATTTTTTATTTGCAAGCCAACTGTTTCTTAATTTTTGGTGGAGCATTATATTCTTTCACTTCCACTCCCCTGCATTCGCCTTGGTAGACATTGTTTTAATGATTGTAACTATTATACTAACCATTTATAGCTTTTCGACTTTCTCAAAAACTGCTTCGTGGCTACTTGTACCCTACATATCGTGGGTATCATTTGCTACAATTTTAAATTTTTCAATTTGGACATTAAATCAGTAAAAAAATAAATTAATTCTATTTTGAACTTAAAAAAATAATGCTCAAAAAAAAACCCATTCACTGCGGCGAATGGGTTTTTAGTTTCAAACATGTAGTTCATTATTTTAATCCAGCCAAACTTTGTTCCAATGTTGCAATCTTCGAAAGTGCATCGGCTTCTTTTTGTCTTTCGTTTGCCAAAACTTTTTCTGGTGCTCCGTTTACGAATTTCTCGTTTGACAATTTATTTTGAACTGATTTCAAAAAACCTTGAGTGTAAACCAACTCAGCAGTTAGTTTTTCAATTTCAGCTGCAACATCAATATTTCCGGTAATTGGGATAAAATATTCGTTCGATTTTACGCGGAAAGACAACGCACCATCCACTTTATCCGAAACGTATTCTAAAGATGTAATGTTTCCTAATTTGGTCACAACAGCATCAAAATAAGTCGAAACTTTATCATTGTTTACCACCCTCAATTCAATAGTGTCCTTGAACGGAATATTCTTGTCCTTACGAATCGTTCTAATTCCAGAAATCACTTCAATAGTATTTTCAAAATCAGTAATTAATTGTGCATTGAAAGGTTTTATTTCTGGCCAAGTCGAAACAATCAAAGCCTCTTCTATCGTTCTTTCGTCCAATAATTGCCAAATTTCCTCTGTCAAAAACGGCATAAACGGATGCAACAATTTCATATTGTTTTCCAACATTTCTATGGCTTTCGCTACTGTTTTGCTGTCTATTGGCTGTTGGTAAGCAGGTTTTATCATTTCTAAAAACCAAGAACAGAAATCGTCCCAAACCAATTTGTAAATGACCATCAAAGCATCAGAAATTCTATATTTCTCGAAATTATCTTCAATCTCCAACAGCGTTTGTTGCAATTTGGCTTCATACCATTCAATCGCCACTTTTGAAGATTCGGGTTGTGGAATGGAATCCGAAACTTCCCATCCTTTTATCAGTTTGAAAGCATTCCAAATTTTATTGGTAAATCCTTTTCCTTGGTTACACAGTTCTTCGTCGAACATAATATCGTTTCCTGCAGAAGCGCTTAATAGCAATCCCACACGAACTCCATCGGCACCAAATTTTTCGATTAATTCTAATGGTTCTGGTGAATTTCCCAATGATTTCGACATTTTACGTCTTTGTTTGTCACGAACCAAACCCGTCAAATACACATTCGTAAAAGGTTTTTTACCCGTATATTCATATCCTGCAATAATCATTCGCGCTACCCAGAAAAACAAAATATCCGGACCTGTTACCAAATCATTCGTTGGATAATAGTATTTAAAATCTTCGTTTTCAGGATCCATAATACCTCCAAAAACCGACATTGGCCAAAGCCAAGAGGAGAACCAAGTATCGAGAGCATCAACATCTTGTTTCAAGTCAGAAGTTAGTAGTGAGGAGTTAGAATTTTTTTCTTTGGCTAAAGCCAAAGCTTCGTCAATATTTTCAGCAACTACGAAATCTTCTTTTCCGTCACCGTAGAAATAAGCAGGAATTTGTTGTCCCCACCACAATTGACGCGAAATATTCCAATCCCGAATATTATTCAACCAATGCGCATAAGTATTATGAAAACGAGATGGATGCAATTTAATTTCGCCATCAACCAAAACGGATTTAATAGCTGGTTTTACTAAATCTTCCATTTTCAAGAACCATTGATCTGACAAACGAGGTTCGATTACGGCTTTGGTTCTTTCCGATGTTCCCACTTTATTCAAGTGAATTTCGGTTTTGGCCAAAGCTCCGATGGTTTCCAATTCTTTCGCGATTTCTTCACGAACCACAAAACGGTCTTTCCCTTGATAATGCAATCCAAAACTATTCAAAGTGGCATCTTCATTGAAAATATCAATTATTTCTAAATTGTGTTTTTCACCAAGTGCTTTATCATTTATATCGTGAGCCGGAGTTACTTTCAAGCAACCTGTTCCAAACTCAATATCAACATACTCGTCTTCAATAATTGGAATTACCCGACCACAAATTGGCACAATCGCTTTCTTTCCTTTTAAATGTGTAAAACGGGCATCATTTGGGTTGACACAAATCGCAGTATCTCCAAAAATAGTTTCCGGACGAGTTGTAGCAACTGTCAAAAAGTCTTCAGTTCCTTCAATTTTATATTTGAGGAAATATAATTTTCCTTGTTGTTCTTCATAAATAACTTCTTCGTCAGACAAAGTGGTTTTGGCTTCTGGATCCCAGTTTACCATTCGGTAACCACGATAAATCAAACCTTTGTTATATAAATCTACAAACGATTTTATTACTGATGCCGACATGTCAGGATCCATCGTGAATTTGGTTCTGTCCCAATCACAAGAGCAACCCAATTGTTTGAGTTGTTCCAAAATGGTTCCTCCATATTTATCCGTCCAATCATAAGCGTGTTGCAAAAACTCTTCTCGACTCAAATCGGATTTGTTGATTCCTTCGGATTTTAATTTGGCAACCACTTTAGCTTCCGTAGCAATCGAAGCGTGGTCTGTTCCCGGAACCCAGCAAGCGTTGAAGCCTTTGAGACGCGCTCTACGAATCAAAACATCTTGAATAGTATTGTTCAACATATGACCCATATGCAAAACACCAGTCACGTTTGGCGGAGGAATTACGATGGTATATGGCGTTCTGTGGTCTGGCTCGGAGTGAAAATAATTATTTTTCATCCAGTAGTCATACCACTTATTTTCAATAGTTTTTGACTCAAATTGTGCAGGAATTGTCATAAAAAAGCAACTGTTAAAACCAAAATTATACTTTGGTCTGATATTTGTAATTTAAATAGGGAACAAAAGTAAATAATTAAGTACAGTATAAAAAGAGAAATAAATAATTGTAAGCTTAATTAAAAAAAGTAATTTTACTAAACAGAATATAAAAACAACAAAATGAAAAAAACAATCGCTTTATTAACAATCGTATTATTTAGCAGTTTTGGTTTTGCCCAAAATGGTCCTAAAATTGAATTTAAGGCAAAAGACAATACCATCGATTACGGAACCATCACCAAAAACAAGGATAATGGTGTTCGCTCTTTTGAATTTACCAACACTGGTGATGCGCCATTGATAATTACCAATGTCCTTTCTACTTGTGGATGTACAGTTCCTACCAAACCGGAAGCTCCAATCATGCCAGGTAAAACTGGAAAAATTGAGGTGAAATACAGCATGATTCCTGGACCAATTAGAAAAACTATTACGGTTGAATCAAATGCTGTAAATTATGAAGGCGGAAGAATTCCTTTAAAAATAAAAGGGGAAGTTATCGCTGATTAATTAAATTAAATACAACTTGAGAATCATGAAAGGATTTCTAAATTTAACCATCCCTTTATTTTTGATAATTATTGTAAGTTGCACAAATGATCAAACCATAACGGATCAAACTTATGTTTTTACAAAACCTTATTGTGAAACTGTCACAGTTGGAGGTGTTGTTGGGTTAGCAGAAAAATGTTTTAAAATTGGTGATATAGTTACAGGAAAAGAAATAAAAACAGGAAAATTAACTATTAGAATTGCCGAACATTCCCCGTTGAACGATGGCCCACCAAGCAATGCAAGTTATCAAGAATTTTTAGACGTTCCTTTAAATTATTTAGAGATTAAAAAATAACGAATTAACTTTTTTATACACAAAACGCTTCTTACTTAATTTTAAGAAGCGTTTTTTTTATAACACATTTAGCAATTGAAATTTGAATTTTAGAATTTGACTTTCCCTTTCAACTTCAAAGGTTATCCAATTTTCCTCTTCCGTTTTCAGTAAGGAATAAATTTTTTCTAAAGTAAATTCATATCCAGGCTTTTCGTTAATACTGATAATGATGTCCCCTTTTTGGAGTCCACAGATTGCAGCTGGGGAGTTTTTTCGAACATTTACGATGGTGTAAATGGGTTTTAAAACAAATTTATATTTGAAATTGCTGTAAATAGTACTTGTTTTTGAAGTATTTTCCTTTAATCCAAAAGGGACAGTTTCAAGACTTACTGTCTCCTGAACCCATTGCAAGCCATAATGCTGAAGTTCTATTCCACTTTTATTATAATAAAAAGGTGTTTTGTAATTATTGTTTTTCTTTAAAAAAAGTTGTTGGTTTGGATAATCAAAAACCAAATTGAATCTTTTTAAAATTTCGGCACCTACTGATCCAGCGCGATCTTTCACCATTCTCACACTTTTTAACGAAGTCGAATCTGGAAAAGCTACGATAGGTTTATTAAATTCAAATTTTGAAAAAGTAAATTTTTTAATTTGCGCCCTTTTGCCTTCAACATCTCCACTAAATCCTTTTCCTAAGTAATCTTCGAAATGTTTTTGTGGAATATTTATTGAATTCTGTTTGTTTTCGAAAAGCCAGATGGCGTCACTATTGCCAATATCAATCAATAGTTTTGTAGTAATTTCAGTTGAATCAATTATGGCACTGCCATTAATATAAGGTTTTGATTTTTCTACAGCAATAGGAACCATCTGATATTTTTTAACAATTCTTTTTCGGTTTTTTTCGTTGTCTTTAAATACTGTAATTCGCTTTCTTTCATAGTTAATTTCAACCAAATTGGATTTTAAAAAATGATAACCAATAATACCATTTACAGGGATTCCAATGTGTGAGGACAAATTAAAACTTTGATCTAAAACAATGTATAGCAGATGATTAAAATATTTTAAATTTTTAATTTCTAATGTGTTATTAGTAGATTTTAGACCTTCAATAGAAGTCTCACTTCCCAAACCCCTTAAGGATATTTTTTCAACATTAAAAAAACTGACCTCTTTCTTATCTTCCATACTAAACAAAATGGTCTCTTCTACACCAGAATCTAGGAGAAAATATAACTCAACTTGATTTACTTTTATGGGAATAAATATCAAATTATTGATAAATTTGAAAGGAATAACTACGTTATCAGTTCCTTTTTCAAATTGAAATTCGTCCTGTCCAAAAACAGGTAAAGTAGAAATAATAAAAAAGCATAAAATGATTATTCGTCTCATCCTAATTATTTTTATAAAGTTAGTGAAATATTGAATAATAATGCCCTTTTATTCACAAATAAAGAGATTTAAAGCGATTTATTTCGAAAAAAAAGTCGCAAATTTGCACCAAATTTTCACCAAATTTTCATAAACATGCCTAGTATTTCAATCCGAGGTCGAAAAATGCCCGAATCCCCAATTCGAAAGTTGGCTCCTTATGCAGACATGGCCAAACTAAAAGGTCATAAAGTATATCATTTAAACATTGGTCAACCCGATATAAAAAGTCCCGAAATAGCCATTGAAGCCATAAAAAATATTAATTTAAATATAATAGAATATGGTCCATCAGCAGGTTATGAAAGTTACCGAAAAAAACTAGCCTTATTTTACACCAATCAAAATGTAAGCGTTTCTTTTGAAGACATAATGATTACTACAGGAGGCTCTGAAGCATTATTATTTGCGCTTGGCAGCATTATGGATCCCGAGGATGAAGTAATTATTCCAGAACCTTTTTATGCAAATTATAGTGCTTTTGCAGCAGAATCGAGTGCCAGAGTTGTACCTGTAATTTCTAATATCGAAAGCGGTTTTACATTGCCTACGATTGAAGAATTTGAAAAAGCGATTACGCCAAAAACCAAAGCGATTTTAATCTGTAATCCCAATAATCCAACGGGTTATTTGTATTCAGAATCTGAGATTAATCAATTAGGAGAATTAGTTCGAAAACATGACTTATTTCTAATTGCAGACGAAGTGTATCGCGAATTTATATACGACGACAGAGACAAACACTTTTCGGTGATGAACCTTAAAGGAATTGAGCAAAACGTCATTATGATTGATTCTGTCTCTAAAAGATACAGCATGTGTGGTGCAAGAATTGGCTGCATGATAACCAAAAATAGAGAAGTTATTGCTGCCTCAATGAAATTTGCTCAGGCTCGTTTATGCCCACCAACGATTGAACAAATCGCTTGCGAAGCTGCAATCGATACGCCTCAAAGTTATTTTGACGAGGTAATTTCAGAATACAAAGAACGAAGAGATGCCCTAATTACTGAATTAAACAAAATTGAAGGCGTGGTCGTAACTACTCCAAAAGCTGCTTTTTATTGCATTGCTCAACTACCTGTTGACAATACAGATGATTTCGCACAATGGCTCCTTGAAAGCTACAATCTGCATGGAGAAACCGTGATGGTGGCTCCTGCGGCAGGATTTTACTCAACTCCGGGAGTTGGTTTAAATCAAGTTCGAATTGCTTACGTGCTGAAAAAGGAAGATTTGGTTAAAGCTGTACAAATCTTAAAAGAAGCCATTCAAGTGTACAATTCGAACTAATAAAAATTCATAATTTTTTCCTCAAATTCGGCAACAATTTCGCAGAATTAATTATTAAAAGCTTTAGAAATTCTTTAGCTTTAATTAATTATCTTTACTCCCTAAATTTATTTTATACAATAATTGTAACTTTTAATGATAAACAACGAAGACTTTCAGGACGAAATAGGAAACAATCATATTAGTTCATCAGCAAAAAACCCCGTAAGAGAAGACGCTTTTGATATTTCTGACGATGAGAAAATCGAAAGAATAAAAAAAGATGTCGAAAATATACTCCTTACACTTGGCATGGATTTGACCGACGACAGCTTGAAAGGAACCCCCAATCGAGTAGCAAAAATGTTTGTGAAAGAAATTTTTGGAGGTCTAAATCCGACTAAAAAACCAAATGCTTCTACTTTCGAAAATAGCTACAAATATGGAGAAATGCTGGTTGAAAAAAACATTACAGTCTATTCTACTTGCGAACACCATTTGTTGCCCATTATTGGAAGAGCACACGTTGCTTACATCTCAAACGGAAGGGTTGTTGGACTATCAAAAATAAACAGAATAGTTGAGTTTTATTCGAAAAGACCTCAGGTACAAGAGCGCTTAACGATGCAAATAGTTCAAGAACTCCAAATTGCATTGGGCACAGAAGACGTGGCTTGTATTATCGATGCCAAGCATCTTTGCGTCAATTCGAGAGGAATAAAAGACATCGAAAGCAGCACAGTAACCTCAGAATTTGGAGGTAAATTTAAAGAAGAACAAACTCGCAGAGAGCTATTAGAATATATAAAGTTAGAAACAAAGTTTTAAAAGTTTATTGTTTTTAAAACAAATCACAAATCAAACAAGAATGCCTCTATACAAATCCCAAAACTTAAAAATATACAATACTCTTTCGGGAGAAAAAGAAGTTTTCAAGCCCATTCATGAAGGAAATGTTGGAATGTATGTTTGCGGGCCAACAGTCTACAGCAATGTACATCTCGGAAATGTGAGAACATTTATGTCGTTTGATGTGATCTTCAGGTATTTTCTACACTTAGGTTTCAAAACGCGTTATGTTAGAAATATTACTGATGCCGGACATTTGACCGATGACGGAAATGTAGATAATGACCGTTTTGTAAAACAATCTCGACTGGAAAAATTGGAACCGATGGAAGTGGTTCAAAAATATACTGTCGATTTTCATCAGGTTTTAGAAAAATTTAATTTTTTGGCTCCCACAATAGAGCCGACCGCAACAGGTCATATAATTGAACAAATAGAATTGATTCAAAAACTAATTGCCGATGGTTTTGCATATGAAACCCAAGGTTCAGTCTATTTTGATGTTTATGAATACAATAAAAAAGGTTTGAATTACGGTGAACTTAGTAACCGAAATGTCGATGAATTGTTTTCCAATACAAGAGATTTAGACGGTCAAAACGAAAAGAAAAACCCTCAAGATTTTGCTTTGTGGAAAAATGCATCACCGGCACACATCATGCGTTGGAATTCCCCTTGGGGCGAAGGCTTTCCGGGTTGGCATTTGGAATGTACCGCAATGAGTACCAAATATTTAGGAGACCATTTTGACATTCACGGAGGCGGAATGGATTTAAAATTTCCACATCATGAATGCGAAGTAGCACAAGGAAAAGCTTGTAACGGAACAACACCCGTAAATATTTGGATGCATACCAATATGCTTACTATGAATGGTCTACGAATGAGTAAATCGACTGGAAATTATATTTTACCAATGGAATTGCTTTCGGGAGAAAACTCTTTTTTTGAAAAGAAATTTCAACCCAATGTCGTTCGCTTTTGCTTTTTGCAAGCTCATTATAGAAGTGTTTTGGACATTTCGAACGAGGCTATGTTGGCCAGTGAAAAAGGATTAAACAGATTGCTTGAAGGCGTAAAATTGATGGCAACCATCCAACCTAACACCACTTCATCTTTTTCAGTAAGCGATTGGATTCAAAGTTGTTATGAAGCAATGAATGATGATTTTAATACGCCAATTCTAATTGCTAATTTATTTGAAGGAATCAGGCACATCAATTTATTAAATGATAATTCTGATAGCCTGACAGCCGAAGATTTAAAATTATTCAGCGATTCGATAAGTACTTTTATCTTTGACGTTTTGGGACTTAAAGACGAAAAAGGAGTTGAAAACAATAACGAAAAACTAGAAGGCGTAGTCAATATGTTAATAGGAATGCGAAATGAGGCTAGAGCCAATAAAGATTTTGCAATGTCGGATCAAATAAGAAATCAATTGATTGCTTTAGGAATTCAGTTGAAGGACGGAAAAGAAGGAACTACTTTTAGTATTCAATAATCAGGTCGCAGATTTAAGAATGCAGATTTTTGTTATCTTTCGGAAAACTAAAAAACTGAACACTGAACACTTTTTTTAAGATATGTTAAAGAAAACCCTCATATTTCCCTTTGTTTTTTTGGTTCGGTTTTATCAAACGGCGATTTCGCCATTCACGCCTTCAGCATGCAGATTTGAGCCAACTTGTTCGAGTTATATGATCGAAGCGCTACAAAAGCACGGTTTATTATATGGAGGTTTTTTAGGACTGAAAAGAATATTGAGTTGCCACCCTTGGGGAAAAACCGGTTATGATCCAGTGCCTTCGGCGCCACAATCACAACAAAGCATGGATTCAAAAAACAAATGCTCGCACAAACATTAACTTTTTATAAAGACATACTCTTCTTTAAATATATATTTTTACAATCTATAAAAAAAACTATATGACACACGCATTAAATATAATTTGGAATCCGTCGGAAGGCATTGATTTAGGTTTTTTTGTAATTCGTTACTATAGTCTAATGTTTGTTATTGCTTTTGGATTGGGTTGGTTTATAATGAAAAAAATATTCGAACGTGACTACGAATCTCTAGACAAATTAGACTCCTTATTTATTTGGACCGTTTTAGCAACTTTGGCTGGTGCTCGTTTAGGTCATGTTTTCTTTTACGATTGGGAATATTATCGCAATCATTTAGTAGAAATTCTTTTACCCATTAGAGAAAATCCAGAAGGAACACTTTTTCACATTATAAATGGCTGGGAATTTACAGGTTATCAAGGATTGGCAAGCCACGGAGCAGCTATTTCGATAATAATTACAATGTACTTTTTTAGTAAAAACATTTTGAAAAGACCCCAAATGTGGATTTTAGATCGAATTGTTATTGCTGTTGCAAGTGGAGCAATCTTCGTCCGTTTAGGCAATTTTTTCAATTCAGAAATTGTTGGAAACGTAACTAGTTCGCCTTTTGGAATTCGATTTGTACGGGATCAGTTTACCGCGCGAGAAGCTGTAAATACAACACAATTAGCATCACCAAATGAGGCTTACAATGCCATAGCGACCAACCCACAGTTTGCTGATTTATTGCTGCAAGTTCCTGCCAAACATCCTGCGCAATTATATGAAGCTTTTTGTTACATTTTTGTTTTTGCTATACTATTTTTCTTGTATTGGAAAACCGATGCCAGAGAAAAATCAGGTTATTTATTTGGACTTTTCTTAGTGCTTTTATGGTCTGTACGTTTTGTTGTGGAATATGTAAAAGAAAGCCAAGGCGGTTTCGAAAGTGCTTTAGGTCTTTTATCTACTGGACAATGGCTCAGTATTCCTTTTATATTAATTGGATTGTATTTGGTTTTTACTGCCGAAAAACCAGTTCACATATAAGTTTACCTAAAAACCATTTTTAAAAACGAAAGCCTCACAAATTTTGCGAGGCTTTTGATTTTTATCTCTTTAAAGAGAAATGCGACTTGAATTTTTTGATGTTATTTTGTTCAAAGTATTCAACTGTAAACCAATAATCATCAGCGGGCATTGGCTGACCAATATAAGTTCCGTCCCATCCAAGTTCATTTGGACTAATATCTTTCAGTAATTTACCATAACGGTCAAATATGTATATTCTACAATTCAACTGAGCGCTGAGCCCCGAAATATTCCAATTATCGTTGTATGTATCACCATTTGGAGTAAAATATTTTGGATAACCAATAACCAAAACATTGTTATCTGTAATTGGAGTGCTGCAACCATTTGCATCAATAACGGTTATGGAATGCAATCCTGAAGCAACATTTTCAAATAAAGGACTTGTTTGAAATGGACCAGCATCCATTTGATACAAATAATTTCCGGCAGAAGTTGCTGTAATGATAACTATTTGATTTTTGGAAAAAGCATCCGTAACAGTCCAACTAATACTAACCAAGGTATTGGATGGATTTACAGTCACATTAATAGTTTTTGATGTAGCACATTGCGGTGCATTTGGAGTAAATACATAAGCACCACTTGTTGTATTGTTTATTGTTGAAGGAAGCCAAGTTCCCGTAATTCCATTTGGTGAAGTAGTGGCCAGAATCGGAGTAACAGTTCCGGAACAGATTGATAAATCTTCGAAATCAGGTGTTATATTTGGGTTCACAACAACATTCAACGTCTGGTTTGTGGCACATTCTGTACCATTGGGAGTAAAAATATAACTACCACTTGTTGTATTGCTAATAGTTGACGGTGACCAAGTTCCAGTAACTCCATTTGGCGAAGTAGTTGCTAATATTGGAGCAATAGTTCCTGAACAAAACGCTGGAATGGTTGCAAAATTAGTTACCACTTTGGGTGTTACTACCACATTCAATGTCTGTGTAACTGAACATTGGCCTGCTGCAGGAGTAAAAACATAGCTTCCATTCGTAGTATTGCTAATTATAGCTGGAGACCAAGTTCCAACTATACCGCTTGGAGATGTGGTTGCCAAAATTGGTGCCGTTGACCCAGAACAAACATTAGGAATAGGTGCAAAATTAGGAACTATAATAGGATTCACCGAAATAGTCAAAGTTGTAAATGTTGCACATAGTCCTGCTGTTGGAGTGAAAGTATAAGTAGTTGTAGCCAAATTGTTCAAGGCTGGCGCCCAAGTTCCTGTAATTCCATTAGTGGAAATTGTTGGCAATGGTGGCATTATTGCACCTGAACAAACAGCAGGAACTGGAGTAAAAAGTGGAGTTATATTTAGATTTACCGTAATTGTCATCGTTGTCGTTGTAGCACATTGTCCAATAGTTGGCGTAAAAGTATAAGTTGTTGTTGCCGCGTTATTTATTGCTGGCGTCCAAGTACCCGTATAACCATTCAACGAAGTGGTAGGTAATGCCAACAAAACTCCACTAGCACAAATAGCAGGAACTGGAGTAAATGTTGGTAAAATATTCGGATTCACAACAATGGTTAATGTTGCTGTTGCAGCACATTGCCCAGAAGTTGGCGTAAAAGTATATAAAGTAGTCGCAGTATTATTCAAGGCTGGAGACCAAGTTCCAGTAATCCCATTCGTTGATATTGTCGGTAATGCTGCCAAAGCTGCACCAGAGCATATTGGGGTAATCGGATTAAATATTGGCGTCAATACAGGATCAATTCTAATTGAAACTATTGTTGGTGTTGCTGAAGTACACTGACCAGGATTTGGAGTAAATGTATAAGGGAAAGTTCCTAAAACAGCCGTGTTTACTGTTGTCGGGCTCCAAGTTCCCGTTATTAGAGTACTATTGGAAGAGCTTGGAGGTAAATTTGGAGCTATCGCTCCTTGACAAACAAAAGTTGGAATACTTGAAAAAGCAGGAATCACTAACGGTGTAACAGTTACCGATAATGGAGGTGGTATCAAAGCACAGGGAAATAATATTGGGTCTGGGGTAAAAACATAACTTCCGCTTGTGGTATTGTTTATTGTTGCAGGACTCCAAGTTCCAGTTATACCTTCAATTGAAGATGGTGGCAATAATGGAACTGGGGTTGTTCCTGTACAAAAAGGAGCAATTGGATTAAATGTAGGCGTTATGGTTGTTACACAAGGTACTTTACAAGTTATAGTTTGGGCAGGTATACACGGAAGTGTAGCATGCGTCATTGTTAATGTAGCAGATTGTCCCGGTAACATCCCAAATACTTGCCAATGGGAATTTCCTGTACTCCCAGTTATTACTGGACCACCTTGAATCGAGTACGAAACATTATAAGCATTTGGATTCCCTGGAACATTTCCCCAATCAAAAAATACAGAAGAATTTTTATCCGGAGGTAAGATTTGTGAAGGATCGCAGACTAAAGGTTTATTCACAGTTCCATTATCAGCAACTACATTAACAACAATTGCAGAACGAGAACTTTCACAAACACCATCAGTTTGACTTACATAATAAGTTGTAGCTCCAACAGTTGTTGTTGATGGTGTTGGTGGAGTCGCTGAACCAGTGCCTCCAGTTGAATTTGTCCCATACCACAATAATGTTGAACCCACTGATACTGTTGCTGTCAATGGAACACCTGGACTATTTTGACATAAATATATTGGGGTTGTTACAATTGGTGGGGAAAGTGTATTTAAACCAATAGTTGCTACCACTGGACGGATGGTAAAACAACCAGAAGCCGTATTCTTTATATAATAAGTATTGCTAACTGAAACCGCATTAGGATTAACTAATGGTGTAGTTGCTGCAGCATCAGTCCAGTATGTCAAAGTTCCACTATCACTTCCTGCTGTTACGGCAGGTAAAGTAAGATTTACTATTGATGGTGCGCAAACAGGTGCAGGATCTGTAATTACTAATTTTACAGAATTAACAACAATAGTCATCGTTGTACTTGTTGCACATTCATCTGAATTTGGTGTAAACGTGTAAGTTGTTGTTGCCGTATTATCTAATGCAGGAGCCCATGTTCCACTTATGTTATTATTGGAAGTTGTTGGTAATGCCGATAAACTGCCACCACTACAAATCGGTGCTACTTGTGTAAACGTTGGTGTCGTAGGTAGATCCTCCCCAATTGTAACTGTAACAGTCGTTGTATATTGATGAGTTATCTGGCCATTAATCACAGGATTGCAACCAGGATTAGAAACAGCTATTATGTCTACACTTAAATTTCCTCCAAAATCAAAAAAACCTGCCATAGCAAAATTACGCGTTGCAGGATTTGTGTTGGCGGGGTGAGGAGTTTCTGAAATCACATTAGCTATCGGACACGTTGCACCGCCAGCGTATGTAGTGCATCCATAAAATAGATTGAAATAAGTGTTGAAATGAGGGCAAGGACCAGCTTTTGTATAGCCTGAAAATATTACATCCACTTTTACATTTGTAATTTTTTCACAAGGATTTATTCTTGCCGGTAATGTAAAGTCATTAGCATAACCATCGCTGAGTGGACCTGTATTACCTATACCAGCCCAAGCTTTTCTATCAATCCCTTTTATAGCATCATTTTGTGTTTGAGTCAAAATAACCGTCCTCTGGCTAAAGGAAAAATTCGTTAATAAGATTAAAAATAATACTATAAGATATCTAACCATTTTATTTATTTTTTGAAAAGTTTGGTGAACCTTAAAATAAGGTAAGGTAACCCGATTTAGGTTCATAAAAATAGTATCTCCTTAAATAAATGAAGAATTCATTAAACTTGGATCGGTCACGTAGGAATAATTACCCGGAACACTCACACCTGTACTACTCACAGAACTATAACCAGTATTATTTACAATAAAACCAGTACCACTCCCACCTGATTCAAAATCTCCGTTCGTTAGCAAATTTTGAGCAAAAACAACTGTATTCGAAAAGGCAGAAATCAATAAAAGACAGACGAATGACTTCAAATATTTTTTCATAATTATAGGTTTTAGGCTGTTTGAAATTTGGGGAATCAACAGCAATATTCAGTAAATATATAAAATTTGGCTTTTGAACAAAACTAATTCTATAATTTATTGAGTTTTACGGCAAAATATTAGTCGAAAACTAAACACTTTATTACAAAAAAAAGACCCGAATAAAATTCGAGTCTTTTCAATAATTATAAAATTTTAAACCTAAGTATTGTGTTCTTTTTCAATTCTAAGATGTTCTTCTTCAGACATTGTATCACACAAAACTGGTGTTGCAATGAATAACGAAGAATAAGTTCCTACTATAATACCAATAAGCATTGCGAAGATAAATCCTCGAATTGAATCTCCACCAAAAATAAACATAATCAATAACACCAAAATCATAGTTAATGAGGTATTGATGGTTCTTGACATTGTACTATTAATGGATTGATTTACAATGCTATTGAAATTTCCTTTGGCTTTTTTACCTCCTAAAAATTCACGAACCCTGTCAAATACAATTACAGTATCATTCATTGAATATCCGATAACGGTAAGAATCGCTGCAATGAAATGCTGGTCAATCTCCATTCCGAAAGGCATAAATTTGTAACACAATGAGTAAATTCCTAATACAAATATTACGTCGTGAACTACAGCTGCAATCGCACCCAAACTATATTGCCATTTTCTAAAACTGATAACCAAATATAATCCAACAATAAGCATAGCTCCAAGAACTGCCCAATATGCATTGTTTTTGATATCTTCAGCAACTGTTGGTCCCACTTTTGAGGCTTGCAATATACCTAGGTTTTTACCATCGTAAGCATTTACAAATCTATCATAAGTCAAGCCAGCAGTGTAATGCTTTTTCAAATTATCATATAATAATTTGTTTACTTCTTCATCAGCTTCACTTCCGTGTTCTGCAACTTTATATTTTGTAGTTATTTTTAATTGATTGTTGTTACCAATAATTTTAACTTCGGCACTTCCATCAAAAACTTTAGCTAATTCTGCTTTTACACCTTCTACTTCTACTGGTTTTTCAAATCGGATTTGAAAAGTTCTTCCTCCAACAAAGTCAACCCCTTGATCTAAACCATTTGTCGCTAATGAATAAATACTTACAATAGTTACAATTGCTGAGAAAGCATACGTCCATTTTTTAATTTTCAAGAAATCAAAGTGGAAATTTGTAAAGAAATTTTTAGAAAAATTAGTAACGAATGATAATTTTCCGCCTTGTTGAATTCTTTTATCAATAAAGATTCTTGCAATGAAGATTGAAGTAAACAAAGAGGTTATGATACCAATTAATAAAGTAGTTGCAAATCCTTTGATTGGTCCTGAACCAAAAATAAATAATACAGCACCGGTTAAGATGTGAGTAACGTTCGCATCTACAATAGAACGCATTGCTCCTTTCCAACTATACGAAGCTATAACAGCTTCATCCAATGTTTTACCCGTACGCAATTCTTCTTTTGCTCTTTCATAAATAATGATATTCGCATCTACCGCAGTTCCCATTGTCAAAACAATACCAGCAATACCAGGAAGTGTAAGTACAGCTCCTAAACTGGCTAAGATTCCAAATAAGAATAATAAGTTGACAGCCAAAGCGATATTAGCATACCAACCCGCTCTTCCATAATATACCATCATCCAAAGAGACACTAATAGCAATCCCAAAAGTGCAGAATTAGTTCCATTATCAATTGCTTCTTGACCCAATGATGGACCTACTACATCTGATTGAATAATGTCAGCAGCAGCCGGAAGTTTACCAGCTCTAAGAACGTTGGCTAAATCTTTAGTTTCGGCAATTTCAAAATTTCCTGAAATTTCTGATCTACCACCTGAAATTGGACCACTAGAAACACCTGGTGCAGAATATACAATATTATCTAATACAATTGCAATGCTGCTTTTTTGAGTATAAGCTCTTCCTGTTAATTCTTCCCAAGCTTTTGCTCCCTGACCATTCATTTGCATAGAAACTGCTGGTTTTCCTGATTGATCAAAAGTATCTTTCGCATCAGTTACAACACCACCACCCATTGATGCCACATTGTCTCTGTTGCCTTTTAATGCATACAATTCTACAGCATCAGTTTCTTTTCCTTTATCATCGGTTAGAACTGTTGGTTTTCCCCAAACAAATTTTGCGTAAAACTGATCTGGTGCCAATAATGCTCGAATATCTGCTCTTCGTAAATATCCTCCAACAGCGGCAGTATCTTTTGGCGAAAACATACCCAAAACTGGTCCGCCACCTTGTTGAATAATTTTATCAAGAATAGGATTATTTCCTTTTTTGGTATCAACTGAATCTTTTTTATCAGTTAATAAAGCACTCAAAGTATCTTTAGCAACCGCTTTAACTTCGGTAGTTTTGATTTCGGTTTTTTTCAATGCCTCATTCGCAGCCATTAAGAAATTACCTATTTCTTCAATTTTATACGTTTCCCAAAACTCTAACTGAGCAGTACTTTGCAATAATTTTTTAATTCTGTCAACATCTTTTGCACCAGGAAGTTCTACAAGAATTCTTCCTGTTTCTCCTAATTTTTGAATGTTAGGTTGAGTTACACCAAATTTGTCTATACGCTTTCTTAATACTCCAAAAGCACTATCTACTGATTCATCAACTTTTCGTCTGATGACTTTTTGAGCTTCATTGTCCGTCATTTTAAAATCGATTTCTCCTTGCAAAGTTCTGTTTGCAAAAATATCAGGAGAAGCAAGTTTTACTGTTCCTTTTGAATTGGCTTCAAAAGCTTCAAAAAACTTATCAATGTATGTTTTATTTCCCTGCATATTTGCAGTTGCATCAGCCAATGATTTATTGAAAACCGGGTTTTTAGAATTATTGGCTAATCCTTTTAAAACATCTTTTACCGAGATTTGCAATATCACATTGATACCACCTTCTAAGTCAAGACCTTTATTGATTTGTTTGTCTTTTACTTCGTTGAAAGTAAAATTAGTAAACCCAAGATTAAACACTTTTTCTTTTCCAATGGAATCCAAATATTTTAATTCTTTTTCAGGATTTCCATTAGCAAATGTTTTAGCATCGCTTTTGATTTTGCTTGATACGAAAGTGAAAGAAAGTTGGTAAATGCTTACCAATGCAAATAGAATTGCGAAAAATTTAATAAGTCCTTTATTCTGCATTATTACTAAAAATTAATTATTTATTGTATGTGTTTTTTTGGTATCAACCCTTATAAAATAAGCCCTAAAATCTATTTTAATTCTAAAATAAACCATTCTGAATTAAATCATATTTTTTTGACCGAGCAAATATATAATTAACGTAAAGATTAACCAATATATTTATTGATTAATATCAAAAAAAAGACTGCAAAAGTGCAGTCTTTTCATTTTTTACCCAAAATTCTTATGCTAATATAGAGTTTAGGTCGCCATTCATATTTCTGACAGCATCCGCACTTTTGGCGAAAGCCGCTTTTTCAGCATCGCTTAGTTTGATATCTAGAATTTGTTCGATTCCGTTTTTACCAATAATACAAGGAACACCAATACAAATATCACTTTGTCCGTATTCACCGTCTAACATTACTGAGCAAGCAATCATTTTCTTTTGGTCATTCAAGATGCTATCTACTAAATAAGCAACAGATGCTCCTGGTGCATACCAAGCTGAAGTTCCCAATAAACCTGTAAGTGTAGCTCCACCAACCATAGTTGCAGCAGCAACTTTAGCCAATTCTTCTTCTGATAAAAATTCAGAAACCGGAATGCCATTATAAGAAGCCAATCTTGTCAACGGAATCATAGTCGTATCCCCGTGACCACCAATAACCATAGCAGAAATATCATTTGATGGTTTGTCTAATGCTTTTGATAAATAATATCTAAAACGAGAACTATCCAATGCTCCGCCCATTCCGATTACTCTGTTTTTTGGTAAACCTGTAGCTTTCAATGTCAAATAAGTCATTGTATCCATAGGGTTTGAAACCACAACAATGATGGCGTTTGGCGAATGAGTTAATACATTATCAGCAACCGATTTTACAATTCCTGCATTAATACCTATCAATTCTTCACGTGTCATTCCTGGTTTTCTTGGAATTCCAGAAGTAATTACCACTACATCGCTATTGGCTGTTTTTGAATAATCATTTGTAATACCTGAAACTTTAGTATTAAAACCTGTATTTGTGGCACATTGAGAAATATCCATTGCTTTTCCTTCTGCAAAACCTTCTCTAATATCTAATAATACTACTTCACTGGCAATTCCTCTATACGAAATTGAATCTGCGCAAGATGCTCCCACATTTCCTGCTCCTACAATTGTAACTTTCATTTAATTTATTTTATAGTTTGTTGTTTAATTTGATTCTGAAAAAAATTATGCGTCAATGTTAGCATAAACTGCATTTTTCTCAATAAATTCTCTTCTTGGCGGAACCTCATCTCCCATTAACATAGAGAAAACACGGTCTGCTTCGGCAAGACTGTCAATATTTACTTGACGTAAAGTTCTAAAACTTGGATTCATTGTAGTTTCCCATAATTGCTCCGCATTCATCTCTCCAAGACCTTTGTAACGTTGAATAGCAGCACTTCCGCCCATTTTTGCATTGGCTACATCGCGTTGATCTTCTGTCCAGGCATATTCTTTTTTATTTCCTTTTTTAACCAAATATAAAGGTGGAGCTGCAATATATACGTGTCCTTCTTCAATCAATTCTTTCATAAAACGGAAGAAGAATGTCAAAATCAAAGTAGAAATGTGACTACCATCGACATCGGCATCACACATAATAATTACTTTATGGTAACGCAATTTTGAAATATTCAAAGCCTTACTATCTTCTTCTGTTCCAATGGTTACTCCTAGTGCAGTAAATATATTTCGGATTTCTTCATTTTCAAAAACTTTGTGATGCATCGCTTTTTCCACATTCAAAATCTTACCACGCAATGGCAAAATAGCTTGAAATGCTCTATCACGACCTTGTTTTGCTGTTCCACCAGCCGAATCTCCCTCGACAAGATATACTTCGCATTTTGATGGATCTTGTTCAGAACAATCAGAAAGTTTTCCTGGTAATCCGCCACCACCCATTACGGTTTTGCGTTGTACCATTTCACGCGCTTTTTTAGCAGCGTGACGAGCTTGAGCAGCAAGGATCACTTTTTGAACTATGATTCGAGCATCATTTGGATTTTCTTCCAAATAATTTTCGATCATTTCGCTCACCGCTTGACTTACCGGTGCAACAACTTCTCTATTTCCTAATTTTGTTTTAGTTTGACCTTCGAATTGTGGCTCTGAAACTTTTACCGAAATAATAGCTGTAAGTCCTTCTCGGAAGTCATCTCCGGCAATTTCGAATTTCAGTTTGTCCAACATTCCAGAGGCATCGGCATATTTCTTCAAAGCTCTGGTTAAACCAGTTCGAAAACCTTGTAAGTGCGTTCCTCCCTCGTGAGTGTTGATATTATTTACGTAAGCAAAAATATTCTCGGTATAACTAGTATTGTAAATCAAGGCAACCTCAACTGGAATTTCTCCTTTTTCAGAGTTCATTGAAATAACGTGAGAAATAATTGGCTCTCTGTTGGCGTCCAAATAACGAACATATTCTTTCAAACCTTCATCCGAATGGAAAATTTCTGAAACAAAATTTCCGTCTTTATCCACTTCTCTTTTGTCAGTGAAAGTAATTGTAATTCCTTTATTTAAATAGGACAATTCACGCATTCTAGACGATAAAGTATCGTATGTAAACTCGACAGTTTGTGTGAAAATGATTGGATCTGGATAAAAAGTAACGATTGTTCCTCTTTTGGTTGTTTCTCCAATTTGCTTTACAGGATAAAGAGATTTTCCTCTTTCATATTCTTGCTCATACACTTTTCCGTCTCTGTGAACTGTTGCTCTCAAATGTTTGGACAAAGCATTTACCACAGAAACACCAACACCGTGCAATCCTCCAGAAACTTTATAGGAATCTTTGTCAAATTTACCTCCAGCACCAATTTTAGTCATTACAACTTCAAGTGCGGAAACACCTTCTTTCTTGTGCATATCAACTGGAATACCACGTCCGTTGTCTTCAACAGAAACAGATCCATCCTCATTAATATCCACTCTAATAGTGTCACAATGACCTCCCATCGCTTCATCAATGGAGTTGTCGACAACCTCATAAACTAAATGATGTAGCCCACGAACACCTACATCTCCAATATACATTGAAGGACGCATTCTTACGTGCTCCATTCCTTCTAATGCCTGAATACTATCTGCTGAATAATTGTTCTTCTTAATTTCGTCGCTCATATAAATTTACTCTAAAAATGTATTTTTTGTATAACACGCAAATATATAAAAATACGAAAGAATTTAAGGGTAAAATCAAGAGTTAAGTCGTTAAGTTATTAACAAATGAGTGTCAATTTCGAATAAAAAAAAGCGGATTTACATTGAAAAATATAAATCCGCTTTTTTTGATTGGTTAAAGAATATTAAATACAATTATCTCATAATCCTCACATTCATTTCTTCTACCTTTTTATCCGATAAAAGCGATGGTGCGCCAAATAATAAATCTTCGCTGGATCCGGTTTTTGGAAAAGCCATTACTTCTCTTATAGATGCTTTTTTCTCCAAAATCATCATCAAACGGTCAATTCCCCAAGCAATTCCTCCGTGTGGTGGTGCGCCGAATTGAAAGGCTTTATACATCGTTCCTACGCTTTTTATCATTTCTTCTTTATTGTAACCCATATTTCTATAAGTAGCTTCCAGAATTTCAGATTTATGTGCACGGACAGATCCTCCGCCGATTTCGTAACCGTTTAAGATGATGTCGTATTGCTGTGCTATAATAGTTCCAATTTCATTGTCATCCCCTTTCATATGCTTTTGCAAATCATAAATGGCCGGCATCGAAAAAGGATTGTGTGTAAATGTCCATCTTCCTTCATCCGTTCTTTCAAACATTGGAAAATCAATAACCCAAGCCGGACGTAATTCCTTCGGATTAATTAAGTGCAATATTTTACCCATTTCCTGACGAACAGCATCCAAAGCTTTGTTAGCGGTTGCATAATCTGCTGCTGAAAAGAATACAATATCCCCAACTTGTGCATTTGTAGCTTTTATAATTCCTGCTGCAATATCTTCACCTAAAAACTTAATAATTGGCGATTGCAATTCGTCTTCATTTACAATAATATAAGCCAATCCACCTAAACCGTTCTGTTGAGCAATAGCGGTAAGGTTTTCGATTTGACCTTTAGACATACGTTTGTTTCCTTGGGCTGCAGCCGAAACTTTGATACATTTTACAATCCCACCCTCTTCAATAGGTTTACTAAATACTTGGAAAGTAGTTTCTTTTACAATGCTGGTGATGTCTTGCATTTTTAAGCCGTAACGCAAATCCGGTCTGTCACAACCGTAGAAATCCATTGCATCTTTGTAGGTAATGATTTCAAATGGACGCAAAATCCACTTGTTACCATATATTTTCTTCACTACTTCATTAAACATTTTGGTGTTTAAATCTATAATTTGCTGCATACTGGCATAAGCCATTTCCATATCCAATTGCGTAAATTCTGGTTGACGATCGCCACGAGAATCCTCATCCCTAAAACAACGTGCAATTTGGAAATACTTTTCATAACCACTCACCATCAACATCTGTTTGAACTGTTGTGGCGCTTGTGGAAGCGTATAAAATAAACCCGATCCTTTACGAGTAGGCACAATAAATTCGCGTGCCCCTTCATCGGTTCCTGCACTTAAAATTGGCGTTTCTATTTCTAAAAATTCTTCTTCGTCTAAAATGTCACGCAATAACTTGATTACTTTATGACGATTTACAATAGCTCTTCTTACCTCTTCATTTCTGTGATCCAAGAACTTGTATTGAAAACGAATTGCTTCATTTGTTTTAGCCGCTCTTTTGATTTCAAAAGGCAATGTTTTCGATAAGTTTAAAATCTCCAATACTGAAGTTTCCAATTCAATTTTACCGGTACGTAGACCTGTATTATAATCATCTTCGTTACGTCCAACAACAATACCTGTAACTGAAATAACAGATTCTGGTTTCAATTTCACTAACTCGTCAATATTAGGAAATGATTCTCTACTAATTCGTACCTGAAAAATCTCGTAACTTGAATCACGCAAATCGATAAACATTAATTCACCGTGATCCCGAACACTGGCAACCCAGCCGGACAACATCACTTCTTCTTGGATGCTTTCTTCTGATAATTGTGAAATTTTATGCGTTCTATAAGTGTCTTTTATAATAATAGGAATTTCAGGAAGTGATTCTTCTTGAATTTCTTTATTCTCAACAATTGTTTCTGTGGAAACCTTTTCAAATGATTGCTTATTTTCTAAAACAGCAGCAGCTCCTAATGTATCTAAAATAATTTGGCGAATTACTTTTCCATTGGCCCCTTTTCCAATAATAGTCAAAACCTTACCCACTAAAATACCAGCTTTCCCTTGGTCTCCGGCTTTAATATCATTGGCAACAGCCTCATTTTCTGAAATTACTTTAGCAATAACTTCTTGTACTTTATCTTCCGAAATGGTATTTTCTTCAAAATACTTATTGTAATCAAAAGTTCGATCTTTTAGATAACCTGTAATTCCATTTTGAACTAGAACCGCTGTGATTTTCTCCGCTTTAAATAATTTGAAAATTTCTATTAAGTGATCAATATTATTGATTTTAGCATAATCCTCAGCCTTTATATTGTTAGCCAATGTTTTAGCAACAAAAGAAGGGTCTTTAATTTCTTTATTTATAGTTATAAATATTTGCGAACGCAACTTATCAGCTGTGAAAAATTTAGCATCTTGTGGCAATACACCACCGTTAATTAAAATAGATTCAACAGCATAAGGTAATGCGCTGGTATCGACTTTAATCGCTTCAATTTCAGCTTTTATATTTACAAAAGGCAAATCTGGTTCCGAAATAAAACGATAATCCGCTTCGAATTCTTTTTTACGCATTACTTTGGTTTGCTTCAAATCAGCATCCCATAAAACCGTAGTTTGATCCGGTCTAAACTCTTTGTGCTCAATAAAATAATTGAATTGTTTCTCCACTTCCTCTTTCAAAGCTTCGACCATAAACTTAAATGAATTCAAGTTTTTGATTTCCGTTCTTGGATTTAATTCGTAATGATGTTTTTTGCGTAAAGACACAGAAACATCCGATTTAAATTCTCCTTTCTCCAAATTCGCTTCAGAGATTCCCAAGTTTTGAACAATTCGTTGAATGTATTGCGCGTAAGTTGAAGCGTCTTCAATATTTCTAATACAAGGATCCGTAACAATTTCAATTAATGGTACACCAGCTTTATTAAAATCGACTAAAGAAATCTTCTTTTCGTGCATCAACTTTGCAGCATCTTCTTCTATATGAACTTGTGTTAAATTTACAGTAAATTGAGAACCGTCATTTCGATAACAAGATACTTGTCCGTCAGGAATTATCGGATTGTGAAATTGCGTTATTTGAATATTTTTGGGATTGTCCGGATATTCGTAATGTTTTCTATCCCAAGAGATAATTTCATTACTGAATGACGAACCCACGGCTTTTCCAAAATAAATAGCCTTTACAATTGCTTCTTTATTTAATGCGGGTAAAACGCCCATTTGTCCTGTACAAACTGAACATATATTTTCATTCGGTGTTTCTATTTCTTGATTTGGACAAGAACAAAACAACTTGGTTTTGGTATTCAATCGAACGTGAGTTTCCAGTCCAATTACCAATTCTAAATCGTGGGCTTTTATCGCCGCAGTTAATTGCTCCAATTCCATTATATTGTATCTTTTAAGAAGTTTGCGAACTTCAACACTAATTCATCATTATTTTTTGCTGCAGTTATTTGCAGTCCGGTGCTTGTTCCTTGTGGCACGGTTAAAGTTGGCAATTGTCCCAAACTAAAACCAACTGTGTAAGCATCGGATAAATACATCGCCAAAGGATCTTTTAAACTGTCTCCAATTTTAGGCGGAGTGCTTGGTGTAACTGGCGATAAAATAATATCAACTTCCTTAAAATCTTTACTGAAGTTTTCAGAAATTTGATCTCGTAAAGCCAATCCTTTTAAATATATTTCATCTGAAAAACCTTGTGACAACACTTGGTTCCCTCCTACGATTCTACGTTTTGTTTCTTCCGAAAAATTCTCCGAACGAGTAACCGCATAGGTTTCAATTAAATTCTCTGCTTCAATTCGGTTTCCGTAATTGGTACCGTCTAAACGAGATAAATTAGAAGCCGTTTCAGCCATTGCCAGCGTATAATAAGTTGAAACTAAAATATCCGATTTAAAGAAATCTAATTCTTTTACTGCAATTCCTTTAGCTTTCAACTTATCTATAGTTGCCAAGAAATCAGCTTTTATTTTGGCATCGATAGCATCACTTTCGATAAAATTTTTAAAATAACCAATTGTTTTTACTGCAGAAGTTGCAATCGCCTCTTCACTAATTTCTGTTGAGGGGATTGAAGTTTGATCTTTTGGATCTTTTCCGCTCATTACATTTAACACAATTCGAAGATCTTCAATTGATTTAGCCAAAGGACCAACACAATCTGTTGAAGATGCATAAGCCATCAATCCAAATCGCGAAATTCTTCCGTAAGTTGGTTTAAAACCATAAATATGATTGTACCCAGCAGGCTGACGAATAGAACCTCCAGTATCTCCACCAATAGAAAACGCAGTATATTCTTTAGCAACATTAACCGCAGATCCTCCGCTTGAACCTCCTGCAACTAATGTTGGATCGATAGCGTTTTTTACAGCTCCAAAAATGGTGTTTTCACTGGAAGATCCGTGACCAAAACTATCACAGTTTTCTTTTACCAATGGAATAGCGCCTGCATCCAATAATTTTTGAATTGCAGTAGCCGTGTAAGGTGATTTATAGTTTTTTAACAAATCAGAACTTGCAGTAGCATAAGTTCCTTGTAACATATACACATCTTTAATTCCAAAAGGTATTCCTTCTAGCAAACCTATGGTTTCTCCGTTTGCAATTTTAGCATCTACTTTAGCAGCCAAATTTAGCGCCAAAGTATCCAACAATGAATTTACAGAGTTATATGTATTTTGTTTAAGTAAATCTAATTTTTCTTGTACCAAAGCGGTGCAAGTTATTTGTTTTGACACCAATTGTTGGTGTATTTTTTTTATTTGAGAATCCATTTTATCCTTCTATAACTTTAGCAACAACTAAAAAACCATTTTTCTTATTCGGGAAATTTTCTATAATGAGTTGTTTCTCCATAGCCGAACTCTCTATCACAATATCTTCTCTTAAATCACTTACAGACACACAATTATGATTGACATTATTTAAGGAATTATTATTTGATGGTTGTGCATTCTTAATTACTTCAAATAATTGGTTCACGGACTCTGATGGCTGTGCTCCTTTAATACTCGACAAGATGTCGACTGTCATTGTTTTGCTCATAATCTATTTAGTTTTATAGTCAAACTTTTAAGTCGGCAAAATTACGAAAGTTTTACTAGGGAAACTCGATTTTTTTAATGATTTCAGTTGCATAAAAATCAAAAATTGTTACAAAAAAATGCAATTACGTTAATTATTTAAGTTTTCTCTTTAAAAAGACATTAAAGTTGGATTGAGAATGCAGATTTAAAAAATAACTAAAAACATATTTATAAAGTGAATGCAGTTTAAAATTATAATTTTAATTTTTAAAAGTTCTGCTTCACTCGATTCCCTTTTAAAAAGGTTTGCGACGGTTTTATGAAAGGAATTTTTTTCTCGTCCATTTTCATTAAGTCTTGGTCATAAATAACAAAATCGGCCCATTTTCCAACTTCCAGACTGCCTTTTTCCTTTTCTTCAAAATTAGAAAACGCTGCCCAAATGGTCATTCCTTTTAGCGTTTCTTCTCTAGTCAAAGCATTTTCCATTTGGAAACCATCTTGAGGAAATCCTTTACTGTCTTTTCTGGAAACGGCAGCGTGAAAAGTTAACATTGGATTCACTTCTTCCACCGGAAAATCGGTCCCTAAAGCTACAATTCCAGCTTTTTGCAGTAGTTTTTTATAAGCATAAGCATTTTTAATTCGCTCTTTTCCAAGTCTATCTCCAGCCCAATACATATCCGAAGTGGCGTGCGTAGGTTGAACCGAAGGTATAATCCCTAATTTGAAATAATCAAAATCAGCTTCTTGCAAAACTTGGGCGTGTTCGATTTTCCATCTTCGGTCTTTTTTACCGGTTAAAACCTCTTTGTATATTTTTAACAAAACGGTATTGGCCGAATCCCCAATAGCGTGCGAATTCAATTGAAATGGAGATTCCGCAATTTGCTTTGCAATAGCTTTCAATTCTGATATTGGAGAAAGCAAGGCGCCAAACTGTTTTGGCATATCAGAATACTCTTTGTGCAAACAAGCGCCACGAGATCCTAAAGCTCCATCTCCATACATTTTGAATGAACGCACATCCAAATTATCTGTTTTATAAATTCCTTTCTTAAGAAACAAATCAATATTCTTTTGACTGGCAGTAATCATTGCGTATACATTGATTTTCATCCTTTTTGCTTTTTGCAAACTGTCTATCAAATTAATTACATCATGATCTAAACCTGCATCGTTTATGGTGGTTAATCCATAATCGAACATTACTTTCTCAGCGTCCAAAAGTGCCGAAATTTGAGTTTTGCGATTGGGCTTTGGAATTATTTTATAAATTAAATCCATTGGATTATCAATTAAAATACCGGTTGGTTCCCCATTTAAAATTTCAATTTGACCGCCGGTCGCTTTTGTCGATTTTGTTATTTTGGCCAATGCCAATGCTTTGCTGTTGACAATCATCGCGTGGCCGTCAACCCTGCTAAGAACTACTGGAAAATTTGGAAAATTTTTATCTAAAATAGCTTTTGTGGGGAATTCTTTTATCTCCCAATCATTTTGATCCCATCCGTTTCCAACAATAAAATTAAGGTTTTTTGCTTTTTGGAAAGTCTTGATACGTGCAATTACTTCGTCCATGCTTTTGGTTCCTCGTAAGTCAACTTCTTGTAGTCCTAAACCATAACCATAAAAATGACAATGTGCATCAAATAAACCCGGATATATAAATTTACCTTTTGCTTCAATCGTGTTTTTAGACTCAAACTTATTTGAAATTTCGTCGTTCGAACCAATTGCAACTATTTTTCCGTCCTTGACAGCCATTGCCGAAGCCTTGTCGAATGAGTTGTTTACCGTGTAAATAGTAGCATCCAAAATAATTGTATCAACAGCAATTTTATTTTTCTGGTTACAAGAAATTAATAAGATTAAAGAAAAAAACAGAATAAGACGTTTCATAAAAAACAGTTTAGCTGTGCTAATATAAAGGAAAAATCTAGAAAAAAATTGAACCTTAATAAATTGTTTGAAAAACTCAATTATAAAACTTCTTCGATTGTGTATTTAGTAGTGTTAATTTCGAAAGTATAATTTACTTCCATTCCCATCAACTTATTCCCTAAAGGAGATTGAGGAGATAAAGCAATAACATTAACGCTGTCAACAGCAATTTTAGGAAGTGCTGCACTTAAATAAAGGTAAATCCCATTGGCTTTGACTAAACTTCCCACAATAATAGTTTTGGCAATTGTGGTGGAATCAATTTTGTCCAAAATAGCTTTTTGAGCCAGTACTTCCTTTAATTTATGATTAAGTTTTTCTTGTTCAATATGCATCATCGACAAAGCCGTTTCGTGTTTGTCTCCAGCAGAACCTTTGGCATCGTTCTTTGAATCTTCAGTCAAAGCCACAATCATATCTTTGAAAACATCAATTCTGTCTTGAACTAATTGCTGGTAATGTTGGTGTATATTTTGTTTGAAAGTCATTAGAAAAGTTTAACCGCAAATTACGCAAAGTTTTTCGCAAGGTTCGCAAAGTTATTTTTATAAAATTGAATTAAATAAATATATTTAACCGCAAAAGTACATGAATCCAAAAAAATAAAATCTTCTTTTTCTTTACTTAAACATTTGTTCTCTATGCGATTAATTTTCTTCAAAAATCAAATTTATAATTCGCTCCCAAAACTACCTGAAACCCCTGAACCGGATAATCCAGCCATTTTTGATACCCTTTATTTGTGATGTTATTGGCTCTTAAAAAACCTGACAATTGGTCGTTGTATTTGTATCCCAAATGGGCATTCACATCAAAATAACTGCCTAGAGTAATTGGGCTTGGAGCTATAACATAAACAATATCCGTATTTAATTTTTGGTCTTTTCGTTCACCCACAAAGAATACTTTTGCACCGGCATACCATTTTTCGGTGATATTGAAATCAACATTTGCATTTAATTTTACGGTTGGTAAGTTCCAAGCTTCAGTTTGAATATCATTAGTATAACTGCTGAAAGTTCCGTCTACACCAAAAGTCACATCCTCCGAAATATCCGCTTTTAATTCGCCATAAAAGCTTAAGGTTTTTGTATCGTCATAAACCACTTGTAAGGAATTTCCAAAGGCATAATTTTCATTGGTGTTGTCTTCGTTGTAATCATTACTCTTAAATAATGCTTTATTTCTCTCATTTAAATAAGAAGCTCTAAGATTGTAACTGACTGTATTGGTCAATTTCCCTTTTAAACCGGCGAAAACATCATATTGTTTGTCTGTTGGCTTGATGTCTAATGTTGGCGACAAAAAATGATTTTGATTCACAAAATCCGAATACGTATTTTGTTCTAAATTCCCTTCAGCTCCAGTGTAGAAAATCATCAAATCACCAACCACTTTGAGCGAAGCATTAATCTGTGGATAAACTAAAAATTTGTTATTGTCATTTTCTAAATCCAAACTATAAAACAAACCTACACCAATATTCACAGTCCAATCGTCCTCATTCATCACAAAACTAGGCGCAATTCCAAAATTGGCAAACCCAAATTTTATCGAGTTGGTATTCGAATAATTTTTTTCGAAATTTCCATTTAAATAATCGAAAATCACATTCGTTTTTATCAATTTATCACTAATATTAAACTCAAAAGAAGGCTTAACATAAAATCTATTTTCCGACGAACCAAAAGCATCCGAAAAATGATTGAATTTCGCACTTGCTTGTCTTAAAATACTCCCTTCAAGTTCTATTTTACTTCCTAAATACAGGTTGTTGTAGCTTTGCTGTGGATTGATTCCGTAAATTAAATTAGCTCTGTCGATTGGCGTTAATGTGGTTCCAAAACCAGCTGGCAAACCGTACCAATTGTATATTTGGTTTTTGAAGCCCAAATCTGCATTCCAAGATAAATCTTTTTCGCGAATTCCATAAGTCAAATCAATCGAAGTATCATAAAAAGAATCATCCAATTCCACGTCTTTTATGCCGCCTTGCGAAGAAAGATGACGAAACATTCCGCCCACATAATCATTAGCTCCTAACTCTTGATTGACGAATAATTCGGCGTTTAAAGCTCCATAATTTCCTCCTCCAATAGTGGCATAATTATTAAATAATTTAGCTTGTTTTTCTTTTTCGACACCTTCAGCTTTTCCTTTAGATGGCGTAAAAGTTGAAGCCACCGGAAAAGAGAATATATTGTATTTAATCACTTCTTTTTTAGTGTTTTCAGCGTCGTCAAGGACAGGAGTTTCGCTAACTTTGAAAGCATCTGAAATGGTTGGCGTATATGGTTTCACGACATTTACTACTTCCGTTCCAATGTTTTCGTCTTTCTTAGGATCCTTTTTTTGAGCAAAAGAAACCTGGACAATTAGAACTAAGGCAAAGGAAATTATATTTTTGAAATTGATTTTCATATTTTTTATTTTGATGTGAAGCACTTCGACAAGCTCAGTGTGACAACGTTTTGAATTAATTAGTTATCGACGAATTTGTTTTGGCTTCTTCTTTTTTGATTATATCCAATTCTGTTTGAGCTTCTGAAACCACATCAGGGAAATCGGTGAAGTTTTTTATAACACTCTCCAAAATATAGGTTGCTTGAAAACTGTCTTTCAATCCATAGAAATTTTTCGCCATCAAGATTAAACCTTTGGCTCCAAAATATTTGTAACTGGAATAATTCTTGGCCAATTTTTGAACTACAACATTCGAAGCTTCAAATTTCGCATCTTTATTTTTGAAAAAGGCATCATAATACAAGGCTTCCGCGGCTAATTCTCCTTTGGCAATGGTTTGCAATTTGGCGTAAGCGGAACGTGCTTTGGTTTCATCTCCTGTTTGAATGGCAGCGCGCGCAATAATAATTTGAGCATCGCTTTTTACGTTATCATCCGTTTTTGGGTTAGCCAAAACTTTCTCAGCATAAACAACAGAATTGGGATAATCCTTGTTTTCGTAGTATGATTTCATCAAATTAGATTGGGCGAATGTTTTGTTTTGTGAAACATCCGCTTCGTTTTCCAATCGAGTTAGCGCAGCAATCGCTTTGGATTTATCGTCATTCTTCAGGAAAATTTGCGCCAATCGTGCCAAGGATTGTTCCGTAAATTCACTTCGGGGCTGTTCAATAACGTATTCATAATTAGGAACTGATTTGGTTTCTTGTGCATCCGAAAAATACAGTTGAGCCAAGTAGAAATTAGCTTTCAAGGAGTGAATTCCATTTGGAAACTTAGAAACATAACCGCTAAATCCTGAAATAGCTTGCTTGGTATTGTTTTGCAAATATTGTTTTTCGGCAGCTTCGTAAGTGTCGTTATCCAATTCAGCATCGGTCACGGCAACAAAATCCAGAGTCCGAACCCAAGTGGCGTATTCATCCACTCTTCCGTTATCCACATAAATCAATCTTGCTGTGGAAACCGCTTCTAAAGCTTCGGGAGTTTTTGGGAAATCGGCTGCTACTTTCTTGAATTTTACCAAGGCTTGTTCGTCTTTATCAGCATTATAATACACTAATCCTTGGCGTAAAATTGCTTTCGAAGTATAAGAACCTTTTACAAATTCGGCATTTAAACGATCATAGGTTTTTATGGCAAGGTCTTGTTTGTTCTCTGCAACACAGGTATTTCCAAGTTCAAAAAAAGCATCATCACGATAATCTGATTTTGGATATAATTTCAAAAAAGCATTGAGCTCCTCAATTTTTTTATCGTTTTTAGAAACAAATCCGTAGCAAATGGCTTTTTGAAAATAGGCATAATCTGCGTCTATACTTTTCAATTCGATTACCTTGTTATACGCTTCGAGAGCAGCGGTATATTTTGAACTCACAAATCGGCAATCGGCCAACCGCAAATAAGAATCGTGAAAACGTACTTTGTCCTCCTTAGAATTTTCAATTTGGTTTTGGAAATAATTCCCAGCTTGATCGTATTCTTTCAACTTGAAATACGAATAGGCAATATTATAATTAACATTTTTGTATTCAGGCGATTCTTTGGCGGCAGCCAAACCTTGAAATTGTTTGTAACTCAATGCGGCATTTTTAAAATCGTCCAAAACATATTCGGTTTCGCCTTTCCAGAATGTGGCACGAGCCGTGAATTTGGCATCTTTTTGTTGGTCTAAAGATTTCTCAAATAATGTTGCCGCTTCCTGATATTTCCCGTCCGTGAATAATTCCAATCCACGATAAAAAGTTACTTTTTGGTAAGCTAATTTATTTTCTGGCGATTTGTTCTTTTCCAACAAAATCAAGGCTTCCTTATAATTTTTGGAAGAAATATAGGAATCAATCAACAATCTTTCAATCTCCGATTTGTTGGCGTTATTTGGATATTTTTTTATGAAAGCCATCAAAACGGCTGGAGTGCTTTGATAAGAATTCCCAATTTCGTAACTCAATTTGGCATAATTTAAACTCGCGTCTTCCTGAATGGCAGCGTCAAAATCCATTTCGGAAGCATTCTTGAAAGCGTTCAAAGCTTGTTGTTTTTTGTCCAAGTTCAAGTAGCTTTCTCCCAAATGATAATAGGCATTTTGAGCCACAAAATCCTTTCCCGCAATGATTTTATTAAATTGGGAAATGGCGTTTTCATAATCCTTTTGCTTGTAATAAGCATAACCCAATTGGTAAAAATCGGTATTGTTCCATTTTCCTTTTTTGCCTTTATACAATGCCAAATACGGAATGGATTTGTCGTATTGTTTCAAATTGAAATAGCTTTCACCAATGATTTTATTCAATTCCGATTGTTCCAAAGCATTTGATTTTGTCATTGCTTTTGTACCTAAATCAATTGCTTTTTGGAAATTCCCCAATTTGAAATTCATATCAGCTTGGTAATACGACAATTTTTCCTTGTATTTTTCTTCGCCTGAAACCTCGTCAAAATACTTGGTGGCTTGTTTGTAATCGTCGCCTTCATAAGCCATAAATCCCAGATAATACTTGGCTTGGGAACCGTATTCGGCAGAATTCACCACTTTATTCAAATAGGTTGTGGCTTCTTTTTTGTTTTTGGAACTAAAAAAACTGTAGCCTTTTTGAAAATTGTATTGGTCGCGCTCGCTGTAACTCAAATTATTCTCGTCCACTTTTTCGAACCATTGCAAAGCTTGAGGATAATTGCCTTGAGCAAAATAATAATGTGCCACTCCAACATAAGCTTGATTTTGTTTTCTGCTGGTGGGATAATCTACAACAAATCGTTCCATCAACACATCGGCATTGGCTTGATTGGTTCGAATAGCGCAATTGGCAATATAAAAAGAACAATCGGATTTTAGTTCTTCATTGGCTGCAGCCGATTTTACTTTTTCGAAAAGTAGCTGGGCCGAAGCATATTGACTGTCATTATACAATGCAATTGCTTTGTCAAAATCTTTCGAATCGGAAGTATAAATTGCTGATTTTTGGGCTGAAATAGTTGAAAGACTTATAAAAAAAAGTAGAAATAAGAGCCTTGAAATTTTTTGCATTGTTTTTTTATTAAAGTAGTCAAATGTATTGTATTCTGAAGGGTATAACGAAATGCTTTTGGGTTTTATTATAAACATCTTTTTTAACAATTTGGAAAATGAAGATTTGAATTTCTGAAATCTTTTGCATTAGCACAGAATTTATTTTGAATACAATCGTTATCTTGCTACTTTTACCAAATAAAAAAAATTGTCTTATGTCACAATCTGTATTGTCTTTAAAAAATGTAACCATCGCTCAAGGAGGAAGAATCATCTTATCAAACGTAAATCTTGAGGTTAAACAAGGTGAATTTATTTATATTATTGGAAAAACAGGTACAGGAAAAAGCAGTTTTATGAAAGCCTTGTATGCCGATTTGCCTTTGGCTGAAGGCGAAGGACAAATAATGGATTTTGATTTGGCTACCTTAAAAGAAGATGACATTCCGTATTTGAGAAGAAAAATAGGTTTTGTTTTCCAAGACTTTCAGTTATTGCCGGATCGAAATGTAAAAGACAATTTGCATTTTGTACTCAAAGCAACGGGTTGGACAAATGAAATTGATATTCAGCACAAAATTGACGAAGTTTTAGAAAAAGTTGGCGTGAAAGAATATGCGAATAAAATGCCTCATCAACTTTCAGGCGGTGAGCAACAGCGCGTGGCGATTGCTCGTGCTTTGCTTAATAATCCCGAAATAATTCTTGCTGACGAACCAACAGGAAATCTTGATCCTCAGACCAGTGTTGAAGTTCTTGAGGTTTTAAAAAAAATTAATGCCAACGGCAAAACAGTTATTATGGCTACTCACGACTATGCATTATTGATGAAATTCCCTTCTAAAACATTAAAATGTGAGAATATCAGCCTTTTTGAAGTAGTTCAAAAAACGGTGTAATGCTTTCTATACTCATTCCTACCTATAATTATAATGTAGTTCCATTGGTTTTGGACTTGCATAAACAATGTTTGGAATGTGAAATTAATTTTGAAATTCTTGTTTTTGATGACGGTTCAAAATTATTTACAATTGAAAATCACAAAATAAATAGCCTAAAAAATTGTCGTCTTGAAGTATTAGAAAATAATATTGGCCGAAGCGCCATTAGAAATCTATTGGCCAAAAAAGCGACATTCAACAATTTACTTTTTCTTGATGCTGATACTATTCCTGTTCATAATCATTTTATAAAAAATTATGTTGCTCAAATAAATGAGGATGAAAAAGTAGTTTACGGCGGCATAAAATACCAAAAAGAAAAGCCAAAAAAAAGTGAGGTTTTGAGGTGGAAATACGGCATTTCGAGAGAAGCGCTTTCAGTTGAACACCGACAAAAAAACCCTTATTTGTCTTTGCTGACCTTAAATTTTTTGATTCATAAAACTGTTTTTGAAAAAGTTTCTTTCAATGAAACTATTCCCAATTTAAGACACGAAGATACCTTGTTTTCGTATAATTTGAAGCAGCAAAAAATTAAAGTTATACATATTGAAAATCCAGTTTTTCATCTAGGATTAGATGAATTTGAAGTTGCCATAAAAAAAGAAAACGAATCGATTTTGGGTTTAAAATACCTTATTGACAATAAATTATTACCTATAGATTATGTTCGGCTCTCTGCAATCGGTGCGAAAATTGATAAACTGAAACTTAATTTTGCTTTTGTGTTATTTTATAAAATGACTCGATTCCTCTTTTTGAAAAATCTATCAAGTGGCAATCCTTCATTATTTATTTTTGATTTATATCGCCTAGGGAATTTGTGCAAATTAAATTCAAATTAAATATGTATCTAACTTTCAAAAAAATTATAACTGAAATTGTCTCAAGAAAATTTCTTTTTGAACAAGAAGAAACTTTGCGAAGTTGGTACTCTGTTTTTTATGCAGGAAATAAATACGAATGCAATATTTGTGGTAAAAATTTAAGAAAGTTCATTTCATTATCCAACGAAGATTCTCTTTGTCCTAATTGCGGAAGCCTAAAAAGAAACCGAAGATTATGGTCCCTTTTAAAACCCGAATTACTAATTCCTAATACCAGCATTTTAGATTTTTCCCCTTCAAGATGTTTGTATCGAAAATTGAAAAAATTGAAAACTATCAACTATAAAAGCACTGACTTGTCGGGCGATTTCATAGCTGACCATCATTATGATATTACCAATTTAGCAATCGCAGATAATAGTTTAGACTTGGTTATTTGCTATCATATTTTGGAACATATTAATGAGGACATAAAAGCAATGGAAGAATTATTTCGGGTGATGAAACCGGGAGGAAAAGGATTGATTCAAACTCCGTTTAAAGATGGCAACATTTATGAAGATAACTCAATCGTTTCTAACGAAGACCGATTGAAACATTTTGGGCAAGAAGATCACGTGCGAATTTATTCAGTTTCTGGATTGACTCAAAGAATAGAAAGCTGTGGATTTTTGGTTAAAATAATAGCCGATTCTTCTACAGGAAATAAATATGATTTTGATAAAAAAGAAATAGTCATTTTAGTTACTAAACCCTTAAACTGATAAAAAATGCCTTTTTTTTCCATTATAATTCCGCTTTTCAATAAAGAAAACTTTATTGAAAAAACTCTAAAAAGTGTTCTCAATCAGAGCTTTGTCGATTTTGAAGTGTTGATTATTAATGATGGCTCAACCGATAAAAGCAAAGAAAAAGTATTGGAATTTAAAGACAGTAGAATACACTATTTTTATCAAGAAAATGGCGGAGTATCTGCAGCTAGAAATTTTGGAATAGCAAAAGCACAGTCGGATTATATCACTTTTATTGATGCTGATGATTATTGGTATCCCAATTTTCTACAAGAAATGTTTGAAAATATTGGGCGTTTTCCTGAACTAAAAGTATTTTCGGCAGCAATTGAAGTAGAAACGTCAAAGAAAGTTTTCCCATCTAGCTATTCGATTTTAAAAACTGATGATTGTCAGATTGTCAATTATTTTGAAGCAAGCTTCAAAGAAACCGCTATTTGTACTTCGTGTGCCGTTTTTCATAAAAGTATTTTTGAAAAAACGGGAAACTTTGACATCCAATTAAAAAGCGGTGAAGACACTGATTTGTGGATTAGAATTGGATTAATTTATCCAGTTTTGTTTTCTTGGAAAATCTTAGCAAGATATATTTATGATGCTCAAAGTCTAACAAAAAATCACAAAACCACCATTAATTCTTTAAATTTCTCCAAATATTCCTTATTAGAAAGCACGAATACCAATTTGAAAAAATTTCTGGATTTGAATCGTTTTTCATTGGCAATAAAATCAAAAATCATTGGCGACAGTGAGCGTTTTCAAGTTTTTTACAGAGGAATCGATTTGAAAAATTTGTCTTTAAAAAAAAGAATGTTGTTACAACTCCCTATTTTTCTCTTAAAACCACTTATTAATTTAAAGGCTTTTTTGGTTACTATAGGACTGAGCAATTCCGTTTTTAAATAGTTTGAAACTGTCAAAATCCCGAATATAATCGGCTTCATCAAAAACTTCCGAAGCCAAAACCAAACAAACAGAACCCGACGAGAAATTTTGTAATTCCCTCCAAATTCCTGTTGGAATTAACAGTCCAAAATTGGGTTTATTGAGCGTAACTACCTTTTCAGAATCTCCATCTTTTAGTACAACATCAAAACTGCCGCTCAAAGCAACTAAAAGTTGTTGCAAATTTTTATGGGCGTGTCCACCACGAACACTAGCTGTAGGAATGTCGTACAAATAATACACTCGTTGTATTTCGAACGGTATAGTACTTCCTTCTATTACTGATAGATTTCCTCTTATATCGTGCGCTTTTGGAACTTCAATTAAGTGAACATTATCAATAGTTGTCATTATTATTGTTTTACTAATTCTTTATATTTTCGAATTCCCGACAAACCCGTTTTAAATTTTCCCACACATTCATTCCAATCAATATACTCATTTCTGGCAAGAAAAAAGACGTATTTAAGCAACCAAATGTAAGCTAAATTCGCTTTTGTTTTATAAAATAAAGCGGCTCGTGCCAAAACAATTTTATCTTCACCTTGATTTTCACCCGAAGAAACTAATGGATGAGAAACAATAACAAATGGATAAAATAATGCACTTAACTTAAACATAATTACATCCCTCAAAAAAAAATATTCTTCAGCAGTTTCAAAATAAGAACCCAAACCAAAATTTTCATCAAAATGAATACTATTTTCTTTAATGTCTTTTACTTGGAAAGCTATTTCTATCGAGCTTACATTCCAAATTGTTTTCAGCGTATGAGTAAAAACTTTTTGAGAACTATTTTGAGGTTTATCGATACCTTCACGCTGGTGATTAAAAGTAATTATTGACGCAGCTGGATTCTGATTGAAAGCCGAAATTATTCCGGTATCGAAGTTTGAAAAATAGACAACATCATCATCGGCTATTAAACAAATCTTTTTTGAGGAGTTTTTAATGGCTAAATTTCGACTCTTCGACAATCCCTTTTCCTTGATATTAATGACTCTAACACTTTCGTATTCACTATATAAAAGAGATGACGTAGATTGATTAATGACCAAAATATTGAATTTTGAAAAATGTTGAAAAGGAAACATAAGAGCTAAAAAATCAAGATTATTACGGTTTTTTGTAGCAATTAGTATTTCTAAATCATTTTCTGAAAAAACATTTGTCATTTTCTTATATATTTACGTAAATATAAATATTTCTAGCAAAAAAATGAAAATACTTTTAGTTGGCGAATTCAGCAGGTTGCATAATTCATTGAAGGAAGGATTAATAGCCCTAAACAAGGAAGTTCACATTCTTGGAACGGGCGATGATTTCAAAGAATTTCCTGTAGATTTTTCGGTAGCTCCCAAGTTTATTTTATCCTCTGCCTTACTAAAATTCATAAATAAAGTGTTTTTTAAATTCTTTAAAAGTGATTTACAATTATTAGAAAAAGGAATTCGCTTCTGTTTTTTATTGCCAAAATTGAAAAACTATGATGTAGTACAATTAATCAATTCAGATGCTATTGAAACTTACCCTTTTGCATCTCGTTATTTACTCCGCAAACTCTTTAATCAAAACAAAAAAATAAGCCTGTTAATTTGCGGAGAAGACACTCCAATTATAGAGTATCTTTTGAAAAATGAAATGAAATATTCCATCTTGAGTCCTTTGTTTGCTGATGAAAAATTAAAAAAAAGCTACAACTATTCTTTAAAATACATCCAACCCAATTATAGAAAAACGTTCGATTTTATAAAGGAAAAAACATCTTCGATAATAACTTCAGACTTGGATTATAAAATCCCTATGGAAAAAATGGGATACGATTCACAGTTTATACCAAATCCTATAAACACTAACAAAATTACATTTGAACCGCTTAAAATTGAGGATAAAATTATCATTTTTCTGGGTATAAACGAAAGTAGTTCTGTTAAAAAAGGAAGTGTTTTTTTTGAAAAAGCACTAGAAATTATTAAACAAAAATATCCCAATAAAGTAGAAACTATTGTAACCAGAAGTATTCCTTACCAACAGTATATTGCAGCTTACGACAAAGCTCACATTTTGCTGGATCAAATTTATGGTTATGATCAAGGATACAATGCGCTGGAAGCAATGGCAAAAGGCAAAGTTGTTTTTACAGGAGCCGAAAATGAGTTTTATAAAGAGTATAATTTGACCGAAAAAGTAGCCATAAATGCCTTGCCAGATGTAGACTATTTGGTCAATGAATTGTCGTTCTTAATAGAAAATCCAAACGAAATAATTGCCATTGGAAAACGAGCGAGAATTTTTGTAGAAAAGGAACATAATTATATAAAAATCACTGAGAAATATTTAGAGGCTTGGAAGAACTAAAAAAAATGAGATTGTTTTTTTTGCAATCTTTTTGAATACACTTTTGCCAGAATTCTGAAAATAGTTTCTGTTTTACAAACAAATAGTAATACAAGAAACCTCAACTTAAACTTTTTAATTGCATAATTTCTATTACAATAATAAAAAGAATGGGTTAAATGTTTTTTATTAAAGTAGGATAAGAATTTTACAATTTCCTCTTTGGCGGATTTTGAATTGAAATCATAAATGAGATGTAAAGCTGTTAACTGCAAATATCTAAGAAGTAACGAGAATTGAACATCTACAAGATACTTTTTATTAAAATTATTCTCTTCAAGCAAGTAGTACAGCCTCAAAATTGAATTTAAAACATAAAAATTCTTCTTCGAAAAAGTTTTGGTTATTGCCGTGGGATTGTCTTGTCGGTAATAAAAGATCCCTTCGCAAAAAACCACTTTGTTACTTTTCAAAAACAATTTTCGAGTGATAAAGTCATCACTATCAAAAGCATCTTCTGGAAAAACTTCCTCAAGCAGCAAACTTGATTTAATTAATGCGAAACCGTGAATATTCCAGTTTAAAGAGGCTAAACAAGCCTTTTTACCCGATAAAACTACATTTCTACTTCCCTTGAACCCAACGATTCTTTTATTACTTTTTCCTTTTTCGTAATAGTATTCCATATCAGGAAGTACTATTTCGGCGTTAGTTTCAAGTTGTTTTTCGACCATTCTTTCGACAAGATCAGTAGAAAACAGGTCGTCTTGTGAAGAATAAAATATAAAATCTCCCTTTATTTCTGGCAAAATAAAGTTCCAAGAACAAGCCACCATTCCTCCGCTTTTCTTTACAAAAACTTTAAATCTATCATCCTCATTCTTAAATTTATCCAAAATCAAATTACTTCCATCAGTGGAAGAATCGTCTACTAATAACACTTCGATATTCGAGTACGTTTGATTTTTTATTGATGTTAAAGTATCGGATAAGTATTCTTCGCCATTAAATACAGGTATAAAAATTGTCACCAACAATTCTTGAGATTTAAGAGAATTTGTTTCTTGCATCATCGTTAAAAAAGATTAGGTTTTAAAAAAAAATCTTTTCTAAAATAAATGATGAGTACTGTTAAATATAGAAAATTATCTAAAGCTTGAGCCATAACAACACCTTGAACGCCCATAGTTTTTATAAAAAACAGGCTTGAAAAATACAAAAACAGAAGAGACAATACTTCAAAACAGATAAAAGGCAACATTCTTTTTTTAGCCAATAACTGAAATCCTAAAATCATTCCACCCACTTTAAAAACATCACCTATTAATTGCCAAAAAAATAAATCAGAAACCGGTAAAAACTCATTGGTGAATAACAATTTCACGATTATAAATCTTGCAAAATAAACAAGTATTCCACCTAAAATGAAAAGAGGTAGAATAAATTTATAAAAACTCCAAATCACTTCTTTGCTTTGGATAACTTCTTTAGATTTTATTAGTTTTGGATAAAAATAAACACTTACAATTGTACTTATAAATAACAAATTAATATTGGCAACTCGGGAAATTGCTTCCCAAAATCCCGACTGATCCAATCCAACATTGGCAATCAAAAAATTTCTTATTTGTAAATTAATAAATGGCGACAAAATAGTTGACGGTAAGATCATCAAAGAAAATGTAAATAATTTCTTGAAAATTTCGAAATCATAATCTTTAAAGTTTAGTCTTTTAAAAACCTGTATTTCTCTGGGTAAATAATAGGCTGTAACAGTGACAAAAACAACTGGAACTATCGCAATCGAAAATAATGCACCTAAGGTTTTGAACTTGTAAATCATTATTAAAGAGATGATTACAATCAATACATTACTAATAATATTGGCAAAAATCACTTTTCTGTACTTTCCCAATCCGTTAATAATTGATATAAACAATACCGAAATTACGTGCCACGGCAAAACAATCGCAACAACCTTAAAGATAATTGAGTATTGCAAATCGTTTCCGAAAATTTTAAAACAAATATAATCTGAAAACGAAAAAATCAAAATACTAAGAAAAAATGCAATCAGTAAAAAACTCAACAATACTGTGGAAATAATTTTATCTAATTCTTTTTTGTCTTCCTCATTTTCTCCGACATACTTAACTATTCCAGAAGAAAAGGCCAATGTAGAAACGCCCTCCAAAGCAGCCATAAAATTTCTAAAATTCCCAACCAAAGCCATTCCGCTTGGACCAACAAAAATGGCTAGTGATTTTGAAGTAATCAATCCAATTCCTAATTTTAATAGAACGCTCAAACTGTTTAAAGAAGTAATTTTAAACAAATCCGTTTTCGTTATTTTTTTAATAAAATTCAAGTTAGTATTGATTTAAAATTGAAATTACAAAATCAACCTCCTCTGTTGTCAATACGGGACTTATTGGCAAACTCAGGACTTCTTTATGAATTTTTTCGGTGATAGGAAAAGATAAATGATTCCAAAACTCAAAGGCTTTTTGTTGGTGCGGCGGAATTGGATAATGAATCACGGTTTGAATTCCGTTTTCCAATAAATACTGCTGCAATTCCTCTCGATTTTTGGTTCGAATTACAAACAAATGAAAAACATGATTGTCAGTCAAATTCCAAAAAGGCAAGGTAATTTTATCATTTTTTACTTCCGCTAAATAACGTTTGGCAATTGCTCTACGAATAGTATTTTCAGAATCCAATTGAGATAATTTGACATTCAAAAAAGCAGCTTGAATTTCGTCTAATCGTGAATTTACGCCGATATATTCATTCTGATATTTAGCTTCTGAGCCATAATTCCGCATAGATTGGATGACTTTTGCTAATGCAGTATCATTTGTAGTAACCGCTCCTCCATCACCCAAAGCACCTAAATTTTTTCCAGGATAAAAACTAAAAGCAGCAGCATTAGATAAATTCCCAGACTTTCTGAAATCTGAAACTGCCCCATGAGCTTGCGCTGCATCTTCAATTACCAATAAATTGTTGTGATTCGCAATTTCATTAATCTCATCCATTTCAGCTAATTGCCCATACAGATGAACCGCAAGAATCACCTTGGTCTTCGGTGTGATTTTTTTAGAAATCGAATCTGGATTGATGTTATAAGTTTCTAACTTTGGTTCAACCAAAACTGGAACCAAATCAGCTTCTAAAATAGCCAAAATACTTGCAATATAAGTATTAGCTGGAACAATGACTTCGTCTCCTTTTTGTAATTTTTCCAATTGAATATACCCCTTAAAAATGAGAACCAAAGCATCAAAACCATTACCAACACCGATGCAATGTTTTGCTCTGCAATAGTTGGCAAAATTACTTTCAAATGCTGCGACTTCATTGCCCAAAATATACCAACCATTGTCCAAAACCAATTTCAATTTTTCTTGAAATGCAGTTTCATACCGTTCGTTTATTTTTTTTAGGTCGAGGAATTTTATCATAGCAAAACCGTGTCTAATAAATAATAATTTGAAGTTTTTACCTCATAAAAATCCTGAACAATAGTGCTCGATCCAAAGCTTTCTTTCCAATAAGACAAACCTTCATTCAGCTTTCTTCCTTGGTTTTCGTTAGATGTCCCAAAGTCAAAAAAAGTTTTATTTTTGAAAGTTTCTGTAATCAAATGGTGAAATAATAAATCCAATCCGCCTAATTCGTTTTTGTCTTCTTTACCAGAAATATATTGACAATGAGCAACGGCTGAAGTTTCGAAAATAGTGGTTCCAGCAACAATAATTCCGTTTTGATACACATTAAACTGTCGGATATTTTCTGGATATAATGCTTTCAATTTTATGATTTCTTCCAAACTATGAACGGGTTTGACTTTATGCTTTAGTGCTAAATTAGGAATTAATATTTCTTTCCAAAATTCCTCAAAATCAATTACTTCTTTTATTTCTAATTGATTTTTTTGACCTTTTTTTATTCCCTCGTTTCTTCCACTGGCTATTACTAATTTTTTAGACAAATCAATTACTGCCATAGCATCTCGCCTAATCAATTGGGCTTCCGCCAAAAATAAAGCATAATTTAATTCTTCAGCGGGCTTTAGATGATAAATGGAAGGAATTAATTTTACATGTAATTTCTCTATTTTATTATCATTTAAAAAAGATAAAATACTTTTAAAAATTGCAATAACCACAACCAATTTTAATTTTTCATTATAAACCAACCCGCCATAAGTCAATCCTTGATGGGAGAAAACTTGGTTCCCAACCACATTTGCCGGAAGAACAGCGACCCATTTTTTGCCATCCAAAACTATCAAAGAAAAATCCTTAAATCTGTCATTGTGATATTCCATAAAATCACGCTGAAAAAGGAACGTGGCATTCTTGGCTTGGTCAATAAAAGCGTTCCAATCATTATAATCGTTTTTTTGGTAATTTTTGACTGAGAAATTTTTCACTATTTTGATTTAGATATTGTGAAATTAAACAATTTATGTACGAAAACAATCAAATTACATATTTTGGGTATAAAAATTATAATCTTTCAAAATGGTTTTGATAAAATCAATTTGATGACCCGATTGATTTTTTATACCGGTTACACTTTCAATTTTTTTAGTCAACTTATCAATAATTTCGGCATCGTTATTCTTTTCAGCAATCAGAAAAGTGTCTTTAATAATTCGCATATCATTATCGGAAAGTTTGATTACCAAAGGATAAATAGGCAAATAAGATTCTCCAATTTCTTCGAGAATTGTGCTATTTATTGTGATATTATTTTTTAAAGTCACAACTGCCGTGCCTGCTGCCATATCACCCATTCGCTGGGTTTTACTGTTCATTACCATTGCAACTAATCCGATTAGTCCGCCAAGCATATTGTTTTCGACAATCCTAAAAAGCCATCGAATTAAATAATCTCCAAAACTAGCTTGGTATCCGTCTATTTTAACGACTTTTATTTTTATCAATTTTTTTCCAATGGTTTGTCCCTCAAAAATGCTTTCAAGCGTTACAGAATAAATTATAACTGGAAAGAAAAAAAACAGAACTATTGCCATCCTTGACCACATATCTCCCATACTTTCAACAAGTCTCTGTATTCCCATTAAATAAAAAAAGACATAAGCAACAATTATAATATAAGCAATCTTTATTAGCAAATCCAGAAGACTGGCCAACATTCTTTCACCGACAGAAGCCGCTTTAAAATTTATTCTAACATTTTGTGTCGTAGTTATAGATAATTCTGACATATTCCTTATTTTAGCACTCGATGAGAGAAATTGCATTCATAAAAATCAATAAAGAAAAATGGCTTGAATTTGAGCAAGCTATTTTTGGTAAAGCTAAAAAAAATCCTGATGAAATGGCAAATTTATACATTCAATTGATGAATGATTTGTCTTATGCCCAAACCTATTATGCCAAAAGCAAAACGGTTGTTTATCTAAACTATTTAGCCTCACAAATTTATCAAAAAATTTACAAGACCAAACGAACCGAAAGCAATCGCTTGGTGTATTTCTTCAAAACCGAAGTTCCACTATTACTCTATGACTATCGCAGGTATTTGGTATATGCTTTTGTGCTTTTCTTTGCCACCGTTTTTCTGGGAGTTATTTCTGCCCGATATGATGCCGATTTTGTTCGATTAATTCTCGGAGATGGCTACGTCAATGAAACTTTAGAAAATATAAAGGAGGGAAATCCAGTTGCCATATATAAATCGGGAAGCAATTGGGGCAGTTTTGTTGGCATCACTTTCAATAATTTGAAAGTTGGGATGACGTGTTACATTTTTGGAATTTTTGGTGGCATAGGCACTTTTTATGTTTCGTTGCAAAATGCCATTATGCTGGGTTCTTTTCAATATTTTTTCTTGCAACAAGGTGTTTTTTGGGAAAGCGTTCGGGGCATTTGGATTCACGGTTCGATGGAAATTTTCGCTATCGTGATAGAAACTGCCGCAGGTTATATTCTGGGTGCTTCCATCCTATTTCCCAAAACCTATTCGAGAATGAATTCTTTTAAAATTGGGTTCAAAAACAGTTTCAAAATATTCTTGAGTACTGTACCTTTCACCATTGCAGCGGGCTTTCTAGAAGGTTTTATTACCAGATATTCAATTGATATGTCTAATTGGTTAAGCAGTTTTATTATTTTATTTACCTTGGCAATTATCTCTTTTTATTACCTGATTTATCCTTTTATTGTCCACAATAAAACAACTACACTATAATGTTCGAACTCTATAAAAAGTCTGATTTGAGCGCCAATTTTCTCATCAATTGAATAAAATACTAACCATAATTCTTTTTTTCTTTTGTTCTAGTGTTGGAGCACAGGATTCCTTGGCTGCAGCCAAAAAAGAAAAAATCGTTTTTACAGAAAAAGACATTGTTATCGATTCGGCTTTTGTTGCACTAAAACCTTTTGCCAAAAATTTCAAAAATAAATATACCGACAAGGAATTTATCTACGAATTCAAAACGCCAGAGAAAAATGCCTGGGATCGTTTCAAAGAATGGCTGGCCAACTTTTTCAAAAATATTTTCAGTTTTACCGATAGTAAATCAGCCCTGAATTTTGTGGATATTTTACTCAAAGTTATCGCAATTCTGATTGTAGTTGGTGTAATTTTTATGATTGCAAAAGCCATAATGAACAAAGAAGGGCAATGGATTTTTGGTCGAAATTCCGATAGAAAAATTATCAATTATGACGAAATCGAGAAAAATCTTCATTTGGTCGATTTCGAAAAACTCATTCAAAACAGTCTGCAATCGGATGAAAAACGATTGACAATTCGCTATTATTATCTTTGGTTGCTCAAGAAAATGTCCGAAAAACAAATCATTGAATGGGATGTCGAAAAAACAAATTCAGATTATCTCTATGAAATAAAAAATGAAGCCCAAAAAGAGGATTTTGCCTATTTGTCGTATCTCTACAATAATATTTGGTACGGCGAATTCGAATTGGACGAGGAAACTTTTGCAAAAGCTAGAAACGCGTTCGAAAAATCAATACAAAAAAATAAACAATGGATAGAACGCTAAAAATTTACATCGCCCTTTTGGTGTTGCTCATAGCTGCTATTGTTGTTATTGACAGTAATCGCCCGAAACCCATAGATTGGACTCCAAGCTTTTCCCTCAAAGACAAAATTCCTTACGGAATGTTTGTTTTCGATCAGGAAATTGAGTCGCTTTTGAAAAACCACAAAATTGAGAAATTCAGCACAACTCCTTATGAATATTTCGATAGTAAATTTGACTACGATTCTCTCATAAATGATTACCGAATTAAAGGAACTTTTCTCAGTATTTCCAAAATGGCGGATTTTGACGCAGCATCTGTTACCGAAATTTGCACGTTTGTCAATCACGGAAACAATGCTTTTATCAGTTCCGAAATGATTCCGAATGCCTTATTGGACAGTTTGAATCTAAAAATGGAAAGCGAATACAAATTCTCGGATAGCATCTACAATTGGGTCGCCAACAAAAAACTCGGAAATCAAAAATACAAGATCACCGAAGGCGTAAACAACAATTATTTTTCTAAAATCGACACGCTGAACACTACCGTTTTGGGATATCAAAATGGCGACAGCACCCGAATCAATTTCATAAAAGTGAACTATAAAAGTGGTATAATTTATTTGCACACCCAACCGGTGGCGTTTACCAATTTTCATTTGCTGAAAGGTAATCATCACCAATATGCCGAAAAAGTCTTGTCATACATCCCTGAGGGAAAAGTGTTTTGGTGTATTCAAAATCAAACTGGAGAAGTGATTTCGGATTCGCCACTGAGGTACATTTTGAGTCAACCCGCGCTAAAATGGGCTTGGTATATTTTCCTAATTGGAATGTTAGTTTTCATATTGTTTAACGCCAAACGGAAACAAAGAGTCGTTCCAATAATAAAACCTTTAGCAAACACGACGGTCGATTTTACAAAAACCATCGGGAATTTGTATTACCTAGAAGGAGACCACAACAATATTATCGATAAAAAAATTATTTATTTTCTAGAAAAAATTCGCAACGAATACTTAATTGATACTCATAAATTAGATGATGATTTTATCAAAAAATTGCATCATAAATCAGGAAAAAAATTAGAGGATATTCAAAATGTGGTGTCTTTAATAAAAGCATATCGAAAAAACAATTACATCAGCATCGAAGACGATTTGTTGCAAATTAATAATGCTATTGAAAAAGTGGTGAACTAATAAACAAAAATATATGGAAGAAATAACCAACCCTGAAAATCCAACCGAAAACGTGAATTTTCAATCCCGAATCAATTTAGAACCGCTTTTAGAAAGCATCAACACCATCAAACAGGAACTCGGAACAGTTATCGTGGGACAAAGCAAAATGATCGATCAATTATTGGTCGCCATTTTGTCTAACGGTCACGTTTTGCTCGAAGGTGTTCCCGGTGTTGCCAAAACGATTACGGCAAAACTGTTGTCCAAAACCCTGAACATTGGCTTCAGCCGAATCCAGTTTACACCCGATTTGATGCCTTCGGACATTTTGGGAACCTCGGTTTTCGATTTGAAAAAATCGGAATTCGAATTCAAAAAAGGCCCCATTTTTTCGAACTTGATTTTGATTGACGAAATCAATCGTGCTCCGGCAAAAACACAAGCCGCACTTTTTGAAGTTATGGAAGAACGTCAAATCACCATAGATGGTAAAACTTATATTTTGGACACACCATTTCTAGTCATTGCCACCCAAAATCCTATCGAACAAGAAGGAACTTATCGTTTGCCTGAAGCCCAATTAGACCGTTTCCTGTTCAAAATTTCCATCGATTATCCAAAAATGGACGAGGAAATTTTGATTATCCAAAGAGAACATTTGCTCCAAAATCAAGGCAAACTCGACAACATCAAAACACTGCTTTCTGCAGAAGAAATCAAATACTATCAAGCCTTGGTCAAACAAATTATCGTCGAACAAAACCTGCTAGAATATATCGCAAAAATCGTGATCAACACCCGCGAAAACGCCTTTTTGTATCTCGGTGCTTCGCCTCGTGCTTCCATTGCCATCTTGAATGCCGCCAAAGGTTTTGCTGCCATCCGCGGACGTGATTTCGTAACGCCGGAAGATATTAAAGAAGCCGCCATTCCTGTTTTGCAACACCGTGTCATCGTAACACCAGAACGCGAAATGGAAGGCATAACGAGTATTGAAATTATCAAACAAATATTGGAAAGTGTGGAGATTCCGAGGTAGATAAAAATGGTCACAGATCAATCGGATTGAACGGATTCACACAGATTTAAAATAACCGTTCAATATACAAAAGTCAGTGTAAATCGGTTGCATTTGTTAAATCCGTGGATAAAAATTAAGTTTCCAGATTCAAAAAATTATGAAACTACTAAAAAGTTTATACATCAACAATTTCTTTTTCTATGCGCTTTTGGGCGTGGTGGGATTGTTCGTTTTGGCCTTTATATTTCCCGCATTGTACAACGCTACTTGGTATGTTGTATTGATTTTATTGACTTTTTTGGTTTTGGATATCCTGATTTTGTTTTTCACCAAAAACGGTATCGCAGGAAGTCGAATGATGCCCGAAAAATTGTCTAATGGCGATGAAAACGAAATAAGAGTCGGCATCAAAAATTATTATACTTTCCCAATTTCGGTAAAAATAATTGACGAAATTCCTTTCCAGTTTCAGGTGCGAAATTTTGGAATCAGGCAGAAAATCAAAGCTTCTTCTGAAAAAGAAATTCAATATTACCTTCGTCCCACCGAGCGTGGCGAATATGTTTTCGGAAATTTGAATGTATATGCTTCTTCCCCTCTATTTCTAATTTCGAGACGATTTCAATTCGATAATCAAAGAATGGTGCCGACTTATCCGTCCTACATTCAGTTACGAAAATACAGTTTGATGGCTTTTTCAAACAATTTGTTTCAATACGGCATCAAGAAAATCCGCAGAATTGGACACACGATGGAGTTCGAACAAATCAAGGAATACAATCAAGGCGACGATATCCGAACCTTGAATTGGAAAGCTACCGCTAAGAAAAATGCCTTGATGGTCAATCAATTTCAAGACGAAAAATCGCAATCGGTTTATATGATTATCGACAAAGGTCGTGTAATGAAAATGCCTTTCAACGGCTTGAGTTTACTGGATTATGCCATCAACGCCACTTTGGTTTTGTCGAATGTCATCTTGAAAAAACAGGACAAGGCGGGAATGTTTGCCTTTTCGAAAAAAGTGGAAAATCGTGTTTTTGCCGAAAGACGAGCTTCGCAAATGCACAAAATTCTGGAAACTTTGTACAACATCAAAACCGATTTTTTCGAAAGTGATTTCAGCCGTTTGTACACCGACATCAAGAAAAATATCAATCAAAGAAGTTTGATTGTTTTGTACACTAATTTCGAAACTATGGATGGTTTGCATCGGCAACTGCCCTATTTAAAAGGAATTGCGAAAAATCATTTGTTGGTTGTTGTCTTCTTTCAAAACACCGAACTGAACGAACTCATCAACAAAAAAGCCGAAAACATTCAAGAAGTGTACGACAAAGTAATTGCCGAGAAATTTTCTTTCGAAAAACGACTAATCGTCCATGAACTTAAGAAATACGGCATTTATTCCGTGCTAACCCAGCCCGAAAACCTGACATTGGACACCATCAATAAATATTTGGAAATTAAAGCGAGAGGGATTTTGTAAATTAAAATAGCCACAGATTCACAGATTTTAATAAAATACTCGTAAAAATATACAAAACTGACAAAAAAATCAGTGCTTCCAATAATCACAAAACATATTTTAAAAAAATAAATCTGTGAATCTGTGGCAAAAACAACACTAGAGTTTACATAACGGATTTAGGTTTTAAAAAAAGGTGGTAACTTTGTTTCTTCAAACTTTTCAGTTCCAAAAATGAAACAAATTGCTTCGGTTCAAAATCCATTTATAAAATCGTTGGTGCTTTTGCAGGAAAAATCAAAAGCCCGCAAACAGTCCGGTACTTTTTTAATTGAAGGCAAAAGAGAAATCGAAATTGCCCTAAAAGGCGGTTACGAAATAGAAACGATTTTGTTTTTACCTGAATTAATCTCGGAAACTGAAGCCAGAAAACTTTCAAAAAGCGGTGAATTAATCGAAATTTCGAAAGAAGTCTATCAAAAACTAGCCTATCGCGATACCACCGAAGGCATTTTGGCTGTTGCCAAGTCCAAATCTTTGCAATTATCAGATTTAAAATTATCCAAGAATCCTTTAATTCTCGTTGCCGAAGCTCCCGAAAAACCAGGAAACATTGGTGCTTTATTACGAACTGCTGATGCCGCAAATTTAGATGCTGTGATTATTGCCAATCCAAAAAGCGATTTGTACAATCCCAATATCGTTCGCTCCAGTGTGGGTTGTTTGTTTACCAACCAAATTGCAACGGGAACCACAACCGAGATTATTGCTTTTTTGAAAGAGCGAAAAATCAATATTTATTGCGCTACTTTGCAAGACTCGACTTCCTATCACACACAAGATTATAACTCGCCAACCGCTTTAGTCGTGGGTACAGAAGCTACCGGTTTGACTCAAGAATGGCGAGATGCTGCCACCCAAAACATTATCATTCCGATGCAAGGCGAAATCGACAGTATGAACGTTTCGGTTGCCGCAGCAATTTTGATATTTGAAGCCAAAAGACAAAGAGGGTTTTAGACTATAGATTAAAGATTTAATAATTTAGAATTAGAAAATGAATATGAAAAAATTAATTGCCTTATTATTACTTATTACTTGTAACTCATTCGCACAAATAAGCGAAAAACAAGTGGATGAATTAGTCGAAAACACCCTGAAAAGCTTCAATGTTCCCGGAATTGCTGTGGCTATTGTCAAAGACGGAAAAGTAGTTTTATCTAAAGGATATGGAGTGAAATCCATTCTTACCAAAGAGAAAGTCGATGCTAATACTTTGTTTGGAATTGCTTCCAACAGCAAAGCTTTTACGACCGCTGCTTTGGCAATGTTGGTTGATGAAAAAAAACTAAACTGGGATGATAAAGTGATTCAATATCTTCCGGATTTTAAAATGTATAACGATTATGTTACCACTGAATTTACCATTCGCGACCTGGTAACACATCGCAGCGGATTAGGTCTTGGTGCAGGCGATTTGATGATTTGGCCTGACGGAAGCGACTTTAAACCAACGGATATTATCCAAAATTTACAGTATTTGAAACCCGTTTCGGCTTTTAGAACCAAATACGATTATGACAATTTATTGTACATTATTGCTGGAGAAGTCATCGCGAAAGTAAGTGGGAAATCTTGGTGTGATTTCATCGAAGAACGCATTATGAAATCCTTGGAAATGAACCATAGTGCAGCCTCTTATTTACGATTGAAAGACACTACAAATATCATTGCGCCACACGTTCCAACGGATGGAAAACTTAAAATAATTTCGCGATATAAAAATCAAACTTTCGATGCAGCAGCCGGAATTTATTCGAGCGTGAATGATTTGAGCAAATGGATGATTTTACAATTGCAAAACGGAAAATATGGCTCGGAAAAACAGTTTCAATTATTTTCTAAAAAAGAACAAAACGAAATGTGGAGCCTTCAAACCATCATTCCTGCCAATACAAAACCCCCTTATAATACACATTTTAGCGGTTATGGTTTGGGTTGGTTTTTGAGTGACATCAAAGGCTACAAACAGGTGACTCACACTGGCGGACTCGAAGGAATTGTTACTCAAACTACTTTATTTCCAGAACTGAATTTAGGAATTGTGGTACTGACCAATCAGCAATCGGGAGCGGCTTTTACGGCCATTACCAATACTATTAAGGACAGTTATCTCGATATTCCGTACACCAATTATGTCGAAATTTATAGCAAAAGAGAAAAAGACAACATCGCCGAAGCGGATAAAACAACAACAGAAGTGTGGGCTACCATCGCCAAAAATCAAAAAGAAAAACTGAAAATTGACTTAAAAAAATACGAAGGCTCCTTTGTTGACAACTGGTTTGGACAAATAGAAATTTTTGAAAAAAAAGGAAAATTATTTTTTAAATCCACCCGTTCGCCTCAACTTGCTGGCGAAGTTTTCTTCTATAAAGACAATACGTTCGCCGTAAAATGGAATACTCGTAGTTTTAATGCTGATGCTTTTTTGTTTTTTGAAATGGATGAAAAAGGACAATTAGATGCTATAAAAATGAAACCCATTTCAGATTTAACAGACTTTAGCTATGATTTTCAGGATTTGGATTTTGTTAGAGTAAGAGAATAGATTTTTAAAATTTAAATTTAATCCCAGTTTGCATATCTCATTAGTTATACCTATTTTTAAAAAATCAACAATTCTGAAATGTTAGAAATAGATTTTGAAAAGGAAAACAAAGCAATTGCTCACGAATACAAAGAGTTACTTCGGATAAGTTACCAAACGTTATCGCCCGAAGACAAGAAACTCATTCGCAAAGCATTTGACGTTGCTATGGATGCGCATAAAGATCAGCGTAGAAAATCTGGGGAAGCTTATTTTTTCCATCCTATTGCTGTGGCCAAAATTGTGGCTTCGGAAATAGGCTTGGGAGCCACTGCCATTGCAGCTGCCTTACTGCACGATGTGGTCGAAGATACTCCTATAACAATTGAAGATATCGAAAAAATGTTTGGCGCAAAAGTTGCCCAACTTGTCGAAGGATTGACTAAAATATCGAAAGTTCAAAAGGAAATGAACGTTTCGATGCAAGCTGAGAATTTTCGAAAAATGCTGTTCACACTCAACGATGATGTGCGTGTAATTCTGATTAAAATTGCCGATAGATTGCATAATATGCAAACTTTGGACAATATGGAAGACCATAAACAGATCAAAATTGCTTCAGAAACTTTATACATTTATGCACCGTTAGCGCATCGTTTAGGGCTTTATAAAATCAAAAACAAGCTTGAAGATTTAGGATTAAAATATACCGAACCTGTTATTTATAATGACATCGTAAGCAAAATTAAAGAAACCAAAGAAGAGCAAGATGCTTATATAAAAGACATTTCGGACATTCTAAAAAAAGCATTAGACGAAGAAAAACTCGATTATATCATCAAAGGAAGGCCCAAATCTATCTATTCCATTTACAGAAAAATGAAAGCTCAAGGAGTAGGTTTTGATGAAGTTTATGACAAATTTGCTTTGCGAATTGTTTACAAATCAAACCCTCACGAAGAAAAATTCTTAGCTTGGAAAATATATTCTATCGTTACAGATCATTATCGACCAAGCCCTAGTCGTTTGAGAGATTGGATATCATCTCCAAAAACGACGGGTTACGAAGCCCTACATATTACGGTAATGGGGCCAAAAGGACGCTGGGTCGAGGTACAAGTTCGAAGCGAACGTATGGACGAAATTGCCGAAAAGGGATATGCGGCACATTACAAATACAAACAAGGCGGCTCTGAAGATAGTGGTTTGGACATTTGGCTCAATCTATTAAAAGAAGCTCTAGAAAATCCTGAAACCAATGCAGTAGATTTTGTTGAAGATTTTAAAATGAATTTATATTCCAAAGAAATCTTTGTGTTTACCCCAAAAGGAGAAATAAAATCATTGCCAAAAGGTGCGACTTCACTTGACTTTGCTTTCAGTATTCACTCCGAAGTGGGAATTCGAACCCGAGGAACCCGTGTCAACGGTAAACTAGTTCCTTTGAATCACGAATTAAAAAGTGGTGATCAAATTGAAATTATAACCTCACAATATCAAAAACCAACCATCAACTGGCTGGATTATGTAACGACTTCGAGAGCGAAAAATAAAATTAAAAACGTTCTAAACGAAAACACGAAAAAAATTGCCGAGGAAGGAAAAGAAATACTTACCAGAAAACTGAAGCACTTAAAAATTACTTTGAGCGAATCGGTTGTGAATGAATTAGTAAATTTTTTCAAATTAAAAACAAGTTTAGATCTGTTTTATCGTGTGGGAGTTGGAGCTATTGAAAATCAACAATTAAAGGATTACGCTTCCCAAAAAAGCAATACTTTTATTAATTTTTTCAAAAACAAAATCAAACGTTCAGCGAGTACAGCTAACGAAGACATTCACAAACAAGTTCTGAATAGCAATTATGACATGCTGGTTTTTGGCGCAGACCAAGACAAATTAGATTACAAATTATCCACTTGTTGCAATCCCATTCCAGGCGACGAAGTATTTGGTTTTATCACCATAAATGAAGGAATTAAGGTTCACAAAAGAGATTGTCCCAATTCAATAAGTCTTCAGTCGAATTATGCTTATCGCATAATGCAGGCCAAATGGATTGACTCTTCGCAACAAGAATTCAAGGCCATTTTACACATTACCGGTATGGATACTATTGGTCTTACCAACAAATTGACGAAAGTAATTTCGGATAATATGAACGTAAATATTCAAAGTATTTCTTTGAGTGGCGAGGCTGGAATTTTTAATGGACAAATAGCAGTAATCGTTCAAAATAACAATATTTTGAAAAAATTAATTGATAATATCAAACAAATTGATGGTGTTGATAAAGTGACACGAGAATATAAAAATTAAGAAAAGAGTCTAAGTTAGAAAAGTTATGCATTTAGCGGCTAAACTTTTAAACTCTTAAACTTCTAAACTAAAAAATATAATTTATCTTTGCAGGATATGACACAAATTTCAGTTGATAACAGCAGTAATCAAGAAATTGTAAAAAATGTTTTTACAATCTATCTGGAAAATCACGGACATCGCAAAACGCCTGAGCGCTATGCTATACTGCAAGAAATATACGATAGTGAAGAACATTTCGATATAGAAAATTTGTATATCAAAATGAAAAACAAAAACTACCGTGTGAGTCGAGCCACGCTGTACAACACCATTGAACTTTTATTAGAATCTGGTTTAGTTCGTAAACATCAATTTGGACAAAATCAGGCACATTACGAAAAATCATATTTCGACAAGCAACACGATCACATTATAATGACCGATACCGGTGAAGTAATCGAGTTTTGTGACCCACGAATTCAAACTATCAAAAAAACCATCGAAGAAATTTTCGATATCGAAATTACACATCACTCCTTATATTTATATGGAACAAAGCGAAATAAAGAAATAACAAACTAACTACAAATTATAAATAGAATGACCGCAGATTTATTATTAGGATTACAATGGGGAGACGAAGGAAAAGGAAAAATTGTTGACGTCCTTACCTCTAAATATGATATTATAGCTCGTTTTCAAGGTGGTCCAAATGCGGGACACACATTAGAATTTGACGGAATCAAACACGTTTTGAAAACTATTCCCTCTGGAATTTTTCACAAAACTGCCATAAATATTATTGGAAACGGAGTCGTAATAGATCCTGTTGTTTTTCAAAAAGAAATTGAAGGCTTAGAAAAATTTAATTTAGACATCAAAAGCAAATTAATAATTTCAAGAAAAGCGCACCTCATTTTACCAACACACCGTTTGCTTGACGCAGCTTCAGAAGCATCGAAAGGAAAAGCAAAAATTGGTTCTACATTGAAAGGAATTGGCCCAACTTATATGGACAAAACCGGTAGAAATGGAATCCGCGTAGGTGATATTGAACTAGAAGATTTCAACGAAAGATATCGTGCATTGGCAAACAAGCACGAAGAAATGATTAAATTTTACGATGTTGATGTTCAGTACAATCTAGAAGAAATGGAAAAAGAATTCTTCGAAGCCATTGAGGAATTGAAACAGATAGAATTTATAGACAGCGAAGAATACATCAACCAAGCCCAAAGAGCCGGAAAATCAATTTTATGTGAAGGAGCCCAAGGTTCTTTATTAGATGTTGACTTTGGAACTTATCCTTATGTAACTTCATCCAATACTACTGCCGCTGGTGCTTGCACTGGATTAGGAATTGCTCCAAACAAAATCAAAGAGGTTTACGGAATATTCAAAGCTTATGTTACTCGTGTAGGAAGTGGGCCATTTCCAACAGAACTTTTTGACGAAGATGGTGAAACAATGGCTAGAGTTGGAAATGAATATGGCTCGGTTACAGGTAGAAAACGTCGTTGTGGTTGGTTGGATTTAGTAGCTCTAAAATATGCTATTCAAATTAATGGTGTTACCCAATTGATGATGATGAAAGGCGATATTCTTTCTGGTTTTCCAACCCTGAAAGTGTGCACACAATACAATTATAAAGGCAAAGCGATTTCTCATTTTCCTTATAATATCGAATCAGAAAACGTAACTCCTATTTATAAAGAATTTAAAGGTTGGGAAGCAGATTTAACAGAAATGACCTCTTATGACCAATTGCCAATTGAGTTAAAAGAATACATCGAATTTATAGAAACGGCTGTTGAAGTTCCTATAAAAATTGTTTCTGTTGGACCAGATAGAAAGCAAACTATTTTAAAATAAATTATACAAACGCTCTGAAATTCAGGGCGTTTTTTATATTATTTTATGAAAAAAAAAATTCTCCTCGTTTTAGTATTTTCAATTTTTAATTCCTGTTCAAAATCAGAGGACGTTGTTTTGCCAATTCCTCAAACAGAATATACTATTCTGGGCACAAAAATCTTAAAGTTTGGAAAGCCAATTCAATTAATTGGAGCAAATGCCTTTCATTCTTTTGGTGCAAGTGGTACTGATAATGATGATATGAAATCTTGGAATATGGATGTAGCTCGAGAATTTATTGGTAACGTAAAAGAAAACCCCATTGACGGTAGCCCAATTCAAGACTCAAATGGTAGCTGGCTTCATTCATTACAAAAAATAGTCGATGGCAATAGATTAAATAATCGAATCACAATTCTTTGCCCTTTTGGTTGGGACGGCACTTCGGGAAAATTATTTACAGGAACAATGCCTGCACAAACTACTTGGTTTACTGATTATAGAATAAAGTTACAAAGTTGGGCAAATCAATTTAAAAATCAACCCGATGTTTGGCTTGAAGTTTGGAATGAACCTTATCGATTTGATAGAGCTGATGGTTATACTGATTCAATTTGGATGAATGACATGAACACAATGGTTGCCATTATCAGAAACACTGGCAATACAAATATCATTATTGTTCCGTGTGCAGAGCAAGGTCAGGACGAAAGTGTATTGATAAAAAAAGGGACTTCATTTTTAGCAAACAAAACTAATATTCTTTATGACATTCATGCTTATGAAAAATGGCTATTAGCAGGCAACACGAATATTACAAGTCGATTAGATAATTTACAAGCTTACAATTTACCTGTAATTTTTGGAGAAATAGCTCCTTTGAATGATAGTGTGCTAATGAATCCTCAGTTTATATTAAATGAATTCTACAATCGTGGAAAATCAGTTTGTGCTTGGGTATGGAAATATGACGAAAATGATACTGATGCATTACTTACTAAAGCAGGATTGCCTAACGATACAAACAATAACAATTGGGGAACGATGTATAAAAATCTTATTTTAAAACCTCGAAATCCGTAATTAAATTAATTAATGAACAACCCAAAAAATAAAAATAAAACAAACTGATTTATCGGTACGTTTTTTTGCTATTCAATTAATAAATGAGAATCCCTGAATATTTCAGAGAATATAATAATTGATAAGTTGTGAAATTTAGGCAAACAATTTATACAATTGCACTATTTTAAATTCCATAATTATGTAATTTAATTAGCTAAACGACTTGTATTATCTAAAAATTTAGTAATTTTATGAATTATTCAATTTTTTTTTTAAATTTCATTAAAACTTTTGCAATTATAAAAGTCTTTAAAGTATAATCTTTTTGTTTGATTGTTTGATTGTTTGTTTGTTTGCCTTACTTCAACCAATCTTGTATCTATAAAAGGTCAAATTATAAAATTAGATTTTTTCCGAATTTCAGAAAAAATTCCAAAATACAGAATAATTTCAATAACCTACAAAACATAACATACTGATTTATACTATTTTAAATACCTGACACATTCGTTGAATAAACGAGAATAACTAAATTAATAACTTTAAAAAAAACATTTAATTTTAATATATATTATTATGAAAAAAATTAGCCCCAAAACTAGTTTCGTTTTATTTTCTATTTTTAGTATTTTGTTATATTCCTGCGCCATTGAAAATCCAAACAGCGGTGATCAAAATTTTGAAAATTTCGATTTTAAAACCACAAAACAAATAAAGGTTTCTGTTTCGACCTTAAATTCAGAAAATAAACCTATAGGAGGTGTACTTGTGGAAATTTACACACAAAACCCCCTAACAAATGAAGGTTTGCTTAAAGATAACAGTAGCGATTTTTTAGCTTTTAAAGGAATAAGTTCAAATTCAGGTATCTTAAATTGCGAAATTGCACCTGCAACTTTTGTTGATAGTTTGAGTATTTTAGTGAATCACATTGGTTTCCCTTCTTTAAAAAAGATAAAAATAGATTCAAAAGATATTAATGTTGTTGTAGGTGGATCATTTAATCAAAATACTAATAAGTCTAATGGTACTTCAAAAACCACCTCAACAGCCCTTATAACTGATCCAATAAAAATGAGCGGCTACTATGTACTTGGTTCTTGGGATAATCAAGGTAAACCAAATTACTTATTGAGTAAAGATGACATTATAGCCAATGATTTTTTAGCAGATGTAAATGCTTCTTTACCTGAATACAAAAAACTTCCAGATTCTCATCCTGAATATTTAAATTCAACTGATGATGGAAATATTCAACTTATAGCCGATGCAGAGGTTTGGGTTACATTTGTTCACGAAGGTGCTGGATACAGAAATGCACTTGGATACTATACTCATAAAAATGACAATCCTCCTGCAAGTCAAACTGGAATTACAGATCCAACTATTATTTTTCCAAATGTTTCTTATGGTGGCTCAGGTGGGTCTTTACGTTCAGGTAACAAAGTCCAATTACTATATTTAGATCCTGCAACAAATAAATACACCACAGTTTTCCCTTCAGGAACTACAGTAGCTTGGTTTTTTATTGCTAACAGCTTTAATTCTTCAACAAATTCAATTGGTTCAGGTAATGGAAAATTCTATTCAGACAAACGTTTTAATCCTGAAATCAATATTGTTAAGAAAAAACACAATGTGGTTTTAAAAGACACTAAACGTCAACTTTTATTACTTGGTTTTGAAGACATTAATCGTGAAAATAATTCAGACGAAGATTTTAATGATGGAATTTTTTATTCCACTGTTTCTCCCTTCACTGCGGCTAAAACTGATAAAATAAAATCAATAGATACTCCAACAGATACTGATGGCGATGGTGTAGGTGATTCACTTGATGAGTTTCCAACTGACCGAACAAAAGCGTTTAATAATTATTATCCTTCCAAAAATAATGTTGGAACACTTGCCTACGAGGATTTATGGCCACATAAAGGAGATTATGATTTCAACGATTTAGTACTTGATTATAATTTTAATCAAGTATCAAATGCCGATAATAAAGTAGTGGAAGTAAATGCTGCAATAACAGTTAGAGCAATAGGTGCTTCATTGAAAAATGCGTTTTCATTACAATTAAACACCACTCCCAGTAATGTAAAATCGGTTACTGGACAAAGTTTAAACAATAGTGTATTTGTTTTAAATTCAAATGGAACAGAACAAAATCAATCAAAAGCAGTTGTTCCTATTTTTGATGATCCTTTTAAAGTATTGAATTATAATGGTTCTATTGTAAATACTTATGTGGGTGGTTCCTATGTTACTCCTAAAACATTGAACGTGAAAATAGAATTTATATCGCCAATGTTATTAAGTAGTTTTGGAACAGCACCTTACAATCCATTTATTGTAGTAAGTGGTATTCGTGGAAAAGAAATACATTTACCAGCGAGCGCACCAACTGATTTGGCTGACAAATCGATATTTGGTACAGGAGATGACAACACCAATTTGGCTATTCAAAAATATTATATGTCTGATAATAATTTACCTTGGGCAATTAATATTCCTGTGCAATTTGCTTATCCCGCAGAAAAACAAGATATTACAAAAGCTTTTTCAGTATTCAATCAATGGACTGACAGTAAAGGATTTAATTATATGGATTGGTATTTGGATAAAACCGGATACAGAGATACCTCTAAAATATATAACAAATAAAAAATAAAATCCTAACAGACTTCAAAAACCTGTTAGGATTTAATCTTTAAAATAGCTTCAATTTAGCATACTATATTTTTATAGTTTCAATCCTATTTGGTAAAAAATATTATTGCCTATTCTACTATATAACTTACTTCCTCATTTTTTATATTTTAAAATTTTTAATAAAAAAAGCTTGAAATTTAAATCCATTGGTTATTACGTCGAATTCCTAAAGAATTAGAGCTGTCGATTAAATATACAAATGTTTAGTAAATTCATAAAACAATTATTGTAATTAATATGCAAACAATGCCATTGCTTTGCTTTATACTATCTTTATAAACTAAAATGAAAAAATGAACAACCCTAAAATAAAAATAAACCAAACCGATTTACTCTCTAACAACCATTACCTGCTGAACAATGTCACTTTCGATTTTTTAAGAAAAGATGGCCTTTGGATTACCCAAAAAAGGGAAGTTTATGACAGAGGAAACGGGGCTGGAATTTTGCTCTATAATCGTGAACAAAAAACAATTATTCTTACCCGACAATTTAGACTTCCTGCTTATCTAAACGGCGACAAAACCGGCATGATGATTGAAGTTTGCGCAGGACTTCTCGACCAAGACCACCCTGAGCAATGTATTATTCGCGAAACCGAAGAAGAAACCGGATATCGCATAAAATCGGTTCAAAAAATATTGGAAACTTTTGTTTCTCCCGGAGCCGTAACCGAAATTTTACATCTGTTCGTTGGCGAATATGACGCGTCGATGAAAGTGAATGAAGGTGGCGGATTGGAACATGAACAAGAAGAAATTGAAGTAATCGAAATGCCTTTTGCCGAAGCGTACAATATGATTGCAACCGGCGAAATAAAAGATGCTAAAACCATTATTTTATTGCAATATGCCAAAATAAATAATCTCGTTGGATAAAATTAAATCGAACTTATAGTTAAATTTTACTAATTTTACTCAAACGACTTTAAGTTTTGGAAAACAGAAATGCAAAACACTCAGCACTTCACGAAAAAGATGGAATTTCACCTCCCGAAATGATCAGTCAAAATGCTTTGGAACAAATTCAGAAATTCAGAAAAAAACAACCTTCTTCAAAAGAATTAATTGACGGGATTTTATGTGGAAATATTGCTGATTTAAGCCGAGCGATTACTCTGGTCGAAAGTACCAATGCAAATCATTTGGCGAAAGCCAATGAAATCATCAATGCTTGTTTGCCGTGTGCAAATAAATCGGTAAGAATAGGAATCACGGGAGTTCCCGGTGTGGGAAAAAGTACCTTCATTGAAGCTTTTGGCAAACATTTGACTTCTTTTGGAAAAAAAGTAGCTGTTTTAGCCGTTGACCCAAGCAGCACCATTTCACACGGAAGCATTTTGGGAGATAAAACCCGAATGGAAGAATTGGTAAAAGACCCAAATGCCTACATTAGACCTTCGGCATCGGGAGAAACTTTGGGCGGTGTTGCAAGAAAAACCAGAGAAACCATCACACTTTGCGAAGCGGCAGGATTTGACACCATTCTCATAGAAACCGTTGGTGTGGGACAAAGCGAAACTGCGGTTCACAGTATGGTAGATTTCTTTTTACTGTTGAAAATTTCAGGTGCTGGTGACGAATTGCAAGGCATCAAGCGTGGCATTATGGAAATGGCCGATGCGATAGTCATTAACAAAGCCGATGGAGATAATATCAAGAAAGCACATTTAGCAAAACTAGAATTCAACAGAGCTTTACATTTATTTCCAACCAAAAAATCAGGTTGGACACCCACAACTTCAACTTGCAGTTCCATAACTCACGACAGAATTCCCGAAGTTTGGGAAACAATTGAAAAGTATCTTGAACTTACTATAGGAAATAACTATTTTTTTGAAAAACGAAAGGAGCAAAATCAGTATTGGATGTTGGAAACCATTAACGAACAACTGAAAACCAACTTTTACAATCATCCTGAAATTCAAAAGCTTTTAGAGAACCATAAAAAAGCGGTACAAAACGATGAAATATCACCCTTTGCAGCCGCTCAAGAATTATTGAATGTGTACCAAAATTACAAGAAATTATCCTGATACCATTTCACTTGTTCTTCTAAGCCTTCTTTCAAACTCGTTTGCGGATTATAGTCTAGTAATTTTCTGGCCTTATCAATTACAGCATTAGTTCTCATTTGATCTCCAGCTCTTGCATCAACTATATTAATAGCAATTTTTTTATTCAGAATCTGTTCGACAATTTCGATTCCTTGCTGAGTGGTATTTTCGACTTCTGTTCCCAAATTGATGATTTCATTGTTAACCAAATCTTCTTTGCTAATAACACTTACTACACCATCAACAATATCCTGAACATAAGTAAAACTCCGCAAGTGCTTCTCACTTCCTTTAAACAACGGAAAAGGGATGTTGTGAAAAGCATTGGCAATCAATTTTGTATATAATTTTTCAGGTCTTTCGCGTGGCCCATAAACTGAATACAATCTGAGGGAACAAGCTTTGATTTTTCCAGCTCGGCTGCTAGCCAGAACTAACTGTTCGGCAGCCAATTTAGTAACTCCGTAAAACGATGCTGGCGTTGGAGCAACAGTCTCATCAAAAGTGGCATTAATGCCGTAAATCGAAGATGTGGCAATGTTTACAAAAAGTTTAAGATTCTGATTTTTAAGAGCAAAATCCAATATGTTTTTTGTGCTAATTACATTATTCCCTAAATAATCTTCAAAACTTGAAGAAGAAGAAATTCCGGGTTGAGCAGCAAAATGAAAGATATAATCGAAATCAGTTGGCAAAACATTCAGTTGGTCAGGAAACCTAAGATCTAACTTTTCTATTTTAATTCCTTTAATTTTTAACACACTTGCATTCATTTCTTTTAAAGAAACATCGTAATAATTCGAAAAATTATCCAACCCTACAACTTCATTTCCAATGGATTGTAGGCGTTCAGCAACATGGGATCCAATGTATCCAGCTGCTCCTGTTATTAGTATTTTCATAGTATTTATTCCTCCTTGATGTTTGTTTTTTTAATTTGTAAAAGGTACGCTTTTTCTAAAATAGCATCGCGAGTGTTTGGATTTAAAAACTTTAAATTTAATCTTGTAATTCTATAATGGTCTATTTCAATTTTTTTAGACCATTGAACGTTTTTTCCACTTAACTCTTTCATCTGATCCTCATAAACAAACAACCATTTACTGTCCATTTTATCCTCAGAAACAGTTTCAACATTAATCCTGGGGGTTAATCTGTTAGTATAAAAATCTAAAGACCAACTATTGTAATCTCCAGACAACATAAATACATCATTAGGATTTATGTTTTGTTTATTAATAAGCAAAGCGGCGTTATTTCCAGCTTGAAATTGTAATAGTTTGGGATAAAACTGAGTATTTAAACTAAAGTTTATAAAAACCATATAATAAACAGAAATCAATACTAATTTTTGAGCACTATTTTTTTTAGAAACAATAATGTAAACTAAAATAGAGATTAACATTAAATCACAAATAAGCCAAGCTATATGGGGTAAAGGGAAAGACCACAAAATAATAAATAGCACAAAAATACTTCCTAAAGATAATAACACATATTGTATGACCATTAATATTTTTATTGTTTTTATCTTATTAGTTTCAAATAAATTGATAATATATCCCGCAACTAAAACACATAAAATGGGCAGAAGGCTATTTAAATAATGGGGCAATTTAAATTTTGAAGAACTTATGACAATCATAATTATCAGAAATCCAATTGAGCTCAATGCTTCAGTATCTGATTGATATTTAAACTTTGTTTCAATAAAAAATTTTATTTTGGAATATAAAGCTAAATACGCCATCACCGACCACGGAAGAAAAGCCCACAAAAGTGTGTGAAAAAAGAAAAAATAATCAGGACTTGTTTGAGTAAAACCCGAAGCTGTCAATCTATTAAAACTTTGATCCCACAGTATAAATCGAATTCCAGAAACATTAGATTGTCCTTGTATTATTTTTTCAGGATGCAAATCAAACTGAACATAATATGCATATAATACAGGGCTTATTGCCAATGCTAAAGTAATAATTGCAATAATTATTTTCCAGTTCCAAATCGCTTTCCATTTTCTATTATAGGCAATATAACTTACAAGACAAATTACAGGAACAAAAACGCCCAATTGTCCTTTAGAAGAAAATGCAATTGCGACTCCGATTGTTCCTAGAATTACATTTACAAGTCGATTGTGATTTACGTACAAAACGAGTTGCCATATCCCAAAAATAGTTGCACCAGTCAAAACCGCATCAGTTCTAACATCGTGATTGGCTAAAATAATGGCTTGAGCGGATAAAAAAACGAGTGACGCTAAATGGCCTGCTTGAAGTCCATAAAATTCCTTTGCCAGACGATTAGTAGAATAAGCTCCTATAATTGTAAATAAAAGAGCTGGAATTCTATATGCCCATTGAGAAATTCCAAAAAACTTAAAAGATAATGCAGCTAACCAAAAATGCATATGTGGCTTGTCGAGATAATCTTGACCTCCTTTATAAATATTTAAAAAATCATTTTCCAAATACATTCGCATAGCCATAGTGGCATGTTGGGCAGAATCATTTTCCATTAATGGAATCCATAATCCTGAAAAATAAACTACAGTAAGTAAAATGTATAATGGGATATAATCTTTTTTTGAAAGGAATACGTACATTGATATGCTTTAGGTGAAGTTAATATTTTAAAAACCAGATTAAATAGAGTTAAAATAATCGTCAAATATAATTAACAAATTTAAGAAAAGATTTCTTATCGAGAACTAAATACAAAATTGGTTTATTGTTTTATATTTGCAGCATAAATATATTGTGCTATGAACAGCTTAACTCCATTTTTATCAATCGTAATTCCTGTTTATAATGAAGAGGGAAATGTTGGTTTATTAACTGAGTCTATCGAAAATGGTTTAAAAGATTATCAATATGAAATTATTTATATTGATGATTTTTCTAACGATAACACCCGAAAAGAAATAAAAGATTTAAATAACCCCAATGTTGTTTTAATAGAGCTAAAAAGAAACTATGGTCAAAGTTCAGCTCTTGCAGCAGGCATTGATTATGCAAAAGGAGATTACATTGTTACAATGGATGGAGATATGCAAAATGACCCATCTGATATTCCTGAGATGTTAGCGCTAGCTATTAAAGAAGACTGGGATTTGGTTACGGGAATTCGTCAAAAAAGAAAAGACAATTTTGTTAGAACGCTACCGTCCAAAATAGCCAATTATATTATTAGAAAATCGACAAAACTACATATTACAGATGCAGGTTGTGCCTTAAAGGTAATGACTGCCGAAACCGCAAAAAACCTTCCTCTTTATGGAGAATTACACCGATTTATAGCCTTAAATGCACATATTGACGGGGCTCGAATTACTGAGATTCCAGTAAAACATCATGCAAGGCATTTAGGCGTTTCAAAATATGGATTAGGAAGGACTTTTAAGGTCATCAATGATCTTTTATTGATTCTTTTTCAGCGGAAATACTTGCAAAATCCCCTATATCTATTTGGGAATTTGGGAATGACTTTTTTTGGCCTTGGAGTAGTTATTAATTTTTATTTATTAGTAGTTAAATTAATGGGAAATGATATTGGAACAAGACCTTTACTAATACTAGGTATCTTGCTAATTTTGGTAGGAATTCAGTTTTTTACTATAGGAATTGTCACCGATTTGTTGATGAGAACCTATTATGAATCTCAAAATAAAACGCCTTATAAGATTAGACATATTAGAACCTACACTAATGAAAATAGATAGAAAATTAGTTTTTACTTTTCTTAAAATTGCTCTTACATTCATTTTGTTATATGTAGTATTTTCAAATATTCCGTTGAAAGAAATTTGGGTAATATTAAAACAATCCAATCCTTTTCTACTATTTTTAGCTGCGATTAGTTTTGTTCTATCACAATTAGTTTCAGCCAATCGATTATTAGCATTATTCAAATGGTCCGGCTTTGTTTTAGATTCAAAAAAAAATTACATCCTGTATTTGGTTGGAATGTTTTACAATTTTTTTATTCCTGGCGGCATAGGAGGAGATGCTTACAAGATTTACATATTGAATAAAGAATACAAATGGCCTGTAAAAAAACTAACTTCAGTAGTTTTTATAGACCGACTTATGGGGCTAATTGCGATAGGAATATTATTAATCATTTTTTGTTTTTTTATTCCTTTTTTTACTCAAGAAAATTTATTTTGGCTATTATTTGTCGTGCTTGTAATTGGACTTTTCTTTTCCTATTTCTTTATAAAATGGTTATTTCCTTTTTATTTGGGAATATCACTAAAATCAGTTTTAAAGTCAATTTTGATACAACTTTTACAATGTTTGTGTATTATATTGCTACTTTCAAGCATATCTGAGACGGATGACTACATCAAATATATAATTGCTTTTTTACTCTCTTCTGTGCTTTCTATATTCTCGTTTTCGGGAATAGGAGTCAGAGAAATGATATTATTTCAAGCATCTACACTATTAGTTTTTGATTCAACCAAAGCCGTAACGATAGGACTTTTATTTTCAATACTAACAGCCTTTGTGTCTCTATTTGGAATTTATTTTCATTTTAAGAATTCAAAAATGAAAGACTAACAAAAAAGGGGCTTATAGAAATATCTTTAAAAATTAATTTAAAAATAAAGTAAAATGAGATTGAACAAAAAAATTTTAATTGTCGTTGCAATAATTGTTGGTATTGGAGTTGGAAAATATGTTTATGATTACAACATCAATCACAATTTTGAAACCATCACCGAAGGAAAAGTTTATAAATCAGGTGTAATTCCACCCGATGAATTGGAGGATTATATCAAAAAATACAATATAAAATCCGTTGTCGATCTGCGTTTTCCTGGAACTGGAGATGATGTAAACAACCCTGAAATACCTGCGGAACTTACCGCTGAAAAAGAGGCAATTGCCAAAATAAAAGGGGTCAATTATTTCAACAATGGGTCTGACCAAGTTCCAAATCAGAAAAATTTAGATTTGTTTTTCTCAATTATGGATAAAAAAGAAAATTATCCCGTTCTAATTCATTGTTATCACGGAGTGGGAAGAGCAGAAATGTATTCAGCGCTTTACAGAATTGAATATGAAAATATGAAGCCAGAGGAAGCCAGAACTAGCACTCGTCTTTTAACCAAATGGAGTTCTTTTGATTTAGGAACCCCAAAAGGAGATTATTTGCATCAATACAAAAAAACAAAGAAATAGTCTATTCTTTTTCGTAACGTTCCATTTCTCGATCATAAAATTCATTGGCAAGAACGATAAGTCCTTCCATTTCGGCATTTAACTCGCTTTCGTCAAGATCTTCGGCTTCTTCCATAAATTCGACTTCATCGTCTTTTAGATTGATGATAAATCGAGGATAATCCAAATGGATGATAAAAATATCTTCAGGAAAATCAGTGTTGTCGCCTAGTAAAAATTTTGGTAATTCCATATAATAAGGTTAATCGTTTAATTGGATATTTGGTTAACCGATTAAACAATTAACCGGTTAACCAAAAAAATTATTTATCGGACAAAATTACTGGCGCACTTCCTTTTCCCATAAAAATGATTTTGGTATTGGCAGATGTAGCGATTTCTTTTTGTGCTTTAATTTGTTCGTATTGCAATTGTTTATCGGTTAATCCCGTTGAAATAATCCTCTGATAATCAGCAATACCTTGTGCTTCTACCCGTTTTCGTTCGGCTTCTTGTTTCTCTTTTTGAAGAACAAACGTCATTTTCTGGGCATCTTGCTCCGCGTTAATTTTACTTTCAATAGTTTTCTTTACTGAAGCTGGAAGATTGATGTTTCTGATCAAAAGTTGTTCTAAAATCAGACCTCTAGTTTTAAAATCATCTTCAATACTTTTAAAAATTCGTTGTTGAAATTCGTTTCTTTTGGTTGAATACAAAGCAACTGCATCATAATAAACAGCGTTGTCACGAATACGTGTTCTGGTAACGGGACGCACAATTTTGTCTGTATAATTCACCCCAATTTGCTTGAATATTTTTGGCGCATCGACCGCTGAAATTTTGTATAAAACGGTTAAATCAATTACCACTTCCAAACCATCATTCGACAGCACTCTAATGGCATCATCGCCTTCTTGCGCACCTTCATTGTGATCCGCAGACATCGTGTAATTCTGGGTTTGAATGTCAAAATCAGTTACGTCTAGTAGCGGGTTTATCAAATGTAATCCACTTTCTAAAACATCAGGTTGAACGCTTCCATAAAGGGACTTCACACCTACTTTTCCAGCATCAATCTGCTTAAACATCGAGGAAAAAATTCCCAAAACAATCACAAAAATCCCAATCAATTTGAATGCATTGGAAAACTTGAATAACGGATTTCCTGCATTGCTTCTTAAAGCAAAACTCAAAATCAGTAAAATAACCCCAATAATAATTAATAGTATCATTTTTTTGAAATTTAATTTGTTCGATAATTAGACGTTTAATCAAATTGAAAGTTACATCATTTTAAGAAAAAACTTAAAAAAATTAAAGGTTTTCCAATGCCAATTTTTTGGTCAATCTCGCAAAGCGAATATACAAAAATAAAGCTGCCGCCGTTAATCCTGCCAAAAGTCCAATCCAGATTCCCGTTGCGCCCAAATCAGTATGCTTTCCTAAATAATAAGAAATCGGGAAACCAACAATCCAATACGCCACAAAAGTAATGTACATTGGTATTTTCACATCCTGCATCCCTCTCAAAGCACCGAGAACTACAACTTGAATCCCGTCTGAAATCTGGAATACAGCCGCCACCAAAAGTAATTTAGATGCAATAAATATGATTTCAGTATTATCCAATTGCTGTGATGCATCGGACATATTCAAAAACAAATGCGGAAGATAATTGTGAAAAATAACGAAAATTAAGCCAAAGAAAGTTTCAACCATAATAGCCAATAAAAAAATCGAACGTGCAACAGTTATCAATTGTTTGTAATCTTTCATCCCTTTGGCATTGCTCACTCGAATCATCGCCGCCACGCTAAAACCCATTGCCACCATAAAAGTGGATGATGCCAATGTCAAAGCAATTTGATTCGCCGCTTGGCTATTTTTTCCTAGAGACCCCGAAAGCCATATTGCCGCTGTAAACAAAGTCACTTCAAACAACATTTGCATCGCTGAAGGCAAACCGAGATTGATAATTTTTTTCAAGATGGATTTCCGAATTTCCTTGAAAGTAAAATTCTTGAAATATCTTTTGAAAGCATCATTATGTCGCAGAATGTAGTGCATAAAAATCACCATCATAATTCTGGAAATCACGGTCCCCAGGGCCGCTCCCAAAATTCCCAATTTTGGAAAACCCCAAACACCATAAATCAGAACATAATTAAAGAAAATGTGAACTACATTGGCCAAATAAATAGCATACATCGAATATTTAGTTTGCGACAAACCATCGGCAAACTGCTTGTATCCCTGAAAAATAATTACCGGAATCAACGAAAAAGCAACCCAATCAATATAAGGTGCGGCCAAATCGACAACAGCTTCGGGTTGGTTCATCAAGCGCATTATTGGCTTCGCCAAAACAATTAAAATGAATATGGCAATTCCTAAAATCGTACACAACAACAATCCGTGATGAAAAGTAGTTCGGATTTTTTTATCATCCTTCTCGGCATCGGCTTCTGCAATCAACGGCGTAATAGCTGTCGAAAATCCAATTCCCAGCGACATTCCTATAAAAATAAAACTATTACCAAGCGAGACGGCCGCCAGTTCGGTAGAACCAAGGTTTCCAACCATAAAATTATCTACAATTCCTATTAAGGTATGTCCGAGCATCCCCAAAATAACGGGAAAAGCCAATCGTAAATTATAGGAGAACTCTTTGGTGTATTGAGATAAAATCACTTTATTTTTTTTAGTTGGCAAAGGTAATTAGAACGAATCGATTCTATCAATAGAATTTTAAAAATAAAGACAAATTTGCTGTTAAAAATCCAAAAATTATATAACAAATCGACATAATTCTATAATAACCTCAAAAAATTCCCTTCCTACTTTTGCACCGTTGTAAAAAAACGCAACACAAAAATTAAATTTATGAAAACTAAAAAAAAAATTACGCTTTTATTGGTATTAGCTATCTCGATGATGTTCGCTAATAATTCGAATGCACAAGACACACCAGCAGCAACAAATTATGATCAAGGATTTCGTTTAGGATTTGGTTTAAATGCAGGATATGCAGTTCACGATCCTTACAAATTGGCTTTAGGAGCAGATGCAAGATTGCAATATGACCTTTCAAAAAGATATTCTGTTACACTAACAACTGGATTTACAAATCTTTTTGTAAGCAAAGCAGATGGATCTGATTTAGGATTTATTCCAGCAAAAGCAGGATTTAAAGCTTTCGTTTGGAACGACCAATTTTACGTAATGGGAGAAGCTGGAGCCGCTTTTGCAGTAACAAACGATTATCATAAAACTTCATTACTTCTAGCGCCAAGCATTGGTTATGCTTCAAAATACATCGATGTTTCCTTGCATTATGAGTTCTACAATGATTTTGCAAGATTAAACAATAACGGAACTCAAGGTAAAGGTGTTGGCCAAGTTGGCGTACGTTTAGCTTACGGCTTCGAATTGTAAAAATTTAAAATTCTTGAAAGATGCGCTGTAATTCAGCGCATTTTTTTTGTTAAAAATTTCCGTTTTCAGACTGTGCTTCTTCTAAATGCCGTATTTTTGAGGAGCTTATTCCAGCTGTTCATTACAACCTTTTTCAATAAATTTATTTTTTCTAAGTCCTTGCAGGAGCTTCTTTTAGTCGCTCTGCAACAACAAGAAAAAAAAGAATTTCTTTTCAAAAGGGTTTTCATTTCCATCTGGGCTAAGGCATTTGTTTATAAAAAACCTTGTTATGGAACAGTTCACAATCGAGCTCTTGTACAAAATCATCGGAATTGGTTCTACTTCAGGACTTGTTTACAAAGACAATTCCTTGTTTGTCATTTCCGACAACAGTTCCTTTCTATATGAATACCACGTTCAAGAAAACCAACTTTCCCGAATAAAACTCTTCGAAAACGGCCAAGAAAATATTCCTAAAAAAGACAAATTCGATTTTGAATCCATTGCTCTCAAAGGAAACAAACTGCATCTTTTGGGTTCTGGTTCCACTTCCAAAAGAGAAAAAAGAATAACCTACAATCTTGAAACCAAGCAAATCGGAGAAAAAGATTTATCAAAATTGTATCAAAATCTAAAACAAAATTGTTCGATTGCAGATGATGAACTTAACATCGAAGGGGCATTATTCGATCATGAAAAATGGCTTTTATTTCAACGTGGAAACGGTGCGAATTCCAGAAATGGAATTTTTAAAACTAAATCACTCGAAATAGAAAGTCAAACAGAGTTTATCGAAGTTTCATTGCCAAAAATCAAACACGTCGAAACTTCCTTTACCGACGCCATTTTGGTCGAAGACAAAATTTACTTTTTGGCCACAGCCGAAGATACCAATTCTACTTATGATGACGGCGAAATATTGGGAAGTCTTATCGGTCGAATAAACATCGAAACATTGGAAATCGAGTTTACCCAAAAAATATCTGATACCCATAAATTTGAAGGATTGACACTTTATAAAAAAACAGCAACCGACATAGCTTTTCTAATTTGCCAAGACAATGATTCAGATGTTTTGGAAACAAATATTTACAAATTAACATTAGATTTAAAACACAAGTAAAATGACAGACTTAAAAAATAAAAACGCCCTGATTACCGGAGCAGGAAAAGGAATTGGAAAAGCAATCGCTTTGGCTTTAGCCAAAGAAGGAGTGAATGTAATTCTATTGGCTAGAACTCAAGAAGAAATCGACAATGTAGCCATTAAAGCACGTTCCTTAAGAGTAAAAGCATTAGCAATAACTGCTGATGTAGCTGATATCAATTCCGTAAATGCTGCCGTAGCGAAAGCTTTAGCCGAATTCAAAACCATCAACATTTTGATTAACAATGCCGGAATTGCTGCTTTTGGAAAATTCCTGGAATTGGAACCATCTGCTTGGGAACGCATTATCCAAGTCAATCTAATGGGTACTTATTATGTTACGCGTGCCGTTTTACCTGGCATGATTGAAAGACAAACTGGCGATATCATCAATATTTCTTCAACAGCAGGACTAAACGGAAATGCCTTGACAAGTGCCTACAGTGCCTCAAAATTTGCGGTTTTAGGATTGACCGATTCGTTGATGCAAGAAGTTCGTAAACACAATATTCGTGTAACCGCACTTACGCCAAGTACCGTTGCCACTAATATGGCCAAAGAACTCAACCTAACTGACGGTAATCCCGAAAAAGTGATGCAAGCCGAAGATATGGCCGAATTAATCATCGCCCAACTAAAATTAAACCGACGCGTTTTTATAAAAAATAGCAGTATTTGGTCAACAAATCCTTAACTACTTTTTTTATTTTTTACTAACTAATACTAAATAAAAAACCATTAAGGAAATTAAGGAGATTAAGAAAAAAACAAATCTTAATTTTCTTAATTCGCTTAATGGTTTAAAAAAAAGGACTTCTATTTTTAAAATGTTTTAAACTAAAGCTGAAACAAATTCCATTCTCACACTTCCGTCTTCATCAATTTTTGTCAAATTAATTTCTTGTAAAGTATTGGCCAATTCTGGATTCCAAGGTGTTTTTATGCGCACATAATTCTCGGTAAAGCCGTGAATATAACCTTCCTTGTTTTCACTTTCGAAAAGAACGGTTCTCTTTGTTCCTATTTGGCTTTCATAAAAAGCACGACGTTTTTTTACCGATAATCCGCGTAACATTTTGCTACGTTTAGCCCTAACATTAGCAGGAACAACACCTTGCATTTCAGCAGCTTCTGTATTATCGCGCTCCGAATAGGTAAAAACGTGCAAATACGAAATATCCATTTCATTCAAATAATGATAGGTTTCGAGAAAATGTTCGTCGGTTTCACCAGGAAAACCAACAATCACGTCAACACCAATACAAGCATCAGGCATTACTTCCCGAATTTTGTTTACACGTTCGGTGTATATTTCTCGCTGATAACGGCGTTTCATCAACTTCAGGATTTCATTGCTTCCCGATTGCAGCGGAATATGAAAATGCGGAACGAAAGTTCTACTTTTGGACACAAATTCAATAGTTTCGTTTTTCAATAAATTGGGTTCAATAGAGGAAATTCGCAATCTTTCAATTCCTTCCACTTTATCCAATTCCTGAACTAATTCCAAAAAAGTATGTTCGTGTTTTTTATTTCCAAATTCTCCTTTTCCGTAATCGCCAATGTTTACGCCAGTCAAAACAATTTCTTTAATTCCCTGGTCTGAAATTTCTTTGGCATTTTTAAGCACATTTTCCAAATCATCACTTCGGGAAATTCCTCTAGCCAACGGAATCGTGCAATACGTGCATTTGTAATCGCAACCGTCTTGCACTTTCAAGAAAGCACGCGTTCTGTCGCCTATGGAATAACTTCCCACATAAAAATCGGCTTCTTCAATTTCGCAGGAATGCACTTCTCCAAAATCGTTTTTGGATAAATCGTTTATGTAATCAGTGATTTTAAACTTTTCGGTAGCACCCAAAACCAAATCGACTCCGTCAACATTGGCTAATTCTTCGGGTTTCAATTGGGCGTAACAACCAATGGCGGCAACAAAAGCTTTGTCATTCAATTTCATAGCTTTTCGCACGACTTGCTTGAATTGTTTGTCGGCATTTTCAGTTACCGAACAGGTATTAATGACATACATATCAGCAACTTCTTCAAAATCGACGCGGTCAAAACCTTCGTCCTGAAAATTTCGGGCAATTGTAGAGGTTTCCGAAAAATTCAATTTGCAACCTAACGTGTAGAACGCTACTTTTTTTCTATTTTCCATAAAATCGCTCAATTAATGAAATCGTTGTCAAAAAATTGAGGTTGCAAAATTACAAACAAAAAACTTAAAATGAAATCATTAGTTGGTTAAGAAAGAGAAACAAATTAAAATGACCACAACTGTTCTTGCAGTTATGGTCATTTTTAAATTATACTATTTCTAATTATTCTTTCCTCCACTTTTTAGTTTCCTCAAAAATATGCTGTAAAATCGAGGCTTCTTTCTCATCGAAATCTATATTTCTGCGACTCATTACTAATCGGGCAGTTTCAAAAGCTTTTTTGGTAATATAAGTGGTAAATCCTGAAGCGCCTCCCCAAGAAAAACTCGGTACAAAATTGCGTGGAAATCCAGAACCAAAAATATTAGCACTCACTCCCACAACAGTTCCGGTGTTGAACATTGTGTTGATACCACATTTACTGTGATCTCCCATCATTAGCCCACAAAATTGAAGTCCAGTTTTGGCAAAACCTTCGGTTTCATAACTCCACAGTTTAACTTCATCGTAATTGTTTTTCAGGTTTGAATTGTTACTGTCGGCACCAATATTACACCATTCGCCCAAAACGGAATTTCCTAAAAATCCATCGTGGCCTTTATTAGAATAACTAAAAATTACTGAATTATTGACTTCTCCTCCAATTCTGGAATAAGGACCTACGGTAGTTGCACCATAAATTTTAGTAGCCATTTTTATTTGTGCATTGTCACACAAAGCCAGAGGCCCACGAATGACAGAGCCCTCCATTATCTCGGAATTTTTTCCAATATAAATGGGTCCAGAAGATGCATTTAAAGTTACAAATTCAAGCTTTGCTCCTTCTTCAATAAATATATTTTCTTTGGAAATCGTATTGACACTCTTTGGAATTGGTTGTGATTTCCTGTCTTCGGTCAAGAGTTGAAAATCTTCACGAATTGCCGCGTCATTATGAGAGAAAATATCATACGTATGTTCTATTCTTAAACAATCACATTCAAATTCTATAATTTCATAGGTATCAAAATCTACTTCTTCCTGATTTTCATTAGTAAAAAATGCAATTACATCCTCACCTTTAAAAATAGCTTGGTTAGAAGTTAGATTACTGACCATTTCCGCCAAAATTGAATTGGGAAGAAAGGAAGCGTTAATCATAATATTCTCTTCCATTTCCACCATTGGAAATTTCTCTGATAAATATTCCTCGGTTAATGTTGTCGTGGTAGAACCCAAACGCATTTCCCATTTTTGGCGAATTGTCATAATCCCAACAAGAATATCGGCAACTGGGCGGGTGAAAGTAAAAGGCAACAAAGCACTTCTTGCTGGTCCGTCGAAAAGTATATAATTCATAGTGTATTTTTGTTAGGGACAAGTTGTGACTTGTCTGTACTTTAGAAATTCAAAGTTACAAAGTTTTGGATGCAATAAAAATAAAAAAAGCCCCACGATTGGTGAGGCTTTGTATAGTATTAAACTGATAAATATTATTTACCGTGTTTAGCGTATTTAGTTTTGAATTTATCAATACGTCCTGCGGTATCGATAAGTTTAGATTTACCTGTGTAAAAAGGGTGAGAAGTTCTAGAGATCTCCATTTTTACAACTGGATATTCAACTCCGTCAACAGTAATTGTTTCTCTTGTATCTGCTGTAGATTTAGTGATAAAAACGTCTTCATTTGACATGTCTTTGAATGCAACTAATCTGTAATTTTCTGGGTGAATTCCTTTTTTCATTTTATTTTTATTTATTTTTCTGAGCGTTTTAATTTTGAAGCTTTCTCGACTTTCGGAAAAGGTGTAAATGCAACTGCCCGTTTTGTTTAAAACCTATTATTTATTTTGAGATTGCAAATTTACACTAATTTTTCAATAATCAAATGTTTAGTTTAATTTTTTTTATGAATGTAAAAAACGATTTTTTCACTTCAATAAATGGGGAATTGTTATATTTGTACATTATTAAATAAAAACTTTCAATTATGAACGAGATTATAAAGAAAAACGGAGTTTCCTTTGGGATTATTACTGGTGTTGTAAGTGCTTTGATTACAACCGCTATTTATTCTATTGATTTAAATCTATTTACAAAATGGTGGCTTGGGATTATAATTTTCTTAATCTACATCACTATTGGAATAATTTTATTATCAAAAACCAAAAAAGAATTAAAAGGCATTTTCTCATTTAAAGAGGCTTTCACTACTTATTTCATCTCTGCAGTTATTGGAATATTAATTTCTGTTAGTTTCAACATCCTTTTATTTAATATTATAGATCCTTCGGTAAAAGACACATTAAATGAAATTACCATTAAATACACAGCCGAGACCATGCAAAAATTTGGAGCTCCATCATCTGCAATAAATGAAGCTATCAAAAAAATGCAAGAAAGCAATCCATATTCTACTATTGAACTAATTAAAGGATCTGCTTTTAGCATTGCTGGAAGTGCTCTTTTTGGATTGCTATTAGCTTTAATCTTCAAAAGCAAACCTTCTCAAGAATAAAAAATAAATGAATTTATCCATACTTATTCCGCTTCTCAACGAAGACGAATCGATAAAAGAATTGTACACTTGGATTATCTCGGTAATGAAGTCAAACAATTATTCTTACGAAGTAATTTTTATTGATGACGGAAGTTCTGATAATTCTTGGACAATTATCGAAGAATTAGCATCTGAAAATCCAAACGTAAAAGGCATTCGCTTTATGAAAAATTTTGGAAAATCACAAGCCTTGCACGCTGGTTTTGCCAAAGCTCAAGGCGATGTCATTATCACAATGGATGCCGATTTACAAGACAGTCCTGAAGAAATTCCAGGATTATACAAAATGATTACAAGTCAAAATTTCGATTTGGTTTCTGGTTGGAAAAAGAAACGATATGACTCTGTTGTTGCCAAAAATCTTCCTTCCAAATTATTCAATTGGGCTGCCAGAAAAACCTCAGGTGTGGAACTAAATGACTTCAATTGCGGATTGAAAGCCTACAAAAATGACGTTGTAAAAAACATAGAAGTATCGGGAGAAATGCATCGTTACATCCCGGTTTTAGCAAAAAATGCTGGTTTTAGTAAAATTGGCGAAAAAGTGGTTCAACATCAAGCCAGAAAATATGGCGAAACCAAGTTTGGAATGGATCGTTTTGTGAATGGTTTTCTGGATTTAATAACGATTTGGTTTATATCGCGTTTTGGAAAAAGACCAATGCACCTGTTTGGAGCAATGGGTTCTGTAATGTTTATTATTGGATTTATTGCCGCTGGATTTATTGGTTTTATGAAATTATACAAGTTGTATCACGATTTACCTTATGATTTGGTCACCAACAATCCTTGGTTTTACATTTCGTTAACCACAATGGTTTTAGGAACACAATTGTTTTTGGCAGGATTTCTTGGGGAAATCATTTTAAGAACCAAAAACAATGAAGAACGTTACAAAATTTCTAAGGAAATAAATTAGATAAACATGAGGACGAAATTTGCGTCCTCAAGTTTATAAAAGATATACAAATTTTAAAAAATAAATAAAATGGAAATCAAACAAAACATTTTAGACGCAGTAAACGAATGGTTAACACCAACATTTGACGCAAAAACTCAAGAAGCCGTCATCGAAATGATGACTTCTTCGCCAAAAGATTTAGAAGAGAGTTTTTATAAAAATCTGGAATTCGGAACAGGTGGAATGCGCGGCGTGATGGGCGTTGGAAATAATCGCATCAACAAATACACTCTTGGAAAAAGTACTCAAGGACTTTCTGATTATTTGAAAATTGCGTTTCCAAACCAAGCTTTGAAAGCCGTTATTGCTTTTGACTGTCGTCACAACAGCAAAACTTTGGCTAAAACTGTTGCCGATGTTTTCTCAGCGAATGGTATTCAAGTGTATTTATTTTCGGATTTGCGACCAACACCAGAATTATCTTTTGCCCTAAAATATCTTGGTTGCCAATGCGGAATTGTTTTAACTGCATCGCACAATCCACCGGAATACAACGGTTACAAAGTATATTGGGAAGATGGTGGACAAATCGTTCCTCCGCAAGATGGTGACATCATCAACACGATTGAAAATTTGAATTACAATCAAATCAAGTTTGATGCCAACGAAGATTTGATACAATATATAGATGCAGAAATTGACCAAGCATTCATCAAATCGACTATCCAGAACGCAAGTTTTGGAACTTCGCAAGAAGCGAAAAATAATTTAAATATTGTATTTACGTCTTTGCACGGAACTTCGATTACACTGATTCCTGATACTTTTGCGCAAGCTGGTTATCCAAACGTGAATATTGTTGAAGAGCAAAGAGTTCCAAATGGTGACTTCCCAACGGTGAAATCTCCAAATCCTGAAGAACCTGAGGCTTTGACATTGGCATTGGAATTGGCAGACAAAACCAACGCAGATATTGTTGTTGGAACTGATCCAGATTGCGATAGATTGGGCGTTGCCGTTCGAAATAACGAAGGTAAAATGATTTTATTGAATGGAAATCAAACGATGATTTTGATGACCGCCTTTTTATTGAAAGAATGGAAAAAAGCGGGTAAAATCAATGGAAAACAATTTGTAGGTTCGACTATTGTTTCTACTCCGATGATAATGGAATTGGCGACCGCTTATGGAGTGGAATGCAAAGTAGGTTTGACTGGTTTTAAATGGATTGCCAAAATGATTAAGGATTTTCCTGAATTGGAATTCATTGGCGGCGGCGAAGAAAGTTTTGGATTTATGGTGGGCGACGCTGTTCGCGATAAGGATGCTGTTGCAGCTACTTTATTGATTTGCGAATTGGCGGCTCAAGTCAAAGCCAAAGGAAGTTCTGTTTATAAAGAATTACAACAATTATACGTAGAACACGGGTTTTATAAAGAACATTTGATTTCGATTACTAAAAAAGGAATGGAAGGTTTGGCCCAAATCAATCAAATGATGGTTGATTTACGTGAAAATCCTGTGAAAGAAATAAACGGACAACGTGTGATTATGTTGGAAGATTACAAATCATCTGTTGCCAAAAACCTATTAACAGGCGAAGAAGAAACGATGAACATTCCAAAATCGGATGTATTGATTTATTATACTGAAGATGGCTCGAAAATTTGCGCCAGACCAAGCGGAACCGAACCAAAAATTAAATTTTACATAAGCGTAAACACCGAATTAGACAGCGTAGAAAATTTTACGAAAGTGGAAACTGTTTTAAATGACAAAATCAAAAACATCATTGCAGCAATGCAGTTGAGCTAAATAAATGAATAAACTTGACACAAATGACGCTCCAAAACTATTAAATTCAATTATCGATTTAATAGATAAAACACGTCATATTGTAGCCAAAACGGTCAATCAGGAACTAACTTTGTTATATTGGAATATTGGAAAAACTATCAATGATGACATTCTAAAAAATGATAGAGCCGATTATGGTAAGAAACTTATTCTAAATTTAAGTGGCGAGCTTTGTAATAAATATGGAAGTGGATTTAACAAAAGAAACCTTCATAGTTTTATAAAACTAAACAGTGTATTCCAAGACATTACAATTGTGCACACAGTGTGTGCACAATTGAGTTGGTCGCATCTTAGAACTCTAATTTATATAGAAACCCCCATAAAACGAGAGTTTTACATTCAAATGACAGTTCACGAAAGATGGAGCGTTCGAACTTTGCAAGAACGAATGGACAGTATGCTTTTTGAAAGAACGGCTATTAGCAAAAAGCCGGAGCTAACTATCGTTAATGAATTAAAAACGTTAGAAATCGAAAAGAAAATAAGTCCAGATTTAGCTTTTCGGGATCCTTATTTTTTAGATTTTTTGGGTTTGCACGATAGCTATTCGGAGAAAGATTTGGAAAGTTCCATATTGGCACAACTTCAATATTTCATAACCGAGATGGGTAGTGAATTTGCTTTTTTAGCGCGTCAAAAAAGAATCATAATTGACAATGAAGATTTCTATATCGATTTACTTTTTTACCACCGAGGTCTAAAAAGTCTGGTTGCCATAGATTTAAAACTAGGGAAATTCAAAGCCAATTACAAAGGTCAAATGGAATTGTATCTTCGTTGGTTAGAAAAAAACGAACAAAAAGAGGGAGAAAACAAACCAATTGGTTTAATACTTTGTAGCGAGAAATCTCCAGAGCAAATCAATTATTTAATGCTTGATAATGATGCTCAAATCAAAGTGGCAGAATATTTAACACAATTACCTGATAAAAAAATATTGCTAGAAAAACTGGAAAAAGCCATAGCCTTAGCAGAAAACATCAACAGAAAATAAATGAATAATTTCAAGAAAATATTTCCTTTTATATTGCCTTATAAAAAATATGCTTATTTAAACATATTTTTCAATGTATTATATGCTTTATTTAGTACGCTATCCTTCATAGCGTTAATTCCTGTTTTGAAAGTTATATTTAATGATAAAAAAGAAATCTTTCAAAAACCAGTATATGAAGGAATACGCCATTTAAAAAGTTTTTGCGAAAATTACCTTAACTACTATTTAACTGATTCGATTAACAAAAATGGCAGTTTTTATGTGCTGATGATTATGATTATTATTATCATAATTATATTTATGCTTAAAAATTTATTCAACTATTGGGCAATGTATTTTAGCACTTTTATGAGAAATGGCATTTTAATGGATATGCGAATTTCTATTTACAAAAAAATAACAAGTTTGCCATTAGGGTATTATTCAAAAACCACAAAAGGCGATGTGATTTCGAAGACGATTGCTGATGTCAACGAGATTAGTAATTCGTATTTATCGATTTTAGAAATGGTTGTTAGAGAACCACTTACTATTATTTTCACCCTTGCAGCCATGTTGTTTTTAAGTTTGAAATTAACGATTTTCGTTCTTTTTTTCATCCCCATTTCTGGATTTATAATTTCAAAAATAGGAAAGTCATTAAAGAAAAATTCAACGATAGTCCAAGAACAACAAGGTAAAATGCTTTCTATTTTAGAAGAAACTTTAACTGGCTTGAGAGTGATAAAATCTTTTACAGCAGAAAAAAAATTCAGGGCTACTTTCAAAGAAACGAGTTTAACTTTTTATAAATATTCTAATATTGTGCTCAATCGCCAGAATTTAGCTTCGCCAATGAGCGAGTTTTTAGGGATTTTGGTAATTGGGATATTATTAGTTTATGGTGGTTATTTAGTTTTTGTAGAAAAACAAATGGAAGCCGGCTTTTTTCTAGGCTATATAATGCTAGCTTACAATATTCTAACTCCAGCAAAAGCAATTTCTAAAGCCAGTTATGGACTGAAACGAGGAAATGCTTCAGCAGATCGTGTTTTAGATATTCTCGAACAGGAAAATACCATCACAAGTAAAAAAGATGCATTAATAAAAAACACATTCGATTCTAAAATCTCTATTCAAAATATAAACTTTAAATACGAAGAAGAAGCTGTTTTGAAGAACTTTTCACTTGAAGTAAATAAGGGACAAACTGTGGCTCTTGTTGGTCAATCTGGAAGTGGAAAAAGTACGATTGCTAATTTATTGACTCGTTTTTATGATGTGAATGAAGGAACGATTGAAATTGATTCAGTCAATATTAAGGATATGAATTTGCAATCACTTCGCGGTTTGATGGGATTGGTAACGCAAGATAGTATTTTATTTAACGACACTATAAAAGCCAATATTTCGCTTGGAAAACTAGACGCAACCGACGATGAAATTATCGGAGCCTTGCAAATTGCCAATGCTTATGAATTTGTCAAAGATTTACCAATGGGAATCTACACCAATATTGGCGACAGCGGAAACAAACTTTCGGGTGGACAAAAACAACGATTGTCTATTGCTCGTGCCGTTTTGAAAAATCCTCCGATTATGATTTTGGACGAAGCTACATCGGCCTTGGATACAGAAAGCGAAAAATTCGTACAAGTGGCGTTAGAAAACATGATGCAAAACCGAACTTCGATTGTTATTGCGCACCGACTTTCTACCATTCAAAAAGCAGACAAAATTGTGGTAATGCAGAAAGGAGAAATTGTAGAACAAGGAACTCATGATGAACTCATAGCACTGAATGGAACGTATAACAAATTGGTCATGATGCAATCTTTTGAATAAAGGTTTTTGATTTAAAACTAATGAATATGAAAAGAGAATATTTTGGAATGCTAATTATACTAGGATTTTTTGTATTGAGTTTACTAGTTGATTACTTATTTGGAGAAGGTTTAGTACAGAAAAATTTATTCGGCTTCTCTCCAGTTTTGATTTTATTGACATTTCAAGCTGGACAATATTCTATGCGGTTTCCAAAAGCATTTTAAATGTACCTCAACAACAAAAACATTACACTTCCAGAAGATCCCGACACTGTCGTTTGGAAATACTTGGACTTATCCAAATTTCTCGATTTGCTAATGTCACAGAAGCTTTTTATGTCCCGTTCGGACAAATTTGAAGACCAATATGAGGGCACTTTTAGTGAACCAACTTACGAGGAAATAAAAAAATTATCCATAAATAATCCTGAATTTCTTAATTATTACAAATCACATCGCGAAAAAGTAGCTGTGAGTAGTTGGCACATAAACGAATATGAATCGTTCGCAATGTGGCAAATTTTCACCCAAAATAGCGAAGGTTTAGCCATTCAATCCACGATTGGAAGATTGCAAAACGCCGTCATTACCGAAAAAAAATACGAGCAGTACATTGGCGAAGTAAACTATATTGATTACAAAAAAGAATACATTCCGTTTGACGATATGTTCTTTCCTTTCTTGTTCAAGAGAAAAAGTTTTCAATATGAGAGAGAAGTTCGCATCATTTCAGATGTGACTCAAAGCAACATTAAATTGAACGATGGATTAAAAATAAATGTGGACATCAATCAGTTAATCGAAAAAATCTACATTCACCCCAAATCTGAAAACTGGTATAAAAACCTCGTGATTCAATTGGTAAAACAACTGGGTTTTGATTTTACGATAGAAAAATCAGATTTGGAGAGTGATATTTTGATATAACGACTTATTACCAATATCTGGCTTTTCAAAATTTACTCAAATCAAAATATCTAGTAATTTTATTTCAGTATTTATTTATTTTGAAATTTACCATAAATAACACTCAAGATTAAGTATAGAATTATTCCTAATATAAATGCGTTAACTTCAACTTTTCTATTTGTCAATAAACTCATTCCTTCAGATAACATTCCTCCTCCAATTAAACTAATTAAAAGTCTTTTCTACCATTTATCAATCAAATCCATTATTTTTCAATTTAATTAACACAACTTTTTCAATTGAAACCTCAAGCTATTTTACTTTTCCCCATCAAAACCTCATATTGACCTTCACATTAAAAACTCGTGTGGTCATATAATTAGGAATTGCGTATTGATTTTTAGAATACACATCACGAACCCAAGTATTGGTAATCGCATTTTGATTGTCGAAAAGGTTGAAAATTTCTAATCCGATGGCTAATTCCTTGAAAGGTTGCAGCCATCTTTTATCAGTTGGATTTTGATCGTCTATTAAAACTTTTGAGAAACCTACATCGGCACGACGATAATCTCGCAACCTGTTTTGATACAAATAAGGATCAGCATACGAGGGCGAACCTCCTGGTAATCCCGTATTATAAACTAGATTTAAGTATAATTTAATACTTGGAATCTTGGGCATATAATCCTGAAACAAAAGGCCAAATTTCAATCTTTGGTCGGTTGGTCTCGAAATAAATCCTTTGTTATCGATGTTTTCTTCGGTTTTTAGATACCCAAAACTAAACCAGGATTCGGTTCCGGGAACAAACTCTCCGTTCAATCTAAAATCAAATCCTTCGGCATACGCTTTGGCATTATTGGCAGCAGCATAACGAATTCGAACGTTATCTAAAGTATATGGATTAACGTCCGTTAACGATTTGTAATACAATTCAGAAACCATTTTGAAAGGACGATTCCACATTTTGAAACTATAATCATTACTCAAAACAATGTGTATGGATTGTTGAGCTTTCACGTCAGGTTGCACTACTCCATTGGAATCTCTCAACTCACGATAAGACGGTGGCTGATGATACAATCCTCCTGAAAGTCGGAAAAACATATCTTTGTTCCAATTGGGTTTTAACGAAAATTGTGCTCGTGGACTAAACGTAATTTGTGTAGAACTCGTAATATTATCGCCAGAAACCATCCAATTTTGGGAACGTATGCCAGCATTCATCCAAATTTCATTACTACCTATATACCCTTTTCTACTCCACTGCAAATAGCCTGAAAATCTATTGATATCAACAAAATTGATCGCTCTAACATTTTGATACGGAACCAAAGGTCCTGTGTAAGGTGAATAAGGTTGGTCATTTTTGGGCAAGAACTTTGGAGGATTTATCGAAAATCCAGCAGAATCAATAACTTCCCATTCAATTACCCGATCCCGGATGGATTCGCGCGTGAATTTTGCCCCCCATTCGAATTGGTTTTTTTCCAAATTGTGGATTCCTTTCAATTCGGTATTTATAATTAATGCATCTAAATCATTTCTGGCGTGGTTGAGTTGTGCTCCAATTCCTCTTGTAAAAGCTACATCACCAAAATTTTCTGAACCAAAATTAGAATCCACTTCGCCCAAGCGATATTGTGCCAAAATATCAAAATATTCTTGTTCTTTGGTGTGATATGCCGACGCAATCAATTTGTAGGTTGAATTTTCCGAAGCAATATAAGTAGATTTTATTGCGCCAAAAACAGTGGTATATTTATCTTTTTCCTGACCTTCATAATAAATCAACAACGCCATTGGATCATCTATAGTTCCAAAGTTTGTTTGACGAGTCAAAGGTTGGTATTTGTAATCGTTTGAGGAAATATTTCCCAAAAAACTGAATTCCCATTTCTCTGAAGGCTTGAAGTTGACATTGGTTTGAACATCCGCAAATACCGGTGTGAAATTGGTTTGCGTTTCTTGGCTATCAACTAAGAGAGAGTTGTTGCGATAGCGAATTCCATTGACGGTTGACCATTTACCATTTTTAGAAACCGCATCAACAGCAAGGCTTGCTCCAAGTAAACTAGCTTCGGCAACCGCTCCAAATTGAGTTGGAGTTCGATAGGTAATATCTAATACGGACGATAATTTATCGCCAAATTTGGATTGAAAACCTCCGGCAGAAAAATCTACATTTTGAACCAAATCGGTATTGGTAAAACTCAATCCTTCTTGCTGACCGGAACGAATAAGGAAAGGACGATAGACTTCAATTTCGTTTACGTAAACCAGATTTTCGTCAAAATTTCCGCCACGAACGGCATATTGCGTACTCAATTCATTATTAGAATTTACTCCCGGCAAGGATTTCAAAATGTTTTCGACCCCCGGATTAGCGCCCGGAATTTTCCGTATCAGTTCGGGTTCTAAAACAGTAACTCCCTGAACTCTTTTTTTATTATTAACAGTGATAATTACTTCACCCATTTGCTCATCTTGGTCGTTCATAACCAAATTGAATTCGTAATCTTCGTCTGGTTTTAAGGTAACCGCTACTGTGGCTTTTTTCAAAGATACGTGCGAAAAAATAACAATAACCTTTTGATTTGCTGGAACCTTTAACATGTAAAATCCATTGGCATTGGAGCGAGTCCCGATGCTTTGGCTCGACACATTTACATTGGAAACTGGTTGATTATTTTGATCAAGAATAACTCCTTTTATATGAGCAGACTGAGCAGATGCCATAAATCCGAAACAGAAAAAAAGGAAAACAAGTATTATTTTATTTAGACCCAAGGAATTTGATTTTATTGTTTTTGACTTCTAAAAAACTGAGTTTCAAAGATAGTAGAATTTCCTAAATTATCCACCACAATAATTTTTAATTCATTCGCTCCTTCGGTAACAATTCCGTCACTGAAGTTATGGGTGATTTTTTTTGTTTTATTGTCATATTCAAATAAAATCCATTTGCCGTTCAAATAGCCGTTATAAGATTTTATCCCTGATAAATCATCGCTAATCGTGAATTGAATGAATTTTTTATCACTCAACCATTTGCCTTCTATGGGTTTTGCAATAGAGATTTTTGGCGGAGTAACGTCTAAAACCAAAGCATATTTACCTAAAGTTTTAACATAAGTTGTAAAAATACTGTCTTTTCGATAAGTTCGATTATACCCTATGCTTCCTGAACCAATTGAGCCAATAAATAATTTCTCTCGTTGAGCATCTGTAAATTTATTGTCTTCCATTTCGATAGTAAAGTTTGTATGAGCCGGAACGGTGTCACTGTGCAGCAATAAAATATCGTTTTGGACATCAAAATTCAAATTGAAATCTTCATAAAAAGTATTAGCCGGAAAGAAAACCGACATATTTTCTTTAGTAAAATTAGATTCATTTTTGGCTTTTACAAAATATTTAGAAACTGGTTCATTGGCGATAATTACAGGTAAAACTTCATTTACAATGGGAATGGTTACAGACGTCAAATTACCAAAGAAATCGGAAACTTCCACACGGTACTGAGTAGTCAAATTAGGCGCAACATTGATAACACCATTAGTGGTATTAGCTTTGATTATGCTCAAATTGTAAGGAATTTTCATAAATAATTTTTGCACTCTTTGCTGTGTTTTTTTGTACATTGAATAATCAATCAACGCATTCACATAACGCATTTCATCAAAAGAATACGTGTCAAATTGATATCCAAAATTAGCTATTCCGTTATAAAAAGTTTGCACTTTGTAAACACCATTCTTATTAAATGATACATCATCATAATCGAAAGTATTGATACCAAAACCAATTCTACCATTGGCAACCACTTTATCAGCAAGATAAGTACCATCTTTTCTTAAAACAAGGTTGAGTAATAAAGGTCTTTTGGACTGATTTACTAAAGTTTCATTATCTAAAGGATAGACATAAATATTGAAAATGATAGGCTTTTTAGTATCTTTCAAAAATTGGTCAAAACCAAAAAGCATTGGATTGATAATATTCTCTGTGATATTGTCTCTAAATTCAAAATGTAAATGGGGTCCTTCGGAAGCGCCAGTATTTCCGGAAAGACCAATGATTTGACCTTTTTTGACAACTAATTCATCTGGTTTGGGGAATATTTCTATTTCAAAAGATTGCTCAGAATAATGCGATTTTTGGATGAATTCTTGAATAGAATCAGTGGCTTTTTGCAAATGACCATAAACTGAGGTATATCCGTTCGAGTGAGTAATATAAATGGTTTTTCCGTTTCCAAAAGTGGAAATTTTTATTCTTGAAACATAACCATCGGCAACAGCATGAACGGCTAAACCTTCTCTTTGGAGAGTTTTAAAATCAAAACCAGCATGAAAATGATTGGGTCTCAATTCCCCAAAATTTCCAGACAACTGCATTGGAATATCCAAAGGAGGTCTAAAATAATCTTTTGGATAATTGACCTGAGCGAAAATAGAACAAGAAAAAAGCAATAAAAAGAGGCTGAATTTCATGAAATAGATTTTTGCTAAGATAAATAAAAGTAGATTACAAAATTTTTTAAAATCCTCAAAAGTCATAATCATCTGTTCTACTGACAATTGATTTTTTTTAGGATAAAAAAGTCAATAAAATATTGTAAAAATAAAAAGGAATACTAACTTTGTAAGATTAAGTAATACTTAGGAAGAATATGAGTGTAATTGTAGAAATAATTGATACTCTTGAAAATAAGATTGAAAAACTATTTGTAAAAATTAATAGTTTAGAGATAAAATCTCAAGATTTGAAAATTGAATTAACAAAATCTGCAGCTATCATACAAACTCAGTCTCAAGAAATTGAAGACCTAAAAGCACAGTATGAAACACTAAAAATAGCCAACGCATTACTGGGCAGTGAAGAGAATAAAAGAGATACAAAGCTTAAAATAAATTCATTAATTCGTGAAATTGATTACTGTATAGCTCAGCTAGCAGACTAGTAAAAGATATGGACGAAAAGCTTAAAATTAAGATATCGATTGCGGACAGAGTCTATCCATTGACTGTGGAACTTGCTCAAGAAGAAGGGTTAAGAAGCGCTTCAAAAAAAATTGATACGATGATAAAGCAATTTGAAGAAAATTATGCTGTTCGTGACAAACAAGATGTATTAGCTATGTGTGCTTTGCAGTTTGCTTCTCAGACAGAACAAAAACAAATTGATAATGCCATTGATGGAGTAGCTACCATTGAAAGGATTAAAAAAATCAATGCGCTTTTAGATAAATATCTCCTAGATTAATAGATTAAACACGTTCTTTACAGAAACTAAGATACTGCCTACATTAGTTCACATTTGGTAAACTCAACACTAATCAATTAGAATGAGCAAATCATCGCTACTATAGCAAGCCAATTCAGTTTGGAAGCTTGAACAGCGAGTTAGCTCAAAACTTGCATTTCCGAGTTTATTCAAGCAATCTAATGTAGGCTTTTTTTATATATAAATTTTAACAACTATGGACATTTTAACAATAATTATTGCAGCAATTGCTGGTATTGCGGGAGGTTTTGGTATCGCCAAAACAATAGAAAAAAGTAACATTTCGAATTTGATAAAAAACGCAAAAAAAGAAGCCGCTTCCATTTTGAAAGATGCTAATCTTGAAGCCGAAAATATCAAAAAAGATAAAATTCTTCAAGCAAAAGAGAAATTTATCGAATTGAAATCAGAACACGAACAAGTAATACTTTCTCGCGATCAGAAGATGGCAGAAGTCGAAAAAAGAATTCGTGATAAAGAATCTCAAGTTTCGAATGAATTGTCTAAAGCCAAAAAAGTTAATGACGATTTCGAAGCAAAAACAATAGAGTACAACGCTAAAATCGAAATTTTAGACAAAAAACAATCAGAAGTTGACAAGTTACATAAAAGCCATCTTCAACAACTTGAAGTTATTGCTGGATTGTCTACTGAAGATGCCAAAAATCAATTGATTGAAGGATTAAGAGCTGAAGCCAAAACGCAAGCAATGTCGCATATTCAAGATACTATTGAAGAGGCGAAACTTACTGCTCAACAAGAGGCCAAAAAAATCATCATCAACACCATTCAAAGAGTTGGAACAGAAGAAGCGGTAGAAAATTGCGTATCAGTTTTCAACATCGAGTCGGATGATGTAAAAGGCAGAATCATTGGTCGTGAAGGAAGAAACATCAGAGCGATTGAAGCTGCAACCGGAGTTGAAATCATCGTGGATGACACACCAGAAGCCATCATTCTTTCTTGTTTTGATCCAGTTCGTAGAGAAATTGCACGTTTGGCTTTGCATAAATTAGTAACCGACGGAAGAATTCACCCAGCTCGTATCGAAGAAGTAGTGGCCAAAACTACCAAACAAATTGACGATGAAATTATTGAAGTGGGTAAACGTACCGTTATCGATTTAGGAATTCATGGTTTACATCCTGAATTGATTAAAGTGGTGGGCCGAATGAAATACCGTTCTTCTTATGGACAAAATTTATTGCAACACTCTCGTGAGGTTTCTAAACTTTGCGGAATTATGGCAGCCGAATTAGGATTGAACGTAAAACTGGCTAAAAGAGCCGGTTTATTACACGATATTGGTAAAGTTCCCGATGCCGAAAGTGATTTACCACACGCTTTATTAGGAATGCAATGGGCCGAGAAATATGGTGAAAAAGAAGAGGTTTGTAACGCTATCGGAGCGCACCACGATGAAATCGAAATGAAATCATTATTATCTCCAATCATTCAGGTTTGTGATGCGATTTCAGGAGCAAGACCAGGAGCGAGAAGACAAGTTTTGGATTCTTACATTCAACGTTTGAAAGACTTAGAAGAAGTAGCTTATGGATTTGGTGGAGTGAAAAATGCGTATGCGATTCAGGCCGGTAGAGAACTTCGAGTTATTGTAGAAAGCGAAAAAGTTTCTGATGAAAATGCAGCCACTTTATCTTTTGAAATTTCACAAAAAATTCAAACTGAAATGACCTATCCAGGCCAAGTAAAAGTAACTGTGATAAGAGAAACCAGAGCAGTTAATATCGCTAAATAGTCTTAAAATATTCAAATTTTTTAAATTCCAAATTCCACTAATTTATAGTTGGGATTTGGAATTTTTTATTGGAATTGCACGACTATCTTCTCGGATGAAAATTATTAATTACCTCAGTTAAAAATCGTCTATCCAGATGCACATAGATTTCTGTAGTAGTTATCGATTCGTGTCCTAACATTAGCTGAATCGACCGCAAATCAGCACCATTTTCAAGAAGATGCGTGGCAAACGAATGACGTAAAGTATGCGGACTAATATTTTTATTTAAATTGATTTTGGCTGCCAAATCTTTGATTATCGTAAAAATCATCGCTCTGGTCAGCTGGCTTCCTCTCCTATTTAAGAACAACGTATCTTCCTGACCTTTCTTTATATTCAAATCGGTTCTTTTGAAGTCTCTATAAATTTGGATGTATTTTTGGGTCAAATTCCCGATAGGAACAAAACGCTGCTTGTTCCCTTTTCCCGTAATTTTTATGAATCCTTCATCGAAAAATAAATCGGAAATTTTCAGGGAAACTAATTCCGAAACTCGGAGTCCACAACCATAAAGCGTTTCTAACATGGCTCGATTTCGTTCGCCTTCATTGGAACTCAAATCGATTGCCGAGATCAAAGCATCAATTTCCTCAACCGATAAAGTATCGGGAAGTTTTCGCCCTGTTTTAGGAGTTTCTATCAATTCCATTGGATTGTCTTGGCGATAATCTTCGAATATTAAATAGCTAAAGAAACTTTTTAATCCCGAAATTATTCTGGCTTGCGATCGAGGATTCACCTCCTTTGAAACACTATAAATAAATTGCTGAATGGTCTCTTCACTAATCTTAATCGGTGAAACAGCAATAGAATTTTCATCCAAAAAAAGACATAAACGTTCGATATCAAAAGAATAATTGTCGATGGTATTTTTCGACAATCCTCTTTCAATCCTTAAATAAGATTGATAACTTTTGATATCCGTTTTCCAATTCATTATACAAAGAAAGGCTATTTTTTTACATAAAAAAACCACGCGAATGGCGTGGTTTTAAATATTTAAATTCTAAAAAATTAGAATTTGTAACCTACAGAAAGAGAAAACACACTATTTTTAATCTCAGAATTATCTCCAGATTCTGTTTTCATAACATTTGTTAAGCCAAAATTATAACGGATTCCAGCAGAAATTTTCTTTGTAATATCATACCCAGCTCCTAAATTTAATCCAAAATCAACTGATTCAAAAAGGTCTTTAGCATCTTGTGTAACAGATTGTCCTATAACATCAGTTTTCAATTTTGAATCAACCATAAAGCCAATCTGTGGCCCTGCTTCTAAACTAAATTTTTCTGTTGCATAATATTTAAACATTACTGGAATGTTGATATAAGACAATAAGAAAGTGTTTTCTGTATCATAATTAGAGCCATTAGTATTAACCAACAAATTGAATTTACTTCCTTGTGTTGAATACAATAACTCAGGTTGAATAGAAAATTTCTCAGAAATTTTGATGTCAGCAAAACCACCAACATGAAAGCCTATTATTGCCGAAGGGCTTGGGGCGCCATCTCCAGAATAATTCTGATTGGCGACATTTAATCCTCCTTTGATACCAAATTCAGCTTTTTGCGCATAAGTAAAACTTACTGCAAGAACGAATAACGAAGACAAAATAATTTTTTTCATTTTTGTTTAATTTGTTAATTGTATTTTTTATTAAATACAGCTCAAAATTAAACTATTTTCTTACGAAAAAAAATCAAAAAATCAGGAAATTTTAGTGCTAATTAAAATTGTTATTTAGTCTAATTATAAGGTAAAAAAAATCAACTTTAGGTAAAAAAAAACCACGCGAATTGCGTGGTTTTATATTCGATTTAGAGAAAATATTATTTACCCCATTTTCCTCCACCTACGAAAAATCCGATATGAATTCCTAAATAGGCATTTTTTGCAGTTCCAATAACATTACCATTCAAATCTTCTAAATCTGAATCTGGAAGGACATTATATTCTACACCCATTCTAAACCCTGCCCATTCAAAACCAGCACGGATTAATCCGCCCATTACTCCTGAAACTGCGGGGGTTATTTCGGTAGACTCAGAGGTATCATCAACTTTAACATTTGCAAGAGAATAATAGCCAAAACCAGCACCAACATAGGGAGCAAATGAACTTCCTGACCCTGATTTATGAAAATAATAGTCATAAGTTCCCACTACTGAACCATTAGCCGATACTTCTGCACTTGTTGTAGTAGTAGTCTGAATATCTTTTGCAATACCAGCACCACCCAATCGTAATCCAACATTCATATTGTCAGTAATATTATATTTTGGTTCTATTGATAACATTCCACCACCGCCACCGCCAGTTGGAACAAAGCCCAAATCTAAACCAACTCTAAACTTTCCTTCTTCTTGTGAATACCCATTGGTAAAAACAAAGGCTAAAAGCACTACTAAAATAACTTTTTTCATAATTTGCTAATTTAAATTAATAATCTATTTACTATGTAAATGTACAAAATAATAAATTGCTGCAAAATATTTATATAAAAAAAAGCCTTTCACAAGGAAAGGCTTTATATATAATTTTCTACAAAAATTAGAACTTATAACCAACAGAAATAGAAAATACGCTATTTTTAACATCAGTATTATCTGCTTTTGCAGCATTAGCTAATCCCAAATTATATCTTAATCCAGCAGATAAATTTTCAGTAAAATCATATCCAGCACCAAAATTCAATCCGAAATCAACAGATTCAACTTCATCTTTAACGTCAACTGATAGAGATTCTCCTGCGGCTTTCATTTCAGCTTTTGCACTCATTAAAAATCCTATCTGAGGACCAGCTTCTAAACTAAATGATTTAGCAACATAATATTTAGCCATAATTGGAATATTGATATATCCTAATTTAGTAGTGCCTTCAACTTCAAATCCCTCTTCACTATAACTTTCTTTACCACCTTGAGCAGAATACATTAATTCTGGTTGAATTGCAAATTTCTCTGAAATTTTAAATTCAGCAAAACCACCAATTTGAAAACCTACTAAAGATGAAGGATTATCAACATCTCCAGTTAACGACGCAATGTTTAATGCAACTTTAGCGCCAAATTTTGTCTCTTGTGCATTAGCAAAGCTAAATGCAAAAACTACCATAGCAGTAAAAATGATCTTTTTCATTTTGTTTTGTTTATTTGGTTAATAATGAAGTAAATTTAAAACTATTTTTCGGATTAAAAAAAATGACGATAAAGAATTTTATACGGTTACTAACATAGTTGTTAACCTTTTTTGAAGAATATGTATTTTTTACTATATAATTTTATCATATTATATATTTAATCATTTTATTCTTTCAAACTAAATTTATAGCAAAATTGGCTAATTTTAGTGCCTAACAAAATAAATAAAAGTTAAAAAAAACCATTTTACTAAATAAAATATTTGCGTTTTCATAGTAATTATTGGTTTATCAAAATATCTTGACCGATGAATTGGAACATAGTAAAAACTGCTATATTAGAAAAAATTGTTGTTTTAAAACCTTTAAAATATTTTGAGTATTTCCTTTAATTTTAAATTGGTCGAACAACTAAGAAATAAAGTTTTCATCTTTTACCTTAGTTTTAGCCTATTTACCAATCAGCATACAAACATTTTTGGACATAAAAAAACCACCCTTTCGGATGGTTTTAAATAATCTCTAGTTAAGTTAAATTACCATTTATACAACAATCCGAATTGTGGTGTGGCAAAAATGTTGTTAAACAAGTTAACATTTACATTCAAATCACTAGAATTAGATCCACTTTCAGGATTCACATTATTATAACTTAATATATTAGCCAATTCAAATGTTGCAGCCCAATGAGAAGTAAAGAAATAGTTCATACCTAAATCGATATTCGCATTCATAGCATTATTAGTATTCTTATTACCATTGTTAATCTCCGTTGACACAGAAGAATATCCTAATCCAATTTCACCATAAGCATTAAAACTTTTGCTAGCACCTAATGACAGGAAATAATAGCGAGCGAATGCACCAATTCCGAAAGTATTAGTTTTTACATTACCATTGTCTTGACCTGCAAGAGCTAAAAAACCACCCACAGCCCATTTATTATCAACCATATAACCCACTTTTGGCGTAAGAGCCCAACTATCTTCAACATCTCCTGAACGGAAACTAAAAGCACCTTCTACAAATTTATCTCCTTTTGAGAAACCATTGCCTGGAACATCTTGTGCGTTTGCAACACCAAATGCAAAAATCGCAACTACTGATAAAATAATTTTTTTCATTTCTATTTTTATTTAAAGTTAGTATTACAAATTTAAAAAATAAAAAAAGCAAGTAATGAACATTATTTTACGGTTATTAACAGAGTTGTCAACAGGTTTTTTAACAATTACTCATTTTTCAGTGTTGTTTTTTGCCATATTCTGTATTTACAACATAAATGCATCTCCTAAATTCAGACCATAAAATGCGTTTAAGAAACAAGTACAATAAATATACAGTTATGGAGTTTTTACAATATCCTTAAACTAATAAATTTAAAAAATATGAAAAACACCTTTTTAGTTTCCGCTTTACTTTTCATCTTTTCTTTTAGCGCTCAAGGTCAGCTATTGCAAATTGGCGCGAAAGCTGGATTAAATTATGCTAATTTTTCAGGTACTGATTTACAAACAGACGCCATAACGAGTTATCACGCTGGATTAATTGCAGAGATCAAACTTCTCGACAAATTTGCAATACAGCCAGAGTTGTTATACACTACTCAAGGAGCAACCTACAACACCGTTTTAGGAGATTTCAAAAATGAATTGGGATATATCGCTATACCAGTTTTAGCAAAAATATATTTAAGCAAATCATTTAGCCTAGAATTAGGTCCTCAAGCTTCCTTTTTATTGAGCGAAAAAAATGATTTTGATGTTAACGATGCCAATACATTTGACTTTGCTGTTGATGCTGGTTTGAGTTTTAAAATTACTAAAAACATCTTTGTGCAAGGGAGGTATGTTTTAGGATTAACTGAAGTATCATCCAATGCAGATGCAAAAAACTCGGTATTACAATTTTCAGCAGGACTTATGTTTTAGAAATTAAAAACAATTAATGCATCAAAACCGTTCTTAATTCGAACGGTTTTTTTATTTTTACAAAAACATTAAAAATGAAAATTTGCATCATCAACGGACCAAACCTCAACTTGTTAGGAAAACGCGAACCCGAAATTTATGGTTCACAGACTTTTGAAGAATATCTTGAAATCTTGAAAAGTAAATTTCCAACAGTAGAATTGACTTATTTTCAGAGCAATATCGAAGGCGAATTGATTGGCAAAATTCAGGAATTTGGTTTTTCATATGATGGGATTATTCTCAATGCTGGTGCATATACTCATACTTCAATTGGCATTGGCGACGCCATAAAATCTATAACAACTCCAGTGGTTGAAGTGCATATTTCGAACACTTTTTCAAGAGAAAGTTTCCGCCATCAATCGTATATTTCAGGAAATGCTAAAGGCGTGATTCTAGGTTTTGGAATGAAAAGCTACGACTTGGCGATATTATCTTTTTTGTAGTTCTGATAAATTCTTTATAATCTCTTTAGCATTTAAATAACAAAATTTTGTGATTGTAATGAAGTCCTACTTGTATATTTGTAGGAAAAAATTACTGTATGAAAAAATTCTACTTGCTCCTATTTCTTTTAATTTTTGTTTTTTCGAATGCACAAATTAGAGGAACTATTACTGACAACAAAGGAATTCCGCTTTCGCTAGTGACTGTCTTAGAAGAGAATACTTATAACGGAACTTCCTCGAACGAGCAGGGAAATTACGAATTGAACATCAAAAAAACGGGGAAACACACTATTGTTTTTCAATCGTTGGGATTCAAAACCCAGAAAAAAACGCTCACGATAGATAAATTTCCGTACACCCAAAACATACAATTAGTCGAAGAAAATTTATCACTTTCTGAAGTAATAATCAACTCTAAAGACAATCCAGCCAACGCCGTAATCCGGCAAGCTATTGCCAGCAAAAAAGAAAATTCCGAAAAAACAGCTCGTTTCAAAGCTGATTTTTATTCCCGTGGCATTTTTAAAGTCAAAGATTTACCCAAAAAAATAATGGGGCAAAAAATCGGTGATTTGGACGGTGCAGTCGATTCAACAGGAACTGGAATCATCTATCTATCAGAAACAGTATCAAAAATTATTTTCGAAAAACCGGATAATTTAAAGGAGCGAATCATTGCTTCAAAAGTAAGTGGAGACAACAAAGGCTTCAGCTATAACACCGCACGTTCCACGATTTATGATTTTTATGACAATACCTTAGATTTTAATAGCAAAATAATTTCACCCATTGCCGACAATGCCTTCAATTATTACAAATACAAATTAGAAGGCACTTTTCAAGACGAAAACAACCTGATGATCAACAAAATAAAAGTTATTGCAAAGCGAGATGCCGAACCCGTTTTTGAAGGCTACATTTATATCGTCGAAGATTCTTGGGCAATTTACGCGGTGGATTTGGACATAAAAGGCTATCGAATGCACCAGGAGTTTGTGGACGTAATGAATTTAAAACAGAATTTCAGTTACAACAAAAACAATAAAATTTGGGCCAAAACCACCCAAAGTCTTGAATTCTCAGCAGGTATTTTTGGAATAAAATTCAACGGAAAATTCTCTTATGTTTACAGTAATTATGAATTCGAAAAAGCATTTGCCAAAAAAACATTTACCAATGAAATTGTAAGTTTTGAAGACAATTCCAATAAAAAAGACACGATGTTTTGGAATAAAATCAGACCTATTCCCCTTACCCTCGAAGAGAATACCGATTACATAAAAAAAGACAGTGTTCACACGGTTCGAAATTCAAAAAAGTACTTGGATTCTATTGACAAGAAGGGAAATAAATTCAAATTTCTCAGTCCAATTACTGGTTATTCCTGGAAAAACAGCAGCCAAAAAAAATCATTTCGATATGATGGTTTGCTTAATTTATCTTCACTGAGTTTCAACACCGTTCAGGGTTGGAATTTAGATTCTGGATTTTCTTTTCGGAATTGGGCAGCCGAAGAAGAAAAAGGAAAATCGACTTCCATAAGCACCAAGTTCAATTATGGTTTTTCTGATGATAGATTACGAGTTACAGCAGATTATTACCATCGATTCAACAATCAGAATTATGCAACACTTACCGTTTTTGGCGGCAGCAAAGTCAATCAATTCAATCTTGAAGAGCCCATAACAAGTTTCATAAACACAGTAAGTACCTTATTTTTTAAAGACAATTATATGAAATTGTACAACAAAGAATTTGCTGGAGCTACTTATGGACAAGACGTGGGAAATAATTTTTATTTGAAAGGAACCTTAGAATACCAGCAACGAAAACCTCTGTTTAACACCACCGATTATACGTTTATCAAAAGTGATGATGTTTACAGTTCCAATAATCCATTGTTGCCAGACGACAATTTGAGTCCTGCATTCGAACAACATCATCTTACGAAAGCTTCTGTTTTTGCAAAAATAAATTTTGGAAACAAATACATTTCGAGACCTGACGGAAGATTAAATATCCGAAACTACGACTACCCCACTTTGACTTTTGGTTACGAAAACGCCTTTGCATCCAATGAAAAAAAATACGAATACCAATTGATTACGAGTCAAGTTAGATATGATTTTGATGCGGGAAACAAAGGAACTTTAGGCATAAACTTGAAAGCTGGAACTTTCATTCACGGAGACAACATCTCGTTTGTAGATTACAAACATTTCAACGGAAACAGAACCCACGTGGGAACAAGCGCGCGTTATTTGAACGTTTTTAACCTATTGCCTTATTATTCGAACAGCACAAATAAATCCTATTTCGAGGCTCATTTGGAGCACAACGATAAAGGCTATATTATGAATAAAATTCCTTTATTGAATAAATTAAATTCGACTTTGGTTTTAGGATTTCACGCTCTTGCTGTTCCTGACAAGAAGCCATACACAGAATATACGGTTGGATTGGACAATCTAGGTTTTGGAAAATTGAAAGTATTTCGCTTTGATTATGTGCATTCTTGCCAAAACGGAATTCAAGAAAATGGCGTTGTATTTGGTCTGAAAATTTTGAATGTTTTGGAATAGAGTTTAATTACGAACTGTATTTTATAAAGAAAATACTGTCTAAACATAAAGAAATCAAGGAATTTAGCTATATTTGAAAATAAAATTAACACTGACGTTTGTCAGACCTATCTACCCAAAATCGGGTGGCTTTGTATGATTTTGTCAGACCTATATACTAGTTGGACAAAATTGACGAGTCCTACGTGTTATTTGCACAATGAATTTTCGGGATATTTTTTTGGATTTAAAAGGGAAAGGAATTTCGCTTCAAGTCTTTCGATTAGAATCGTAGAAAGTTCACTTTCAAACGTTTGACAACGTAAAGAC
>CAMAQD010000013.1 GCA_945860385.1 Flavobacterium psychrophilum
ATTTTATTCCCGAACCGGATAGGACTGCTTAAAGTTTGAGAGTTTTACTAAATGTGATGCTTACAATTTTACCACCGTTAAAGGTTATTGTTTCAATAACTTCAGTTGTAAAATCTTCGTTCACGTGATGGATGATCTGTTTTTTCATAGTTTGGTTCTTTTGATTTGAATAGCCTTTTTTACTTCATTGAGTAATACTTCGTATTCTTTTTTCATTTGCTCTGGAATTTCTCCTGTTCTATCGCCACGAATAGATTTTTCGATGTAGTTTTTTTTAAAACCATATCGTTCAATTAAAACATTAATAATGTCGTGGTTGAATCTGATGCTTTTTTTAGTAAGTTTGTTCATTGTTTGAGTTTGTACTTTTACAATGACAAATATATGGAAGTAATTTCCATTTATTCAAATAAAAATGGAAAATATTTCCATTTAATTATAATGATATGAGTATATCTTTGAGAATTAAAGAGTTAATGGCAAAAAAAAAGCTGTCTCAAAAGAGATTAGCTTCTATTCTAATGATTGATCCCAGCCAGTTTAGTAAGATTGTAAACGGTAAACTTCAACCTACACTACCACAGTTAATGGAACTATCTTCCACTATCCAGGTTTCGCTTGATTGGCTGTGTTTTGGAAAATTAGAGGAAAACCCACCGGACCGGAATGAAGGAATAAAAGATAAATTAATAGTAATGCAGGAAAAAGAAATTGCAAGACTAGAAGATGAAGTCCGGGATTTAAAAACAAAACTAGAGTACAATTCGAGTGTCGAGAGAGGTGCTGTGGAGTTTCTTAATGAACCAAAATTAAGATAGAAAATAGGTAAATAAAGCTATAAATAATTTTTTCATCATGATTTAAGTATAAAAAAGGAGCAAATCCCTTGTCTTTATTGGGTTAAACACTTTCTTGTGCGTAATTATTAGTGTTATTAAGTTCCGTGAGTTGCGTTATTTTGTGTCAAAAACGGTATTTTTTTACATTTAACTATGTCATAAGTGAGTATAAAAAACATACAATTGTAGAATATAGAGTAGAATATAGCGTAGAATATAAGTTTTAAAGCATTTTTTCTGGGTTTTCAATAGACTAACATTATCCATAAAAAAAGCCACTATATAAGTGGCTAAAATGAGGTTAAAAAGGCTTTAGATTCCTTTTAAATGGTAGTATATTAGGTGTTTCTATGTTGCAATGGTAGATCGTAGCTAATAATAGGTAATTAATGGCTTATTCAATGGTAGTAAAACGGTAGTTAATGGTATTAAAAGGAACTTTTGTTTTTATACTGTTTTAGTCTTTTTTTACTGTGAGGCATTGGTTTTGTTGGTTTTTTCGACCTTTTTTTTATTTAGTATCTTGGTATCTTTGTTTTATAGCCCATACAACTAAATATTTTTATTATGAAAAAAAAATTACTTCTTTTAATTCTTCCAGTGCTGTTTACGGCGTTATCAGTTAATGCGCAAACTAAAGTTTGGGATTTTGGTAATGATGTTGTTACTTGGCCTTTGAATGCTGGTATTGGGAATAATGAAATTGTAAAAGATCAGTTAGGTCTTTTTCCTATTCTCACTAATACAAATTTTGGAGCAGTTACTGCATCCGCTGCTTCATTTACTGACGGTTTTACTGCCGTAAATCGTTTTCAATTGAATGGTGGTGGTGGTGGAACTGCTGGTAATTTATTGCCAACGCAACGTTATGTTTATTTTACAGTTGATGGTGCTTGTACTGTAAAAGTATGGTTTAAAACAGGATCTAATGGTTCCGCCCGTACTGTTTTATGTACTAATGGCACTGAACTTCTTGGTTCGGGCACGTCAATTGGTGGAATTACTCCAGTGGATTTAGTTATTTTTACAGCTAATGTATCTACAGCTCAAGCTGCTGTTGGAAAAATTTATATTTATGGTGATACTACCTCAAGCAACTTATATAAAATTGAAGTAACGGGTGCTAATGTTACAACTCCAGCGTTAGCAACTAAGAGTTTCCAAAAAGAATTAGACATAACTATTTATACTAAAAATAACAAAATCTTCTTGTCAAATATAAAATCAAGTACAAAAGTGAATGTTTACAATGTTCTTGGTACTTTAGTTAAATCAGCTCAAGTTGATGCTGATACTATTTTAGACATCAACAGTGGTATATATATTGTGAATGCACAATCAGCAGATGGTGAAAAATCAGTGAAAGTAATAGTACAGTAATAAAGTAATTTATAATGTAAAAAGAGGATATTCAGTAATGAGTATCCTTTTTTTTGTTCGAAATTGAGCCTGACAAATGCAGTACGCAATTGGACGTTTTTCATAAATTAGAAGGTATTTGCAATTTATGAAATAGCATAAATCAAAAAGGTGTGAGAATTTACTATTCCCACACCTTTTTTTTACCAAACAAATTATAAATAAGCTATAAAGAAACGCCTCTTTTCCAAGGGATAAAATCGTTCTGGTTTAGAATCGCCGCTTTTGTTTTTATGGTTCCACTGGCTACATTGATGATAAATTCCAACATTTCATCAGCCATTTCATCTATTGATTTTTCACCTGTAATAATTCCGCCCGTGTCAATATCGATGATATCCGACATCTTTCTGGCCAATTCAGAATTGGATGAAACTTTGATAACTGGTGCAATTGGATTTCCGGTTGGAGTTCCTAAACCTGTTGTGAACAAAACCATATTGGCTCCTGAACCTACCATTGCAGTTGTACATTCCACATCATTTCCTGGAGTACACAATAAATTTAGACCTGGTTTCGAAATGTATTCGCCATAATCTGAAACTCCCACAATTGGTGAAGTCCCTCCTTTTTTGGCTGCTCCAGCCGATTTCATCGCATCTGTAATTAATCCGTCTTTGATATTTCCTGGTGAAGGATTCATATCAAAACCAGAACCTGCATCAACGACTGTTTTCTCGTACCATTTCATTAATTCCAAAAAGCGTTTTCCATCTTCATCTTCGTTACAACGATTCACCAATTCTTGTTCCACTCCACATAATTCCGGAAACTCCGAAAGAATGGTTGTTCCTCCCAAAGCAGTAAGCAAATCCGAAGTTACGCCCAAAGTTGGATTAGCCGAAATTCCTGAGAATCCATCGGAACCGCCACATTCCAAACCAATTGTTAATTTAGACAATGGGGCAGGAGTTCTTTCTAATTTATTGGCTTCTTTTATTGCCGCAAAAGTATCTTTGACAACGCTGCTCAACATTGCTTCAATGGTTCCAATTGATTGTTGATCGTAAATCAGAACAGGTTTTGTACTATTTGGATTTATTTCGTTTAACGCATCTTTAAATATTTGGATTTGCAGGTTTTGGCAACCCAAACTCAAAACGGTAGCTCCTGCCACATTCGGATTGTTTACATAACCGGCCAACAATTTAGCCAAACTATGTGAATCCTGACGAATTCCGCCACAACCGCCTTGATGCGTGATGAATTTTACTTCAATATTTTTAAATAAATCAGTATCATTTGATTTTGATTCGTTGGCAGTTGCACCGCTTTCTGTATTGACCAAAGAACGAAGCAAAAGTTGATAATCATTTTCTTTAGGCTTCATTAATTCTTTTTCGAAAATATCTTTCAGGATTTCTATATTTCTGTTTTCACAAAAAACCAATGGGAAAAACAACCAAACATTTTCGGTTCCAACCTGTCCGTCTTCTCTCTGATATCCTTGAAAAGTTCGGTTTTTCCATTTGTCAACATTGGGAACTGTCCAGCCGATAGTTTCGGTTTTCCCGGTTACTTTATCACTTTCGTGTTTTACGTTAAGGGTTGACAATAAATCGCCCGCACCAATAAAAGCGCTTGCTTTTCCTACCAAAACACCGTACATAATGATGCGGTCTCCAATATTCAAATCAGCCAAAGCGATTTTATGTTTCATTTTCACATCAGAAATTATTTTGATGTTCTTTCCTTCAAATTGTATTTCCTCAGATGCAGTTAGATTCACTAATGCTACCGCTACATTATCTGTTGGATTTACTTTTATTAATTTATTTTGCATAATATTAAATATTAAGTGTCTGTTTTTTAGTTGTTTTGCTGTAATTTGCAAAACCTTGCTCGATACCGTTCGCTTCAATTTCATTCAATGCAACTACCAAAGCATCTGATAAACCTTCGATTTTTGTTAAATCTTCGCCCCAGAATTCAATATTAGATAAAATTTTTGTGACAACTAAATCTAAAGTTCCTATTTGCCAAGCCTCTTTAAATGCTTCAACTATTTCTGGAGAATCTTTGACCGGTAAAGCTTCGTTATTCCAAGTTACTTTGTAGAATTGGATTAAACAAGCCAATGAAAAAGTCAAATTAGTAGGCAATTTTTTATTGGCTTTATAATATTGCAATATACTCGGTAAAACTCTTACTTTAAATTTTGAGATAGAATTTAAAGCAATATCAGCCAAAGCATGTTTGATAAATGGATTTTTAAATCGATCCATAACCTCTTCAGTATAGGCAAGGATTTCATTTTTGTCCATATCAAGGGTTTCGCTAATTTCGCCAATAACGCTGTTTACAAATTTTCCGGTAAAACTTCCGTTAACGGTTTCCATTACCAATTTGTTACCGAACAAAAGTGAAAAAGGAACCATTGCTGTATGTGCACCGTTTAAAATACGCACTTTTATCATTTTAAAAGGTCGAATATCGTCAACAATTTTCACATTCAAATTCGTTTTATGAAATGGCAATTTTGCTTTTAAAGCATCACTGCCTTCAATAGCCCAAAGGAAAAATGGTTCAGCGGCAACGATTAAATTGTCTTGATAGTCTAATTTGTTGTTGTATTCTTCAATTTCAGCTCTTGGATATCCAGGAACAATTCGATCCACCAAAGTACTGTGATAGGTACAAGCGTCTGATAACCAAGTTTTAAAATCAACTCCTAATTCCCATAAATCGCAATATTGCAAAATATATTTTTTTAAAGTCTCCGAGTTATAATCAATCAATTCACAAGGAATGATGGTCAATGCTTTAGCCGCATCTCCATTGAAATGTTTGAATCTTTCGTATAGCAAAACAGTCAACTTTGCAGGAAATGAAACGGGTGGTTGCATATCTGGAGTGTCACTTTCGATAAATTCAATTCCAGCTTCAGTGGTGTTTGAAACAATAAATTGAAGTTCGTCTTCTTTAGCTAATGCTAAATAATCAGCAAAATCAGAATATGGATTTATAGCCTTTACAATATTAGAAATTAACTCAATATCCTGAATTTTCTCCCCTTTTTTGATTCCATTCATAAACAATGTGTACAAACCATCTTGGTCGTTAATCATGTTTATCATTCCGTCTTTCAATGGCTGAACTATTGCAATTCCGGCATTGAAATCAACTTCTTTATTTAGTCTTTGAAAAGCATAATCAACGAAAGCTCTTAAAAAATTTCCTTCTCCAAACTGAACCACTTTGATGGGTTGTAATTTCTCTAATCCTGTATTTATTCTGTTTAATTTTTTCATTTTTTTAAATTTTGAAATATTCCTTGGCATTATTATAACTGATATCCGAAACCATTTTGCCAATCCATTCCATATCATTTGGCAATTCGCCTCTTTTGATTTCATCTCCCAATAGATTACAAAGAATGCGTCGGAAATATTCGTGTCTTGGGAAAGACAAGAAACTTCTTGAATCAGTCAACATTCCGATGAAACAGCTAATCAATCCCATATTCGAAAGGGCGTTCAATTGTTTGGTCATTCCGTCTTTTTGATCTAAAAACCACCATCCTGAACCAAATTGTACTTTTCCTTTTACGCTTCCATCGTTGAAATTTCCAATCATAGTTGCCATAACCTCATTATCGGCAGGATTTAGATTGTAAATAATTGTTTTCGCCAATTTATCTTTACTGTCTAATGCGTTTAAGAAAGCAGATAATTTCTGTGCTTGTGGAAAGTCGCTGATAGAATCCCAACCTGTATCTGGTCCCAAAATACTGTGCATACGGGCATTATTATTTCTCAACGCACCCAAGTGAAGTTGCTGAACCCATCCAAATTCGTGATAGGTTTCGAACAAGAAGAATAAAACAGCACTTTGGAATTTCAATGCTTCTTCATTGCTTAAAGTTCCGTTTTCTCTTTTCTTTTTGAATATGGCATTGACTTCGTTTTCGGTATAATTTTCGAAATATACTTGGTCTAAACCGTGATCGCAAAGTTGGCAACCATTTTTGTCAAAATAATCAATTCTATTTCTTAAAGCCGAACATAAATCAGCATAAGTATTGATTGAAATTCCTGCTTTTTCGCCTAATATATTGATGTAATCATTGTAACCGTCATTAGAAATCAGGATGGCTTTATCAGGTCTAAAAGCTGTGCTAACTTTAGTTTCGAAAGGGTTTTTTGCCAATTGTTGGTGGTATTCTAAAGTATCAATTGGATCTTCGGTCGTACAAACAAATTCCGCATTTACTTTTCGAAGTAAGTTTCGAGTGCTGTATTCAGGAGAATTTATTTTAGCAGAAGCTTCTTCGTAAATTCTTTCAGCCGATTTTTCGTTTAATAAGTCTGTAATATCAAAATAACGGGCTAATTCTAAATGCGTCCAATGGTACAAAGGATTCCGCATTGTGTAAGGAACTGTTTTTGCCCAATTCAAAAATTTATCTTTATCAGAGGCATTTCCGGTGATGAATTGTTCGTTGATTCCCAAAGTTCGCATCGCACGCCATTTGTAGTGATCTCCGTTTATCCATACATTTGTAATGTTGTCAAAAATTTTATCTTCGGCAATAAGTTGGGGAGATAAGTGATTGTGATAATCAATAATTGGCTGATTTTTAGAATAGTTGTGATACAATTCCTCAGCGTATTTATTTTCTAATAAAAAGTTGTCGTTTATAAATTGTGTGCTCATTATAAATTTCTTAAAATATTGTTATTCATTGGATGGTTTCCCGATAGTGGCAAGAATTCCACCATCAACATAAAGAATGTGACCGTTTACAAAATCACTGGCTTTAGATGACAAGAAGATGGCTGCACCTTGTAAATCTTCAGGTTCTCCCCATCGAGCCGCTGGTGTTCTGCTGATGATGAACTCATTAAACGGATGTCCGTCTACTCGAATTGGAGCCGTTTGGCTTGTTGCAAAATAACCAGGACCTATTCCGTTAGTTTGAATGTTGAATTTGGCCCATTCGGTAGCCATGTTTTTAGTCAGCATTTTTAATCCTCCTTTTGCAGCAGCATAAGCGCTTACGGAATCTCTTCCCAATTCGCTCATCATCGAGCAAATATTGATAATTTTTCCGCCACCACGTTGAATCATTCCTTTGGCAACATTTTTAGAAACGATAAAAGGACTTATTAAATCCACTGTGATTACAGCCGTAAAATCTTCCACTTCCATTTCAATAATTGGCGTTCTTTTGATGATTCCCGCATTGTTTATTAAAATATCGATAGGGCCAACTTCGGCTTCTATTTGTTTGATGCTGGCAATTACTGCTTTCTCATCAGTAACGTCGAAAAGGTATCCATATGCTTCAATTCCAACCGATTTGTATTCGGCAACAGCTTTGTCAACAGCTTCGCGAGAAGAACGATCGTTTACTACAATTTTAGCACCAGCCTGACCCAATCCTTTGGCCATAGCCATTCCCAAACCGTGGACTCCACCTGTAATCAAAGCTGTTTTTCCGGTTAAATCGAATAAGTTTATTGACATTTTTATTTATTTATTAGTTATCTTAATTCTGTTATTTTGCAAACATCCATATCTCCATAGTCTAAATTCTCTCCAGCCATTCCCCAAATAAAAGTATAGTTTGAAGTTCCAGCTCCAGAATGGATCGACCAAGGTGGTGAAATAACCGCTTGGTGATTGTTCATCCAAATGTGTCTGGTTTCTTGTGGTTCTCCCATAAAATGGCAAACGGCTTGGTTTTCTGGAATGTCCAAATAAAAATAAACTTCCATTCTGCGATCGTGAACGTGTGCCGGCATAGTGTTCCAGACACTTCCGGGTTTCAATTCGGTCATCCCCATTTGCAATTGGCAACTAGTAACGATTCCGCCAATAATCATTTGATTTACTGTGCGGTGATTGGCGGTTTCCATGGTACCCAATTCCAGTTTGTTGGCTTCGGCAAGACTTACTTTTTTGGTAGGGTAATTGGTATGAGCCGGAGCGGAATTGATGTAGAATTTTGCTGGATTTTTAACATCATCACTTTTGAAGATAACTTCAGCATTTCCACTTCCGATATAAAGGGCATCTTTGAATCCTAATTCATAAGAAGTTCCTTCAACAATTACGGAACCATTTCCGCCAACATTGATAATTCCCATTTCTCTTCTGTCTAAAAAATTGGGCATTTTTAAAATGTCAATAGTTTTTAGTTTGAGCGGAGTAGTTGTTGGCAAGGCAGAACCTACAATATAACGATCATAATGAGAATAAGTAAAGTTGATTCCTCCTTCTTCCATTAGATTATCAATCAGGAATTCGTCTCTTAATTGTTTGGTGTCATAGTGCTTTACAACTAGTGGACTTGAAGCATATCTGGAGCTATAACTTATCATAATAAAATTAATTTATGTAATCGATTACACAAAAATAAGTTTTATTTTTTTAAATCCAAATATTTCACAAGATTTTTTTTATGCTTAAACAGAAACAGTTATATTAAGACAAGATTGTTCTGCAAATTCGTAAGTATACTTTATTCAATTAGGAATTACTACAACACTAAAATCCTATAAATAAAATATAAAAATCTATTGAAATAATTTTTTATCTGTAAAATATGCTTTTTTATTTGCACATTAAAATTAAATAATTATATTTGTGTAATCGATTACATTTTTAAGAGCTATTTGTAGAAGTCTAGTTTGCTTCATATTAAAAATCTATCGTGAAATTTTTATTTTATTACTGCCCACAATTAATTAGTTTTTACAAAAAATATAAATGCAATTTTTATACATTATTAACCATTTAAAATTAGTTTCTATGAACAAAATTACAAGCGTTTTTTATCCAACAAAAAGCAAAAGACCTTATGGGGGATTATTGTCACTTTTTGTAGTATTATTGATGAGTTCTCAAATGAGTTGGGGGCAACAAGCTATCGGTCATTTTCCATTTATGGATGGTGGGTTTGAAGGACAAACAATAGGTGCCTGTACATCTGCAACAATTGCTTCTGGCGGCACTTCAACCGTTTGGACGACTTCTTCGAGTGCGGTTGCAGCAATACAAAATTCTTTAGCAAGAACTGGATTGATTTCTGCGAACTTTAATCCAATATCAACTACAAAAAGACTTCAATCTCCTACACAACCATCACCTGCCCAACAAGCTGTAGCTGGCACTGCGTACACCATTCAGTACTATTATCGAACTGCTGGTTCTACGGCTACAGCTGTTAGTATGCAAGTGGGGCTAAGTGCTGTTGGAACAGGAGATGGGGTATACACTACAGCTGTGGCTTTCCCTGGCACAAGTGGTGTATGGACAAAATATTCTTCTTCTTTTACAACAAAAGCGGGCACAACACCAAGTAGCCCCGTGGGAATGATTAGAGGAACTGTAGCGATCGTGACGCCTATAGATGTGGATGACTATTGTATTTATTTAGGATCTCTTGATTCAACTGCACCAGATGCGCCAACATCGCCAAGTATTCCATCTCCTGCAGCTACCCAAATGAATATTACTTGGACTGCTCCTACAAATGCTATTGACCCGACAAACGGATTAATTGGAGGTGGTTATATGGTAGTTCGAGGTATAGCAGACCCAACAACTACTCCTAACGTAAATGGTATCTATGCTGTTGGAAATTCTGTTGCACCAAGCGAACAAGTGGTATATTTAGGAACGAATAATTCTTATAATGATACTGGACTTTCGCCTACAACAACATACTATTATAGAATATATTCTGTAGATAAAGCATTCAATTATTCTACTCCAATATCTGTTAGTGGAACTACCACAGCTCCAAGTTACGCAGCTGAACCAACTCTTCAAGCTTCGAATGTTACTTTTGCAAGTGTATCATCTACTGGTTTTACAGTTAATTTTACTAGTGGAAATGGTGCAAATAATATAGTGGTTATCAAATCAGGAAGCGCTGTAAATAGTGATCCAATTGATGGTAGCAGTTACACTGCCAATACTGCTTTTAGTAGCGGGTCACAATTAGGTACAGGTAATTATGTTGTTTACAATGGAACTGGAAACACTGTTACAGTTAATGGTCTAACCAAAGCAACTACTTATTATGTAAAAGTGTATTCGTTTAATGGTTCGTCAGGTTCGGAAAATTACTTAATTACGAATCCAGCAACCGGAAGTCAACTGGCTTCTCCCGGCGAAATTATATCAACTGGATTAAGTACAGCAGGTGTTACTTGGGCTACAGGCTCAGCCTGGGTTGGTGGTGTTGTTCCTGGAGCAAGTGATAATGTGACTATAGTTGTAGGAGATAAAATTCAAGTAGCAGCTGCTGCATCTTGCTACAATCTTACAATTCAACCAACTGGTAAAATATATAACAACACAGCACTGCCTACAAATACCTTACAATATTTAACTGTTTTTGGTAATTCACTTGTTTGTGATGGAACATTAGGTGATAAAACTATTACCGATATAACAAAAGATGGAGCTTTGGGAATCAATTTTAACGGAAATCTAACCGTAAGTGGTGTTGGATTGCTGAGACCAGCACGTATTCGTCCCAACACGGGGACTCAAAATGCCACATTAACCGTTGATGCCAACATGGAGATGACTTACAATGGTAGTACTGGTGCTGGTGGTGCTTCAATCTACACAGACAATAGTGGCAATGATAATATTACAATTACTGTTAACTCGGGTAAAACTTTATCTTTTGTTAGTTTGTCTAATTTAAATACTGCCAGTAGCTCATCAACGAATGGTACTGCTAATACAATCATAAATGTAAATGGTACATTAACATTGCCAGCAGGTTGTTATTTGTCAATGCCAATTGCATTTGGTAAAACATGTGCTTTAAATGTAAATGGCACGTTGAATGTCGATAGATTAAATGCTACAAGTTCAGCTTTAGGTGCAGCTCCCACAATTACAGCTGGAAGTAGTGGTCTTATCTCAGTTGGTAATTTGGCTGATTTTTCAAGTGCAACATTATCTGCGGCAGTAACTGGAAGCGGTACTTTTACACTTGGATCTGGAGCTACAATTAATATAGCTTCTCCTTCAGGATTAGAACCAGTTGCGGGACCAATTCGTACCACAACGCGTAACTTTAGCACAGGTGCCAATTATTCTTATGTGGGTACAGCAGCGCAAGTTCCAGGAAGCGAATTTCCTGCTACAGTAAATAATTTAATTGTAAATAACGCTGCGGGTGTTACTTTGGGAGCAGATTTAGCAACTAATTTTGTAACGGTAACAGCAGGAAATTTAACTGTTCCTTCTGGTAAAAATGTAACGGTTAATAGTGCTTTAGTGAATAACGGAACCTTAACAATCGAAAACAATGCGAACTTGATTCAAACTGCGGTTGCTAATACTAATTCGGGTACAGGAAGTGCTTTAGTCAATAGAAACAGTAATGCTTTAAAACGTTTGGATTATACTTTGTGGTCGTCACCAGTTACGGGAACTCAAACTTTGGAAGGATTTTCGCCATTGACATCACAAACTCCTACAAGTCGTTTTTATATTTACGACTACACTCTAGGAACTGCTGGATTGTACGCTTCAGTATTGCCAACAATTCCATTTTCAGCAGGTACAGGATATTTAATCCGTATGCCAAATGAAGATCCTTCTAATTTAGGAACAGGATCGGACTATTATTTAGGAAATTCAACTTTGACGTACAATGGTATCTTTACTGGAACCCCAAATAATGGAACGGTGACTTTGGGTAGTATTACACCACTTGCATCTGATGAATATTATGCGGTTGGAAATCCTTATCCATCCACCATAAGTGCTAATCTATTCCTTGCTGATAACGCAACAGACGGTACCTTGTATTTCTGGAGAAAAACAAATACAGTAGCAAATTCTACAGGCTCTGCATACGCAACTTGGACTACTCTAGGCGCTGCTGCTAGTAATGTTGCGCCAAATGATATCGTGCCAAACGGAACCATTCAAGTTGGTCAAGGGTTTATAGTAAAAACGGGTCCTGCGGCAACGACATTGAAATTTACCAATGCAATGAGAACATCAAATAATGACAATCAGTTTTTCAAAACCAAACAAGTCGCACAGAAAGACCGTATCTGGTTAAATCTTACTGATACAAACGGTGTTTTTAGCCAAGCCTTAATAGGATATATGGATGGAGCTACTGTGGGTGTTGATAATGGCATCGATGGAAAGTACATTAATGATAGTGAAATAGCTTTAACTTCTAATATCAATAATGAGGAGTACACTATTCAAGGTCGTCCTACTTTCAACGTTTCTGATGTGGTTGCTTTAAATTTTAAAACAGATGTGGCTGGTAATTTTACTATTGCTATTGACCACGCAGATGGTTTGTTTGCAACTACACAAGACATTTATTTGGTAGATAGTAAAACTGGAGCCGAAACCAATTTGAAAACAAGTTCATACAATTTTACAGCTGCATCAGGAATAGACAATGCTAGATTTTCTTTGAAATATCAAAAAACATTGAAGGTGGATGCCTCTTTTTTCAATGAAAATAGTGTAATTGTATATAAAAACAATGGAACACTTTATGTGAATTCAAGAGCAATTGCTATCGAAAGTATTCAAGTGTATGATGTGCAAGGAAGACTAATTGCAGAAAGTAAAAATGTGAAAGCAAATACAGCAACCCTTGACAATCTGAATGCAAACAACCAAGTTTTACTTGTTAAAATATCAGGTGTAAACAACGAAGAAGTGACCAAAAAAGTAGTGAATTAAAAACCTGAAAAAACATCAAAAAATGAAAAATACAGCATTAAAATATTATACAGCCATTTTCTATTTATGTTCAACCTTCTTAATGTTTGCTCAACCTGGTGGCAATGATGCAGGTGGTGGATTAGAAAATGATGGTGATACCACACCAGGAGCACCAATAGACAATTATGTTATCGTTTTGGCGATTATTGGTTTAATCTTTGTTTTTATGAAGTTTAGAGCCGTTCAAAAAAATAGCATTTAATTTTAAAAACAATTTGTTTTCTATTAGCAAGATTTTTTTATTTTCTAAAATGCCCCCAAAGCGATATAAACAATTTGGGGGTGTTTTTATAAAAAAATTTATAGCTAATTGGGATTCAAATTTTATTACTAGAAAAGAATGTACGATAATTAATACTCTGAAAGTAGAGCAATTTTAAATCCGCAACCCTTTTTCGAAGCTACTTAAATAACTATAAAATTAGTGTTGAATATTGTAATCGATTTGCTATGATTTGAATGACTTATAAAAATCAACAAATTAATTATTCAACCGCCATCAACAACTAAATGAGAATTATGAAAAAAATATTATTTTATATAGCAATTTTGCTCTATTCAGTGAATTTCTTTGCACAAACTATTACAAAATCATCAGGTTGGCTGGAATCTGCATTTGTAGAATGGTCACCTGTTGCGGGAGCTGAAAGTTATAATGTGTATTATACAGGCGGAGGACAAACCAATAAGAAAATCGACACCCAGCTTATCCGCAGCTATAGTACTTATTTTCGCGCTGATGTACTAGGTCTTATTGCAGGTACTTATGTGGTTTCCATAAAACCAGTGACAGCGGGTATTGAAGGAGCGGGAACTACAACCGCTAGTTTGACAGTTTTGGCTCAAGATCGAACTGGTTTTGCTTTTGAAGGCGGACGCATTCCCGGAGGATACAATCTTGACGGTACATTAAAAAGTGGCGCGGTTGTTTTGTATATTACTCAAAACACTAAAAACACCGTTGCTCTAAACGTTACTGGTGCGACAACAAATCCGTGTGTCGGGCTGCAAACTATTTTAGACGGATTTAAAAAAGGCAGTGACATACGTCCGTTGGTAGTTCGGATATTAGGAAATATTACAGATCCTATTACTTTGTACAACGGCGATATTGTAATCGAAAATAAGAATAATTCAGCTGGCTCGATCACTGTCGAAGGAGTTGGAACTGATGCTGTTGCAAATGGTTGGGGAATTCGCATCAAAACAGCCTCAAATATCGAGGTGCGAAATCTTGGATTTATGCTTACCGATGCTGGTGAAGGAGACAATATTGGGCTGCAACAAGCTAATGACCATATCTGGGTTCATAATTGTGATTTATTTTATGGCGCAGCCGGTGGAGACGCCGACCAAGCCAAAGGCGACGGTGCAATGGATTGCAAAAAATCAACTTACGTAACCTTTTCTTACAATCATTTTTGGGATGCAGGAAAATCAAATCTTCTTGGGCTAAGTGAAGGAACCACAGCAGGATTATATATAACCTATCATCACAATTGGTATGATCATTCCGACTCACGTCATCCACGTGTTCGCTATTATTCTGCACATGTTTATAATAACTATTACGATGGTAATTCGAAGTACGGTGCAGGATCTACCTTGGGGTCTTCGGTATTTATGGAAGGGAATTTTTTCCGTAATTGTAAGTACCCAATGTTAACATCGATGCAAGGAAGCGATGTTTTTGGCGGCTCCTTAGGTACTTTTTCAGGTGAAGATGGAGGAACAATAAAAGCCTTTGGCAACACAATGAGTGGTCAAACACGATATGTTCCCTTTAATGCTTCGACCAATCCAATTGAATTTGACGCAATTGAAACAGCAACCAGAGGAGAAGTGATCAGTAGTATCGTTACTTCTAAACAGGGAGGAAACACCTACAACAATTTCGATACCGACGCTGCATTATATATCAAAAATTTAATAATAGATGAACCTTCATTAGCAAAGGACAAAGTAATACAATACTCAGGTCGAGTTTCAGGAGGTGATTTAAAATGGGTATTTAATAATGCTGTTGATGATGCTTCATCGGCAGTCAACACTGCTTTAAAAAATGCTTTAACAAATTATGTTACTGAACTAGCCTTTGTTCAAGGTGAAACTCCAGGTGTAATAAATACCCAAACAATGACTTCTAGTAACAACACCAACCAAATAGTAGCAAGCGGTAACGCAATTAGCAATATGGTTTTTACTTGGGGTGGAACTGCAACCGATGCTAATGTAGCAGAATTGACCGAATTGACTGCCTTAGGAATAAGTGCTGTAAAAAATATAAGTGCAAAAACAATTACCATCTCAGGCACTCCGACCGCTGATGTTTCTTTATCGGTCGTTACTACTGGATCTTCAGGAACACCAGTTACATTAACAGGAACAATAACACTTGGCGACTCAACAAATAGCGACCAAATACATAATTTTACTCTTTCTGGCAAACTAAGTACATTCTACACTATTTCGGGAAATATCAATTCTACGGCCGGGTCTACAACCTTTGATGGTTTGACTTTGACAGCGAGATTAAAAATAGAAACGGCCACAACCATAACCTATACAACAACGGCTGAATCAACTTTAACTTTAGTGTTTGACCCTACATTTGTGAAAGCAATTAAAATTGCTAATGGAAATCCAGTTACGACTGCTAATACGTCAACATATACTGCGGTAGCAGGAATCGTTACTATACCAAATCTTCCTGCAGGATCCTATACTATTCTAAAAGGCGATGCAACAAATCTGTATTATATCAAAACTTCATTTGGAACCTTGGACTTGAGAAAAAACTTAGAAACACTAAAAATCAATTGCTATCCAAATCCAGTAATTAACAATTTATACTTCTCTCCTTCTCAACAAAAAATCGAAAACGTTATGATATATAATATGACAGGTGCATTAGTAAAAACTATTTCGGATAGTATTGAAAGCGTTGACGTAAGTAATCTAAATATAGGGAGTTATATTGTAAAAGTAACCACCGACAAAGGTTCGTTTACACAAAAAATCTTTAAAAAATAAAAGAAAACATAAAACTTTTGAAGAATTTATTGTTATCAATCAAAAATTATAGTTTTGATAAACGAACCCTTGCCTTCTGAAGAACCCGAAGAAGTGGTTCCGGAAGAACTAGAAGTAGAAGGTGTAATTGAAGTTAAGCATATATTTGATGACAATGATGATATTCTTCCAACTAATGAGGACGGTCAAAATACATTGTTTTAATATAAAATGCCACAGAAAAAGGTTTTGTTTATTTGTCAATATTTAAATATTTGCTGTAAGCTAAAACCTTTTTTTTCTTTTAATTTATTCAAGATTTTCAAGAAAGCGATAGCGGTAATATAAGCATCTCCCAAGGCTGTATGTCGATCTTTTTTTGAAATGTCAAATTTATCGGCAAGGTCATCTAAACTATAACTTTCTTTTCGAATAAGAAGTGGAGAGTAAATCAATGTTTTTTTATAAAGATGCGCAGTGTCTATAGTTTTGTTTTCTAATTTTGGCAAACCATTTCTTTCCAAAGCTGTATTGATCATCGTGATGTCAAAAAAGGTATGATGAGCCACTATAATTGAATTTCCTAAAAAATTAAGAAATTGTTGCAAACCTTCTAATTCGTTAGGACGATCAAGGACAGAAGCTCTTAAAATCCCATGAATTTGAGCTGTAGTCTTATTGTAATGTTCCTGCTGAATGTAAATTTCCAAACTTTCCTGAATAGGAATTTTATAATTTTGCAATACAACTGCTCCTATACATAATATTCGGTCGTTTTCATAATCAAAACCAGTAGTCTCAGTATCTAAAACAACAAAGCGAGTTGAATCTATATCTCCTTGTATTTCATTGTCTAATGATTTATGAGACTTGCCTAAGAGTTCTACTATAAAAGTTTTTATTTTAGTTAAGAAGTCCATTATAAAATGTTTGAAGCATTAAATCGAATTCGGATGATTTCTTGTAATTCCTTGATGGTTTTAAAGGTACTTTTTAGTTTTATTTTTTCGGCTTTAGATAACGTATCCAAAGAGATGAACTGCCCTGAATCATTGTGTAAAAGACCCTGATTAGTGCGGAATCGCAATAAAATCTTGTATGAAGACGCACACGAAATGTATAATTCACTATTTTGAGGTTCTAACTCTGCCAGTTTTTCAAATCGCTCTACGGTATTGCTGATGGATTTAACAGAATGGTAGAGAATTAAAACTCTCGCAGCATCGGCAAGAGGCATTAGTGCTCGGTTTTTTATATTGAAAAAATCTTTGTTTGCACCATCTTGCTCCAACAAAAATTCTCTAAAAAATCCTGTTGGCGACGGACTTTGTAAGGCACCACTAACCAAATGGATATAAAATGTTGGATTGGCTTTTACATCTTCAAAAATAAAATCAGACAAATTATTTACGAGTTCTTTATCTCCATAAACCAGGCTGTAGTCAAAAAATATAAAGGATAATAGCACTTCATTTTTTCCGGTATTGGTAATCCAATGATGCACTTTATTTTTACATTCATTGAGACTCAAGCACCAATTGGGATTCGAAGCCATCATCTCGGCGGGACAATATTCATAACCTATTTCAAAAAGGCCTTTGTTGATTCGGGAAGCTAAATCTAAAAAATATTTTTTGGTTGTTTCTGCTAATTCTTCCGGAACATCTTCATAAACTATAGCATTATCTTGGTCGGTTTGTAATAATTGCTCACTTCGTCCTTGACTGCCCATGGCTAACCAAGAAAAATTTACAGGTGGTGGTGTATCCATTTTTTTTAGTACCATCGCAATTACTTGTTTGGTGCACGCATCATTCAATTCAGAAATTATTTTTGAAGTAAGCATCATCGGTATATTTTGCTCCAAATAGCCCTTCAACAATTGTGTAATATTTGCTCGAATAAGCTTTATCTTCTTGAATTTCTTAGCCCTTTTTATGGCTCGTAACAAAACTGCTGGGTTGTTGCCAATAGATACCATAACATCGTGTTTAGACAACATTCCAACGGCTTTCGAATTTGTTGTTCCATCCACAGTAATGCATAAATGACTGATATCACTTTTCATCATGGCCATTTGAGCCTGAGTGATTGTCATTTTTGTGGGATAAGTAATCACTGGCGAAGTCATTATTTCCAATGCTGGAGTAGTTATAGGAAATGCTCCTGTTACGATTTTGTTTCTTAAATCTTTGTCGGTAATAATGCCAATGGGAAGCGAATTTTCGACGATAAGAATGGCTCCCACATTTTTGTTGAGCATTATTTCAGCAACTTCTTTTGCGGTTGTTAATGGTGAACAACTTATTATTTTTTTTGAATATTTTACTTCTTGTAAGTCTAATAGTTTGGTGTCAACTTCAAGAGATTCATCACCATATAATTTGCCTCGATGGCTTTTAGAAAAAGGGTTTAATGTATTGGATGCAAAACTTTCTATTAAAAAATTTCCAACAGATTTATTTTCAAGAGCATAGGGCCTAAAAATGCTAATAGGAATAGCAAAAAGTATAGTTTCTTCATAGGTTCGGGCTTCCATTTTGTAGTTTTCATTGGCAATAAGAGGTCTTAAACCAAAAATATCACCTTCATCGCACATATCCATAATATCGCTTTGTTGATCTACTCTCAGTGCCACAGCCCCTTTATTCACCACATAAAAACTGTCATGTGTTTCTTCGTTGACGGCAAAAACAACACTATCTTTTTCCTTATAAATGATTGTTATTTGTTCCGAAATGATTTCTAAATCTCTTTGTTTTAAAAAACTAAAAGGAGGGAAGTTTTTAAGAAAGTCAGCAACTCTTTGTGAGATTGTATTTTTCATAGTGCTAATTTACAATAACTTAATGGTATAATTTAGAATAAAAAAAGCCCCGAAAGGAGCTTTAATTCAATTATTTTATTTCTTTTTCTTATCGACTTTCATATTCAAAAACTCCACAAATAAGGAGAAGGAAATGGCAAAGTACAAATACCCTTTTTGCACTGGTGTAACGTGTCCGCCAAAGATTAAGGCATTCGATAAATGAGCACTTTCGGTGATTAACATAAATCCGATTAAGATTAAAAACGATAATCCCAGAATTTGGATAGAGGGATGATTATTAACAAAAGTCCCAACCGGTACCGCAAATTGCATCATAATTAATACTGAAATAACCACTGCAGTAACCATAATATAAAGCGCACCTTCGACTCCGTTTGTCATCCCAACCGCTGTTAAAATACTATCAAATGAAAAAACTATATCAATCATAATGATTTGCAAAAGCACTCCCTGAAAGGATTTTGAGGCTGCCTTGCCGATTTCTTTTTCTTCTTCGCCTTTTTCATCCACTTTTTCGTGAATTTCTTTTGTGCTTTTATAAATCAGAAATAATCCACCTAATAATAGGATAAGACTTTGTCCTGTAACTCCAGCGGAAAACCAACTAAAATCAATATAAAACCAAGGCTTTTTCATTTGGATCAAAAAACTGATACCAAATAATAACGCAATTCTCATAAACATGGCCAAAAACATACCAATTTTTGTAGCGCTTTTTCTTTTTTCCGGAGGTAATTTTCCAGTAACAATTGATATAAAAATGATGTTGTCAATTCCCAGTATAATTTCCAGAAAGGTCAATGTTAACAAAGCGATCCAAGCATCTGGATTTAAAAATACTTCCATGTTTTTTTGTTATAGGTTATAAGTTTTGAGTTGTAAATCTAAGAAATCTGAAACTTGTAATTTAATCAGCCATCTTTAAAACAGTTCCACGTTGTTTTTGGTCACTTCCCACAATTCCAAATTCAAAGATATAGGAATTCTTGGTTGTAGTCAAAATTTTCATCGTAATTGCTTTTTCTTCTGCCATATTTTTCGGGTGAATTTTTTGTAAAATATATTCACAATCGCTCACCCATCGGATGCTCGAAGTGTCGGTTTTACCTTCAAAAGTTTCAATTTCGATGTTGTCTTTGCGTTCAAAAATAGTAGTCTTTTTGATGCCATCGACTTCATATTCAAATTTGAATTTCCCGGTTTTAAAATCTTTGCAATTGCGCTCTGCATTATAGCAGGACAATAAAAGTAACAGTGGAATTAGGAAGATTATTTTTTTACTCATAATTTTATTTGAAATTTGGTTTTCGAGAATCTTCGATTTCATATTATTTTTTAAATTTCTTTTTGCTTCAAATTGAGTATTCAACTTTGTGTGCTTTGCGCTAACCTTTGTGCAATTTGTGGTTAAACTTTATTCAATTTTAATGTCATACTTATCCAAAAGCCCCACAATTCCTTGGGTCGAAAACTTGGCTTTCCGCATCGGATTAAATTCAGGGTCAATCTTATAATTGTAAGCAGTTCTAAAATCGGCTCCAGCCAATTGCGTGTCATTGAAAATGGCGTTATCTAAATTACAATTTTCAAAACTCGAATTCGTGAGATTCGTTCCAATAAAGGAAACCTCTTTCATCGAACAAGTAGTAAATATTGTTTTCGGCATTTTCTTGTTGGCAAAGGACGAATAATCTAAAACACAATCCTGAAAACTCACGCTGAACAAGAAATCGATACACAAATGGAATTGAATTCCTAACAATTTACAATCTTTGAAATGCACTGTTTTCAAACTTGTACCTGTTAATTCTGTCATCGACAGATTGCAATCGATAAATTCGCAATCCATAAACGTGTTGTTGCAGAAATTACTATTCGAAAAATCACAATTCTTGAAAATGCAATCCTCAAACTCCCGATTATTGACTTTTTTGTCAATAAAAGAAACTTTTTCGAATGTTTTATGTGTGTGTATGAGGTTTTCCATTAATCGTTAAATAAACTTCGCATCATTGTTTTTAAACCCAAAAACATTAAATAAACAGCGCCAATACAAACGGCTATTCCGATTCCTAAAACCAAATAATGCCATACATTTTGCTTGTTCATTAGGGCATTATAAATCAAGGATGGACCAATAAAAAGCAAAGGCAAAGCCCAAGCTAAATATTTTATGGATTTGGATAAAAGTTCTTTGTTAGTGGCCATTTATGGTTTCAATTTTTGGAATTTGGAATTTTTAAATTGGTGATTTATACCTGAAAATTATCCACAGCTTTTCGAACACTTCCGTATTTTGCTAATAATTCAGATGCTTTTTCGTATGAAACAGGAATTTCGCCCATAATCATTTTCACGCCGCGATCTACGAGTTTGTTATTACTCAATTGCATATCGACCATTTTGTTGCCTTTCACTTTTCCCAATTGAATCATTGTGGCTGTCGAAATCATATTCAAGACTAATTTTTGTGCGGTTCCGGCTTTCATTCTGGAACTTCCAGTAACGAATTCAGGACCTACAACAACATCTATCGGAAATTTTGCCGTTTGCGAAATTGGACTTCCTGCATTGCAGGAAATACTTCCCGTAATTATATTATTTTCGTTGCAAGCTGTTAAACCACCAATAACATAAGGAGTCGTTCCCGAAGCGGCGATTCCAATCACGACATCATTCTCATTGATGTTGTGTTCTTTTAAGTCAATCCAAGCTTGGTTTTGATCGTCTTCGGCATTTTCTACTGCACGGCGGATGGCTTTGTCTCCACCAGCAATGATTCCGTTGACTAAATCGAAAGGAACACCGAATGTAGGTGGACATTCCGAAGCATCCACAACGCCTAAGCGTCCGGAAGTTCCTGCGCCAATGTAAAATAATCGACCGCCGAGTTTCATTTTGGCGACTGTTTGAGCAACCAATGCTTCGATTTGTGGCAAGGCTTTTTCTACAGCAAGTGGCACAGTTTTGTCTTCCTGATTAATATTGGACAATAATTCCTGAACGGACATTTTTTCTAAATGTTCGTATTTCGAGGATTGTTCGGTGGTTTTTGTAAAGCTCATTTTTATATATTTTTAAAATATAAACTGTTTTACCATTTTATATTTTGGTCTATGAAGGCAATCAAACTATCTGCCATTGCTTTCTGCTCACTTATTTTTGGATGACCAGGCGTATTTTTATACTCAAAGAAATGAGTGTATATTTTTTTGTCATTAATGTTTTCAATCGCTTTTTTGACATAATCTGGCCATTTTGAACCGTCTTTGGTAGCATCCATATTGCCTAGTGCACAAACAATCGAGGTGTTTGGATATTTTTGCCTAATCGATTTTACGAAGTTTTCATACGAATTTATAATAAAATCCTCGTTGGGTTTTTTACTTCCGAATTTACTTTTGAATTCTTCATGAGTAGGTTTGTTTACAAGCCAAGAGTCATTTTGAAATAGGTTAATAACAACAATATCAGGAGTATAATTATTAAAATCCCATTTCGTGTTTTTATCATAAGGATTGGTTAAATCATAAATGTCAGGCATTATGGTCGGAAACCAACTCACCATAATTCCAATACCGCTGGTAGCAATACAGGAGAATTGAGCATCAAAATGTCGGGCAGTAATCGCTCCGTAAGTTAAATAATGGTTTTCAAAATGTCCGGTTCCAGAGTCGTTCCCGTTTATGACTTCGTTCCCATAACCACAAGTAATGGAATCGCCATAAAACTCCATTTTCTTTTTTTTAGGTTTCGATTTAGCTAAAATTTTATCATTTTCATTGGTTTCAAATCCATAAAAAAAAGTTTGTCCTTTTCCCCATTCGGTGCGTTTATACAGTTGGATTTTGTGTTTTCCTTTACTTAAACCTGAAGCAAGAATGTATTTTTTTTTGTTGGTATCCAACTGAATTTTCGAAATTACTCTGTCGTCTAAAATTACATTGTAGTAATTAGCCGTATCCGCATCTTTCAGAATTGCCGAAATTTCTGAGCCTTTAAAATTAAGGCCAATAGCGGAACCTGACCAGTTTAACGAAGCGGTGCTATCACTAAAAGTGATTCTTCCTTCATACTGAATCTTTGGGCTATTAAAAGAAATTTTCTTTTTTTGAGCCGAAATTATTTTGGGGGCAAGAATTAGTAACGAAAGCAATACTAGAAAATGAATTTTCATAAACAAATTTTTTGAAATTTATATAAAATACGCAAACACAATACCAAAAATAATCATAGAAATCTTGGCAATATTGAACTTGTGACCTTCGCTACTTTCAAAGATAATCGTGGACGAAATATGGAATAATATCCCAATTACGACAGCGGTTATTTCGGTGTAATAATCATTCAATATCGGCAAATATTCGGAAACAATGGTTCCCAACGGAGTCATAATAGCAAAGGTTAGCATAAAGGCAAAAATGGCTTTTTTGTCTAATTTGGCGTTGACAAAAAACAGTGTCAAGATGATTGCTATTGGTAAGTGATGAATTGCAATTCCCAACGCTAAATTGTGATGATGACTTACAGGAAATCCTTCCAGAAAGGCGTGAATGCAAAGGCTGACAAAAAGCAACCAAGGTATATGAGTCATAGTTTCGTGACCGTGAACGTGACCGTGTTCGGCACCTTTTGAGAAAAATTCTAAGATGATTTGGAATAAAATTCCTGCCATAATAAAAAGCCCAACGTTGTGATTATGACTTTCGTATACTTCTGGTAATAAATGAATTACAGTTAGTGAAAGTAGAAATGAACCACTAAAAGCCAACAATAATTTAAGGTTAGTTTTGCTTTTTGGTTTTAAAAACAAAGCAATGCCATAACCAAGAAGAACAGAAAATAAAGGTAAAAGGTAGTTCATATTTTGTCTGATCGTTTTATTAGTTGAACGGATAATCAGTTAACCAATTAAACTATTTGAATATCATAATTAATCGTTCGCTATCGGTTTTATGGAATTTTTTGAGTTTGTAATCTCCAAAAATATCTAAAAGAAAAATACCCGCTTCTTCCATCATTTCTTCAAAATCTTTGAGGGTTAAGGCTTTTACTTTTTCGATAAAATGAAATTTTTCGCCTTGGTCTTCAAAATCAATTTCCTTGTAAATATGTCCTTCACTAAAATATCGTTTGATGTGAAATTCAATTCCATCGACTGTTTTTACTTCTTCCGGAACTAGACTGGCAATGACTTGATTTACATTCATAAAGTCGATTACGGCAAAACCGTGTTGGGTCAGACTTTCTTTCATTGCTTTCAACGTGGTCAGATTGTCTTGTTCATTTTCGAAATAACCAAAACTGGTAAACAAATTGAAAATGGCGTCAAATTTATCTTCAAAAGGCTCCCTCATGTCGTGAACCTCAAAATGAAGGGAATTGTTTTTGTTTTTATTGGCTTCGGCAATACTATTTTCAGACAAATCAGCACCCACAACTTCATAACCCAATTGGTTCAGATAAATGGAATGACGTCCTTTGCCACAAGCTAAATCCAGCACTTTCGCTTTCTCAGGAAGGTTGAGATAGTGCGTTAAATTGTCCATAAAAATCTGTGCTTCTCTATAATTTCGCTCTTTATAAAGGATGTGATAATATGGAGTGTCAAACCAAGAGGCGAACCAATTGTGAGTTTTGGGTTTTATCGAATTCGGCATTTATTATTTTTCTATTAATTCAAGTCAGCAAATTTAGTGTATTTTTGCACCGAATACTTGATTTTACGATGGAAAATAATTTTAGAATGATTGCCAAAACCTTTTTTGGTTTTGAAGAAATACTGGCAAACGAATTGAAAATGCTGGGCGCACAAGATGTGGAGCAAGGCGTGAGAATGGTAAGTTTCAAAGGAGATAAAGGCTTTATGTACAAGGCGAATTTGTCTTTGAGAACCGCTTTGAAAATCCTGAAACCTATTTATTTCTTCAAAGCGAGAGATGAAAATGCATTATATAAAGGGATTTCAGGAGTAAACTGGTCGAAATTTATCAGTGCCAATCAGACTTTTGTAATAGATGCCACCGTGCATTCGGAGTATTTTAATCATTCGGAATTTGTTTCCCAAAAATGTAAAGATGCTATTGTAGATCAGTTTCGCGAAAGAACAGGTCAACGTCCGAGTATCGAGAAAATTCATCCCGATTTGAGAATTAATATTCACATCGACAAAGATCAGGTTTCGGTAGCATTGGATACTTCTGGAAATTCTTTGCATCAACGAGGTTATAGAACGGCTACGAATATTGCTCCAATCAATGAAGTTTTGGCAGCAGGAATTCTATTGCTTTCGGGTTGGGACGGACAAGGTGATTTCCTGGATCCAATGTGTGGTTCCGGAACGTTCTTGGCTGAAGCCGCTATGATTGCTTGTAATATTCCAGCAAACATTAATCGTAAGGAATTTGCATTCGAAAAATGGAACGATTGGGATAATGATTTATTCGACCAGATTATGGATTCCTTGATGAAGAAAATCAGAGAATTTCATTATACCATAAAAGGCTACGATAAAGCGCCGTCGGCAGTTATGAAAGCCAAAGACAATATTAAAAATGCTAATCTAGACGAATATATTACTATCGAGGAAAGAAATTTTTTCGATACAGAGAAAACTACCCAAGGGAAATTGCATATGGTTTTCAATCCACCTTACGATGAGCGACTGGATATTCATATGGAAGAATTCTACAAAAATATTGGTGATACTTTGAAGAAAAATTATCCAGGAACCAACGCTTGGTTCATTACAGGAAATCTGGAAGCTTTGAAATATGTAGGATTGAAACCTTCCAGAAAAATCAAACTTTTCAACGCCAGTATCGAAGCGAGATTGGTGAAATACGAAATGTATGAAGGAAGTAAAAGAACGAAGTTTCAAAATCAAGATTTAGATGACAGTTCCCTATAATTATCAGGACAGTAATCTATTTTTAGAAATTAATTAATTAAAATAATGACAAAATTACAAGTACGTGCTTTTTTATACCAATTAGGATGTTTTGGAATATTATTTATTTTATTCCGATTTTTGATTGGGAATTATACCAATTTGCAGGGCTTTTGGGTACCAATAACAGCATTTGTTATAGGAACTATTCTGGCTCCAAAATTTCAAGCAGTTAAAACAAAAGACGGTGAGAAATTATTTATGTCTTGGTTGTTTGTAAAAGGAATTAAGGAAATAGGGTAGAAGAGAAATTATTTTTCTATTTTTTTCTCTTTAGGTTTAATGGTCTTTTTGTACAAAGGAATAAAATAAGTGACTGTATAATTAAATCCAGCTCCGAAATTCCCGGCATAGGTTCTGTTGAAGCCCGGAATGTATAAGTTCTCGAAGTTCTCACTTGGCTTTTTGTCAAAAATCAAAGTGTTCATTCGAAGGCTGAAACCCACAAATATATTATTATAAACTTTTACTTTTACTCCAGCCACGACCTCAATCCAGCCAGCGGTCAATCCATTAAATTTTTCTCCAGAAGCTTTCCACGGCATTTCACCCCAATACGGATTTGAATTGTATATTCTGTAACTGTTTAATTCCTGATTGAAAGTACTAAAACCAGCACGCAAACCAATGGAAATGATATTTTCCATATCCAACCAGTTTTTGTACGCATTGTAATCAAATCCCACTTTTATATAAGTTCCTTTTGTTGTAGTACTCAATCGGTCATCTTCGGTTGTTTTGTCTTCGCTCCCTAATTCTGCGGCTGCGTAATAATTTTTCGTTAAACGGTAATCGCCCACCAATTCGATTCCTTTATAATTTTTATCGTAAAAGCCTCGGGTCAATTTATACAAATCGACTCCCACGCGAACTCCATATCGGTCTTTTTTTAAAGGTATAATGGTGTCAGTTTTTGCTACTGTTGCAGTTTTCTTTGTAACTTGCTTTGGTGCTTCAGGAATTTCTCCTACAACTTTCTTTCTTTCAATCGAATTTTTCTTGGTAATAGTATCTTGTGCTTGTGTCAAAAACATTGACATCAGAAAACAAAAACTAAAAAAATACTTTAATGTGTGTTTCATTTTCGTTATCTATGTTAGTTTTTTCGATAGAAATAGCTTGCATCCATTTTCCTTTAGTTATAGGAACTGCGGTATGAATATAGGGATCTTTTGGTGCAAACGTAAAAAGTGTTTTAAAACCGCAAGCTCTCGATACAAAAACGTCATTTCTGGTGTAATTGAAAGTGACTTCATCGATATCTATCAAGGTTGGATTTGAATTGCCCGAATTCAGTATAAAACGATATTTTGTCGAATTTACATCTGTTTTTAATGGAATGGAAATAGTACTTCCGTTGGCTAAATATTGTGCAGCTCCAGTCAAGCTCGAATCAAAGACAATGCCTTCTGCCGCACCATCTCCAATGACTTTCAAATTGGTTACATTTTTTTTTACTGATGCATTACTGATATTGTAAAAATCAATAACCAAACGGGGAGTTGTAGGCGTATTGGCATCGCAAATGTCATCTTTCTCACAACTGGAAGAAGTGACTATCACAAGCAATAAAAGCGAAAGTATTTTTTTCATAAATCTTTAAAATATCAATTTCAACAACTGCTGACTGCAATCTGCTAACTGCCGCCTGAAAATTTATCTCCTCTCCAAAAGTACAACATTTTCTACGTGATGCGTTTGTGGAAACATATCCACTGGTCGCACACGTGTCACTTTGTATTTTTCATCCATCAAAGCCAAATCTCTTGCTTGCGTCGCCGAGTTGCAACTTACATAAACAATTTTTGAAGGTTCAATTTTCATAATTTGTTCAATCACGTCTTTGTGCATACCGTCTCTCGGTGGGTCTGTAATAATAACGTCGGGTTTGCCGTGTTGGGCAATAAAACTTTCGTTAAAAACTACTTTCATATCACCAACATAGAACTCGCAATTTGTAATGCTGTTGCGATCGGCATTGGCTTTGGCATCAATAATCGCTTCGGGCACACTTTCTACACCAATGACTTTCTTGGCATTTTTCGATACAAATTGTGCAATCGTTCCAGTTCCAGTGTATAAATCGTAAACAATTTCATTACCTGTCAATCCAGCAAAATCGCGAGTAATTTTGTATAATTCGTAGGCTTGGTCGGAATTGGTTTGGTAAAAAGATTTGGCGTTAATGCTAAATTTTAAACCTTCCATTTCTTCCAAAATGTAATCTCTTCCTTTGTATAATTTTATATTTTGATCGTATAAAGTATCGTTTGCTTTGTTATTCACCACATATTGCAGCGAAGTAATCTGCGGGAATTTTTCGTAAATATGGTCTAAAATTAATTCTCTGTTGGCTTTGTCATTTTCGAAAAACTGAAGTAAAACCATAATTTCACCAGTCGAAGCAGTGCGCATCATCAAGGTTCTTAACAAACCTTCGTGATTTCTTGGATTGAAAAAAGTCAAATTATTTTCATTGGCGAAAGCCCTGATTTCATTCCGAATAGCATTCGATGGGTCTTCTTGTAAATGACATTTATTGATGTCCAGAATCTTGTCCCACATTTTCGGAATATGGAAACCCAAAGCATTTCGATTTCCTATGTCTTCGGTGCTGTCAATTTCTTTTTCGGTCAACCAACGGCTGTTCGAAAACGAAAATTCCATTTTATTTCTGTAGAAAAATTGTTTTTCGGAACCCAGAATCGGTTCAAACTCGGGAAGTGCTATTTTTCCAATGCGTTGCAAATGGTTGAAAACCTCGTTTTGTTTGTAGTACAATTGCTGGCTATAGTTCATATTCTGCCATTTGCAACCGCCGCAAACACCAAAATGTTCGCAAACGGGTTCAATTCGATGTTCTGAATATTCGTGAAATTTCACCGCTTTTCCTTCATAATAGGCCTTGCGCTTTTTGAAAGTTTGCACATCAACCACGTCGCCGGGAACAACATTGGGAATAAAAATTACTTTTCCGTCTGGGGCTTTTGCCACCGATACGCCTTTTGCACCTGCATCAAGGACTTTTATATGATCAAAAACGATCTTGTCTGTATTTTTCTTAGCCATTGCGCAAAAATAAGTCTTTGGATGGTTTTATAAATTCAAATTGGGAAATATTTTTGAAAAGTTGTTATTTCTCCGAAATTAATTAAGGAAATGAGTGGTTACGATTACTGCTTTCTCTTAATCAATTCATAATTAATTATAGCGAGACCATAGAAAATACAATCTGCAGCAATTTTACCGAGGATGATTCCGATAACATAATTTCCAGTCAAAATCGGCATCCAATACATACAAAACGGACGAATAAAAAAAAGGTCAAGAATGGCTGGATAACCAAATTCTAAAAGTAGATTTCGAATCAGGAAAAGGATTTCTTTTAAAGGTGTTTTTTTATCCAATAACCGATTTGTCGCTGCTAATTTCTTATACGCCATAAATAAAATAACCCCATAAAAGGCAAAATATTCGGCAAAAGTGATTAAATAAGCTGTTGTCAATCCATCAAAGATTCGGCTGAATTGAGAGCTTGCCAATGCAGCAGATGTCGCAGCGATTTCTGCATACTTATACCGATCAAACCATTCTTTGAAATTGGATTTATTGAACATTTATTGTTTTTAAAATAGCCACAGATTCACAGATTTTAAATTATCGTACAATCTGTGACTGTGGCTAAACATTTTAACATTTATTACCACAACTGATGTACTTCAGGCTTAATGTATTTTTCGTAAATAGCATTCATTGCCATAATTTTTTCAGGAGTCAATTTTGGTAAATCAAAAACCGATAAATTCGATTCAACGTGACTGGCTTTCGATGCGCCCGGAATAATACAGCTGATTTCGTTGAAACTCAAAATCCATTGCAAGGCAATTGGAGCCAAATTTGGAACTTCTGGAAACAAGGCTTTCAAAGCTTCAACGGCTTTCAAACCCAATTCGTAATCGATTCCTGAGAAGGTTTCTCCTTTGTCGAAAGCGGCTCCGTTTCGGTTGAAATTTCGGTGGTCTTGCGCTCCAAAAGTAGTTTTAGCATCGAATAATCCAGTAAGAAGACCGCTAGCCAAGGGAACTCTGGCAATAATCCCAATATCCTTTTTCTGCGCTTCCTTGAAAAACAATTCGGATGGTCGCTGACGAAACAAATTGAAAATAATTTGTACCGTTGTTACATTTGGAAATTCAATAGCTTTCAGTCCTTCTTCCACTTTTTCGACGCTCACACCTAAGTTTTGAATTTTTCCTTGTTCTTTCAAACGGTCAAACAATTCGAATATTTCGGGACGATAATATACTTCGGTTGGCGGACAATGCAATTGAATTAAATCCAAAGTTTCGAGTCCGGTTCTTTTCAAACTATCTTCTACAAATTTTTGTAAAACCTTCGGTTGATAGCCTTCATTCACGTGTGGATTGATATGACGACCACATTTAGTAGCCACATAAATGCGTTCCGAACGAGAACGAACCACTCTTCCTACGGCTGTTTCACTTAAACCGTTTTCATACACATCAGCGGTATCAATGAAATTTACTCCGTTGTCAATGGCGGTATTAATCAATTCGTCTGCAGTTTTATCATTGAAAGGCGAACCCCATTTTCCGCCTACTTGCCAAGTTCCCAAAGCTATTTCGGAGATGTTGAAATTGGTTTTTCCTAGTTTTCTATAATTCATGTTTGGTGTCTTTTGTAGTTTGGAAGATTTATTTATTTGACAGCACTTTTTCAATCGCTTTTTCTAACAAAGGATTCATCACCCCATATCCAGCTTTATTAGGATGAACTCCATCATCCGCATAAGTAGCTTTCAATCCTTTTCGTTCATCCACCAATGTTGAATAATAATCTAAATAAAGTATTTCATAGTCATCGGCGTATTTCTTAATCATTGTATTGAGCATCACAATTTTTTCGGCAGGCTGAAGTCCTTGTCTCCACCAAAAATCATATGCGGGAAGTACAGAACATAAAATCACTTTAATGTGGTTGGCTTTGGCCAATTCTACCATAGAGAAAAGATTGTTCGTTATCATTTCAAGAGTTGAAGGACCTGTGTTGCCTGCAATATCATTGATTCCAGCCATTATGATAACTAAAGAGGGTTTCAAGGCGATTACATCGGGTCTGAAACGAATGAGCATTTGAGGTGTGGTTTGTCCGCTGATGCCTCGATTTATATATGATTTTCCAGCAAAAAATTCAGGGTTGATGACCGACCAGAATTCGGTTATGGAATCGCCCATAAAAACGATTCTTTTTTGTCCGGAAGTCAAAACTGGAAGAGCGGCGTTTTCGTTTTGATATTTGTTTAAATTAGCCCAGTCCTGAGCTTCTGCATTTTGTGCCATAAATAGTGATAAAAGGAGGATAAAGTAAATTGATATTAGGTTTTTCATTGGTATTTACATTTCAAGCTTAGGAAAATACAATTTGTCTGGTAACAAAAATAATCATTTCCCATAGTATAACCTATCAAAAATAGTACGATTGTACCATTATAAAATCATTGGCATAAGCCAGATTTAAAGTTTCGTTAAAAAAAGAAAAGTCTTAGAGTTTTGGTTTTTAAAGCTTTAAATTTGAGTAAATATTTAAAAACAGAATTATGAAAAGACATGCAACCGCAGTTTGGAAAGGTTCACTTAAAGAAGGAGCTGGCCACTTAACGACACAAAGTGGAACATTAGAAAAAACACAATATTCGTTTAAATCTCGTTTCGAAGAAGGAGTTGGTACCAACCCAGAAGAACTTGTTGCTGCCGCACATTCGGGCTGTTTTACGATGCAACTTTCGGCTTATATTACCGAAGGTGGTTTTGAGATTGAAAGTATCGAAACCAAATGTGATATTAATTTACTGGAAGGAAAAATTGTAAGTTCACATCTTACTGTAAGTGCCAAGATTAAAGAAATTTCGAAAGAAACTTTTCAAGAATTGGTAACAAAAGCTGAGGCAAATTGTCCAATATCAAAATTATTCGATACGGAAATTTCTACAGAAGCTAGTTTGGTTTAAACCTAGATTTTGAAATACTAAAAAAGGCTCGATTGTTTTAAAATCAAGCCTTTTTTTATGTTTAAATAGTCTTCTTAATCAAATAAATCCGAAGATAAATAGCGGTCGCCTCGGTCACAAATTATGGCAACAATGACTCCGGATTCTAATTGTTCGGCAAGTTTTAGGGCAACGGTAACCGAACCACCGCTGCTCATTCCGGCAAAAACACCTTCTTCTAGTGCCAATCTTTTGGTCATTGCGCGTGCCTCTTTTTCGGTAACTTCCATAATAGTGTCTACTTTTGAAGCATCAAATATTTTGGGCAAATATTCCTTGGGCCATTTTCGGATTCCCGGAATTTGAGAACCATCGCTAGGTTGTGCACCCACAATTTGGATGTTAGGATTTTTTTCTTTTAAATAAGTTGAGGTGCCAATTATGGTTCCAGTAGTTCCCATAGCCGAAACAAAATGGGTAACGGTTCCGTGAGTGTCTCGCCAAATTTCTGGTCCTGTGGTTTTGTAATGGGCTTTCCAATTGTCGGCATTGGCAAACTGGTTGAGCATCACGTAACCGCCTTCGGCTACTTTTTTATCGGCATAATCTCTGGACCCAATAATTCCTTCTTTGGCAGATGTTAGAATTACTTTGGCACCATAAGCTCGCATCGTTTGAGTACGTTCTTTGGTAGAATCTTCAGGAAGAATAAGTTCAATTTCTATCCCTAATAATTGGGAAATCATCGCTAAAGCAATTCCTGTGTTTCCGCTAGTCGCTTCAATAAGTTTGTCTCCTTTTTTTATATCTCCTCGTTCTAATGCAGAAACAATCATATTGTAAGCAGGACGGTCTTTTAAACTGCCTCCAGGATTATTACCCTCCAATTTTAAAAACAGTTTTACGTTCTTGTTTTTAACTAGATTTCGTGCTTCGACTAAAGGTGTATTTCCAATAAGTTTTAATATATCTTGTGCGTTCATGCTATTTTAACTCTTTTATTTTTACTTCGGTGATGGTGGTATTGGTAACAACAGATTTTTCCGGAATCGATTTTGTAATCCATGTATTTCCTCCAATAATACTGTTTTTTCCAATAATGGTTTGGCCTCCCAAAATAGTTGCATTTGCATAAATACACACATTTTTTTCAACAGTAGGATGTCGTTTGATACTTTTTAAATCTTTACTGACACTTAGCGCACCCAAAGTAACTCCTTGGTATAATTTTACGTGTTTTTCTATGACGGTCGTTTCTCCAATTACAATTCCAGTGGCGTGGTCAATAAAAAAAGGAGAATCAATTTCTGCTCCAGCGTGAATATCCGTTCCGGTGATGCGATGTGCATATTCGCTCATCAATCTTGAAAAAAGTAACATATTAAGCAAATACAATTCGTGACTCAGTCTGTAAATAGCAATGGCGTAAAAACCGGGGTATGCCAAATAGACTTCTTCGATACTATTAGAAGCAGGGTCGTTTTCTAGGATGTAAGCCGCATCTTGATTTAAATGATCAAGAACCAAAGGCAGTTTTTCAAGGAATTGTCTCCAAATATCATCATAATTGGCATCTGGTTTTTTGCAAGAAATTTTTGAAATCTTCTTAAAAAGTATTTCAAGTTCATCAATGCTTTGGCTTAAAGGTGCATTAGCGTCAAATAGTGTGTAAAATAATTTCTCAGTAAAACCTTCGGTCATTGTTTTAATTCCATAATTGATGGAAGAATGGCTTTTTAAGGCTGCAATAGTATTTATGGTTTTGTCTTTAGTCACGATAATTGAATTCAGATGTTAGTTAAAAAGGTAAAAGTAAGTTGTTTTTAGAAATTGCTGCAAGGATTGGGAAAAAAAAATTATTTATTATGTGGTTGTAAATCACAAAAGGCATTGATATACTGCAATTTGTATCTAGTTAATTTTTTAAATGCGTAAATTAGCCGTTAATACTGATTTATGCTAATTTTTTGATAACATTAAAATTTTTAATTAATGAATTATAAAGCAAAATTTAAAAATAAACTTACTCGATTTTGGAAAATTCTTGGTCCAGGGCTGGTAACGGGTGCTAGTGACGATGATCCTTCGGGAATTGCAACGTATTCGCAAGCAGGTGCAGTATATGGGCTTTCGACTTTATGGACGGCTCTGGTTGCCTTTCCGCTTATGGCTGCAATTCAGCAAATGTGCGCGAGAATTGGATTGGTAACTTCTCATGGTTTGACTGGAGCGCTTAAAGAGAATTATCCTCGACCAGTTTTGTATCTTATGCTTTTGTTTAGTTTTCCCGCTATAATAATGAATATTGGTGCCGATATTGCTGGAATGGGAGCGGTAGGAAACCTATTATTTCCCTCTATCGACGCAACTTTTTTTAGTGTTTTTTTTACCATACTTCTTTTGGGACTAATCATTTATTTGCCGTATCAAAAAATTGCTGCGATACTAAAATATTTATGTATCGTTATGCTGGTTTATTTTATTGTGCCTTTTTTATACCAACAGGATTTAACTCAAATTTTTAAATCTACCTTCATTCCGTCACTTAAATTCAATAAAGAATTTATGGGTATTCTGGTAGGTATTTTAGGAACCACAATTTCTCCTTATCTTTTCTTTTGGCAAGCATCTGTAGAAGTGGAGGAAAAGAATACACGTGAAAAACACCTGATAGTTAATAAAAAAGTCATTCACGAAATAAATGAAGATGTCGATTTTGGAATGGGTTTTTCTGGTTTTGTAATGTATTTCATTATTCTGACAACGGGGACAGTTTTGTATAACGGAGGGGTTCATCAGATAGATACGGTAGAGCAGGCTGCAAGTGCTTTGAAACCATTGGCAGGAAATTTAGCTTATTTTCTTTTTGCTGTTGGAATAATTGGTACCGGATTAATTGCAATTCCGGTCTTGAGTGGTTCACTTTCCTATATCATCACCGAGACTTTTGGATGGGAGCAAGGTCTTAACAAAAAATTTCATGAAGCAAAAGCTTTTTATGTTATCATCGCAATTTCTTTACTTTTGGGATTATCGTTAAATTACGTTGGAATCTCACCTATAAAAGCGTTGCTTTATACCGCCATACTTTACGGATTGACAGCTCCAGTTTTAATTGCCATTATTCTTCATATTTCTAATAATAAAAAAGTAATGGGCAGATTTACTAATAGCAGAATATCTAATATTCTTGGCTTTGCTGCATTGCTTATTATGACTGCCGCCGCTATAGCTTTAATTTATTTGCAACTGGCTGATTAGGATTTTGTTGAACAAACTATTTTAAAACTATATTTGGATATTGTAAATTTTAATAATACGGCTATGAAAACGAATTATATTTTAAGTTTATTACTGGTAATTTTGCTATTTATTTCTTCCTGTAAAAAAGAATTAGAGCCACAAGACAGCTCTGCTGCAGCTATTCCATTGGATAGTGATAGTGCATCAACAACCGCAGTTTCCCCCGGATTGACAAATAATTCAACTCCAAACGCGTCTTTGCCACAGCAAAACTCCGGTTTAAATGTGGTAGGAATGAATCCACCCCACGGTCAAGCAGGTCATCGGTGCGATATTGCTGTTGGGGCACCGTTGAATTCTACACCCAATAAATCAAATACAATACCTGCAAGTTCAGTTTCTAATGTTGCGATGCCGGCAATTGTACAATCAAATGCCCCAGCTGTTGTTACTAAACCAGGCATGAATCCGCCACATGGTCAAACTGGGCATCGATGTGACATAGCAGTTGGAGCACCATTGAATTCTGCACCAAACAAAGTAGCTCCTCCAGCCCCTAATACTGATTCAGGTTCTCCCGTTCCGGCACTATTAAAACTAGATTCGACAGCGACATCACCTAAACAATAAATTAATTATCTAAATGAGTTGCATCGCTAAATAAATTATTTTATTTCTATAATTTTGCAGACAAATAGTAAACTCTGTAATCCTAAATAATGCAGATATGTAGTTGTTTACTTTTGAACTATTATGCACTAAATACAAACTAAAAATCAAATATAAAAGATAAAAATGTTCAATAAAGGAGACCAAGTTTCAGTTTTAGATGAAGACGTAAATGGAGTAGTAGTATCGGTCAAAGACAAGCAAGTTACCATAGAAACTACAGATGGTTTTGTGATGACATATTTTGTCAATGAATTACTTAAAATGAACAATTCCAGTAACTTAATGGATTCTATCAGAAGAATTGATGTAGTTGAAATTACTAAGGAAAAAGAAATTCTAAAACCAAGAAGTTTTGTAAAGGAGAAGAAAGATAAACGTGAAATTCCCGCTCCGGAATTCGATTTGCACATCGAAAAATTAGTTCCAAACAAACGCGGAATGTCTAATTATGATATACTGACTTTGCAAGCCGAAACAGCAAAACGACATATAGAATTTGCCATAAAAAATCGTATTCCCAAGATTGTTTTTATACACGGAGTTGGCGAAGGGGTATTAAAATCAGAATTGGATTTTTTGTTGGGACGTTATGATAACATCGCTTTTCAGGAGGGAAATTATCAAAAATACGGTCAAGGCGCAACCGAAGTTTTCATCAAACAAAACAGCAAATAATTTTTTTTAAAGTTGAATAAAGTCCGAAAACAAAAAAGTAAACCACATATTCGCAAATTAAATCATCTCGTTTGGAGTGTTTAATTTGCGAATATGTGGTAAATGTTTTTACAATTTCGAAAAAATTAGAAGGTTATCAATTCTCCATAAATATAAGTGTCACCCAATTTAAAGCTGCTATTTTTATACTGTAAAGTTGCGTTTTTAATAACTATTGTGTGTTTAAAGGCAGTTGTTCCGCTGCTTATTGTTGTTACCTCGATAATTCCACTAACGGCAGCTACTCCGTTTACACCATTCCATTCTTCGCTTATTGTAGGAAGTGGAGGTGGAATTAAATTGCAAAAATAACTTGATGTTACTATTCCATTAGAAAAAAGTCGGTAGATGAGTTTGTTTTTAATGGAGCCAATTAATGCTGTTCGAGGAGTATTTAATGGTGTTTCTTTGTTGGTAATTAGTGTGGCGTCAAGGTTTTCTAATGATAAAGCTTCACTGCTGGTGTAATTGTAAACGTCTTTTGAAATAGGACATTGTTCAACTATTTTATCAAATCCGAATGGCAAAGGTGTAGAAGGCGTAATGTAGTCTCCAAAAACAAATGTTTCATAGACTTGAGTGCCATTTGTTTTTGCAAATGTGATGTTTTTAAAAACAATACGATGGTTGTAACCTGTAATTACGGTACTTCCGGCAATAGTTCCTGGTATTGTATTTGGAGTAGTAGTTATTTCAATTTTACCTGAAGTAGCAATCCACTGGTCAACAACATAAGGTTTTGCTGGTGGAATTGTATTGCAAATATTATCCTCGGCTACTGTTCCGTTATAAAAACGATAGACTACACGGTAGGTTGAATTGTCAATATCTATCACCTTTGGAAAGGCAGGATCTGTTGGTTCGTTTACAAATTCTGTTTTAGGAATTTCAAGCAGTAACGCTTCATTTTCTTTCAGTTTGTAAATAATATTATTGTCGCTGCAACTTTTTGTTTCTGCATCTTCAAAATCAATAGTTTCTAAAGTTAAATTGCCGTCATCACAGCCGTTTAATAAAAGCACAAAAATCAGTAAGCTAAAAACTCTTTTCATTGTCTATAATATTTGTAGCAAAAATAGTGAAAAAATAGCCAATTGATTGTACAGAATTCACAATTGATATTTCATAACTTTGCCGCGATGAAATCGCAGCAAGCAAATCGTTTGCGCCAGCAAACACCAAAAAAGGAGCGATTCCATATATGACCGATAAAAAACTACTTTTGCATATATGAAAAAAGTATATCTCGATAACGCCTCAACCACTCAACCGCGTCCTGAAGTCATTCTGGAAATGACAAAAGTATTGACAGATGATTTTGGAAATCCCTCCTCGACACATAGTTTTGGACGAAATGCCAAAAGTATTTTAGAGCTTTCACGTAAGTCAATTGCCAAGTGTCTGAATGCTCCTGCTTCAGCAATTATCTTTACTTCTTGCGGAACCGAAGCAAATAATTGGATTCTTCGCTCTGCAGTTCGGGATTTAAAAATTGAAAGAATCATTTTAAGTAAGATTGAACACCACGCTGTTTTACATACAGTTGAATCTTTACAGAAAGAATTTGGAATTCAAGTAGATTACGTGGCGGTGAAAACTACCGGCGAAATTGACCTGACTGATTTAGTAGATTTGCTTTCGCAAGATATTAAAACTTTAGTAAGTTTAATGCATGTGAATAATGAAATTGGAACCGTTTTAGATGTTGAAAAAGTGGGGCGAATTTGCGAACAACATAATGCACTTTTTCATTCCGATATGGTGCAATCTGTGGGAAAGATAGAAATTGATTTGCAACATTTGCCAATTCATTTTATGGTAGCCAGCGCACACAAATTTCATGGACCCAAAGGAGTTGGATTTGCCTATGTGAAGAAAAATTCGGGTTTACAACCTCTTTTTTTTGGTGGCGAACAAGAAAAAGGTTTGCGTCCCGGAACCGAAGCGGTGCATCAGATTGCAGGAATGGCAAAGGCTATGGAGCTTTCTTATGCTAATTTAGAAGCCGAACGAAATCACATTCAGGAATTAAAAAATTATTTGATTAATCAACTTGAAATTGAATTTCCAGCTTTTGAAATCAACGGAACCTCGGATGGAATTTATACTATTTTGAATGTTTTACTACCATTTTCAGACGATAAAACTGCGATGATTTTGTTTCATTTGGATATGAAAGGAATTGCTGTTTCTCGTGGTAGCGCTTGTCAATCGGGAAGTTCAAGACCTTCTCATGTTTTGGCAGAAATGCTTTCGAGTGAAGATTTAAAGAACCCCAGTTTGCGTATTTCTTTGAGTCATTTTAATACAAAAGAAGATATTGATTTGTTGATAGAAGCTTTGCAAACCTTTAAATAGAAAACTAATTCTTTTTTTCTTCCGCTTTGGCAGCTTTTGCTTTCTCTTTTTCTTGTTTTTTGAAATAGCCTCGAAGCAGAAAATTATGTTTCATAGCTTCCAAGTCTTCATTTAGTTTTATACTGGCTGCATTGATGTTTGTCATTGTAGAATCAATTTTTTGAACTAATTTCGGGTCATTAGAAAGGTAATTTATTGTGCCTTTTCCGTCTTTAATATTGATAATTGTAGCGTTGAGATTAGTCACAACTTTGTTAATTTCGGCAGACGATTTATCTAGATTGACTATCATATCCTTTATTTTATTGGCCACAGCCGAATCTTTAAGGACTCCCACAACATTATCTTTGTTATCTAATGAATTTATGAGTTTGTCTATTTTGGCGACTGTTTCAGAAGCTCCTTTGCTGGTCGATTTTAGATAATGCATGGTTTCTTTTAGGTCTTTTGCGATAAGACTGTCATTTAATAAGGTGCCCAAAGTTCCTTTTCCTTTGATAATTTGATCAGTAATTTTTAACAAATTAGCTGTGAGATTGGCCGCATTTTTATTGGTTACACTAAGGGTATTTAAAAGGTCGTCAGTTCGGACTCGATTTTGGGAACTAATCGCATCTCCAGGCTCAACTGAAGGCGCGTCACCTGTTCCGGGAAAGATGTTTATAATCATATTTCCAACCAATCCGTCAGAACCAATGATGGCAATTGCATTTTTTTTTATATAGGGAAAAATCGCTTTATCAATATTCATATCGACCCGAATAGTGGTGTCATTAATCATTGTAATTCCTCGAACAGTTCCCACGCTTATTCCTGAATAGCGAACGTTATTGCCCAATTGTAATCCATTGACGTTATTGAAAACGGCTTCGAGATGATTTGTTTTTCCAAACATTTTTTGCTTGTCGCCAATGAAATAAACGGCAAGTATAAAAATCAATAATCCGGTAATTACAAAAAATCCGAGGCTTATTTTTTGTGAGGCTGTTTTTTCCATTTTTATATTTATTTAAAGAATGCTTGTACTTTAGGGTCTTTTGAGGAAATTAATTCTTCAAAAGTGCCTTCGGCGTAATTAATTCCGTCTACTAATAAAATCATTCGGTTCGAAATTGCTCTGGCACAATCCACATCATGAGTAATAATGATTGATGAGGTGTTGTATTTTTTTTGGATAGATTCCATTAATAGCAAAATTTCTTTTGCAGTTATGGGGTCTAATCCCGTTGTGGGTTCGTCATAAAGAATAATCTTGGGTTGTAATATCAAGGTTCTCGCAAGAGCAACCCGTCGTTTCATTCCTCCCGAAAGTTCCTCGGGCATTAAATTGATTGTGTGCGCCAAACCTACATTTTCTAAAGCTTCCAATACCAATGGTGTGGTGTCTTTTATGACTCCAAATTTCTTAGTATGGCGTCGTAATGGAAATTCAAGATTTTCCCGAACAGTCATTGAATCATAGAGCGCACTTCCTTGAAAAAGAAATCCAACTTCGGTTCTCAATTCGTCCAGTTCTTCGTGTTCCAATGTGCTGATATCTTTGCCCATCACTATGATTGATCCGCTATCAGGCGCTTCCAGCCCAATTAAACATTTTATCATTACTGATTTACCAGAACCTGATTTTCCCATTATAACCAAGTTTTCTCCTTCAACCAGAACCATATTAAAACCATTTAAAACATGATTCTCACCATAACTTTTTCGTAAGTCTTTGATTTCTATGATGTGTTTCGTATTGTTTTGAAATGTGTTCATATTTATAAATCATAAAAAATATCAGTAACAAAAACAGCAATAAAGTCAATTATAAAGAGAAGCATTGAAGTAAAAACTACCGCAGAATTGGCAGCAAGTCCTACTCCTGCAGTACCTTTTTTGCAGTTATACCCCTTGAAACAGCCTACTAAACCAATGGCAAAACCAAAGAAAAATGACTTGATAGTTGCAGGTATTAAATCGCCAAATTCCAAAGCTTCAAACACCTGATTATAGTACAGTAAAAAAGAGGTATAATCTTTTATGTTTTCGACCAAAAAAGAACCGTAAATAGCTATAAAATCACCAAGAATCACCAAAATGGGTAACATAAAAGTGGTGGCCAAAATGCGTGTTACGACCAGATATTTAAAAGGATTTGTTCCAGAAACCTCCATTGCATCAATTTGTTCTGTCACTTTCATAGAACCTAATTCAGCACCAATTCCGGAACCAATACGTCCGGCACAAATCAATGCGGTTATTATAGGGCCAATTTCCCGAATAATAGAAATACTGACCATTGAAGGCATCCATGAAACAGCCCCAAATTCTTGTAAAGTAGGACGAGATTGTAAGGTAAAAACTAATCCGATGATAAATCCGGTGACGGCTACCAATAGTAGGGAACGGTTTCCCATATAGTAGCACTGACGGATAAATTCTTTGAACTCGAAAGGACGTTTAAAGACTTCTTTAAAAAACCGACCTGCAAATCCAGAAAGTTCTCCAATATCAAGTAAGAATAACTTGATTGATTTAATTATATTCGAAATAGTTTCCATAACGGAAGGAATTATTTTTCAAGAAAAATAGTCACTCAAATTTACGAATATTCTATTGATTTTTGGCTCTTGCCAATGCGTTTTGTTTTTAAATCCAATAATTTTATAAATGAAATTCTGAATAACAAAAAAATCCGCTGAAAAGCGGATTTTGAATGGTAATTAAATTGGTTTTATTTAGTTTTAGGTTCTTCTTTTTCGCTTTTGGCATCCATCATTTCCATCAATTTCATTCCTAAAAGACCGCTAATTCCTCCGTCGGAACCTGAGTTTCCTGAAATTAAAACGTCTGGAATCACTTTGATTTTTCCTTTTCCAATCTCTTCGGTAATTTTATATTTAGTGAAATTGTCGCCACCCATTGCAGAAACTTGCAATTGATACGCTTCGGCAGTAGATTTTCCGATGGCTTTGATTTTTTCCGCTTCAGCCAAACCAGTTTTTGAGATTCTTTCGGCTTCGGCACTTGCGGCTAATTTTGTTGCTTCGGCTTGTGCTCCGGCTCTGGCTTTGGTGGCTTCGGCTTCGGCATTGGCACGCATTTTAGTCGCTTCCGCCTCGGCATTCACGTTCAGTTTTAAACTTGTGGCGTCTCCTTCGGCTTTCTTAACGGTGGCATCGGCCGTTCTTTGGGCGATTTCCACACTTTGAGAGGCTTTCACAATTTCTTTTTGCATATCAGCGATGGCGGTTTCTTTTTCCACTCCTTGGCGTTGTTCTTGCGCCATTTTTTGGGTTTGATAGGTTTTTTGCTCTTCTTCGGCAATTTTCCTGTCGGTCAAAGTTTTCATCAAGGATTCTGGTGGAACTATGTCTCCAATCAAAGTATCAACGGCATTCACATTGTATTCGTCTAAAACTACTTTGATGTGGTTTTTAGCCGATTCCTGACGTTCTTTTCTAGTCGAAAGAAAGGAAATTACGTCGCTTTCCTGAGCTGAGTTTCTAAAATAATTTCCAATTGTTGGTTCCAAAACTTGAGAAACCAAATTGTTCATGCTTCCGAAACGGGCAATTACCTTAGGCGCTTCGTTGGCTGGAACGTGAATAATTTGGGAAACATCCAGATTGAAAGGGAAACCATCTTTGGAGCGAACCGTTATCGTGGAAAGGTTTTTGTCTAAGTTATGGGATTCACTTCTGGCATCGGCCCAATTCAAAACCAAGTTGGTTGTAGGAACAGGTTCCAGTTTTGTGGTGTATATATTCAGGGCATATTTTCCAGGACCAAAAGGTTCCATCCAAACACCACGTTGTCCTTTCGAAACAATATTTCCGTGTTTGAAAGTATCACCAGTCACGTCTTTTCCATCTTCGCCAATATAGGAAATGACAACGCCAACATAACCAATTGGTACATCGGTCATTGGTGTTTGCTCAATTTGAATCGCCCAAGAATTGATATAATATGAACCGGCAAGCATCACTTGAGGTTGCAATCCACGATTTCCACCATTTTTCAAAAATTGGTCAAAATCCTGAAAGTTATTATGGTTTTCTACAAATTTACCAGCAATTTGTCCAATTGGAATGGGTTCACCATCCATTGCGGTTACGATTCCCACCATGTTTTCGGAAATCACGATTTGTGGTGTCATTACTACTTCAAACAAGAAGGTGTTTATACGATACGAACCAGTTGTAATAAATGCCGATTGACGTCCTTTTTGTCCACCGTTATCCAAAAATTGGGTAGCATCTTGAAAGTTATCAGAACTTACTTTTTGGGCAAGAATTCGACCTGTTGGGATTTCGGCACCATCTTTACTCAATAACAATCCGATATTTCCTTCCGGAATAATGGTAAACGAAGTCATGTTTACCGAGTATTGCCAAGGCCACATTCCCCAATACAATCCGGGGGCCAATGTTTTTGCCTGATAACCTGCTTCGCCTTTGGTGGCGATAATTCTGCCGTCGGGCAATGATTTTGATGCCCCGAAGAGCACGAATTTTTTGGTTACTAAACCAATTTTATCCTCTGGAACGATTACCATTCCGAAGAAAACTCGCAAAACGAATTTGTAAAGAACCAAGCACAAAAGCAATAATAGTAACCACCAATAATCTGTAAGAGCTGTCATATTTTTAATATTAAATTACCTATCAAAAATAGGATATTTTTTGAATTTTACTACAAAAAAATAATAATTTAAAGTTTGAATAATCTTACTAATGGTGGAATGAAAAATAGGGCTATTTGTAGTAATTGCTAAGTCCTCAACTTAGCCAATTCTTCAAATAATTCTTTCTCTTTTTCACTGAGATTTGTTGGAATCACGATTTGGTAAGTAATGTATAAATCGCCAAAAACGTTTTCTTTTTTGTAAACAGGGAAGCCTTTGCCTTTTAGTTTTACTTTGGTGCCGTTTTGGGTTCCGGGAATTACTTTTAGTTTTACTTTGCCGTCAAAAGTATCTACTGTGATTTCTCCGCCTAAAATAGCGCTGTATAAATCCAAATCCACGGTGGAATGAAGATTGTGTTTGTCTAATGTGAATTTTGTATTATTTTGAATGGTGAACGTAATATATAAATCGCCTTTTGGACCACCATTTGCACCTTCGGCACCCATTCCGCTGATTTTTATGATTTGACCGTTTTCGACTCCAGCAGGAATGGTAAGTCTTATTTTTTTGCCGTTGATGGTTAATTCTCGTTTTTGGGTGGTGTAAACGTCTTTCAAATCAAGGTTTAGTTCGGCATTGAAATCACCACCTTTGGATTGTCGGGTTTGTCTTCTTCCTCCTGAAGCACGACCACCAAACATCGATTCAAAAAAATCGGAATAATCGCCACCACCAGAAAATCCTTCAAAACCGCCAAATCCTCCTTGTTGACCGCCGCCACGAGATTGTTGTTGTCTTTGTTTCTCGAATTCTTCGGAATGTTGCCAGTTTTCGCCGTATTGATCGTATTTCTTTCGATTTTCGGGATGGCTCAAAACTTCATTGGCTTCGTTGGCTTCCTTAAATTTTTGCTCCGCTGCTTTATCATTGGGATTCAGGTCTGGATGGTATTTTCGAGCGAGTTTTCGGTAAGCTTTTTTTACCTCGGCTTCAGTAGCACTTTTATCGATTCCCAATACTTTGTAATAGTCTATAAATGCCATTGTTGTATTTTTTTATCTAATTTCTATGCTTGCGATTCGATTTTTAGTTATTTAAAATCTAATTGTACACGCAAGGTATGTGTATGAATTAGTGTATTTATTGCAGTTCAATTTCACTATAAATTTAGTAAATTTTTACCCATTAAAACTGTAATTAAGATTTTATTGTGTTTCTAATAAAATTTTCTGAACCTTTTATGGGGAATGTAAGTAACTATTATTTCAGCCGTTCTGGATACCCAATACGAAACCCAATTGGTGAATTTTGAAGTTAAACTATAGGTTAATTTCAGTGTTTCGGGAGTAATTCTTTCGCATTGAGTTATAATTTCATTGAGATGGACTAAATAATCCTCTGCAAATTCCTTTGAATCGATGGCTACATTCATTTCGATGCTCGCAAACGAACTCAAATTATTCAAATTGAAAGAACCAATGGTGGTCCAGTTGGCATCAATAACGGCGATTTTTCCGTGTAAAACCGATTTTTTCCATTCGTATAATTCAATATTGTAACGTAAAAGTTTAGAATATAAATGGCAGCTGGCTCTCCTAGCCATTGGAACATCGGATATTCCAGATAGTATCAATTTAATAGTTACCTTATTTTGAGAAGCTTTTTTTAGGGTTCTAATCAGTTTTTTGCCAGGAAGAAAATAGCTGCTGACAATTACAATTTCTTTTTCGGCAGTACTGATTTTGTTGATGTAGCTTTTGAAAATCTCATTTTTTCTTTTTAGCCAATCATTTTGAAGTACGGAAACACTATTTAAATTAGCTTTTTCATAAAGAGCCATTATTTTTTTTCTTCGGATAATTCTATTTTTGAAATACATATCTCTGCATAATTCTTGCAAGGATTTGGAGATGTTTTCATCATTTATTTCTACTGCATAGTCAAGCCAAGGTGGCGTTTTTTCCATTCCGTGGTATTTATCGGCAATATTGATTCCACCAATTAATACTGTTTTTGAATCTGCTAGCACAATTTTGTGATGCAGCCTTCTGCCGATATACAATGAATTTGCAGAAAAAAAAGGGGAGAAGAACCTAATGTTGATTCCTGCTTTATTCAGGTCTTTTATTACTTCTTCCGGAAAGGAAAACGAGCCAAAACCATCCAGTAAAATGTTGATTTTGACATTTCTGGAAGCAGCAATTTTTAATGCATCAATTATTTTTTTACCAATAGTATCATAGTCAAATATGTAAGTCTGAATATGGATTTCAGTTTGAGATTCCAAAATAATCCGTTCTAACCGAGAAAAGTAGTCTTCGCCGCTATGAACAAGCATTGCATTTTTTGCAGCAGATAATGTAGTTTTGTTATTATGCATGAATCCTTTTTGCTTTAACCTCATTTACCAAAATAAACTCCATAAGGTTTTCCATGTCTAAAGTCCCGATGAAGCGGTTGTCTTCGATAACAAGCATTAAAGTTGATTTATGTTTATAAATTAGTTCGAAAACATCCTCCAAAAGGGTATTTGCTTCCAGATAAATTAGATTTTTATCAATAATGGAAGATAGACTTGCTTCTTCCTCTTTTTTAGAAAGACCTTCTATGATTTGATTACGGTTGAGCGTCCCTAATAGTATGCCGTTTTTTGTCACAAGGAAATACTTGTTTTGACTGTCAAGCATCAATTTTACTGCTGTGTCCAGTGTTTCATTGCAATCTATGGTTGGGTATTGTTTCATTAAAATGTCCCTGACTTTATAGCCTTTGAGCAAACATTTTGATTCTGTATAGTTTGTTTCGATTTGGGCAGCCATTATGACAAATATACCAATAAAAATCAAAAATGGATTGTATGAAAAACCTAAAACGATGAAACCAATGGCTAGTATTTGTCCAATACGTGCCGCGATTTTAGTTGCAACATTTCTTTTTAATTGATACGATAAAGCGGCTCTCAACATTCGTCCGCCATCCATTGGAAAAGCTGGGATTAAATTGAATAAAGCCAATACCATGTTTACCAAAAAGAAATTCAGTAAAAAGTTATTCCCATTGATGCCACCTGATAATTGGGCAATCATTTCCTCGGAATTATTGGGATAGTGGATAAAAAAGGATAATAGTAATGCCAAAGTAATATTTACCATTGGCCCGGCAAAGGCAACCACTAATTCTTCTGAAGGTTTTTCAGGAAGTTTTTCTAAACTGGCAATTCCGCCAATAGGTAAAAGAGTTATGTCATTGGTTTTAATATTAAATTTTTTTGCAGTTATGGCATGTCCCAATTCGTGTAACAGAACTGTAGCAAAAACAAATATTATAAATAATACAGACCAAGCAATTTGGACTATATTTTGACCTGCTTTGTAGTTAATGTAAACAATATAAAGGATAAGAAGAGAGAATGTCCAGTGAAGAAACACATCTATTCCGGCTATGTTTCCGAGTTTAAATGATCCTTTCATTTTTCTGAATTTTAAAGTGATTATTCCTAATTTAACTTAAAATAAACAGTGACTTCTAAACTTATCTTGTATATAAAGTTAAGAATAAAATATTAATTATGAGGGCAATAAGTCTTCTTACTTTCAATTTAATGGGTGTTTATTTTGATTCAAAATAATACTGATACAAAATGCCAATAAAAACACAATTAGGGTTGCTGAATCAACCCAATTTTCCGGAAGATTGACTCCAAGTATTTTTAGAATCAGAAAATGGATATAGGAATTACTTTGATCATTATAGCCTAAAAGTTGGCGCACTTTCCAATGCCAATCCGTAAACGGACAATAGCCAATGCCGTACCAAATTCCCAAAACAAACCATGAAAAAGCGGTAACCGATAAAGAAATTAAATTGGCAAACCGCCATTTTGGAATTATCCAACCAAAAACATTAAACAGGATCAGAACACTATGAAACAGAATGAAGAAATAATCAATACTTTGAAGAATAATTCTGTTCATTTGTTTTTAGTTTTCATTCGAATGATCCATTTTTCGGTTTCCACAGCCCAGAATATTATGCTTGAAACCACAATTGTTATAGCCAATTCATAAATGGAGAGTGGTTGTGTTTTAAAAACAGTATTAAAAAACGGAACATAAATAAGCATCAATTGTAGAATAACAGTGAGAAATAAAGCTCCCAAAAGTGGTTTGTTAGAAAACAAACCAATTTTGAAAAGTGATTCTCGCTCAGAACGAATGGCCATTACGTGGCCCATTTGGCTAATGCACAAAACGGTGAAAGCCATGGTTTGCCAATGTGAATTTTCACTGTTTATTGCCCAATATTGAATGCCCAAAGTTGTTATTCCCATTAAAAATCCCACCCACAAAATGTGTCTTCCCATACCGTTCGAAAAAATATTTTCCTGCGGTTTTCTTGGAGGTCTTTTCATAATATTTACATCTGCCGGTTCTGAAGCTAGCGCTAATCCGGGCAAACCATCGGTCACGAGATTGATCCAAAGAATGTGGATGGCCAAAAGTGGAATAGGTAACATAAAAAATGGTGCCAGAAAAATTGCCCAAATTTCACCTGAATTTCCGGTCATAATGTACTTGATGAATTTCAGGATATTATCAAAAACCTTTCGCCCGTGTTTGACTGCAACAACAATGGTGGCAAAATTATCATCCAACAAAATCAGGTGCGATGCTTCCTTTGAAACTTCGGTGCCGTTGATTCCCATAGCGATACCAATATCCGCATTCTTGAGTGCTGGTGCATCGTTCACACCATCTCCTGTCATAGCGACAATTTGGCCTCTATCATGCAAAGCATTCACAATTTTTAATTTTTGTTCGGGATTAACACGTGCATAAACTCGAACTTTTTCGACAATGGCATCAAATTGTTGCTCAGTCAAACTAGCAAGGTCTGGACCGCTCAATACCAAATCTTCTTCGGAAACCATTATACCCAGTTGTTTCGCAATGGCTATTGCAGTAAGTTTATGGTCGCCTGTAATCATAATGGGAATAATTCCGGCTTGTTTGCATTCAGCGACGGCCAGTTTTGCTTCCTCTCTTGGTGGGTCGATAATTCCTGCAAAACCTATTAAGGTCAATCCCGATTCTATTATGGCAACATTTTGCAATTCCGGTAATGTCTCCATTTCTTTTATGGCATAGCCAATCACGCGATAGCCTTTTTCCGCCATTTGATTGGCTTTTGACTCTAATTCTGGAATGAGTGATTTTTGGTTTTCTACCAATTTCTCCAATAATAATTCCACGGCGCCTTTGGTAATGGCAATAATTCCTTTTTCAGTTTCATGAAAAGTGGTCATACACTTTCGGTTAGAATCAAACGGCAACTCAGCAACTCTTGGAAATGTTTTTTCTAAATCTGTTCTTTCCTTATTTTTATCGAAAGCAAATTGGACTAATGCCACTTCAGTTGAATCTCCTAACCATTTTCCTTTTTTGTCTTTCGAAACATCATTATTCAAAGCCATGGCATCGAATAAGGAACTATTTTCAGGAAAAATGGAATCGGAATTCAGGTTTGGAATTTCATAAGTTTCCAGAACTGTCATTTTATTCAAGGTAAGTGTTCCTGTTTTGTCGGAACAAATATGGGTAACGGAACCAAGCGTTTCAACGGCGGGAAGTTTTCGAATGAGTGCCTTGTTTTTTGCCAATCGCTTTGCGCCAAAGGCCAGTGCAATGGTTACCAATGCTGGTAAAGCTTCGGGAATCGCAGCAACGGCAAGGGAAATGGAAGTGAGCAACATCGTGACTGCATCTTCGCCACGCCACCAACCAAAAGCAAAAATTATCGTGCAAATTAATAACACAAAAACGGATAATCTTTTGCCAAAAGCCGTTAATCTTTTTTGCAATGGAGTCGATTTTTCTTCCGTTTGAATCATTTTGGCGATAAGCCCCAACTCGGTATTCATTCCGGTTGCCATGACATACCCAATTCCACGTCCATTGGTAATGTGAGTTCCTTTAAAACCCATATTGATTCGGTCGCCAAGTGAATAATCGCCTTTGGGAAGTGTTTCACAATTTTTTTCAACATTGTGCGATTCGCCAGTCAGAGCGGATTCGTCCACTTTAATTTGATGGGTTTCAAAAAACCGAATATCGGCAGGAATTATGTTTCCGGCTTCAAGCAAAACGACATCACCAGGAACAAGATCAGAGGCTAATATTTCAGAAGTATTGTTTTCACGGACAACTCTTGCATTGGTTGGAACCATTTTTTTTAGTGCTTCCATTGCTTTTTCAGAACGGAATTCTTGTATAAAACCCACGGTGGCATTGATGATAATTATGGCCAAAATAATTAAGGTGTCTGTCAAGTCTCCCAAAATTCCGGATACAATGGCTACGACGATAAGTATAAGAATCATGAAATCTGTCAATTGATGCAGTACCATTTGCCAAATGGTTTTCTTTTTTTTATCTTCAATTTCATTTTTTCCATATTCGGACAACCGTTCTGAGGCAATCAAAGAATCAAGACCAGAAGGTTTTGAGTCCAATAATTGGGAGATTTCTGAGAGCGAGAGTAAGTGCCAGTTCATTTAAATTAACTTAAAAAAGAGAGATGTGCATTAACCTTAAAATCATTTATTTTTCTTGATATAGCTGAAATTGTCTGTAATTATTTAAGTTTTTTGTTTATTTGGTTTTCCAACGTTTTAATGCTGGTAGAATATTCAAAGCTTTTTGAATTTCATATTTATGGATTTCTAATTTTTTCATTTGATTTTCCACATTTTTTTTCATGTCAGCTAAATTCATTTTTGGGTGTTTAAAAATGCCGTTTTCGTAACAATATTTGCAATATTCATTACTTTTTAATCCATTTTTTTCAGTTCCTTTTAAATCTTCGGAGTCAAGTGGCATGCCACAACTTTGACAAAAAATTACATTTTCCATGATTTTGTATTTTAAGGTTAATTATTTTATAATTATTCTTAAGAGTATACTGAATAGTTATTCCACTTTACATTCCAAATGCGTAGTAATAATAAGTTTGGTCGCCGGCATATTTTCCTTCAAGCATTATTCCACCACGCTGTTTTCTAACAGCTTCAATAAAGGAATCAACAGAAGAAACTTCTCTTTTATTGACTGCAGTAATCACAAATCCTTCCCTTATGTTGGTATTCTTTTTTAATTTTCCGTTATACAATTTGGTTACTTTTAGGCCATAATCTACTTTGTATTTTTTTTGGTCTTCTTTGCTGATTGGGACAAGTTCGACTCCCAAATCTTTAAGTAATGAGGCGCTTTCTGGTTTGATATTTATATTGGCAGTGTCTTGTTTTTTGAGCGTAGCAGTTAGTTCCTTTTTTTCATTACCATTTCGGATTAGTACAATTTTTACTTTGTCTCCGGGGTGTTTTCTCATAATGATTTCCATTAACTTTCCTGACGTCATTGTTTCAATACCATCAATGCTGATGATGACATCTTTCGCTTTGATACCTGCTTCTTTTGCCGCTCCGGTTGCCGACACGCTGTCAACATAAACACCATTGGCTCGGTCAATATTAATTTCCTTAGCGATTTTGCTATCCATATCGCGGATACTTATTCCTAAAAAACCTCTTTGGACAGACCCATAATTCATTAAATCATTAGTGACTTTTTTTACAATATCAACAGGAATAGCAAAAGCATAACCTGCGTAAACGCCCGTTGGAGAAGCAATTGCTGTATTGATTCCTATTAGTTTTCCGTCTAATGTGACCAATGCGCCACCACTATTGCCTGGATTCATAACGGCATCGGTTTGTATAAAGGATTCGATAGCTCCTTGATCCCGTAAGATATTTATATTTCGGGTTTTGGCACTTACAATTCCGGCTGTTACGGTTGAAGCGAGATTAAAAGGATTTCCCACTGCAACTACCCATTCGCCTACTTCAATAGTATCACTATCTCCAAACATAATAAAGGAGAGATTTTTTTCGTCAATTTTGATGAGAGCCAGGTCTGTTTGTGGGTCAGTGCCAATAATTTTGGCTTTATAGGATTTTCCGTTAAATAAAGTAACATCAATTTCTTCGGCATCTTTTACCACGTGATTATTGGTTACAATGTATCCGTCAGGAGTCAGAATCACTCCGGATGCACCACCGATTACAGGCTCAGAATCATAGTTTTCCTCGAATTTGAAGTGTCTGAAAAAAGGATCATTTTGGAAAAAATCTTTAAATGGATCGGGCATATTATAAAAATCATTTTGATTTCCATCTTCATTTTGCCTCATTTGTGTTTTGAAAGTAGATTTGATGTTCACTACTCCCGGTGTGGCAATTTTGGCAGCCATTTTGAAATCTACATTGCCAGTATAAGAAACTTTATCAGTATAGCCAACTGCACTTTTCTGAATTTCTTCTATGTCTTTTTCATTTTTCTTGTCCTGTCCATTGCATCCTTGAAACGAAATAAGGACAACCAATAAGTAGAGTATTTTACTTTTTAAATTTATTTTTATAAATGGTATCATAATTTAAATTTTTAAAAAATTAGTGTTCCTTTTATAGTCTTTTATATTTGTTCCTAGGTAGAAATATCGCCTTCGGGTAAGCCAAGTTCTCGTACTTTCAATAATCGTCGTAATATTTTTCCGCTTTGGGTTTTGGAAATCTTTTCGACAAATTCAATTTCTTTGGGAGCATCAGCCGGTCCTAATTCTTTTCGAGCGAAATCCATTATGTTCATTTTGGTTTCCTCGTTTGGAGTATATCCAATTTTCAAAACCACAAAAACTTTCTCCAATTCACCAATAATGAGTTCTGGTTTCCCAATAACCGCTTTTGACAGCAATCATTTTTTTATTTTTATACTAATACTTTTTCCACAATAATTTCCGGTTCCATAAGAATAGTAACTTTAACCGCATTGGATATTAGACATGATCTTTTACTCATCTCAAGGATATGAATTGCTCTATCTGCTTTTTGTGTATGCGGAATAGTAACTTTGGGTTTCAGGATGATTTCGGTTATGGTGTGTTTGCCTTCGATTATAGCAATATTGCACACAGCATTGCTTTCATAATGGATAAATTCCAGTTTCGAATTTTCGGCAATAGCCAAAAAAGTGGTCATTAAACAACCATTGATTGATGCGACAAATAGATGCTCTGGCGTCCAAACACCTTCCATTCCTTTTGGGAAATCTGGAGGAGTTGCTACTTCAATTTTTTGTGGTAAAACAGGAGAACTCAAAACTCCTTTTCTGTTTACCGTCCACTTTAGATTTACTTCGTAGGTATACATTTTATAAGATTTTAAGTGAATACTATTTTTTAAAAATTATTGAGCTACAAAACCGCCATCCACAGGCATTTCAATTCCTGTAACGAAAGATGCTTCATTTGAACAAAGCCAAAGTACAGCATTGGCAATTTCTTCAGGCAAACCAAAACGGCCCACAGGTTCCATAGCCATGAATTGCTGTTCTGCTTCTTTCTTGTTACCGGTTGCACGATCTATCATAGGCGTTTTTATGATTCCGGGACAAACGGCATTTACTCTGATTCCGAGTTTGGCACATTCTAATGCAGCTGTTTTTGTAAGGCCAATCACACCGTGTTTGGAAGCTACATAAGCTGGAGAACCGCGAAAACCAACGAGTCCAGCCACAGAAGAGCAGTTTACGATAGCTCCTTTTCTATTTTTGAGCATTTCGGGGATTTCATATTTCATACAAAGCCAAATTCCTTTAAGGTTAACATCAATAGTTTTGTCCCAATTTTCCTCGGAACAATCTTGTGTTGGAGCTGATGTTCCTTCGATTCCCGCATTGTTAAAAGCAAAATCCAAGCGCCCAAAAGTGTTAATGGTTTTTTCGATGAGTGTTTTTACATCGGCACTTTTCGAAACGTCACATTTTACAAAAATTGATTCTCCGCCCAAGTTTTCGATTAAATCCATCGTTTCCTGATTTTCTATCCAATCAGCAATGACCACTTTGGTACCTTTTCTCACGAAAGCTAGTACTGTGGCTCTTCCAATACCTGATGAACCTCCGGTAACGAGAGCCACTTTGTCTTTGAAAGTATGTTCCATAATTCTTTATTTAATAATTATGTCAACACCGTATTTTTCTTTTCGGCAACAGAAATGTTTTGGATTCCTTTTATCAAAGCATCGGGATTAAATGAAATACTGTCTATTCCTTCTTCTACTAAAAATTGGGCAAACTCAGGAAGGTCACTTGGCGCTTGGCCGCACAATCCCACTTTTATTTTATTTCTTTTAGCCACTTGAATGGTTTCCCGTATTAAAAATTTGACTGCAGGATTTTGTTCGCTGAACAAATAACTTACTAAGGCAGAATCGCGGTCTAAGCCAAGTGTTAGCTGTGTCAAATCATTGGATCCAATGGAAAAGCCATCAAATAATTGTGCAAATTGGTCTGCCATTAAAACGTTGCTTGGAATTTCTACCATTACATAGATTTCCAATTCATTTTTTCCTTGAATTAATCCGTTTTTTGCCATTTCTGCAATAACTTTTTGTCCTTCTTCGATAGTTCTGCAGAACGGAATCATTAGTTTTACGTTATGCAATCCCATTTCGTTTCGCACTTTTTTCATTGCTTCACATTCCAACGCAAAACCTTTTCGATAAAAATCACTGTAATAACGGGAAGCACCTCGGAAACCAATCATTGGGTTTTCTTCTTCGGGTTCGAAATATTTTCCGCCGATGAGGTTGGCATATTCGTTGCTTTTGAAATCGCTCATTCGCACAATCACGTCTTTTGGATAAAAAGCCGCAGCTACCGTTGAAACTGCTTCGGCAAGTTTGTCGACGAAATATTCTTTACCGTTTTCATAGCCTTTGGTCAATTCTTTAATAGCTGAAATTGACGCTTCATCTTTTACTTTTTCGGGTTCGCACAAAGCATTCGGATGGATTTTTATGGTGTTGGAAATGGCAAATTCCATTCGCATCAAACCCACGCCTTTGTTGGGATAAAAGCTTAAATCAAAAGCTCTTTCTGGATCGGCTAGGATAAACATTGGAGCCGTTTCTGGCAAAGTCAAATGGCTGAAATCCTGTTCTTTTATTTCCCATTTCAAAAGGCCTTCGTATATATTTCCATCTTTGCCTTCAGCACAGGAAACGGTGATTTCCTGTCCGTTTTTTATAACGGAAGTGGCATTTCCGCATCCAACCACAGCAACAGTTCCAAGTTCACGCGCCACAATTGCGGAATGACTTGTCCTTCCTCCTTTATTGGTAATAATGGCTCCCGCTTTTTTTAGAATCGGGTCCCAATCGGGATTGGTAACATCTGTTATCAGAATTTCTCCTTGCTGCAATAGATTTCCTTCTTGCGGACTGTTTAAAATTCGGGCTTTTCCGGATGTAATTTTATTGCCCAAAGCAATGCCGCTGGTCAGGATTTTGCTTTTTGCTTTTAGTGTAAAAATTTCTTCGGTTTGTTTTCGTTCTTTTCCGTGAATGGTTTCCGGACGAGCCTGAACGATATATAGTTGGTTATTTAAACCATCTTTTGCCCATTCAACATCCATTGATTTTTTGTAGTGATTTTCAATTTTTTGACACCATTGGGCTATCAGAATTACTTCTTTATCTGTTAACGAAAATTTATTTTGTTCTGCTAATGGCGTGTCAATATTTACAATAGTTTTTGATGCCGAAACACCTTCTGCATTGTCAGAATAAATCATCGTAAATTCTTTTTTGCCACAACGACTTTTCAAGATTGGGTTAAGTTTTTCGTTGAAAAGTGTGGGTTTGAAAACCATCCATTCATCAGGAGTGATTCTTCCTTGGACAATGTTTTCACCCAATCCGAAAGTTCCGTTGATGACGATTACATTTTTAAATCCGGTATCAGGATCAATTGTAAAAGCCACGCCGGACGAAGCTTTGTCGCTTCGAATCATTTGTTGTACGCCTACGGAAATTGCGATGTCTATTCCAGTAAATCCCATATCATGGCGGTATTTTATGGCGCGGTCCGTAAATAGTGAAGCATAGCAACGACGAACAGCTTCTAGCAATTGTTTTTCACCACTAATGTTTAGGAACGATTCCATTCTTCCCGCAAAACTCGCCGATGGCAAATCTTCGGAAGTGGCGCTGCTGCGAACGGCAACACTTAGAGGATCAGTTCCGCAAAGTTTGGAAAGTTTTTTATAAGCGGTAGTTATTTCATCACGAATTTCCTCTGGAATTGTTGCCGACAAGATAAGATTTCTTGCTTTTTGGCCAATGGTAGAAAGATTCGAATATTCTTTTTTATCTAACGAAAACAACAAATCTTCTAAAGGTTTTTCGAGATAATTAGATTCGCAAAATAGGCGATATCCTCCAGCGGTGATTGCAAAACCATTGGGAATGTTGATGCCGATTGGATTCAGTTGATTGTACATTTCGCCAAGTGAAGCATTTTTACCGCCTACTTTAGCGATGTCGGTAATACTGATTTGACTGAAAAACAGAATGTGTTTAGAGGTTTCCATATTTATAAGATTTAAATATTTGAAACGGCCCAAAGAACGAGAATTGTAGGTGTTTCCGCTTGTTAAAGCCGATATAGTAAAGTTACTAAAATAATTTTTTAATTGAAATCAAATAGATTATTATTTTAATGATTTTTAGAAGGTAAGTATTTATTTAACAATACTTTAATATTTTTATTTAGCATCTATTACTATTGTGCCAATGCATAATATAAAACACAAAAAATCCCCAACTATTTTCATAATTGAGGACTCTTTTATAAAGTATAATCTAAATTCTTAGATAGCGTTTACTATTGCTAAAAAATCTTTGGCATTAAGTGCAGCTCCACCAATTAGACCTCCGTCAACATCTGGTTTAGAGAAAATTTCTTTGGCATTATCTGGTTTTACACTTCCACCATATAGTATTGAAACATCTTCAGCGATATCGCTTCCAAAAGCTTTACGAACCGTTTCTCTGATGAATTCGTGCATATCTTGAGCTTGTTCTGGACTAGCCGTTTCGCCTGTTCCAATAGCCCAAACTGGTTCGTAAGCCAAAACAATTTTTTCCCAGTTTTTTGCTTCAATGTGAAACAAACCGTCTCTTAATTGGTTTTCAACAATGTTGAAATGGTTTTTAGATTGACGGTCTTTCAATTCTTCGCCGAAGCAAAAAATAACGGTCATATCGTGTTGTAGAGCGGTGTCCACTTTGCTAGCAATCAATGCGTCTGTTTCGTGAAAAATAGCTCTGCGCTCTGAATGTCCAAGAATAACGGTATCTACACCAACGCTTTTTAACATATCAGCAGAAATTTCGCCTGTGTAAGCACCACTTTCTGCTTGGTGCATATTTTGTGCGGACACTTTGATGGCAGTTGACTCCAAAAGGCTAGTTGCCAAAGCCAAATTTACAAAAGTAGGTGCTACAATTACTTCTTTGTTATCTTCTGATGAAACTTGTGATTTTAATTCGTTTAATAATTCTGCGGTTTGAGTCGCATTTTTATGCATTTTCCAGTTTCCTGCTACAATCTTCTTTCTCATTTTAATTGTGTTTATTGTTTGATAATTATGTTTCTAAATTTTTGATTCCCACGGCTGAAACGCTAGTATTTGAAGTGTTATTATTTACTAGTTTCTAACTTTTTTAATTCGGTATTTATTTTTTCAAAATCAGTTTCGATGGCTCTGTAAATCACTATTTTTCCAGTTTTGTCAATAATGATATATCTTGGAATCCAATCTAGGTCAATTGCTTTGCCAAAAACACCTTTCATCTGGTCATTTGCCATAAAATGCTCGCCTTTGATTTCGTGTTTTGTTATTCCTTCTTTCCATTTATCGACTGTTTTGTCCATCGAAATGAATACATAATCTACCTCAGGATTATTGGCTTGAAGTTCTTTTATTTTAGGCATTGCTTTGACACAATCGCCGCACCAAGAGGCCCAAATTTCGATAACGAGAGTTTTGCCTTTGTGCCTTTTTAGAATGTCTTTAAAAGCAACTTGTTTCCCATTATTTGAAAGTAAAGTTTCAGACAATGCTTCTTTTGAAAAGGAGGTTTTTTGAGCTTGAGAACAAGAAAAACTGATAATAGCTAAAAGCAATACTAGTATTTTTTTCATTTTAAAAATTTTTCTCAAAGTTACATTTTAAAAACAAAATAGCGTAGAGTAAAATACATTATTTCAGGCATTTGTACTATTTCGATTTCGTAAATGAGTGGAGGAATCAATGAAGAAAACGAAGTTTCCTTAATTCGATTTTTTATCTGTGGAATCGTCTAAATAGATTCTTTTGCTTCTTTTTCGTTTCTTTGTGAAATACAATTGTTTAATAGTATAACCAATATAAATTCCAGAAATAGCCATTAAAGTGCATCCTAAAATAACGTGAAATGTAATTCCTAAAGGCACTTCAAAAATCCCTGAAACTACATTTAAAAATAGGTAACCAATTCCAAACACAATACAACTTATAAAAATAAGTATAAATTTCTTTTTCCTTCTTTCTCTTCTACTACTCATAAGCAACTGTAAATAAGTGAACTAAAATTTCAAATCATTACTATCATTATAATGTACCTTCTGGGTAACAGTACCGTAATTTAATAAAACAAAACTAGGATTTGCTCGTTCTACCGTTTTTAAAGCAGTTGCATCACAAAAAAGAACATCAAAAGTAAAACCATATTTCTTTTTTAAATCAGCAATTGCATCCGCTGATGAACCAGTCAGTATCGCAACATAATATCCTTTTGCAATCGCCTTTTTGTACAGATCATTTATTTTTTGTAAGCCTGCTAAATTCGCTTTTTCTAAATCATAAGCCACAATTAACATCGCTTTTTCTTTAGATAATATCATGTCAGTTTTGTCTTCTCCGTCTATTTCTAATTTGAAATCGTGAATAGGAGGGAGGTAACCCTGAACTATAACTTTGTCTTTTCTATCGACAAATTCTGCTCCTTCGGGAAGTGACATCAAATCTTTTTCGGTGAATTCTTTGTCAACACCATTTACTTTATATATGAAAATCATTTCCACTACACTTTTTGGAGCATTATCAGGAATTTCCATTGATTTGCGGATGTTTGTACCTACTTTATAAGGCCTAAAATCTTTTAATGGTAAATGGTTTAAAACCCAATATCCCATAAATGCACATAATACAATACTTGCTAAAACCAAAACGGATTGGATTTTGTCGGCAAATAATGGTTTGATGTATTTTTGATTATAAAATAAAATTAGAATGAAAAACAACAATATTAAATCTTTTGAAAATGATTGCCAAGGTGTCAAATGCAGGGCATCGCCAAAGCATCCACAATCTTTAACCACATCAAAATAAGCCGAATAAAAAGTCAGAAACGTGAACAAAACTACTAAAAGCAACAAACTCCAAATCGTCCATTTTGCTTTGTAACCAATGAGCAGCATTACACCTAAAACCACTTCAAGAATAACCAAAAACAGTGCAATTGCTACTGTGAAAGGCACAAAAAAAGGCATATTGAAAACGGGCTCACTAAAATATTCGTCCAGTTTATAAGAGAAGCCTAAAGGATCATTTAATTTTATTAATCCCGAAATAATGAACAAAATCCCGACGAAAATTCTCGAAAACTGAGTGATGAAGTTTTTCATTTTTTATATGTTATTTAAAAAATACCTTTGTCAAATTTTTAAACCTTGACAAAAGTTATCCATTTATTTTTTAATTAAAATCAAAGCAAAAATAGCATAATTAATCATATCCTGATAATTAGCGTCGATACCTTCGGAAACCAAAGTTTTTCCTTTATTGTCTTCAATTTGCTTAACGCGAAGCAGTTTTTGCAAAATCAAATCGGTTAAAGAACTTACGCGCATTTCGCGCCAAGCCTCACCATAATCGTGGTTTTTGTCTTCCATCAAATCTTTGGTCAATTTTACTTTGGCATCGTACAATTGGGTAGCTTCTTCTACATTCAAATCGGGTTGATCGACGACGCCAAGTTCGAGTTGTATCAACGCCATAATCGAATAATTGATGATTCCTATGAATTCGCCAGTTTCATCTTCGTCTATTTTTCGAACTTCGTTTTCCTGTAAACTTCTTATTCTTTGGGCTTTGATATAAATTTGGTCTGTTAGTGAAGGCAATCTTAAAATACGCCAAGCACTGCCGTAATCTTTCATTTTATTGATGAATAGCGCGCGGCAAATTGCAATTATGCTATCATATTGCTGTGAAGTAATGTTCATTTAATGGTGTATATTTGTCAAATAATTTCTTCAAAAATAAGGAATATTTATGGGATGGAAAAATGATAATTAACGAAATTTGATTTAGGATGACAATAAACTGCAAAGGACAACTTATTGATTTGACAACTCCCAAAGTGATGGGGATATTGAATGTAACTCCCAATTCATTTTATGATGGCGGAATGTATAAAAGCAGCAGTGAAATGCTGACAAAAGTAGGTAAAATGCTTAGCGAAGGAGCCACATTTATTGATGTTGGAGCCTATTCGAGCAAGCCTAGTGCCGAATATGTTTCGGAAGAGGAAGAATTGCAAAGAATAATTCCTATTATCAATCTGATTTTAGAATATTATCCACAAGCTTTGCTTTCCGTTGATACTTTTAGAAGCGAAGTCGCCAAGGTTTGCATCGAAAATGGAGCGGCGATCATCAATGATATTTCGGCAGGAAATCTGGATGATAAAATGCTGGAAACTATTGCGAAATATAACGTTCCTTATATTATGATGCATATGAGAGGCACGCCAGAAACCATGCAAAAGATGACAACTTACGACGATATTGTCAAGGAAATATTATTCTATTTCTCTGAAAAGGTGTCCAAAGCTAGAAGTTTCGGTGTTAATGATTTGATAATCGATCCTGGATTCGGTTTTGCTAAAACTTTGGATCAAAATTATGAAGTTTTACAAAAAATGGAATTGTTTGAAATCTTGGAATTGCCTTTATTAGCAGGATTTTCTAGGAAATCTATGATTTATAAAACCTTGCATTCTTCTGCGGAAGAAGCTTTGAATGGAACCACGGTTTTGAATACCGTTGCGTTGATTAAAGGAGCGAAAATTCTTCGGGTTCACGATGTGAAAGAAGCGATGGAATGTGTTACTTTATTCAATAAAATCAATAATCAGTAATGAAGTATTTTAGTTTAGTAATTCTTTTTGTGCTGTTTTCCTGTGGAAATAAAGAAGATATTTTATTGCCAAAATCGAATGTAACCTTAGTTTCAAATGTAATAGATCATTCACCAATTTATATTTTTTTCAGAACTAAAGGAAAAGATACTTTGGCAGAAGTAAACCGAAAAAACTCCATTATTTCAACCAATTGGATTCTTAATATTGACAAGCGATTGCCGTTGCGATTGGTTATTCCTGAAGTAATGAAATTGCAGGAAAAAAAGCGAAGTGAAGTCGCTCACAAAAACGAATTAGCCGAAAATTATTATTCGTATGCGGATAGTATTCATAAGAATATGGCGTTTCTACCATTCACGAAAGTGTATTATAAATTGGAGAAGCCAATGTCTAGTTTTATTGTATTTTTTTCTAGAAAAAATGAAATTTATGTGGATGGTTTTTCAGGAAGTCGTGAAGAATTGAAGCATTTTTTAACTAGTTACAAAGATAAGACCAAAATAATTAGATTCGGTTTTGATGAAAAAATGAGTTATGGAACTTATATTCAGAATGAAATTTTCATCCAAAGTTTAAAAATTGAAAACAAAGAAGAGTTTGTTTATTAAATTCCTAAAACTAAAATCATTGATGATGATATGGTTCATTCTTCAAAATTGTGAATCCGCGATACAATTGTTCGATAAAAAATAAACGCACCATTTGATGGGAAAAAGTCATTAGTGAAAGCGAAATTTTTCCTTGTGCTTTGGCATAAACCGTTTCCGAAAAACCGTAAGGACCACCAATTACAAAAACCAAAGTCTTCACGCCCGAATTCATTTTCTTCTGCAATTCCTCTGAAAATCCAACGCTAGTATAGGTTTTTCCGTTTTCATCCAATAAAATGAGTTGATCCGTTGGTGTTATTTTTGCCAAAATCAATTCGCCTTCTTTCTCTTTTTGCTGGCTTTCCGACAAGTTTTTTACGTTTTTGATATCGGGAATAATCTCCAAATCAAACTTGATATAAAACGACAAACGTTTTTGATATTCGTCAATTAAGGATTGCAAATTTTTATTATCGGTTTTGCCAATGGCGATGAGTTTGATATTCATTTTGTTGGATATTAATAAAACAAAGGTATAAAATTGAGAATCAAATAATATTGTTCCGTTTTTGAACCTTCATTTTATGATATTAATTTAAATTAAGAATAAATATTGTTTTAAAATCGTTTACACCCCTATTTTTTATGGGGTTGAATAAAATATTACACTAATTCATTTCGAGATACCGTCTAAAATTAATTAAACTTAACAAATTTTATGAAATTTGTAAAATAAACGTTGGAATTATTGTGAAACGATTAGTTAATTTTGAGCCAAAATAAAAAAATAAATTATGTTAGACGTAGGATTAACCACTTTTATGATTCTTGCCACTAGTTTAGTGATGCTGATGACTCCCGGACTCGCTTTTTTCTATGGTGGATTGGGCTGTAATAAAAATATTTTGAGCATAATGATGCAGAGTTTTGTTTCAATGGGAATAGGAACTGTGCTTTGGTTTGCTTTTGGATATTCGCTTTGTTTTAGCGGGAATATGAGTTCTGGTTCCGATTTTTTTGGGATTATAGGGAATTTTGATAAAGCTTTTTATCACGGAATTACGCCTTCAACACTGTATTCATCAGATAAGCCGTTTCCCGAATATATTTTTATTGCTTATCAAATGATGTTTGCTATCATTACTCCGGCATTGATTACAGGAGCTTTTATCAACAGGGTTTCGTTTAAATCCTATGTTTACTTTCTTATTTTCTGGCAAATTTTTGTGTATTATCCTTTTGTTCATATGGTTTGGGGAGGAGGATTGCTTGCAGAGTGGGGAGTTTTTGATTTTGCAGGCGGAATTACCGTCCACGCAACTGCTGGTTTTGCAGCTTTGGCATCGGTATATTTTGTCGGAAGACGTACTAATAAACACGAGCCTAATAATATTCCATTAGTAGCCATCGGAACAGCTTTACTCTGGTTTGGTTGGTACGGATTTAATGCTGGAAGCGAATTGGCGGTAAACTCTATTACTATTTCCTCCTTTTTGAATACGGACACAGCAGCATCTTTCGCCGCGGTTACTTGGTTATTTATCGAATGGAATACTGGCAACAAGAAACCTACTTTTGTTGGATTAATGACGGGCGCTGTTGCAGGTTTGGCTACGATTACTCCAGCTGCTGGTTATGTTGATATTTATTCGTCGGCAATTATTGGAATCATTGCTGCTTGTGGTTGCTTTTTGGCAGTAAAATATAAAGAAAAGAAAGGTTGGGACGATGCGCTCGATGTATGGGGAATTCACGGAATGGGCGGAATAATTGGAACCATTTGCCTTGGTTTCTTTGCCAATAGCACTATAAACGAAGCGATTCCGAATGGGTTATTTTTTGGAGGTAACGGAATGTTATTGTTTAAAGAATGTGTTGCCATTTTATTTGCAACCAGTTATGCGTTCTTTTTTACCTTATTATTGTTTAAAATAATCAATAAGTTTATTCCTGTAAAAGCTACCGAAGAAGATCAGGAACTTGGACTGGATTTGTCACATCACGGCGAAATCGCACGACAACAGCGCTAAAAGATAATTTAAATTATAAAAGGGCTACATTCATTATCGAATGTAGCCCTTTTTATTTTGGTTTAATATGTTTTAACTATCCAAAAACGAATCGGTGTTGTTTTTATTTTTTTTGAATAATTTTAGCAGCATCAATATCGCGGCAACAGCTTCGAAAGTCATTCCTATGATTAAAAAGAAAGTCGTCCAATCTTTGCGTTCATTGGTGACTTTGAAGGCAACTCCAATGATGGTAAGTATTGCTCCAATTACGAATAGGACTAGGATTTGTGTGTTTTTCATTAAAGAATATTTAAGTCTCAAAGATAATAAAAAGGTGTAGATTTTGGATTTAAAGGATAGTTTGCGTTTTTACGTACTTCACATTTCGTTCTTTTAAATAGGATAAAATATAGTTGAAGCAAGTTTCGTGTTTCCCAATTAATTCTGGCGGAAATATTCCTTTTTCGGTAAATAATCCTTCCAAAAATAGATTTGCGACTGCTGTAGCTGTGTATCCGGTAGTTCTCGCCATCGATGAAGTTTGGGTTTCTTGGCAATATTCGTCGTATAAATTATAGATTACTTCTACGATTTGTCCTTTTGGATTTTCTCCTTTTAAGCTGATTCGCATTACGGTTAATTCTTCTTCGGTTTCGCCTAGTTTCCATTCGTTGAAAAGAATTTTACTAGTAAAATCGAGTGGAGAAATTTCAGTTTCATTGACCGTTATTTTGTTTTCGCTAAAAAATCCGCTATCTTTTAAAACTTTTACATATTCAACGTGACCGGGATATCTAAGTGTTTTCTCTTTCATGTTTTTGATGTGTGGCATCGTAAATAATATCGAGCGCAATCCATCAGAATTGAAAGATTCTAAGGTTCCTACTTTGTCAAATTCCACCAATTCGCAATCGGTCAAAGCGTCACGAATAACGATATTTCCGTTTTCGACATAACGAGCAGGTCGAGTATATTCTTCGATTACGTCAATTGGCGAGAAAGGCGCTTTGTAATTGAAAGGCCATTTTTTGACTTTTGGTAATCCGCCTACTAAGGTTTCGAAATCTGTCAATTTCATTTTTTCGTTATAATAACCTAAAATGATATTGTGCATTCCCGGCGCAACGCCACAATCGACTATGGCAGTCACACCTTTTTCTTTAGCTAAAGCGTCCAAATTAAATGCATTTTCAGGAAAAAAGGAAATGTCTACCACGTTTTTTCCGGCTTCAATTACGTTTTTTATGGTTTCAAAACCCAGAAATCCGGGAACTGCACAAACCACAAAATCAAAATTTTTGAGGATGGATTGAAGTTTGGTTTTATCACAAACATCTAGTTGTAAAATAGTAATGGCTTGATGTTTATTTTTTAAGTGTTCCAATCGTTGCCAACTTAAATCAGCTATTGTGACGCTGTGTTTTTTTGATAAATCAACTGCCATTGCGCTGCCAACCATTCCGCCTCCCAAAACAATTATTTGAATCATTTTTTTTTGGTTTTTAAAAGAAATTTGAGCGAAGATAGTTTTTCTTGCTAATTTAAAATAAATTTATGTTAGGTTATTTTAAACAAAAACACCTATAAAGTTTGAAAGTTTTATAGGTGTTTTTGCAAAAATTAATAAGTTACGAATTGAACTTATTTACGTATATTTTTTATCCGGGGAATTCTCCTCCACCATCTTCATTTCTAGGCTGTGGATTCTTTTCTTTTTCTCCTTTTGGTTTATTAAAACGATAAGTGAATGATAAATTGAATTGACGTTTACGATATTGCATTTCGCTGTAGGATGTCTGGTTTTCAAAATATGTGTACGATCTCATAATTCTCGAATTGAAAATATCACTAATATTGAACGCAATAGTTGCTTTGTCTTTCAGCACATCTTTACTGAAAGCGGTGTTCAAGCCAAACTGATCCAAATATTTTCCTTGTGCAGTTTTTTGTGCTCCGCTATAGGAAGCATTCAACTGCCAATCTATTTTGTAGGGCAAAGTTAGTTTTGAACTAATTCTTGCGAACCAATTGGTTGCTTGGTTGTCAAGATTTTGAACTATCAGATTGCCTTTTGTATCTGTATAACTATTTTCACCAGTGCTTTTAATATTAAAAAAATTGAAATTACTATTTAATCTCCAAATTTTAAACGGAGTGTAATTTAACGTAAACTCAAAACCAAATTTTTGTTCTTTTCCCAGGTTAATTGGTGAACTTCTAATAACTGGAATCCCGTTAACATCATCACCTGTCGGAGATCTTACAAAACTGAAAACATCTTTGGTATCTTCAAAATAAGCCGAGGTATTAAATGTTATTTTGTCCCAACGTTTGATATATCCAAAATCAAATTTGTTTGTTAAAGAAGGATCTAAGTCAGGATTTCCTTGAAAAATATTCACATTACTGGCATAATTTACCGCTGGGTTCATAAAACGACCTCGAGGTCTTGATAAACGTTTGCTGTAACTTGTTGTTATGTTACTTTGGTTTGAAATTTCATAACTTACGAATGCGCTTGGAAAAAAGTTGTTGTACTTTTTAGTGTTGAATTCATTTGTTTCTAATAGGTTAACTTCGATATTGGTGTCTTCCCAACGTAGACCAAATAAATAGGATAATTTATTTACTTTAAAACCATAAGACGTGTAAAGCGCGTTGATATTTTCTATAAACTCTAAAGTATTTGATAAATTATCGATTCTTGCACCTTGATCATCAAGAACGTAATATCGATTGTTTAAATCACCAAAACTTCCTTTATAACCAGCTTCAAACTGACTTCCTTTCCCTAAAGGGAGTACATAATCAGCTTGCAATTGTGCTTGCTTTTGAACTTGATTATTTAAGGTGTTGTTAAAATTGTTAGAACCCGTAATACTACTTTCGTTATCATCAGAATTTCTTGAAACAGAACCATCAACTGTAAGTTTGTGCCCTTTGTCGTCGAAGTTTTTGATTAAGTTGGAAGTATATTCAACATTTTCGCCATTAGATTCTCCTTTACCCAAACGAAATGATGAACCTGTGAAATTACGAGCAGCATCAAAATTATTAAAATTGATTAAATCATTATTTTCTCCATTATCCTTTTGATAATTGACGGCATTTGTCCAAAAAGTATTGGGTGCAACTGTCCATTCTATTCCCGCTCTTCCATTAAAACCATCTCTGGTTCTCTCGGTCTCACGGTCTTCATCTAAATAGTTTTTCGTAGAACCGTCTAGGTTAAAATATTCAGAGTTTGTTTTACCTCCACCTTCATTTGTTCTGCGACTATAACCTAAGTTAGTAAAGTAGTTTAATTTTTCTGTTTTATAATTCAAATTGGCACTTAAACCATAAGTTTCAGGAATACCTACTGAAGTTATAAAGGTTCCGTTAAAACCCTGATTTTTGCCTTTTTTAAGGATTATGTTGATTAATCCTGCACCACCTTCGGCATCATATCTTGCCGACGGATTCGTAATAACTTCTACCTTATCGATGGCATCTGCTGGAAGTTGTCTTAATGCTTCTGCAATATTTACCGCATAAGAAGGTCTTCCATCAATTAATATACGGATATTATCGCTTCCCCTTAAGCTTACATTTCCTTCGGTATCAACAGAAACAGAAGGAACGTTATCTAGCACATCACTTACAGTTCCGCCTTTTACCATCATATCCTGACCTACATTGTAAACTTTTTTGTCCAATTTGATTTCAACTGAAGATTTCTCGGCACGAATGACAACTTCGTTCAATTGTGTGGAATCTTCTTCTAACGGAATTGATCCTAAATTTGTCTTTTCATTCAGTGTACGGGCTTTGATTATGATAGGTTTAAAAGAAATGAATTCTATTTTTATATTATAAATTCCGGGAACAATGTCAATATCAAATTCTCCTTTTGGATTGGTAATTCCGCCAGCAATTGCTTTTGTAGATACCTCATTTGTAAATGTTATTGTTGCATATTCAAGAGCTTGTTTGCTTACTTTGTCTATTACTTTACCAGTAATTTTTATTTTGGCAATTTGAGGTTTTAGTTGAGAATAATTATTTATTGAAATTAATATCATCAAAATAATTAAAGTAAATTTTAAATTTTTCATCAAAAGGAGTATTTTTTTTCCGTTAAGACTGCAAAAGTAGCCTTTGGTTTAAGGAACAAATCACAAAGGTTTGTTAATATTAATGCACTACATAATAGTTGTTACTCTTTCTAAGGGTCTTGCTATAACTGCTTTTTTTCCTTTGATAACAATAGGTCTTTCAATTAAAATAGGATTGGAAATCATGGCTTGAATAATTTCATCATCGGACATTGTTGTTGTTTTGTATTTTTCAATCCAAATTTTCTCTTTTTGACGGACTAATTCAATTGGTTTAACAGCTAATTTTTCGATAATTGACTTTAATTCATCAAAAGTAGGGACGTCATCTAGGTATTTTATAACTTCGAATTCCTGACCAGAGTTTTCAAGAAAAGCGAGACATTGACGTGATTTTCCGCATCGGGAATTATGATATATTTGAATCATTGTAATAATTGTTAATTTTATTGCAAAGTAAGGAATTAAAACGTAAAATTAGGTTAATTTCGGGCTGACAATAATAGGTTTTAGTTTTAATTAATTCAATTTTATAAATGTTTATAGAACAAGCATATAAAGGAAAAAATGATTGGTGGCGTGTTTTGATAACAATCCTTTTAACAGCAGGAATATTCCTTGCTAATTTTGTTGCGTATTTTATGATGTCGAAAGAACAAATGGATGAGGTCTATAAATCGATGAGCGAAATTCCTAACAATTGGTCATTGATAATTAATTTGTCCCCGTTTATTTTTTTGTTAGGATTGTTGTTTTTGTTGGTTCGTAATTTACACGAAAGAAGTATTATTTCGCTTACAACTTCTAGACCTTCTATAAATTATAAAAAAATTCTCTTTTCGTTTGCATTGGTCGTTTCATTGACAATTACTGTATTTATAATTACTTATTTTAACGACAATTCAAATATTGTTTGGAATTTTAATTCGATGAAATTTGGTGTTTTATTTCTTATTAGTGTTTTGCTATTTCCTTGTCAAATAGGGCTTGAAGAATATCTTTTCCGAGGGTATTTGATGCAGCAAATAGGTATTATAGTTAAGAATAGATGGTTTCCTTTGGTTTTTACTTCAATAATTTTTGGCTTGTTTCACAGCGCTAATCCAGAAGTAGCCAAAATGGGTTATGGAGTTATGGTGTTTTATATTGGAACAGGATTACTGCTCGGAATTATGACTTTAATGGACGAAAGTCTGGAGTTGGCATTGGGTTTTCATCTGGGAAATAATATGATGGCTGCATTGTTAATTACTTCCGATTATTCAGCGATTCATACTGATGCGGTTTTTAAATATTCTGGTGTCGAAAATCCTGTTGCTATTTTAAATGAAATGATAATTTCAATTGCAATTGTGTATCCGATTATCTTATATATATTTGCAAAAAGATATAATTGGACGAATTGGAAAGCAAAACTTACAGGTAAAGTGTTACCTCAAATAAAATAATATGATACACGAATTAACGCATCAAATAACGTACAAAAACATCCACAATCGCTTTAAATTGAATGGTATTCATATCACTCGAGAAGAAATGTTTTATGTGGCCTACTGTTTTATAAAAGAGGGAAGACCTTTCGAACAACATATTGGTACTTTCTTATTAGATTGGTTTGACGAGAAATCTTACATCGAATTAAGTACTTCCGGAACTACGGGAGTTCCAAAAGTCATTAGAATAGAAAAGCAAGCAATGCTGGATTCGGCTCTTGCAACAGGAGATTTCTTTGGTTTAGAGCCAGGAGACACCATGTTACATTGTTTGCCAACAAATTATGTTGCTGGAAAAATGATGTGGGTGCGTTCTTTTATTTTAGGACTGGATATGAAATTTGTGGAGCCAACTTCAAATCCATTAGACAAAATCGACGAAAGTTTTGATTTTTGCGCTATGGTTCCTTTGCAAGCTAAAAACTCTTTGGCAAAACTGAAACATAAAAAGATTAATAAATTAATCATTGGAGGAGTAAGAATACATCGTGCACTAGAGGAAGAATTAGTAAAATTACCTATTGAAATTTATGAAACTTATGGTATGACCGAGACCATAACACATATAGCAGCAAAAAAAATTGGTGCCGTAGCCTTTACAACATTGCCTAATGTGACTGTTTCTATAGACGACAGACAGTGCTTAGTGGTTCGGGCACAGAAAATAAGCAAAAATGATATTGTTACGAATGATATAGTAAAATTAATTTCGGACACACAATTTATTTGGGAAGGCAGATTCGATAATGTTATCAATAGCGGAGGAATTAAATTGATGCCAGAAAAAATTGAAGACAAACTTTCAAAATTGATTCCAAGACGTTATTTTGTTTTTGGAAAAGAAGATGATACTTTGGGAGAAAAAGCGGTGCTTTATGTTGAAGGAGAGCCTTTTGTTATTGAGGATTCTGTTTTTAATGTTTTAAATAAATATGAAATACCGAAGGAAATTGTATTCATTTCCAAGTTTCAGGAGACTGCCACTGGTAAAATTATGAGAAACGAAAGTGTTTTATCCGTATAAATAAATTTAAAGTAGATAAAAAGAGAGGGCTAATGTCCTCTCTTTCTGTTTATAAGTTATTCTTGCATTTTAAAGTAGTAATCGGCTGAATGTTTTCCGCTTCCATATATAATAAAAGCAATGCAAATTCCAAGTGTAATAAGGGAAAATAATAAATTTTGAGTATGCATTTGACCCATAAAATTGATGATTACTGCGCCGATTAATATAGGTAATTGTATGATGATTGCCCATCGTGTAAGCAACCCGAAGAAAATTAATATACCTCCTAAAATGAATGCCGAAGCAACATAATGTAATAAAATCATTCCGCCACCAAATTTGTCAATTGGTGACAATAAATCGGCTAAATAATGGGTATCTGTAATAAAAGAAACTCCCTTTAAAAACAAAATAACTCCAAGCGCCATTCGAATTAAATCTACTGGAAAATAAGTGTGCGCATTCGCCCATTTATTCAAATGTTTTACATTGTTCATAGTGATTAAGTTTAAAATTCAATACTAAGTTACTGATTTTAAGCAAATAATACAATGAAAAGCATATAAATTATGTGAAATTTTATACTTGAATTACACCCAAATTAAATTTCTTTTCTATCGGTGAATGATTGGCAGCTTCAATACCCATCGAAATCCAAGTTCGAGTTTCTAAGGGATCTATAATAGCGTCTGTCCAAAGTCGGGAAGCGGCATAATAGGGGGAAGTTTGGGCATCGTAACGCGCTTTTATTTTGTCGAATAATTCCTTTTCTTTTTCTTCATCCACGATTTCTCCTTTAGCTTTAAGCGAAGAAGCTTCGATTTGTGCCAATACTTTTGCTGCTTGTGTTCCACCCATAACAGCCAGTTCTGCACTTGGCCAAGCCATGATTAACCTCGGATCATACGCTTTTCCACACATTGCATAATTTCCTGCTCCATAGGAATTCCCAACAATTACAGTAAATTTTGGCACTACTGAATTGGAAACAGCATTCACCATTTTGGCCCCATCTTTTATGATTCCGCCTTGTTCTGACTTAGAACCTACCATAAATCCAGTAACGTCTTGCAAGAAAACCAATGGTATTTTCTTTTGGTTGCAATTGGCAATAAATCGAGTGGCTTTATCTGCAGAATCCGAGTAAATAACGCCTCCAAACTGCATTTCGCCGGTCTTGGTTTTTAATACTTTACGTTGATTGGCGACAATTCCAACAGCCCATCCGTCTATTCTTGCATAACCTGTTATTATGGTTTGTCCATAACCGTCTTTATAAGCTTCAAATTCAGAATTATCCACTAATCGGCTGATGATATCCATCATATCGTATTGCTCATTTCGAGCCTTTGGCAAAATACCGTAAATTTCTTTTTGCTCAAAACTTGGTTTTACTGACTTTATTCGGCTAAAACCGGCCTTGTCATAATCACCAATTTTGTCAATAATATTTTTAATTTTGTCCAAAGCGTCTTTATCATCTTTGGCTTTATAATCCGTAACTCCCGAAATTTCACAATGTGTTGTTGCTCCGCCAAGGGTTTCGTTGTCTATATTTTCGCCGATAGCCGCTTTGACCAAATAACTTCCTGCCAAAAAAATACTTCCTGTTTTATCCACAATCAAAGCTTCGTCACTCATAATGGGAAGATAAGCACCACCAGCAACACAACTTCCCATAACGGCCGAAATTTGGGTAATTCCCATACTGCTCATCAAAGCATTATTTCTAAAAATGCGACCAAAATGTTCTTTATCAGGGAATATCTCGTCTTGTAAAGGCAAAAATACACCAGCTGAATCCACCAAATAAATGATAGGAAGTCTGTTTTCCATAGCAATTTCTTGCGCTCTCAGGTTTTTCTTTGCTGTAATTGGGAACCAAGCTCCTGCTTTTACAGTAGCATCATTGGCAACAACAATGCATTGTTTTCCTTTGATATAACCTATTTTTACAACCACGCCTCCGGAAGGACAGCCACCGTATTCGGCGTACATTCCTTCGCCAACAAAGGCTCCAATTTCAATTGATTTTGCTTTGGTATCCAGCAAATAATCGATGCGTTCCCGCGCTGTCATTTTACCTTCGGAATGTAATTTTTGAATGCGAGTCACTCCACCACCAAGTTTTACTTTGGAAAATTTATGGTGTAAGTTAGATAGAAGGAGTTTATTGTGGTCTTCGTTTTTATTGAAGTTCAAATCCATAATGAAATTGTGTTTATCAGAAAATAGATGGCTAATTTACGAAAACAGCTTGTATTACTTATTGAATTTGTAAATTTTTGAAAAAAAATTACCGCAGATTCGCAGATTTTAAAATTATTTTTTAATCTGCGAATCTACGGTTTAGCTTTTATAATTAGTGACTTATTTCTTGGACTCGTTCACCAATCGTTTTAAAATTGCCCATTGTTTTAGAGCATCTCTTGCTTCAACTGCAGGATAACCCAACATTGTTTTTCCTGCTACAATATCTCCAATAACTCCAGAACCCGCGCCAACAATAGCTCCGTCTCCAATGCTAGTATGGTCTTTAATGGAAGCGCTTCCGCCAATGATAACTCCGTTTCCTAAAGTAACCGAACCTGCTAATCCAGAATTTCCTGCCATTATACAAAATTTCCCCAATCGGCTATTATGTCCAATTTGAACTAAATTGTCAATTTTGCAACCATCCCCTAAAACTGTTGAACTAAATTTCCCTCTATCAATACAAGAATTTGCTCCAATTTCGACACCGTTTCCAATAATAACATTTCCAATTTGTGGAATTTTGACCAAACCTCTTTCAGTACAAGGACGAAACCCAAAACCATCGGCGCCAATGGTGGCATTGGGATGAATAATACAATCGTTGCCAATATGACAACGTTCTCTAACAACGGCTCCTGACCAAATTATTGTATTTTTTCCAATAGTACATTCGTCAAGAATAGTAACATTGGGATAAATCGTTACATTTTCGCCAAGTTGAACCTTTGGTCCAATATAACTTCCAGCACCAATTCGAGTGCTGTTTCCTACAATAGCTGTCGAATCTACAACAGCTGTTGGATGAATATCTGTAGTAAATAATGGAGTAGGCGGAGCAAAAAGTTCTAAAACTTGCGACATTGCTAAATCGGCATTTTTTACTTTTATAAAAGCTCTGTTTTCTCCCGGTTCTATCGAAATATCTTCGTTAACAACTGCTGCACACGCTTTAGAAGTTTCCCAATATTTTTCGTATTTCTTGTTCCCAATAAAAGAAATTTCGGAAGCATTAGCCAATTCTAATTGTTCGGGAGCAGTAATTTTTATGGAAGTATTGCCCATAATTGTGCCTTGTAAAACTTCGTTTATTTCTTGAATGGAATAGGATTTCATTATTTTTTTATATTTGGAATATTTACCAAATAAAATGAATTTGCGATGAAATTCCAAATGAAATATTTAGAACCAAACTTTATTCTACTTCCACAAGAATATTGTAAAATAAACAGTAGATTTATCTTACAAATTATCTTTTTTTGTGGTTAAGAATTTAGTCAAAACAAAGACCTCAAAGGTTTTTAAAAACCTTTGAGGTCTGCTATTAAAAAAAACTCATTTACTTTTGCAAATGAGCTTCATATTTTCTAAATTATTTGTACAATTTCTTATAATATTCATCAACCATTCTGCCAGATTCAAAATAGGGAGCTACCTGATTCATACTCGTTTCGACTAAATCCCACCATTTTTTTGGCGTGTCATAATACAACGGAAGCACTTCGTTTTCCAACATTTCGAGAAGATTTTCTAAATCCATTTCGTCTTGTTGATGTGTGGTCAAATTATGATCGACAATCGGCAATACGAAAGAATTCTGGGTTTTGTTCAAATCTTTGAATTCACGAACCCATCCATCATTTGTCGAAAAGTTAACAGCTCCATTCATTGCAGCGGTCATTCCCGAAGTTCCTGAAGCTTCTCTGGTAACTCTTGGATTATTCAGCCAAACATCGGCGCCTTCTTTCAACTGTCGCGATAATTTCAATTCGTGTCCTGTAAGAACCGCTATATTTTTGATGTTTTTACTAATATGCGTAAGGTTATCAAAATTATGTATTGCTCCATAATCCATTGGATACGGTTTTCCTGCAAAAATGATTTGTACCGGTTTCTCGGTGTTGGACAATAACTTGATAAAACGATCGTAATCTCTGGTGATTAAATCGGGACGTTTATAATCGGCAAATCGCCTTGCCCAAATAATGGTTAGAATATTGGGATCAAACAATTTTCCGGTTTGGTCAGCGACAACGTCAAAAAGCTTTGCTTTTAATCTCGTTTTTCTTTTGATTAAAGCTGCTCTATCTTTATTTTGGAAAGCTTCATCAAGCCAAGGGTCAGCCCAGTATTTCTTGTTTTGAGCATTGGTAATATGAATAATGGGGCAAATTCCGTGATGCCCTTTCCACATATCTCGGGAAACTTCTCCGTGCAGTTTTGAAACACCATTGGCAATGTGACTCATTCGAAGTCCAACCAAAGTATGATTGAAAGTGTCATCCCAGATTCCGGTAATTTCACGCACTTTGTTCAATGGAATGCCATCAAAGAAACTCAACGATTCCAATAGGTGAATGTTGTGTTTTTCGTTTCCGGCTTCTTCAGGTGTATGGGTTGTAAAAACCATTTTCTCTCGGATGGCTTCCACACTTTTGAATTTATTGTACAAATGAAAAACACAAGAAAGAGCGTGTGCTTCGTTCAAGTGATACACATCTGGTTCGTAATCTAATGCGTCTAATAATTTTGCACCACCAAGTCCTAAAACCATCGTTTGCGCAATTTTTGCCATCGGATCCGAATCATACAAACGGAAAGTGGTTGATTTTGCCAAATAATCATTTTCGGGCAAATCAGTTGAAAGGAAAAACATGGGAACGGTGCCAAAAGTCTTTGGATTCAAATAATAAGCCGTTACCCAAACATCGGCATTATTTATTTTTATGGTAAATTTCAAATTCGTTTCTTCCAAGAAATGATATATTTTTTCTTGAAATTGAACACCCATAGATAGATCTTCTTTTTTAAATTGGTCGTAATATCCTTTTTTCCATAAAATTCCAATTCCAACGACATTTTGTTTTAAATCGTAGGCACTTCTCATATGAGAACCCGCTAAAAAACCTAATCCTCCAGAATATATTTTCAGGGATTGGTCTATGGCGAATTCCATAGAAAAATATACGGCAGATTTTTTGTATTTTGGATTAAAAGCGTAGGGATGTTTATATTTTTCAGGGAGTATTTTGCTCATTGTAAATGTTTTTATTTAATTAATTGTTTTCACAAACTTAAGATATTTATATAAAAGGAATACAATAAAAAACTAAAATTCAGCCCAAATAAGTGAATTTTACACCATAAATTTTACTACCACGTTATAGTTATTCTGGCTTAAAAAGGAAAACCCTACAAGACTTTAAAATCTGTAGGGCTTAATTTATTTCTTCTCTAAAATCTGCTCCCGATAGCTATCGGGACTGCAACCTGATGACTAATCTTCCTCTCGCTGTCCCATCATCATCAAGAATGCTTTCAGAAACTCATCAATTTCGCCGTTCATCACGCCATCAACATCGCTGGTTTCATAACCGGTACGAACGTCTTTGACTAATTTATAAGGCTGCATCACATAATTTCTAATTTGTGAACCCCATTCGATTTTCATCTTACCAGCTTCAATATCAGAGCGCTGTTCTTGTTGTTTTTTCAATTCAATCTCATACAATTGCGATTTCAGCATTTGCATCGCACGGTTTCTGTTGTCGTGCTGCGAACGCGTTTCTGAACATTGAATCTGGATTCCCGAAGGTTTGTGGACCAACTGAACTTTGGTTTCCACTTTATTCACGTTTTGTCCACCTGCACCACTCGAACGAGCCGTCGTGATTACAATATCGGCGGGATTAATTTCAATTTCAATCGTATCATCAACTAGCGGATATACATAAACCGATGCAAAAGAGGTGTGACGCTTGGCATTGCTGTCAAAAGGAGAAATTCGCACCAATCGATGCACTCCGTTTTCACCTTTCAAATAGCCAAAAGCATAATCACCTTCAATCTCCAAGGTTACTGTTTTTATGCCAGCTGCATCACCTTCTTGATAATTTAATTCCCGTAATTTGTAGCCTGATTTTTCGGCCCACATCATATACATTCGCATCAGCATCGAAGCCCAATCGCAACTTTCTGTTCCACCGGCACCAGCTGTAATTTGTAGCACCGCACTCAAACTATCGCCTTCATCGGATAACATATTTTTGAATTCGATAGCTTCAATATGATGTTCGGTAACGTTGTATTGCTCGTCCAATTCTTCCACAGAAAATTCTCCTTCTTTGTAGAATTCATAGGCTAGTTGCAGCTCATCGGTCATTTCGACTGCTTTGTTGTAATCTTCAATCCATTTTTTCTTGGAACGAAGCGTTTTCACATAAGCTTCTGCTTCTTTTGGATTGTTCCAAAAATCTGGAGCCAAGGTTTTTTCCTCTTCGTTGGTAATCTCGATTAGCTTGGCATCAACGTCAAAGATACCTCCTCAACGCACCAAGGCGCTCCACAATACCTTTTATTTGTTCGGTAGTTGTCATAAATTAATGTAGTTTTGTACTGATTTTCTAGAGCTATTTCCTGCTTTCCGTTGCAATCTTTTATTTTTTTAAAAAAAAATAAAAGGATTTTCACTTCAATCAGGGCTAGGGCTATCCGTAAATCAAGAAATTAAAGTGCGAAAATAAACTATCTAAAGAATATATGGAAATTAATTTAGTAAGCGATACCGTTACCAAACCTACGCAGGAAATGTTGCGCGCAATGTTTAAAGCCGAAGTCGGCGACGATGTCTACAAACAAGATCCAACCGTCATCGAATTAGAAGCCAAAGTCGCCGAAATGTTCGGTATGGAAGCCGCACTATTTTTTCCTTCGGGAACGATGGCCAATCAAACTGCCATTAAATTACACACCCAACCTGGTGAACAATTAATAGCCGACAAATGGGCGCACGTTTATAATTATGAAGGCGGAGGAGCTTCCTTCAACAGTGGGGTTTCCTGCTGTTTGTTAAACGGAAATCGCGGAATGATTACTGCCGAGCAAGTTGCCGGCTCCATTAATGATCCTGAATTTTATCACAGTCCTTTAACAAGTTTGGTTTGTGTCGAAAACACGACCAACAAAGGCGGTGGTGCTTGTTATGATTTTGAAGAATTTAAGAGAATAAGAAAGGTTTGCGATGTTAATAATCTAAAATTTCATTTGGACGGCGCAAGGATTTGGAATGCTTTGGTTGCCAACAATGACAATCCAAAAGCCTACGGAAAAGTATTTCACACCATTTCTGTTTGCTTGTCCAAAGGTTTGGGAGCGCCAATTGGTTCCCTTCTTTTATCCGACAAGGCGACCATTCACAGAGCCCTGAGAGTCAGAAAAATTTTGGGTGGTGGTATGCGACAAGTAGGTTATTTGGCTGCAGCTGGAATTTATGCTTTAGACAACCATATCGAAAGATTGGCCGACGACCACAGACGCGCCAAGGAAATTGGAGCTGTTTTAGAAAAACGAAATTGGGTTGCAAAAGTAGAACCGGTAGAAACAAATATCTTGATTTTCTCGCTTCAACCGCAGATGAATGAAGCCGTTTTGATGGAAAAATTAAAACAAAAAGGAATTTCAATAAGTTCTATGGGACACGGAAAATTGCGAGTTGTAACACATCTTGATTATCGTGAAGTGATGCATACTTATGTATTGGAAACCTTGGAGAAGTTGGTTATTTAGTTTGAAATTTAAGGTTTAAAGTTTTGATTATTATCGCTACTTTAAACCTTGAATTTTATTTTTTCATTTCTTCCAACATTGCAATAATTTTGTCCAATTTTTCTACTTCAAGTCTATTTAACATTATAGTTAAAGCTTCAATTTCTTGTTTTGCATCAATGTTTGTTTGATAATCTGCTTGTGCTTGCAATCTATCTCTTTCACTTTGTCTGTTTTGGGACATCATTATAATTGGCGCGGCATAAGCAGCCTGTGTCGAAAAAAGAAGATTGAGCAGGATAAAAGGATAAACATCCCAATGATAGAAAAACCCAACAACATTTAATCCCATCCAAAGGATTACTAAAATGGTTTGAAGGATAATGAATTTCCAAGAACCCATTCCTTTCGCTACAGAATCGGCTAGACGACTTCCGAAGCTCAATGTTTCAATGTGTTTTTCGTGCCAGTTTTTGTGATTTATCATTGAATCCGATTTTTGGTTTAATTTGTATTATTTAAACATCTCGTCCATTCCCGGAATCATTGGCATATCGACTTTAGCGACAGCGTCTAATTCGGCTTGGTTTACTTTTGCGGCTTTTTCAATAGCTTTGTTTAAAGTCACGATCAAATAATCTTCCAGTTGCTCTTTGTCTTCTAATAATGAGTTGTCTATAGCGATGGATTTCAGCTTTCCATTAGCGGTAAAAGTCACTTTCAATGCACCGTCATTGCTTTGTTCGTCGATTAAAACCGAGTCCAAACGTAATTTTGTTTCTTCTATTTTTCGTTGGGTTTCTTTTAATTTACCCATCATTCCCATTAAATCCATTTTTGTGATTTTTTAATTATAGTGTTGCAAAATTACTCTTTTGCGTGCTGATATTCAATTTAATTTTTTAACTATAATTAGATTCATTCTAAGGTCACTTTGTGTTATTTTTGCAGAACAGTTTATGAAATTTTAAGTTCAAAATATGCCAAAAGAAGTAAAACCGCCCGTCGCCAAAATAATCCCAAAAACTTTGGAAAAGTTCGGTGAAGAGAGAATTGATAATTACTTTTGGTTGAACGACCGCGAAAATCCGGAAGTTATTGATTATCTGAACAAAGAGAATGCCTATTACAAGAAAATGACTGCCCATACGAATACTTTCCAGAAGGAATTGTTCGAAGAAATGAAAAGCAGAATCAAGGAAGATGATGAGTCAGTTCCGTATTTGTACAATGGCTATTACTACATTACCCGTTTTGAAACCGGGAAAAATTATCCTATTTATTCCAGAAAAAAAGAAAGCCTTTCGGCCAAAGAGGAAATTTTATTCGATTGTAATAAAATGGCAAAAGGACATTCTTATTTTCAATTAGGAGGTTTGAGCATCAGTCCGGACAATAAGTTGGCCGTTTTTAGTATTGACATCGTTGGAAGAAGAATCTACGACATTCAGGTTAAAAATTTGGAAACCAGCAAAATCCTTTCTGATAAAATAGAAAAAGTGTCGGGAAGCGCCGTTTGGGCTAATGATAACAAGACTATTTTTTATTCCAGTCAGGACGAAGTTACCTTGCGTTCCGACAAAATTTTTAAACATAAATTAGGAGCAAAACAAGCTGATGATGTTTTGGTTTATTTTGAAAAAGACGAAACTTACAATGTTGAGGTAGCCAAATCCAAGTCCAGAAAATACCTGGCAATCGAATCTGGAAGTACCTTAACCACAGAATATAGAATATTAGAAGCCAACAATCCCGATGGTGAATTCAGGATTTTCCAGAAACGTGTTCGAGGTCTGGAATACAGCATCAATCATTATGGAGACAGTTTTTACATAATGACAAATGCTGATGAGGCTACGAATTTCAAGTTGATGAAAACATTGGAAACAGCCACTTCTAAAGAGAATTGGACAGAAGTTGTTGCGCATCGTGAGGAAGTTTTGTTAGAAGATATCGAAATTTTTAAAGATTTTCTAGTGGTTGAAGAACGCACTAATGGTTTGAATAAAATCAGGATTATGCCGTGGAGTGGGGAAGGGGAATATTATTTGCCTTTCGAAAGCGAAACGTATACCGCTTACACAGGAACCAACGTGGATTTCGATACCGATATTTTGCGTTATTCTTACCAATCGATGACGACGCCTTCTTCGGTGATTGATTTCAATATGAAAACAAAAACTAAGGAAATCAAGAAAGAACAACAAGTTCTGGGCGGGAAATTCGACAAAGATAATTACACCGAAGAACGAATTTGGGCCACTGCAAAAGACGGAACTAAGATTCCAATTTCGATGGTTTATAGAAAAGGTCTTAACAAAGACGGTAAGAATCCTTTGCTTTTGTATGCTTATGGTTCTTATGGACATTCGATGGATGCCACTTTTTCTTCAACAAGATTATCACTATTAGATCGAGGATTTATATTTGCCATAGCACACATTCGCGGAGGCGAAGATTTGGGAAGACAATGGTATGAAGATGGCAAATTGTTGAAAAAGAAAAATACGTTTACCGATTTTATAGATTGTTCCAAATTTGTAATCGAGCAAAAATACACGTCGCCTGAACATTTATATGCCGAAGGAGGTTCTGCCGGAGGGTTATTGATGGGAGCAATCGTGAATTTGGCACCTGAATTATACCACGGAATCATTGCGCAAGTTCCTTTCGTGGACTTAATCACGACGATGTTGGATGAAAGCATTCCTCTTACCACTGGAGAATATGATGAATGGGGAAATCCAAATATTAAAAAATATTATAAATATATGGCATCCTATTCGCCTTATGATAATGTGAAAAAGCAAAGTTATCCTAATATGTATGTTTCTACGGGTTTGCACGATTCTCAGGTACAATACTGGGAACCAGCTAAATGGGTAGCTAAATTGAGAAATTTAAAAACAAATAATTCAGTTTTATTTTTAGATACAAATATGAAAGCTGGTCACGGAGGTGCTTCGGGAAGGTTTGAAGCCATTAAAGAATTGGCCAAAGAATACAGTTTTTTATTAGATTTAGAGAAAATTGAAAAGTAATTAGAATATTTTTGTTAAATTTGCAGGGATTTAAGGTTGAATAAAAAAGAGTCCTTGATTAACTATTTTTTTATGAAAGAAGAAATTAATGCTTATAGTAATGTTTTAGAATTAATAGGCAACACTCCGCTCATTAAATTAAATAAAGTTACCGAACAATTAGAAGGGAACTTTTACGCTAAAGTAGAAGCTTTTAATCCCGGTCATTCCACTAAAGATAGAATTGCTTTATTTATTATCGAAGAAGCCGAAAAAAGAGGGATTCTAAATCCGGGCGATACAATAATCGAAACTACCTCAGGAAACACGGGTTTTAGTTTAGCATTGGTAAGTATTATTAAGGGTTATAATTGCATCTTGGCAGTAACTTCCAAATCTTCAAAGGATAAAATAGATATGTTGCGAGCATTAGGAGCAAAAGTTTATGTTTGCCCTGCGCACGTTTCTGCTGATGACGAGCGGTCTTATTACAATGTTGCCAAACGTCTGCATGAAGAAACTAAAGGTTCTGTTTATATCAATCAGTATTTCAATCAACTCAATGTTGATGCCCATTACAAATCTACTGGACCCGAAATTTGGGGTCAAACCAATGGTAAGATTACCCATCTTATTGCTTGTAGTGGAACAGGAGGAACCATCTCTGGGACGGCGAAGTACCTGAAAGAACAAAATCCAAATATTAGAATTTTAGGCGTTGATGCTTTTGGTTCTGTTTTGAAAAAATACCACGAAACGAAAGAGTTCGATAACAGTGAAATCTATCCGTATAGAATTGAAGGTTTAGGAAAAAATTTGATTCCATCGGCTACAGACTTTGATATTATCGATAAGTTTATGAAAGTTACCGATGAAGAAAGCGCACATGCTACAAGAGAATTAGCCAAAACCGAAGGCTTGTTTGTAGGATATACTTCAGGGGCAGTTCTTCAAGCGATTAAACAATATGCCGAAGAAGGCGAATTTGATAAAAATAGTAATGTAATTGCTATTTTCCCTGACCATGGTTCTCGTTATATGAGTAAAGTATTTAGTGATGACTGGATGAACGAGCAAGGTTTCTTTGATAGTATTAACGAAGAAGAAGCCCAAAAAATAGAATTTATTAAATAGGTACACGGTACTATAAAGTGTATCAAAATATTAAAAACTCCATTCTTTAAATCGAATGGAGTTTTTTAATGTTGTAATCTGAAATATGCAATCTAAAATTTACTCTTCCATTGTATGATACACGTTCATCACGTCATCATCTTCCTCCAATTTTTCAATTAATTTTTCAACATCAGCCATCTCGGCTTCTGATAATTTTTTTGTGATTTGAGGAATTCGCTCAAAACCAGAAGAAAGAATTTCGATTTTTCGATTTTCTAATTCTTTTTGAATAGTTCCAAAACTACTAAAAGGAGCATAAATCAAGATTCCGTCTTCGTCTTCAAAAACTTCTTCGGCACCAAAGTCAATTAATTCTAATTCTAATTCCTCAGGATCAATTTCGCCAGCTGGAATTCTGAAGTTGCACGTATGATCAAACATAAATTCAACTGAACCCTGAGTTCCCATAGTTCCGTTGCATTTATTAAAATAGCTACGTACATTAGCTACCGTTCTATTATTATTATCAGTGGCTGTTTCCACTAGAATCGCAATTCCGTGTGGCGCATAACCTTCAAATAGTACTTCTTTATAGTTGGCAGTATCTTTATCAGTTGCTTTTTTTATGGCGCGTTCCACGTTTTCTTTTGGCATATTCACTGCCTTTGAATTCTGGATTACCGCTCTTAATCTGGAGTTGGCGTCAGGATTTGGTCCACCTTCCTTTACTGCCATTACAATATCTTTTCCAATTCTGGTAAACGCTTTGGCCATTGCCGACCAACGTTTCATTTTTCTTCCTTTTCGGAACTCAAACGCTCTTCCCATTTCTAAATTTTATTTTTGAACTGCAAAAATACAGTTATTAGTTATTTTTTCAAATGTTTTTTTAAATCATTTGAATGTTGGTTTTTAGTTTCTAAAAGTTTGGTTAATCAATTAATTACCAAAATTATTAATGTCATTTAGAATTTCTACAGCCTCTTCTAAATATGGATTTGTTTTTAGTTCTTTAATTTTATAAGTATTGATTTCCTGCTGATAATCATCAAATTTTATTTTTTCAGTATCGTAGGAGTTATTTGAAATGGTACAGCTATTTTCGATTGCAACTATTTTTTTTACTTTTCCCCAAAGAGAGTCTATTTCATGAACATCATTGAAGACGGTTTTAAAAGTAATTAGAAGTGGTTTTTTCTGCTTATTGTAAAGTGCGTTTATTTCATCATTTACGGCTGAAATATCATTAAATTGGGCATTATTTTTTGACCTTGAATTACTCTGTTCAATAATTATTGGATAATAATCTTTTCGGAAAGGAGTAAACCTAGCTTTTGATAAAATTTCATCATATTTCAAGGCCGTTTTATAACTTATTTCGCGAGCAACAATACTGTCATATAATATTGGTACGGCAATGTCGGGAATAATTCCTTCTATTTGATTACTCTTGCCTGTAATTCGATAAAATTTCTCTACTGTAAGTTTAACAAAATCTTGCCGGTTATCATCCAAAGGCAGAATAGTTTGCATTGAAGCTTTGCCCAATGATTTGCTTCCAACAATCATTGCCCGATTGTAATCTTGCATTGTCGCCGAAAAAAATTCACTTGCTGAAGCTGAATTTCCATTAATTAAAATTACTATTGGGCCATAATAAACGCTACCACGATTGTAATCTTTTAAAATAGTTTGCTTCTTTTTGCTATCAACTAAGACCGAAACGGGCCCAAAATCAATAAACATTCCGGCTAGTTTTATAGCTTCTTCCATTGAACCTCCACCATTATCTTGAAGATCAATGACTAATCCTTGAATGTTGTCTTGTTTAAGTTTTATTATTTCTTTGGCAACGTCATCTGCACAACCTTGAGGGCTGAATCCATCAAAATCAGAGTAAAAATTCGGGATTTGGATGTAGCCAATTTTAATTCCCTTTTCGGCAATATAGCTTGTAACCGCATTTGCGGTTGCTTTCATCATTTGCTTTTTGAGTAAAATATCGAGAATATTTCCATTTTTTTTCTGAATGGTCATTTCAATTGTCTCATTCGAATCTGAAAAAATTAATTCTCCAATCTTATCTAAGGAAGTGCAGGAAACCAAATAATCTTCTCCTTTTTTATTGGAAACTTTTAAAACAATATCTCCCTTTTCGAATTTAGCAGTTCTGGCGGCTGGTCCACCTGGAACGACTTCTTCAACAATAATTTCTTCTTTTTCATTGAGAGATACATTAAGACCCAATGACAAACCGTTTGTGGTTAAGCTTGACATAAAACTAGATTTGGCATCCTGCGAAAAGAAATTGGTGTGTGGGTCAAAATAGCTGCAAAAAATATTTAGAAAATCATTTTGAAGGTCATATCCAATGCCTTTTTTGTTTTCTAAAATATTATTTAATTTGCATAAGTTGGATTCAAATATTTTTTCTTTTGATATTTTTTCAAGTTTTGAAAAATTCTGGTCAAGTGAATCTAAATTTTTACTCAATTTCGAAATATCTTCCAGAATATCATATTTCATTCTTTTTTTCCAAACTCGGTCGAAATCCGTTGCCACTAATTCGAAAGGAAAGTTTTTCTTCGAAAATTTAACCGTGTCTTTACCGTTGTAATCGAGCACTTCAATCTTAATTTTCTCTAGTGTTTTTTTCTTTCTTTCTAAAGCAAATTGATACATCGAAACAAAATCATTCATAAAAGAACAATCGTTCTGCAAAATGTAATTGTCTAGATTAAGCCTATGATTGCTGAGTTTTTCGTACTCTATTTTGGTAAATAAGTTTCGGTTTGCATCTAAGCCATCAACAAAAGTATCAAAAACATAAACCGATAAACTATCGTCAACAGGTTTTGGACGATAATGTTCGTTTTGAATCAAAGTGTTTATTTTGGAAAGTGTTTCACAAGTCTTGGCGCTATTTTGACCTAATAGTGAAAATGTTGTCAAGAAGAGTACGAGTGAAAATTTCCGCATTTGTGGAGTTTATGGAGTGCAATTTAAAGTAAAAATACCGCAAAATCACAAATTATTTACACCTATTTGATATGCACTATTTGTGAATTTACGGTTTCAATTTTTTCTGTAAAACGGCTCTTCTTATTTCTTGTAAAAAGGCAATTTTACCACCTTGGCAGGAACGTCATTTTTTCTAATTCTGATGAAAATAGTGCTGTCTATTGCACTATTTTCAGTAATTACATAACCCATTCCAATCCCAACATTCATTGATGGCGACATTGTTCCTGATGTTACAACTCCAATAATATTTCCCGAAGCATCAACAACCTCGTAATCGTGTCTTGGTACGGCGCGTTCTTGCATTTCGAAAGCTACTAATTTTTTTGTAACACCTGCTTCTTTTTGCTTTTTCAAGTTTTCAGAATTGGTGAACTCTTTGGTGAATTTGGTAATCCAACCCAAACCCGCTTCGAGTGGCGAAGTGGTGTCGTTGATGTCGTTTCCGTACAAACAAAAACCCATTTCCAGACGCAAAGTGTCACGAGCGGCAAGTCCAATTGGTTTGATTCCGAAAGCTGCACCAGCTTCAAAGACTTTGTTCCAGATTTGTTCAACTTCACCATTTTTGCAATAAATCTCGAAACCTCCCGAACCAGTGTAACCTGTTGCAGAAATTATCACGTGTTCGATTCCTGCAAAATCACCCACTTCAAAATGGTAGTATTGAATCGCCGACAAATCAACCGAAGTCAAGGCTTGCATTGCTTCTACCGCTTTTGGTCCCTGAATAGCCAAAAGAGAATAATCATCCGAAAGGTTTTTCATTTCCGCACCCAAATCGTTGTGACTTGAAATCCAATTCCAATCTTTGTCTATATTCGAAGCATTTACAACTAGTAAATATTGCTCCTCTTTTATTTTGTAAACCAATAAATCATCTACAATTCCACCATCGTTGTTGGGAAGACAAGAATATTGCGCTCTTCCAATGGTCAAAGTCGATGCATCATTTGAAGTTACTTTTTGTATTAATGCCAAGGCATTTGGACCTGTTAATAAAAATTCGCCCATATGCGACACATCAAAAACTCCCAAGTTGTTGCGAACGGTTTCGTGTTCTGCATTGACACCTTCGTATAAAATAGGCATATTGTATCCGGCAAACGGAAGCATTTTGGCTCCCAAACTCTCGTGAATGTGCGTTAGCGCAGTATTTTTCATTGTAGATTTAGATAAAATTTGATGTGGCTAATTTATTGATAATATATGGAGTGGCAAAGTGTTTTTGAGGGACTATTTGTTTTGCCAGCAATCTTATTCAAATCAGTTGTAGAAAACCTTTTTGACATTCATCCGAGAATGGAATTTATCAAAAGTGTCGACAATGAAAGTTGAATTTATTTTTGTATTTTTAAACGTTCAAAAACTACTACATGAAAGCAGCAATTCACATCAATCAATCTGAAATTCTGAAAAGATACAAACCCATAAATTCGCAAACTCATAAAGGTATTCAAGGTCATGCCTTAATAATTGGGGGTAGTTACGGAAAAATAGGAGCAGTAAGTCTTTCGTCCAAAGCTTGTTTGAAAACGGGTTGTGGTTTGGTTACAGTTTTTATTCCTCGGTGTGGCTACAAAATCGTGCAAACTGCCAATCCGGAAGTAATGGTTTTAACGGATGTTTCTGTAAAATACATTACCCGAATCGTATTTGATTTTGTCCCTCAAGCTATTGGAATTGGGCCAGGAATAGGGCAGGATATTGAAACGCATACTGCTTTACACCGTTTTTTAAAAACTAATAAAGTTCCTTTAGTCATCGATGCTGATGCACTCAATATTTTATCTCAAAATCAACAATGGCTAACTTTTTTACCTGAGAAAACTATTTTTACTCCACATCAAAAAGAATTGGAACGACTCATTGGGAAATGGAATTCTGATGCTGAAAAATTCGAAAAAACTATTGCTTTTTCTAAACAGAATAATCTTGTCATTGTGATGAAAGGCGCACCAACTTATGTAATTGACGGCGAGACAATTTATAAAAATACAACTGGCAACGCAGCTTTGGCGACAGCCGGAACTGGCGATGTGTTGACGGGAATGATAACAAGTTTGCTAGCGCAATCTTATGAACCTGTTGATGCCGCTATAATTGGAGTGTATCTTCACGGATTAACAGCAGATATTGCTCTGCCGGAAACAGGCTATCAGTCGTTTATAGCTTCGGATATAATTGACCGTATTGGAAAAGCGTACTTGAGTTTGGATAAATGATAATATAAATTTTAGATTTCGTTAATTATCGAACATTAAACCTTTGGAATCCTTTTTTCCAAAACCATAAATTCTAAAGGTTCAGTAGAAACGGAAACATAAACGTCGCTTGCAGGAAAAGGTTGTCTTGCTCCCGTATCGATATAACCGTTGCGCTTGTACCAAGAAATAAGTTCCTCCCGAGCGGAAATCACGGTCATTACAATTTTTGACAAACCTAAAGTCGAAGCATAAATTTCAGCCTGATGCATTAGTTTTTTTCCAATCCCGCTATTTTGTAACTCAGGCGAAACGGTTAGCATTCCTAAATACAATTCATCCTCTTTTACTACTAATAAAACGCATCCTATAATCTCGTTGCTTTCCGAAAATTTTAGAATGGTATTTTTCTTGTCCTGAATAATTTCAAGTAGTTCCTTTTCGGTGGTTCTGCTACCTTCCAAAAGATTGGCTTCGGTAGTCCAGCCTTGTTTAGAAGATTCTCCACGGTAGGCTGAATTGATTAATTTGTTTAAAGAGGAAATGTCTTCTGTTAATGCTTTTGCAATCATAGGTAATTTTTAGCTTCAGGATTATGATTTTATATTTTTTCAAAGGTAAAAAAAAGGACAACAAAATAGCACTTCATTACAATTGTTGTTTGCATTATTATTTTAAATATTGATGCAAGATTATAACTTTTAAAACGCAAATAATTTAGTTCACAATCGGATTGTAAGTAAACGTTAAAAAAGAGTTATGTCATTGAAAATCAGGTTATTTTTTGTTAATTATTGAAAAATTTATGTTAACTTTGAGTAACTGATTTTACAACAATTTAATATAAGTAAAATGAAAAATTCAACTATTATTTGGTTAATGATAATGGCTTGTGTACTAAGCATAATGCCTGTATTTGGACAATCAGAGTCTAAAATGAATAAAATTATTGCTGATAGCAAAACAGCAAAGGCAGAGTTTATAGCAGCAGACGGGCTTATGAAAGGGATTTTTGATTTAGCATATGGCTATGTCATATTTCCTAATGTAGGAAAGGGCGGAATTGGTGTTGGAGGAGCAGCAGGCAACGGAGTTGTCTATGAACAGAAAAAGGTGGTAGGAATGGCCAAGTTATCGCAGGTAAGTATTGGGTTTCAGGCAGGAGGACAGGCCTATCGAGAAGTAATATTTTTTGAGTCTAAAAATGACTTGGAAAGGTTTAAAAAAAGCCAATTGGAATTCTCCGCTGAGGTTTCAGCTGTAGCTGTGACCGCTGGCGCATCAGCAAATGCAAAGTATGCAAAAGGTGTCATGGTGTTTACTATGCAAAAGGGCGGGCTTATGTATGAAGCATCCGTTGGCGGACAAAAGTTTAAGTTTAATAAAATGTAATACTCTTTTTATTGGCATAAAAAAATGGATTCGAAGCAAATCGAATCCATTTTTTATATTAATTACGTTTGAAAATTATTGTTTCAAATCTGTATGAGCTTCTATTTTTGGAAGACTTTATTAGTAATCCATTTTCTAACTGGCACATCATATAATTTTAAGCAAGCGTAGGCAAGTGCTACACAGGATAAAAAAGTTAATATACTCACTGGATATGCTTCTTTAATAGGGATTTTATTATCTACGGCCCACGCTGTATAGATGTATATTATTGGATAGTGCGTAATGTAAATTGGATATGAAATGTCACCAAAAAATTTACATACTCTTGAAGAAAATTTACTTTTAATTTCTCCTGATGCTGCTATGAAAATTATTAATGGAAAAAACAAAATGACAACTGCTGAATCATAAATACCATTATACCATAAATGTTCGCTTCCGCCAATTCTTGGCATAGCTAATGCGATTATAACCAATAAACTTGACCAAAAAAAAGCGTTTTTTACTTGAATTAATTTCCCCAAACGGAAAAGTAGTACTCCAGCAAAAAATGGATACATCATTCGAGTAAAACCAATATGGATGTGTTCGGCATTTGGCGACCAGCCACCCACAAGATAACCATTCGGACTTGTTACTGCAAGATGAATTAACGCACATCCCGAAATAAAGACCAGAATTGAAAGTGCTGTTTTTGAAAATTTTCTAACAAAAAGAGCATACATAATATTGGCTATATATTCATAAAACAATGACCAACCTGGCCCATTCAGCGGGTGCATTTCTGCCCAACCCCGAATATCCAAAGAAGCTGGAACAGGAATTAGCGTAAATCCAATTACCATCACCAACAGCATTTTCCACAGAGGAACTTCATGTATGGTGGGCCACAAGGCTATTGAATCTTGAAAATAAAACAACAATGCACCTATAATCATTCCCATAATAACCATTGGTTGAAGTCGAATCAAACGTCGTTTGAAAAAATTTCCAATCGACATTTTATCCCATCTATCATCATAAGCGTAGCCAATAACAAAACCCGAAAGTAAAAAGAAAAAATCCACTGCAAGATAGCCGTGGTTTATAACCTGATCCAGAAAACTTGTAGCATGTGCCTCAAAAATGTGAAAAGCAACCACCATCAGTGCAGCAACACCGCGTAATCCATCTAAAATTGGAAAATGAGGTTTTGAAATTATAGTATTGGTATTCATAGGCTTACTTTTTTTATTTGGTTAAATATATTTTAATGTATTTAGAAGAGAAAAAAGATATTGGTCTCTTAAAAAACAAACTTCCTTTTTTTATCAGTCCCATTTATTTTTAAAGAACTAAAACTTCAATTAGTTTTAGTTATAAAAGCCCCGCAAAATTTGCAGGGCTTTTTAAGTGCAAGTTTTTTGCAGCAATTGAATCAAGAATTTGAGGTGCCAATTAATGTTTCAAATCTGAAAATTTGGTATCAAGAGCAAACGAAGAATTTGTTTTTTCCACCACTAATTCTTTGGATAAAGAAAAACTAGCTGTTTGTCTGATGTTTAATGATGATGTCCCAATGGATGCATTATAAGTGCCAGCTTCGGCAATCCAAGCATTTTTATCAGTTACAAATGAGGCCAAATCTTTAGGATTCAATGTCAATGTTATGGTTTGGCTTTCTCCGGGTTGTAATAGTTTAGTTTTGGCGAAAGCTTTCAATTCTGAACTTGGTTTATCAATATTTTTAGACGGAGCAGACAAATACAATTGCACCACTTCTTTTCCCGCCGTTTTGCCTGTGTTTTTTACCGTTACCGTTGCAGATAATTTGTTGGCAAAAGTTGCAGCACTTAATTGTAAACCGGAAACATCAAAATTGGTGTAAGACAATCCGTAACCAAATTCATAAGAGGGCTTTACATTGAAGGTGTTGAAATAACGGTACCCCACATAAATTCCTTCTTCATAAGTTACACTTGTTGGATTTTCTGCAGGAGTTCCAATCCAGTATTTTGCTGAAGAAGTGTCTTCGTATTGTACCGGGAACGTCATTGTTAACTTTCCGGATGGAGTTACTTTGCCGGAGAAAACATCGGCTACAGAATTTCCTCCTTCTTGACCTGGTTGCCAAGGCAAAAGAATGGCATCAACTTTGTCTTTCCAACTGGCGGTTTCAATTACGCCTCCAATGTTCAATACTACGACTACTTTTTTTCCTTTTGCGTGAAACGCTTCGGAAATCGTGTTGATTAATGCAACTTCGTCAGCGGCCAGATTAAAGTCTTCATCAACATTTCTATCTGCATTTTCACCAGCGTTTCGTCCAATGGTTATTAAGGCAAGTTCAGAGGAATTGGCTTTGCTAGCAATGATTTCTTTGCTCAATTCCAATTCGAGAATTCTTTTTGGAGTGGCCAATAATCCACCATTATTTTCGCGTCGTATCATTTCTTTTGCCTTTTGATCTGCGGCATAAGGAGTATATAAACCTTCGAGTTCTTTATCAATAGAAAATCCAGAATTTGTTAATCCATCAATTAATGAAATGGTGTACGCTTCATTGACATCGCCACTTCCCGTTCCGCCAGAAATAAAATCATAGGAAGTTAATCCAAAAACAGCCAGTGGAGTTGATTTAGAAATGAAAGGCAAAGTGTTTTTATCATTTTTCAATAATATTGTTCCTTCGGCTGCAGCTTGTCTGGTCACTTCGGCATTGGCTTTCAAATTTGGTTTATCGGAATATTTGTAATTATTCATCGCAGGCGACCTCATTACCAATTCTAAAATTCGAGTCAAATCTTGATTTACAACTGCTGAAGATAATTTTCCGCTTTTCATATTGTCTAAAATTGCTTGCTTTTGAGTAGGTAAACCCGGCATTAACAAATCATTTCCAGCTGATAATTGTGCAGTTACATCGCTAACAGCTTTGGGATTAAAGGGTGAATTAGGGCCTCCAAATCCTTCATAACCTCCAAACCAATCGGTCATTACCAAGCCTTTGAATCCCCATTCATTTCGTAAAACGGTAGTCAACAAATCTTTACTTGCCGAGGTATATGTTCCATTAATTAAATTGTAAGATGACATAATGGTCCAAGGTTGTGATTCTTTTACTGTTATTTCAAAACCACGTAAATATATTTCGCGTAAAGCTCTTTCGCTAATATGTGCATTGACTCCCATTCGATTGCGCTCTTGATTGTTGCCTGCAAAATGTTTTGCTGAAGTTCCAACACCATTCGATTGGATTCCGTTGATAATTGCTGCCGCAATTTTTCCGGTGAGTAACGGATCTTCAGAATAATATTCGAAATTTCTGCCACACAACGGATTTCTGTGAATATTCATTCCAGGTCCAAGTAAAACATCTATACCATATTCTTTTACTTCATCACCCATTGCTTTTCCCACATTGTTGATTAATTCCGTATTCCAAGTGGATGCCAATGCGGTTCCAACCGGAAAAGCCGTTCCATAAAACGTTGCTGTTGAGTTGTCGCGAGTAGGTTTAATCCGCACTCCGGCAGGGCCATCAGAAACAGTGACTGTCGGGATTCCCAATCGTTTTATTTCGTAAGTTCCACCTGCAGCTCCAGGAACCTTTCCTTGAAAACCTTCTGTAGTAAATTTAAAAGTGGTTGTGTCAAATCCCGGCATTCCAATTCCAATAAGCATACTTGCTTTTTCGTCATTGGTCATTTTGCTTATTAAATCCTGAATCCTATCATTCATAGGAAGGCGTGTATCTTCATATTTATCTAATTTTCCGTTTTGATTTAAATCAGTAAAGGTAAATCCATTAATGGTGATTTTAGGGGTGGTATTTGGCTCGTTATTTTCCGAATTTTTATTCCAAGAAATTCCAGATGCAACAAGAGCAGAAAGAAGCGAAATCTTCGCAATTTTCGAAAAGAAGGTTTTTTTCATAGTTTATTTTAGTTAATTATTTTTATTGCTTCATTATGAAGCAATATTAATTAATTTTTTTTAATATTTGCAAAAAAGAATTAAATTTTTTGTTTAATAGTTTAAAATTTAGAAAGTTGTCATCAAATTCGTATTTTAGCAAAGAATAAAGCGCTATGGATTTTAAAAAAATAATTGAAGAAAAATCGAAAAAAGCCTGGGAAATCTATATCCCTCATTTGTCTATTGACTGCGTAGTTTTTGGGTTTCAGGATGCAACTTTGAAAGTTTTGGTTGTTCAAATGAAAGAAAATAATCTTTGGGCACTTCCAGGAGGCTATGTGCTAAAAACGGAGAATATTAAAGAAGCGGCCAGTAGAATCCTTCAGCAAAGAACAGGAGCGGCCAATATTTATTTGCAACAATTTAGGGTTTTTAGCGATTTGAATCGTTCCGAAGGTTTTTTTGAGAACTTTAACGATACAATATGGAATAAGCAACGATTCCTTTCGATAGGATTTTATGCCTTAGTTGATTATTCACAAGTAAATTTAGTTGTTGATGAAATATCTGATGCTTGCGAATGGAAATCCATCGAAGAATTGCCGGAATTAATGATGGATCACAGAAGTATTTTCAATAAAGCTTTAACCACCTTGCGAAAACAATTGAATCACAAACCTATTGGATATAATTTATTACCCGAGAAATTTACTATGCCCGAACTTCAAAAATTGTATGAAATTATTTTAGGCAAAAAGCTGAATCGCGGGAATTTTTACCGAAAAATGTTGCGGTATGATATTTTGATAAAGCTCGATGAAATCCGAAAAGGTGGCGCACACAAAGCACCAGATTTGTATCAATTTGATATCGAGAAATATCAGTTGGCGTTAGAAAATGGTTTTAGTGAGGGTTGGTAATTATTCAGAAACAACCAGCAATAAAAAAGCACTTTACGGTTAAAATAAAGTGCTACTAAATAGTTTACTATTTTTAGAAAATTACCCCAAAAAAGCTTTCAATTCCTCGTAAGTTTTAATTTTAACGCTCACTTTTTCTTTATTCAGTACACTTTCAATTTGTGTTGGAATTGGCAATTTTATGTTTAATGCCGGTTCCACCACATCCAAGAATTTAATAGGATGAGCCGTTTCTAAGAAAATCCCAATTGCGTTTGGATGGTTTTTTAACTCCTTTTTCAAACCTAAATACCCCACAGCTCCGTGCGGTTCTGCGATGTAACCATCGGTTTTGTAGATGGATTTCATTGCTTCCAAAGTTTCATCATCGGTGTAGGAAAACGAAGAGAAATCTTTTTTGAATAGCTCCAAATCATTGTTGTACATTTCCTGAATTCGGATGAAATTACTTGGATTTCCAACATCCATCGCATTCGAAATCGTTGCTTTGGAAGGTTTTGGGTCGTAATTTCCTTTTTCTAAAAAACGTGGTACGGTATCATTCACATTGGTTGAAGCCACGAAATGTTCAATGGGCAAACCTAATTTCTTGGCGATAATTCCGGCACAAATATTTCCGAAATTGCCACTTGGACACGAAAATATCAAAGGTTTGTTGTGTGATTTCAATTGTTTGTAAGCAAAGAAAAAGTAAAACATTTGCGGCAACCAGCGCGCAATATTTATCGAGTTGGCGGAAGTCAGGTTGTGATGCGCCAAACTTTCGTCCAAAAACGCTTTTTTGACCATATCTTGGCAATCGTCAAAAACACCCTCTACTTCGAGCGCTTTGATGTTTTGTCCTAAAGTCGTTAATTGTCTTTCCTGAATTTCGCTCACTTTTCCCGAAGGATATAAAATAATAACTTCTACGCCTTTTACGCCAAGAAAACCACTGGCTACGGCACCTCCAGTATCACCGGAAGTAGCCACAAGAACGGTATTTTTACTGTCTTTTTTATCTTTGTTAAAATACGCCAGGCAACGTGACATAAAACGTGCTCCAACATCCTTAAACGCCATTGTTGGTCCGTGATATAATTCCAAAGAATAAATTCCTTCTTCCACTTTCACAGTTGGGAAATCGAAACATAGCGTTTCTGCGACGATTTGTTTTAAGGTTTCAGCAGGAATTTCATCACCCACAAATTGTTGAATGGCTTCGAAAGCAATTGCTGAATTGCTTAAATTTTCGATATTCTCGAAAAAATCAGGGGATAATGGAGTTATAGATTCTGGAAAATACAATCCTTTATCGGTTGCTAATCCTTGAATTACAGCTTCTTCAAAAGAAACTTTTGGGGCATTATGGTTTAAACTGTAGTATTTCATTTTATTGTCATTTCGAGGCACGAAGCAATCTGTTTGTACTTATTTTTTTATGAATAGATTAATGCTAAAATAAATGGAATTGTTATTAAAATTGATATTAGTAAAGGTTTCCAAATGGGCTTCATTTCGTATAATTCCATTTCTTCATTTGGGAAATATTTTGGAAAAAAATATTTAGATAATATTCCTCCACCCAACATATTCATTATAAGAGGCAGGGATGAAATTGTATTTTCAGGAATATTAACTACAATTATTGTTATAATTGTAAATAGGACAGATAAACCCAATACAGTATAGGCTTCTTTGGTTTTGTTTATATCTTTTAAATTTTGCATCAACAAAACTCCCCCAAATATTGACGAGAAAAACAACGAAAATCCCCAAATAGTTTTTTCAGAATATATTTTCTTTTTTTCAAAAACTTCAAAACTACTTACTTCTTCAGTGTTATTATCATTTTCCATTTATTCTATATTTTTTATTTTTTAAGAAAGAATAACTCATTTCTTATATTATACTCACCCCATCCGGATTCACTTTCGAAACGTGAATTTCATAGGGTAAATTGATTTCGTCGTACACTTTACTCATTGCTTTGGCAATTTTTTCGGCGGTGTCTTTTCCTTTGCTTAAGGCAAAAATAGATGGCCCAGAACCTGAAATTCCAGAACCTAAAGCTCCGTTTTCGTATGCGGTTTTTTTGATTAAATCAAAACCTGGAATCAGCATACTGCGAATGGGTTCGATGATTTCGTCATGCAATGAACGTCCGATCAGTTCGTAATCCTGAGTATATAAACCAGCGACTAATCCGCCTACATTTCCCCATTGGGTGATGGCACTTTTCAAAGAAACGGTTTGTTTCAGTACCGAACGCGCATCGGATGTTTTCAACTCAATTTGAGGATGAACTACGGTTGCATACAATTCCGATGGGCTGTCAATTTTGATGATATCCAAAGGATTCGAACTTCTAACCAAAGTAAAACCGCCCAATAGGCAAGGGGCTACATTATCGGCGTGGGCATTTCCACTAGCTAATTTTTCACCTTGCATCGCAAATTTCACTAATTCTTTTCGGGTAAAAGGTCTGCCCAATAATTCGTTGATCCCAAAAACAGCTCCGGCTGAACTGGCAGCGCTGCTTCCTATTCCGCTTCCGGCTTTAATATTTTTGTAGATTTCGATTTCGAAACCGAAGTTGGTTTCTACTTCTTCCAACATTGCCAAAGCAGCAACACCAGCCACATTGTTTTCGGTTTCCAAAGGTAAATCCGCTCCCACAATTTTAGTAATGCGAATGCCTTTTTTATCCGATTTCCGAATAATCATTTCGTCACCCGCAGTGGCCAAACACAATCCAAGAACCTCAAATCCACAGGAGAGATTGGCAATTGTTGCAGGGCAAAATAGTTTTATTTCATTCATAATTTTATTTTTTTTGTAGAGACGCGATTAATCGCGTCTGTACGGCAGGCAAAATATTTTAAATATTTCCAATTCGGATTACGTCGGCAAAAATTCCAGAAGCCGTTACCGCTGCACCAGCACCAGCGCCTTTTATCAATAAAGGTTGGTCGATATAACGGTCGGTATAAAATTGCACGATATTGTCTTTTCCTTCCAAATTGTAGAACGGACTTTCTTTTGGGATGAATTCCAAGCCCACGCTGGCTTTTCCGTTTTCGAAAGTCGCTACGTATTTCAAACGACAATCTTTTGCTTTGGCTTCGGCCAATAAATTCTCGAAATGAGCCGCATTTTTTATCAAAGATTTGAAAAAGTCTTCGTTGTTGGTTGTTGCTAAACATTCCGCTGGCAAAAATGATCTGTTGGCAATATCTTCGATGTCGAATTGATATCCACTTTCACGAATTAGAATCAAAATTTTTCTGGCTACATCCACTCCGCTCAAGTCAATTTTTGGATCGGGCTCTGTGAATCCTTGTACTCCTGCTTCTTTTACCACATCGTGGAAGGAATTATTTTCGTCGAAATTGTTGAAAATAAAGTTCAAACTTCCGGATAAAACCGCTTGGATTTTGTTCACTTTATCTCCTGAAGCAATCAAATGTTTCAAGGTGTCAATAATTGGTAAACCTGCACCCACATTGGTTTCGAATAAGAAAGGAGCATTGAATTGTCGGGAAAGATTTTTTAGTTTTTTGTAATTATCATAAGCTGATGAACAAGCAATTTTGTTGCAAGTCACCACGGCCACATTTTGTTTTAAGTAGTGTTCGTAAGTTTCTGAAACGGCTTGATTGGCAGTAATATCTACAAAAATACTGTTACGTAAATTGAGTGCTTTTACCTTTGCAATAAAAGCTTCTTTGTCGGCAGTTTCTCCATTTTCTAATAGTGATTGCCATTCCTTCAAAGGAATTCCATCTTCGTCAAAGTACATTTTTCGAGAATTTGAAACTGCTACAACTCTCAGGTTTATTTTTAGATTTTCTTTTAGGAATTTCTTTTGTTGGCTGATTTGTTCGATGAATTTTTCGCCTACGTTTCCAACACCCATTACGAACAAGTTCAACTGTTTGGTGTTTTCTTCGAAGAAGTTTTCGTGAAGTGTGTTCAATGCTTTTTTTACATCTCTTTCGTTGATTACTGCCGAAATATTTCTTTCGGAAGCACCTTGAGCAATCGCTCTGATGTTGACGTTGTTTTTACCTAAAGTGCTGAACATTCGACCGCTTAAACCTTGATGGTTTTTCATATTTTCGCCCACCAAAGCGATGATGCAAAGGTCTTTTTCGACGATGCAAGGGTCGATTTTGTTTTGTGAAATTTCCTGTTGAAACGCTTTGTTGATGGCGTTTTCGGCATTGTTAGCATCACTATTTAATATTCCGATGCAAATAGAATGTTCTGATGAGGCTTGAGTGATGAAAATAATATTGATATTTTCGTGCGATAAGACTTCGAATAATCGTTTGGAAACTCCGGCAACACCAATCATTCCAGAACCTTCCAATGTGATTAATGTAATTTTATCGATATGACTGATTCCTTTTACAGGATTGGTATGCGAATTGTCTTGGTTTGAAATAAAAGTACCTTGGGCTTCTGGCTCGAAAGTGTTTTTAATCCAAATTGGGATATTTTTTTTGAAGACAGGTTGGATTGTTGGTGGATACAATACTTTGGCACCAAAATGCGACAACTCCATTGCTTCCTGGTACGAAATAGTAGCAATAGGTTGTGCTTGTTTTACGATTTTTGGATTGGCAGTAAACATTCCGTTGACGTCTGTCCATATTTCCAATTCGGAAGCATTTAAAGCGCCAGCTAAAATCGCAGCTGTATAATCAGATCCTCCACGACCTAGAGTTGTACCAATTCCTTCTTCTGTAGAAGCAATAAAACCAGGCATTACTACAATTTGCGAATCATTCGACGCAAAATAATCGGCAATTAATTGATTTGTAATTTGGAAGTTCACAGCAGCTTTTCCAAAGTTATTATTGGTCTTAATCAATTCGCGACTGTCTTTGTAACCGGAATTTCTATGTTTTTGTTTGAAGGCTTCTGCAATAATATAAGAAGACAATAATTCGCCAAAACTCAAAATTGTATCCGATGTTCTAGGAGATAATTCACCAAGTAAAAAACAGCCGTCTAGAAGTGTTTCAAGGTGATTGATGATTCTTTTGATGTGGCTTAGAAGCCCACTTTGTTCGCTAATTGGAATTAATTCTTTGATAGCGTCGAGATGTTTTTTCTCGATTTCGGCTACAATTTCTTTGTAACTTTCGTCGTTCGAAGCTGCTTTTTGAGAAGCAAGAACTAGTAAATCAGTGACTTTGGTAAAAGCAGAAACCACAACAATTACATTTTCTTGAGCCGCTTTTTTGATAACTATATCTAAAACCAATTTTATGTTTTGTGCATTGGCAACAGAAGTTCCGCCAAATTTTAATACTCTCATTGTGTTGTTTTTATTTTAAAATGCAAATGTTTTTTATACCCCTATGAACTCTCTTCCTTTAGAAAAAAGCATAAAAACTGGATTATATGTAAAATGTATACCCTTAAAGGGTAGTGGTAGTTGTAGTGGTGAAAGTAACAGCAAACGCAACTCTAATTTGAGTTGTTATCGAAGAATGATATGTTTTGTTGTTTTTCATAATGATTTTTCAAAAGTACTGTTTTTAATAAAATAAAAAAAGACTTTAATGCTGTTTTTGCGAATATTTTAATAAACAAAGGCTTGTAAAAAGAATATAAAAAAAATTACCGACAAAATCTTGTTTTTTAATATTGGTTTGTAGAATTTTGACCTTTCAAAAGATACTGTTTAAATGGATAATATACATTATATAAGTACTGAAGTTCTTTCCTTGGAAACACTGCAAGAAATTATTTCGCACCAAAAATCATTAGCATTATCCGATGAGGCTAAGGTCAATATCCAAAAATGTAGAGCTTATCTTGATGCCAAAATGGCTTCACATTCGAAACCTATTTATGGTATCAATACTGGTTTTGGTTCGCTTTGCAATGTCAAAATTTCAAATGATAACCTTTCGAAACTGCAGGAAAATTTAGTGAAATCCCATGCTTGCGGAACAGGTGATGAAGTTCCTGTTGCAATCGTAAAATTGATGTTGCTACTCAAAATACAATCTTTGAGTTATGGACATTCCGGAATTCAGTTGCAAACGGTAGAGCGATTGGTCGATTTCTATAACAATGACATTTTACCTATTGTATATACTCAAGGTTCGCTTGGTGCTTCGGGCGATTTAGCGCCTTTGGCTCATTTGTCTTTGCCGTTATTGGGTGAAGGAGACGTTTTTTTTCAAGGTAAAAAAGTACATTCGGGTGAAGTTTTAAAACATTTTAGGTGGGAACCTATTGTATTGCAATCCAAAGAAGGTTTGGCTTTGTTGAACGGAACTCAATTTATGAGTGCTTATGGCGTGCATATTTTAATGAAAGCCTCCAAGTTTTCGTATTTGGCAGATTTGATTGGTACTATTTCTTTGGAAGGATTTGATGGAAGAATTGAGCCTTTTCACGAATTAATTCATTCAATACGACCGCATAAAGGGCAAATTGTGACTGCGAAATGGGTGACTCAATTTTTGAAAGGAAGTAAAATTATTATACAGGAGAAAAAACATGTTCAGGATCCGTATTCTTTTCGATGTATTCCGCAAGTTCACGGTGCTTCGAAGGATGCGATTGATTATGTAAAAAATGTATTCAAGACCGAAATCAATTCGGTGACTGATAATCCAAATATATTTATTGATACTGACGAAATTATATCGGGTGGAAATTTCCACGGACAACCTTTAGCATTGGCTTTAGATTTTATGGCTATTGCTTTGGCTGAATTGGGCAGTATTTCTGAACGAAGAACTTTTCAATTGATTTCGGGTTTAAGAAATCTTCCCGCTTTTTTGGTTGATAATCCGGGTTTGAATTCGGGGTTGATGATTCCGCAATACACAGCCGCGAGCATCGCCAGTCAAAACAAACAATTGTCCACGCCAGCAAGTGTCGATAGTATTGTGTCGAGCAATGGTCAGGAAGATCACGTGAGTATGGGGGCCAATGCGGCGACCAAAGGGTTGCGTGTGATGGAAAATTTAGAACGAATCCTAGCCATTGAATTGATGAATGCTTCGCAGGCTATTGAATTCAGGAGGCCATTGAAATCTAGTGATTGTATCGAAACGTTTTTAAAATCCTATCGAGAAGAAGTTCCTTTTGTGAATGAAGACCGAATCTTGCATTATGATATCGAGAAAACGGTGCATTTTTTGAACAGTTTTCAAATCGAAGATGAATTGTTAACACTGGCTTAACATTAGCGCTAAATTAAAGCAGTAATTTTGCTCTAAAATTATCTACAATGTCTATAAATAGTATTTTTCAATTTTTAGTCCCAAAAGACAAAAAATTCTTTCCGCTTTTTGAGGAAGCATCAACCAATTTAGTTCAATTAGCCTCTATTTTACACGAAGCAGTCAACCTGCCTTTGAAAGAACGAGACGAACTTTTTTTGAAAATAGATGAACTGGAACAAAAAGGAGAGGATATCACACGATTAACCAATCTTGAATTGAGCAGAAATTTCATTACACCTTTTGATCGAGAAGACATCCACTCGTTGATTACTTCAATAGACAATGTAGCTGACAATCTTCACGGCGCAGCAAGCAGAATGAGATTGTATCAGGTTGCCAAGATTACAAAATCGATAAGAAAATTGACCGAAATAAATTTGGAGGCTTGCCAAAATATTGATGTTGCTGTTAAAGAGTTGAGAGATTTAAAAAAGATGAAGAATATTACTGATGCTTGTTCCAGAATTAACAAATTGGAAGCCAAATCAGACAATGTTTACGACAAAGCTGTTGCGGATCTTTTTGAGAACGAGACCGATGCCAAGAACATTATTAAGTATAAGGAGGTTTTATCAGTATTAGAAACAGCAACCGACAAATGTAAAGGGGTAGCTAGTGTTTTAGAATCTATTTCTGTAAAACATTCTTAAAAATTTCAGAATTTTTTAAATCTTTTAATTAAAATTATGGAATTTACGTTACTTATAGTCATCATAGTTTTGGCTTTGATTTTTGATTACATCAATGGTTTTCATGATGCTGCAAATGCCATTGCAACAGTTGTCGCGACAAAGGTTCTTTCTCCTTTTCAAGCCGTTCTTTGGGCTGCGTTTTTTAACTTTCTAGCGTATTGGGTTTTTGGTTTTGGAGTAGCAGATACTGTTGCCAAAACGGCTCACACTATGGAAATTAATTTGGTAGTAATACTTGCGGGTGTAATTGCTGCTATTTGTTGGAATTTATTGACGTGGTGGTTGGGAATTCCATCGAGTTCTTCCCATACTTTAATTGGAGGTTTTGCTGGAGCGGCGCTCGCTCACGCTATCGCGGTCCACGGTTTTTCAAGCTATGAATTGGCAGACGGAACAACTTCATATTGGTACAATATTGTTAGTTGGTACAAAGCAGGTAAAGACGGAGGAATACCCTCTGGAGTCATAATTGTTATTGCTTTTATTGTCTTGGCTCCCCTTGTTGGAGCACTTGCCTCTTATTTAATATCGATTTGGTTATTAAACACTTCCAAGAAAAGTATTCTTCCAAAACTATTTACATTGACCATAATGGCCCTAACTATTTTGTTTGTTTACAACCAAATGGTTCCTTATGAAGAAATAGTAAAACCACGTTTTGATTCTCATTTTTGGAGTGTAATATTTGAGTCTCATAATATAAAATGGTTTTTGGTTGCGTTCATCATATTGGCTGTTTCCTTATTCGCTTTAATTTTTAGTAGTTTAAACCTTTATCAAGCAGATGCAGCTTTGAAAAAAATGCAATTGGTGTCCTCTGCAGCCTTTAGTTTGGGTCATGGTGGGAACGATTCACAAAAAGTCATGGGTATTATAGCAGCAGCAGTTGCTGTGTATATTCAAACTAGTGGTGTTGCGCAAGAAAGTTTACCTGGATGGTTGGATGTTGTCCTTCCTAAAGATGACGGAACCTTTAGAATGCCTGATTGGATTCCTTTGGCATGCTATTCTGCTATAGCAGCAGGAACTTTGAGTGGTGGTTGGAAAATTGTAAAAACAATGGGTTCCAAAATTACTAAAGTGACATCTTTTGAAGGAGTAGCTGCTGAAACCGCTGGAGCTTTGACCTTATATTTTACAGAACATTTAAAAATTCCGGTAAGTACGACGCACACTATTACAGGTTCGATAATTGGAGTTGGTTTGACTAAACGTGTTTCGGCAGTTCGTTGGGGCGTAACAGTGAGTCTTTTGTGGGCTTGGGTGCTTACAATTCCTGTATCAGGACTATTGGCTGCTATAGTATATTATATTTTGAGTATCTTTTTAGGATAAAATTATTTTCAAATATTTTGCGTTTCAGTATTAAAATTATTAGAAAAATGACGTGACTACATAAAATGGGTTGTAGTTATTGGCTAGTCTTCAGTAGTGTATTTCTTTGCATTTAAAAAACAAATTAATTCTTCCCGTTAAGTCACAAGTCAGAACTTACTTTTTTTAGTTTTTTTTAAATTGTTCCACTCGAACCATTCAATTAAGTTCTTTAGTTGTAATGTGCAGTTGCTATACCACATATCAAAAAATCAAATTTGATGATCCTGCCCTAAAATTTTTTATTTTTAAACAGTAAATTTTATAATATTCGATTCAAATTATGTAAGTTTTTTTAGCAATTCCAAAATAACTTTGTAAGAACTTTTACAGCGTCTTTTTGAGAGAATTTAAAAAAATAAAAACATGGTAACTGCAAAAAAAGGGTATAATTTATCGGTAAATGTTAATAGTATCGACATATCGTACGACGATCTTGGTGAAGGATTAATTCCGATTGTGTTTTTGCACGGTTTTCCTTTCGATAAAACAATGTGGCACGAACAATTGGCTTTTTTGGAATCTACACATCGAGTAATTGCTTGTGATATTAGAGGTTTTGGAAAATCTATTGATGAAGAATCGCATCTTAGTATGGATTTATTTGCCAATGATTTAATATTATTTATAGATAAATTAGGTATAGAAAAAATTATTTTGTGCGGTTTATCTATGGGAGGATTTATAGCACTTAATGCTATGAAACGATTTCCAAGTCGTTTTGAGGCCTTGATTTTATGCGATACTCAATGTATAGCTGATTCGTATGACGTGAAGGTTAACCGATATAAAACTATAAGTGACATTAAGGAGTTTGGTCCGAGTAATTTTAACGATGGATTTATAAAAAATGTCTTTCATGAGAGTTCTATAGCTAACAAGCCCGAATTGGTCGAAAAGTTGCGTAAAGTTGTTTTTTCAAATTCCCAACACATTATTACACAAGGATTAATAGCACTTGCCGAACGCGCAGAAACCTGTTCTATTTTGGATGACATTTCTATTCCTACACTGATTATATGTGGTAGAGAAGATGTTGTCACTCCGTTGAACGAATCTAAATTCATAAATAAAAATATCAAAGGTTCTGTTCTTCACGTCATTAGTACTGCTGGTCATGTGTCAAATTTAGAAGAACCTATAAAATTTAACAAACATCTTCGCGATTTCTTAAATGATTTTTGTGATACTAGTCGTAAAAGTAAACAGCCAATAATTAAAATGAGTTAGTAAATTAGCTCTATTTATTTTGAATTAAGAAGCCCTGATAATTAATGTTATCAGGGCTTCTTGGTTTTAATTTGGTTTATTATTTTTATCTAAAAAACAAGGCTTAAATTATCACAAATCCAAATAAAATGAACTCATTGTCTTAGGCACTTTCGTCAAACATAATTTCGTCTGAACTGCCTATTTTATGTAAAGGTTTCTCCGTGGGTAAGGTAAAATAAAATGTAGAACCCTCACCTTCAATACTTTCTACCCATATTTCACCGTCATTTTTTTCTAGAAATCCTTTTACCAATAATAATCCAATTCCTGCTCCTTTATTTTTTTTTCTCGTTTCCGAAAGGGTTTTCATTTGAGGTGTAAAAAGTTTTTCTATTATTTCTTTTGACATTCCAATTCCGGTATCTTTGACCTGAACAATAATTTTATCGTCTTTAGTTTTTGCCGAAATCTTTACAGTACCGCCTTTTTCTGTATGTTTTATGGCATTTGAAACGATATTTTGAATAATCGAAATCAGCATTTTACCGTCTGCAAATACTGTGGTATTTTCTTCTATTTCGTGGTGAAGATTTATGGTATTTAAAGTAGCTGTTTCGTTCAGAGAAGCAAAAACTTTATCAATATATTCGGTAAGTTTTACTTTGGTTGGCGAGAATACATCCGATGCGTATTTTATTCTTGCCCATTCCACTAAATAATCTAACATTTCCAATTCATCTATTGATGATTTATGCAGTAAATCGAGCATTTCTTGAACTACTTCAGGTTTCATTTCTTTAAAATTTTCTTTTAAATATTTTGAAATACCTATTATGCCAGAAAGAGGACTTCTTAAATCATGCGAAAGTATTGCCATCACACTCTCTTTATGAGTATTGAGTTCTTCCAATTCTTTTACATATTTTTTTATCGCATCTTCTGACTGTTTCCTTTCGGTTAAGTCACGCAAAATTTTCACATAACCCAACATCTCTCCATCTAAACCTATGAGTGGGAAAACCAATCCGTAAGCATAAAACTCAGTTTTATCTTTAGCAATATGCCATCTATTATCAGTTGCTCTGCCTTCTTTTAATGCGGTCTCGATTTCCTTATGTGGAATTCCATTTTTTAAATCTTCGGCAGTAAATATTAAATCGAACGGTTCGCCAATTACTTCTTCTGTTTCGTAACCAAATATTTTTGCAGAGCCAGAACTCCAACTGTTTATGATGAAGTTATTATCAATCGTAAAAATCGAATAATCTTGAAGACTGTCAATGATTTGGCTATAAAATTCTGTTGTGGGTATATATTTATTTTTAAGAATTTTAGGATTGTCCTGTACGTTTTCCATTGAAATTATTTTTGTTTGTTCGTTATGTTCTGTCCACTATCATCGCAAATAAATTCGCTTTATGAACCCCTATCGAATTGCCGACAAATATAATAAAATTGTACTAATGAAACTTAAATCTAGAGTCTTTAACATTAATCTGGATAAAGTGCTATTGAGTTTTCGGCTGTCTAAGCCATCTTGATAAAGAAAATTTTTAAAAAAAATACAAGTGCACTACGCCAAAAAACAAGAGGCATTTCTGCCTCTTAAATCCCGATAATTATTGCAATGACTATTTTTAAAATATAGAAATAAATTCCTTGTTTTTGCTAGACTTGCAATATAACTTTAACTGTTAAATCCCATTTTAAATTTTGGGAGGATTTCAAAATTCCAAAGGTGGACCTACTACTTCCATTTCGTGGTCTGAAAACAATTTAGCTCCTTCTTCTGGAGTCGGTTGCCCTTTAAAAGTGGCAAGTTTTCTAAAAAAATCTTCCATTTTACCTGACGGTTGAAACATAAAATACATTTGCCCTTTTTCAGAGGTTTGTGCAAAAGCGTGAGGCACTTTTCTAGGCAAAAAAATCGTATCACCCTTTTTTAATTTATGAATAGTATCACTCACTTTAAAAGTATATTCGCCTTCAATAATAAAGAAAATTTCATCTTGATTGTGGTGAAGATGGAGCGGTGGGCCACCTTTTACATTTCCGATGTATTCAAATACAGTTAGTGTTCCATCAGTGTCTTTGCTGGAGACTTTAATGTCGTTAGGGCTTGTACCACCAAAGAGTAGGGTGGATTCTTTGAATCTGCTTTCGTTTGCTTTTACAACAAAACCTTTGTCTGTTCTGTTTTCTCGCGCCGAAAGCGCTTGTCCGAGTGCAAGGGCTGGAATGGAAGCAGCCGCTGTTGCAATAAATTTTCGTCTTTGCATACTGAAATAGTTTTAAGTTGAATGCAAAGAAAAAACAGCAGCAAGAAAGTTCAGTGGTACAAACGCGACATTTTTCAATAGGTGTCAGCTTCTCCAAATAACCTCTCGGGCGCTTTTAAATCCATTACGTGAAATTGATTTGGCGTTTGTCCAGTTAAGTCTTTGTAGTCTTTGGCAAGATGCTGATAGTCGTAATATCCGCAATGAATCGCTATGCTTAACCAATCCAATTGAGGGTTTTTATTTTTCATTCTAAAAGCATTTTCAAAACGCATTACCTTCAAAAAGTATTTGGGTGAAATGCCCATCCGTTCTTTAAAATTCCGCTCAAAGTGACGCGTAGATTGGTATGATTTTTTTGCCAAAACATCAACGCTTGGAATCCATTCGCTCGCAAACAGATTTGTTGTAGCTATGTCCAAAGGATGAATATCAGACACCTTTCGTTTTAACTCGTGAAGCAAAAAGGCTTCGACCACTGCAATCATTTGCAGGAATGTTTTGCAGTCATTTATCTGGTCATTCACTTGTTTAATTTCCTTTGAAAAAACGGTTTCAGCATCAATATATTGATTGGTAAGATAATTAGAGGGAATACCCGTTAGCCTATATAAACCGCCTGGTTTGAAAACTACCTGAATCAATAAAAAATTATTCCCTACAAAGCGGTTCGTAACTTCTGTTTGATGCCCAAATAAAACCGTAGGAAGATTGCCTGTCTTTGTTCCACTATTTTGATATTCAACAGTTTCAAAGTCTCTTGCGTAAAAGCTCAAACATTGTTCAGGCCTTGGCGGATAGGCTTTAATAGGTAGTGAGCCATCAAATTTAAACTCATAATGCACCAGTCGGAAAGTACGAATGTGTTCAGACAGCATTGAACAAGGTGAGTATTCTTGTAGTACCATTTTATGAAGTTTGAGTCTATAAAAAGTGGCATAAAACGTTTGTGTGTGAAAAAAAACTTCTGCTTTTCCTCTAACAAATATAACGAAATACCAATATGAATTGAATCAGGCCGATAATAATTCTATATTTCAAATTTAGTAGATGAATTTACAGGCATATTTGCTTGTTAAATTTTAATGACAATCACGTCGCTGATTGCAGCTCGTCTATAAATTTTCATTTATTTTAAATAACAAAAAGTAAATATTTTAGTTATAAAGGAAAGGCATTTTGTTTCATTTTGATTAGTATTGCTTCTAAATTTAATATTCCAAAAAAGTTACCTCTTTTTAGTATAACCTTCGGATAATTTTTTTGAAATGAATAACGGGATAACTGTTGTCATAAAGCAAACTGTTCTGCCCTAAATACAAAAAATCCCAACCTTTCGATTGGGATTTTTCTATAAGTAAGTAATCTTAAATTGAGTTGATAAAACGTTTATTTTACTTTATTAAGTATGGCTTTGAAAGCTACTGGGTGATTCATCGCTAAATCGGCAAGAACTTTACGGTTCAATTCGATATTATTCTTTTTGATTTTTCCCATTAGTTCTGAATAAGACATTCCTTCTAATCGGGCTCCAGCGTTGATACGTTGAATCCACAAAGAGCGGAAATTTCTTTTATTCACTTTTCTGTCACGGTAAGCGTAGCACATTGCTTTCTCAACCGCATTTTTAGCAACTGTCCAAACGTTTTTACGACGACCAAAGAAACCTTTGGCTTGCTTCATTATCTTTTTTCTTCTTGCTCTCTTAGCAACTGAATTTACTGATCTTGGCATAATTTTTCTGTTTTTTTTGTAGCAGGCGTCCCGAATTTAATCAAGGGAACTTAAGGCCATACTCCAAGGTTATTTTAAATTGTTTTAACCTAAAGAAGTCTTATAGAATTCTTAATTGTTGTTTGATGCTTTTCATATCTGTTTTGTGAACTAACGCTGAATGTGTCAAAGCTAATTTACGTTTTTTAGATTTCTTGGTCAAAATGTGACTTTTGAAAGCATGTTTTCTCTTAATCTTTCCAGAACCAGTAACTTTAAATCGTTTCTTGGCGCTAGATTTGGTTTTCATTTTAGGCATTTTTTCCTAGTGTTTTAATTTATTCTTACTTACTTATCTTTGCGAGCTTGCAAGCAAACTCCTTATTTTTATGCTATATGGTATCTGTTGTCTGCCAACTGCTTACTTCTTTTTCTTGGGAGCAATAAACATAATCATTCTTTTTCCTTCAAGAACAGGCATGGCTTCTACTTTTCCAAATTCTTCAAGATCGGTAGCCAATCTCAATAACAAGATTTGTCCTTGATCTTTATAAATTATCGAACGTCCTTTAAAGAAAACAAATGCTTTCAATTTTGAACCTTCTTTTAGGAATTTTTCAGCATTCTTTCTTTTAAACTCATAATCGTGTTCATCCGTTTGAGGACCAAAACGAATTTCTTTCACTACAATTTGAGTAGATTTTGCTTTAAGCTCTTTTTCACGTTTCTTTTGCATGTAAACGAACTTTTTATAGTCCATTATCTTGCAAACAGGTGGCTCTGCATTTGGCGAAATTTCAACCAAGTCCAATTCGAATTCGTCTGCTAATCGTAACGCTTCCGAAAGTTTAAAAACTCCTGGCTCGATATTTTCACCCACAAGTCTTACTTCTTGCACACCACGGATAAGATTGTTTATCCTATGGGCATCTTTTTTTTCTACTCGAGGTTGATAACCTCTATTGCTTCTTATTGCTATGACTTTATAATTTAAGTTAAACTGTAAATGTTTTTAATGTTTTGCCTATTTCTTCGTTTACAATTGCAGCAAATTCTTCAATTGTGACGCTCATATTGCCATTTCCTTCTTGTCCTTGACGACGTATGGATATAGTTCCGTTTTTCTCTTCTTCCTCGCCTACAATCAGCATAAACGGGGTTTTCTGCATTTCTGCATCTCTTATTTTTCTTCCAATTGACTCATTTCTGTTGTCAATAAGGGCGCGAATTTCGTGATTTTCTAGCAGATTTAAAACTTTTTTCGCATATATTTCATATTTCTCACTCAAACATAAGATTATAGCCTGTTCCGGCATCAACCAAAGCGGGAATTTTCCTGCTGTATGTTCAATCAAAATAGCGATAAAACGTTCCATCGATCCGAATGGAGCTCTGTGAATCATCACCGGTGTATGTAATTGATCATCTGAACCCTTATAAGTCAATTCAAAGCGTTCCGGCAAGTTATAATCTACCTGAATGGTTCCCAATTGCCATTGTCTTCCCAAGGCATCTTTCACCATAAAATCCAGCTTCGGACCATAGAAAGCCGCTTCGCCATAAGCGACAACAGTTTTCAATCCTTTGTCGGCAGCAGCATTGATAATCGCATTTTCTGCTTTCTCCCAGTTTTCATCGCTACCTATATATTTCTCTCTATTTTCCTGATCACGCAACGAAATTTGTGCTGTAAAGTTTTCGAATCCTAAGGAACCAAAAACATACAATACCAAATCAATCACGTTTTTGAACTCCTGATCCAATTGATCTGGTGTACAAAAAATATGCGCATCGTCTTGAGTAAACCCACGAACACGAGTTAAACCGTGCAATTCGCCACTTTGTTCGTATCTATAAACAGTACCGAATTCAGCATAACGTTTTGGCAAATCTTTATACGACCAAGGTCTTACATTGTAAATTTCACAGTGGTGAGGACAGTTCATCGGTTTCAACAAAAACTCTTCCCCTTCGGCAGGAGTATTTATCGGTTGAAAACTATCAGCACCATATTTAGCATAATGACCTGAAGTCACGTACAATTCTTTTTGTCCAATATGTGGTGTTACTACTTGCTCGTAGCCCGCTTTCTTTTGTGCTTTTTTCAAAAATTGCTCTAATCTATCGCGAAGTGCAGCTCCTTTAGGCAACCACAAAGGCAAACCTTGACCCACTTTTGCTGAGAAAGCAAACAATTCTAATTCTTTTCCTAGTTTTCTATGGTCACGACGTTTAGCCTCTTCCAATAATTCTAAGTATTCAGTCAAATCTTTTTGTTTTGGAAAGGAAATCCCATAAACACGAGTCAACTGCTTGTTTTTTTCATCACCACGCCAGTAAGCGCCAGCGATACTCATAATTTTCATCGCCTTAATGATACCAGTGTTTGGAATATGACCCCCACGACACAAATCGGTAAAAGTAGAATGGTCACAAAAAGTAATCGTTCCGTCTTCCAGATTCGAAATCAACTCCGTTTTATAAACATTGTTTTTATAAACCTCCAAAGCTTCGGCTTTAGAAACAGGACGCAATTTGAATTCGTGTTTCTCTCTCGAAATTTCTAAAACCCGATTTTCAATTTTTTTGAAATCAGCATCAGTAATCTTTTGGTCTCCAAAATCTACATCATAATAAAAACCATTCGCTATTGCTGGCCCAAGAGTCAGTTGTATTCCAGGATACATTTCTTCAAGAACCTGCGCCATCACGTGCGAAGTCGAATGCCAGAAAGCTTTTTTGCCACCTTCGTCATTCCAGGTATATAATATAAGACTGCCGTCCGTTGTCAAAGGAGTCGTGGTTTCCACAATTGTACCATCAAAAGAAGCCGAAATCACATTTCTGGCAAATCCTTCACTAATGCTAATAGCAACATCCATAGGAGTAACTCCTGCTGCAAACTCTTTAACTGACCCATCAGGCAAACTAATCTTAATCATTGTTTTTAATTTTGTGACTGCAAATATAGCGCATTACAAAAATACACACAATATATAAGGACAAGTTTATACATTATATATAGGATTAGTTTTTTCAAGAAGCTTAATCCTGCTGTCCACTGTATCTCTTGTGCCGAACCCCGGCACAAGAGGATGTCGTTTCCATCAGGGCTAGGGCATTGGTTTTCATAAAGAGCTATCGGATTATATATTTTAGAATAGCTTGAACTTACTCAACTCCCAGTCAACTCCCAGTCAACTCCTGGTCAACTCCTGGTCAACTCCTGGTCAAAGCCTAGTCTGTGGTACCCCCAAAAGTTGCTAAAAAAAGCAAAAACCCAAAAAAGCAGATTGATAAGAGCTGTTTAGTATCATAATGAGATAGTATTTTTGATTTCACTTCAGCAAATCGGTATTAATCGTCGCATCATTTATAGACAAGTATTCCTTTAAACGGGGCAAAACTATTAGAATCCTTAAAAACGACAACCATAAAATCACAAATGATTAAAAAAGCCTACTTGTAAATATCGAAAAGTCAGTGATTTAAAAAATACTTTCAAAAAAGATTGCAAAAGGCCTTGTATAACTGAATA